>NZ_DF970239.1:97692-159930 GCF_000953855.2 Mizugakiibacter sediminis
CGAACCCACGGTGGTATCGCTACCACGCCGGTTTTCAAGACCGGTGCCTTAAACCGCTCGGCCACCTCTCCTCATGCGCGTATCCGCTCCGGTCCAGGCTCGCAGCGGGCGCTGCCGGCCCCGCCCGCGTGCACCTGCGGGAGCGAGCGTGCTCGCGACCGGCGGTCGCCTGCACGCAGGCTCCCACCCCCGACCGCGCACGCACGCAAGACCCTTCATTGTCACGCGATCCGTTCGGCGCCGCCCATGTACGGTCGCAGCGCCTCGGGCACGGTGATCGAGCCGTCGACGTTCTGGTAGTTCTCCATCACCGCGATCAGGGTGCGGCCGACGGCCAGGCCGGAACCGTTCAAGGTATGCACCAGCTCCGGCTTCCCGGTTTCCGGGTTGCGCCACCGCGCCTGCATGCGGCGCGCCTGGAAGTCCGTGCAGTTGGAGCAGGAGCTGATCTCGCGGTAGGTGTTCTGCGAAGGCAGCCACACCTCGAGGTCGTAGGTCTTGGCCGCGGCGAAGCCCATGTCGCCGGTGCACAGCAGCACCTTGCGGTACGGCAGGCCGAGCAGCTGCAGCACCTTCTCGGCGTGGCCGACCAGTTCCTCCAGCGCGGCGAACGACTCGGCCGGACGCACGATCTGCACCAGCTCCACCTTCTCGAACTGGTGCTGGCGGATCATGCCGCGCACGTCCTTGCCGTAGGAGCCCGCCTCGGCGCGGAAGCACGGCGTGTGCGCGGTCAGTCGCATCGGCAGCGCGTCGGCCTCGAGGATCGATTCGCGCACCAGGTTGGTCAGCGAGACTTCGGCGGTGGGGATCAGATAGCGGCGGGTCTCGCCGGCCTGGGCGGCGAACAGGTCCTCCTCGAACTTCGGCAGCTGCCCGGTGCCCTGCATGGTTTCGGCATGCACCAGCAGCGGCACGTTGCATTCGAGGTAGCCGTGCTCGCGGGTGTGCAGGTCGAGCATGAACTGCGCCAGCGCGCGGTGCAGCCGCGCCAGCGCGCCGCGCAGCACGGTGAAGCGCGCGCCGGACAGCCTGGCGCCGGCGTCGCCGTCCAGCCAGCCGTGACGCGCGCCCAGGTCGACGTGGTCGCGCACGGCGAAATCGAAGGCGCGCGGCGTGCCCCAGCGCGCGATCTCGGCGTTCTCGCTCTCGTCCTTGCCGACGGGCACCGAGACGTCCGGCACGTTCGGCACGCGCAGCGCGATCTCCGCGAGCTGCGCCTGCACCTCGGCGAGGCGCTGCTCGTTGGCCTTCAGCCGGTCGCCCAAACCGGCGACCTCCGCCATCAACGCGGCGACGTCCTCGCCTTTCGCCTTGGCCTGCCCGATCGCCTTGGAACGCGCGTTGCGCACGCTCTGCAGTTCCTGCGTTTCGGTCTGCAGTGTCTTGCGCTCGGCTTCGAGCGCATTCAGCGCGGCCGTGTCGAGCGCGATGCCGCGCGTCTTCAGGCGCTCGGCGGTCTCGTCGAGACGCGCGCGCAGCAGCACGGGGTCCAGCATGGGAAGTCCTTGCGAATGCGGTCGGACGCGGATTATCGCGGCTGCCGGCGAGGCGGCGCAAACATCGGCGCCGCGGCCGGAACCGCCGCACGCACCCAGGTGGCGAGCAGCAGCGTGGCAGCGCCGGCGCAGGCGGCGCCGAAGGCGAATGCCGCGAACGGCGACACCGATTGCCACAGCGCGCCGAACAGCAGCGAGGCCGGCAGCAGCAGCAGGCCCGCGACCAGGTTGTACCAGCCGAAGGCGGTGCCGGCGCGCGCCGGTTCCACCATGTCCGCCACCAGCGCCTTCTCCGTGCCCTCCAGCGCGGCGGTGACCAGCCCGTAGCCGGCGAACGCCAGCCACAGCGCCCAGTCGGCGGCCGGCAGCAGGCCCAGCAACAGATAGGCGGCGGCATACGCTCCCCACGCGCCGCCCAGTACGCGGAAGCGCCCCAGCCGGTCGGACAGCGCGGACAGCGGCGTCGATCCCAGCGAGGCCACGGTCGAGTACACCGCCCACATCAATGTCACCCGCTCGGCGCTGGCGCCGAGGTCCTGCGCGCGCAGCAGCAGGAACATGTTGGAGGCGTTGCCCAGGGTGAACAGGCCCAGCGTGACGAGATAGCGCCGGAACGCCGGCGGCAGCCCGGCGAAGGTCCAGCGCCGCGCCTCGTGCGTCGTCGCCGCCGCGGGCGGCGGTTCCTTCAGCGCCAAGGTCAGCGCCAGCACGACCAGCGCCGGTGCGATCGACCACAGGAACACTTCGCGCAGGGACAGGCCGAGCGCCAGCAGCAGCGCCGCCGCCAGCGGGCCGACCACCGCGCCGAGGTTGTCCATCGCGCGATGAAAACCGAAAGCGAGGCCGCGCCGCTCGCTCTCCACGCTCAGCCCCAGCATCGCGTCGCGCGGCGCCGAGCGCAGGCCCTTGCCGATGCGGTCGGCGAAGCGCGCGGCGAACACCCCCGGCCAGCTCGTGCTCAGGCCGATCAGCGGCCGCGCGAAGCCGGCCAGCGCGTAGCCGCCGATCACCCACGCGCGCACGCTGCGCGTGCGGTCCGCCATCACGCCGGCGAACAACTTCAGCAGGCTGCTGACGGCTTCGGCGACGCCCTCGATCAGGCCCAGCACCTTCGGCCCCGCCATCAGCACCGAGGCGAGATACAGCGGCACCAGCGGATAGATCATGTCGCTGGCCGCATCGTTGCACAGGCTGATCAGGCCGAGCAGCCAGACCGTGCGCGGCAGGCCGCGGACGGCGCGCATCATGGACGCGGCTCCATCTCGCCCACGCCATGCGCGCATCGCGCGACCGGATCTGCGTTCACGGCGATCTCCGCACCATCCCTTCCTACCTTAGCACCGGAGTCGCGCCGATGTTCACGCCGTGG
Organism: Mizugakiibacter sediminis; assembly: GCF_000953855.2. Lineage (GTDB taxonomy): Bacteria > Pseudomonadota > Gammaproteobacteria > Xanthomonadales > Rhodanobacteraceae > Mizugakiibacter > Mizugakiibacter sediminis. The sequence goes on from NZ_DF970239.1 coordinate 100,561, forward strand.
CAACGGCCTCGCGGTCGCGTCCCCTGGCGACTCTCACGGCAAGCACGGATGCGACGATGCCGGCGCAGCCGGAGATGATGAACGCGTAGAAATAGTCGCCCTGCACGGTACGCATCGCGCCCGCAAAGAACGCCGCGCAGGCGGCGCCGAGTTGGTGCCCGGCGACGATCCAGCCGAACACGACGGGGGCGTCGTGTTCGCCGAACGACTCGTTGGCCAGACGCACCGTCGGCGGCACGGTGGCGATCCAATCGAGGCCGTAGAACACCGTGAATATCCCGAGGCTGTAGAACGAAAAATCCGAGAACGGCAGGTAGATCAGCGAGAGGCCGCGAAGGCCGTAGTAGACGAACAGCAGCTTGCGCGGGTCGTAACGGTCGGTCAGCCAGCCCGAAAGGGTCGTGCCGACGAGATCGAACGCGCCCATCGCCGCGAGCAGCCCGGCCGCCTGAACTTCCGCCAGACCGCGGTCGCTGCACAACGCGATGAAATGGGTGCCGATCAGTCCGTTCGTGGTGAAGCCGCAAATGAAGAAAGTGGCGAACAACAGCCAGAAGTCGCGCCGGCGCAACGCCAACGCGAGCGTGCCGAGGGCGGTCTGCAGCGGATTGCCGCGGCTGGCGGCGGCCGTGGCGGCCGGAGATTCGGCATCCGCGCCGAAGGGCCGCAACCCGACGTCGGAGGGATGCTCGGGCAGCAGCCAGAAGGTGAGCGGCACCAACGCCGCGCAGGCGATCGAGACGGCCCACGCCACCGGCTTCCAGCCGCCGCTCTGCGCGAGCATCGCGAGGAAAGGCATGAAGACCAGAGTCCCGGTGGCGGCGCTCGCCGTCAGCAGCCCCATCATCAGGCCCCGACGCTTCGCGAACCAGCGGTTGACCACGGCGGCTCCCAACACGGTCGCGACGCAACCCGAACCCAGCCCCGTGAGCACGCCCCACGTCAGTACGAGTTGCGCGGGCGTGCGCATCCACAGGCTGACCGCCGTCGCCACCGCCATCAACGAGAGGGCACCGAGCAGCACGCGGCGGATACCCAGTCGCTGCATCAGGGCTGCGGCGAAGGGACCGGCAAGCCCGTACAGGAAGATGCCGACCGCAGCCGACAGCGAGATCGTGTCGCGCGACCAGCCGAACGCCCGCTCCAGGGGCACGATCATGACGCCCGGCGCGGATCGCAAGCCTGCCGACACCAACAGGGCGAGAAAGACGATCGTTGCCGCCACGAAGGCGTAGTGCTGTCCGATCCGCCGGGCAAGAGCTGCCTTCATGATACGTACCGGTACGTGTTATAATCGAAAATGTTACTGACAGGTACGTATCAGTGTCAAGGATCAAGAAAACGGGTGCGCTCGCATCGCATGACGATCGCCCCGATGCCAAGCCGCGCGCGGCGTCGCGGATCCGCGACGTGGCGTCCGAACTGTTCTATCGCCAGGGCATCCGCGCCGTCGGTGTGGACGAGATCGTCCGTCGCGCCGGTGTCACCAAGCCCAGCCTTTACCGCGGGTTTGGCTCGAAGGAAGACCTCGCCGCCGTCTATCTCGAGGACTTCGCGGCGATCTTCTGGCGGCGCTTCGACGCTGCCGCCACCGAACACCCGAACGATCCGCACGCACAGTTGCGCGCGTTCCTGACCGCGCTGGCCGAACGCGCTTCGCAGGAGGGCTACCGCGGATGCGCGCTCACCAATGCAGCATTGGAGTACCCGGCGCACGACCACCCCATTCACCGCATCGCCGAAACCCACAAGCGCGAGGTGCGCGGGCGCCTGAGCGACCTCGCCGCACGACTCGGCGCACGCGACCCCGGCATGCTCGCCGACGGCCTGCTCCTGCTGATCGAGGGCACCTTCGCCACCGCCCAGGTGTTCGGCGCAGAGGGGCCCGCGCGCGCCTTGCCGGCGGCGGCCGAGGCGCTGGTCCAGGCCAGCCGCCGCGCCTGACCACGGACCGGCGCGGTTCCGTCAACGCCGCCGAGACGCACGGCGCGCCTCGCGCAACGCGTCGAGCTTCTGCCTGATCTTCGCCTCGATGCCGTGCTCGGTCGGCGCGTAGAACTCGGTGCCGGCCAGCGCGTCGGGGAGGCATTGCTGGTCCAGCGCCACGCCGCCTTCGACGTCGTGGTCGTACTGGTAGCCCCTGCCGTAGCCCAGCCCCTTCATCAGCCGCGTCGGCGCGTTGCGCAGGTGCATCGGCACTTCCAGCGTGCCGCTCTCGCCGATGCTGCACTGCACCTCGCCGAAGGCGCGGTAGACGGCGTTGCTCTTCGGCGCGACCGCCAGGTAGACCGCCAGCACGGCGAGGCCGAGTTCGCCTTCCGGGCTGCCCAGCCGCTCGTAGGTGTCCCAGGCGTGCAGCGCGAGCTGCCAGGCGCGCGGATCGGCAAGGCCGATGTCCTCGATCGCCATGCGCGTCATGCGCCGCGCGAGATACCGCGGATCGCAGCCGCCGTCCAGCATGCGCGCGAACCAGTACAGCGCGGCGTCGGGATCCGAGCTGCGCACGGACTTGTGCAGGGCGGAGATCTGGTCGTAGAACTGCTCGCCGCCCTTGTCGAAGCGCCGCGTGCGGTCGGCCAGCACCTGCTCCAGCGTCGCCTCGCCGATGCGCGCGCGGCCGGCCTCGTCGCGTTCGGCCAGTTCGGCGGCGATCTCGAGGAAGGTGAGCGCGCGGCGCACGTCGCCGTCGGCGGCGCGCGCCATCAGCGCCAGCGAGGCGGCGTCGACCACGATGTCCTGTCCGCCCAGGCCGCGCTCGCGGTCGGCCAGCGCGCGTTTCAGCGCCTCGACGATCGCCTCCGCCGGCACCGCGTCCATCACGTGCACGCGGCAGCGCGACAGCAGTGCCGAGTTCAGCTCGAACGACGGGTTCTCGGTGGTCGCGCCGACGAACACGATCACGCCCTTCTCGATGTGCGGCAGGAACGCGTCCTGCTGCGCCTTGTTGAAGCGATGCACCTCGTCGACGAACAGCACGGTACGCCGGCCCTGGGCGAAGTTCGCCTCGGCCTCGGCCAGCGCGGCGCGCACCTCCGGCAGGCCGGACAGTACGGCGGAAATCGCGCGGAAGTCGGCGTCGGCATAGCGCGCCACCAGCAGCGCCAGCGTGGTCTTGCCGCAGCCGGGCGGCCCCCACAGCACCATCGAATGCACGCGCCCCGCTTCCAGCGCGCGGCGCAGCGGCTTGTCCGGCGCGAGCAGGCGCGGCTGGCCGACGATCTCGTCCAGCGTGCGCGGGCGCATGCGTTCGGCCAGCGGCTTCAGCTCGCTGGGTTCGGCGAACAGTGCGGAGGCGGCGGCGGGCTTGCGGCGCGGCATGACGCGATCATAGCGCCCCGCCTCGCCTACCGCCCCGCCTGTTCCGCGGTGCGATCCCTCGCTGCCTAGGGCGCGGGCTCCTGCGGATGGCGATGGCGATAGACGGCGTAGGCGATGCCGACCAGCCCGGTCAGCGCGGCCGGCAGCAGCAGGGTGCGCTCGCGCCAATGCGGGAACGCCAGTGCGCTGGCGATACCGCCACAGAAGAAGCCGGCGAACAGCGCGCCGTACAGACGCACGCGGCGGGTATCCACGGCCACGCCGCGCAGCCACTGGCCGAGGAAAGTGCCGAGGTCGGTGACGATGCCCGACACGTGACTGGTGCGCACCACCGTGCCGCTGTAGGTGCCGGCCATGGCGTTCTGCAAACCGCAGGCGGCGGCGGCCAGCCACAGGCCGGCGTCGATCTGCGCGTGCAGCAACGGCACGGCGGCGAACAGCAGCGCCGATTCGATCGCCAGCGCGACGCCATAGCGCCGGCCGAGACGCAGCGTGCTGTCGCCGACGATGAATCCGCTCAGTGCCGCACCGAGCACGAACGACGCCAACAGCGCCCCGAAGTGCGCCAGGCTGGCGACGTCGCCCTGTCCCGCGGCGATGCCGACCAGCGAGGTGGTGCCGGTCATGTGGGTGATCGCCTGGTGGCGGAAGCCGAGATAGCCGGCCGCATTGATCATGCCGGCGATGAACGCCAGCGCGATGCCCCCGTGCAGCGCCCAGCGCGGCAGTCTGGCGATCATCGTGCGCGTCGCGTGCTCAATGGCCCAGCGGATGCACTTCGGCTTCCGGCGTGATGTCGCCGATCACGTCGGCGCCTTTCGGCGGCGTGAACCGGAACGTGCCGGCAGGCAGCTTCGGGTTGCGCTGCCAGGCGGAGAAGCGGATCTCGGTACGGTTGCCGAGCGTGTCCTTGAAGTCCATGCGTTCGAGACCGGCCGGACCGAAGCCGAGGTCGGCGTACTCGAACTGCGGATCCTTGGCGGTCGACTTCAGCCGCAGCCAGACGCAGCCGTCGCGGCTGCCCTGCTCGCTGACCTTGAATTCGCGGTCGAGCTGCGAAAGGTCGGTCAGCACGGTCAGCGGACTGTGCGACTCCTCGACGCCCTGGTTGCGCACCGTCACCTGCTCCAGCTCGGGATCGTAGATCCACACGTGCATGCCGTCGGCGACGATCAGCTGCTTGTAGGGCGTGGTGGTCTCCCAGCGGAACTGGCGCGGCGCGGACAGCGCCAGCGTGCCCTCGGTGCGATCGGCGGGCTGGCCGTTGACGTCGTAGACGGTCTGCGCGAAGTGCGCGGACACCGCGCCCAGGCCCTTGGCGAAGGCGTCCAGGCGCGCGCGCGCGCCGTCGGCGGCGCGGGCCAGCGGGGCCAGCAGGATGAGGAGGGCGGCAAAGAGGAGGCTGCGCATGGGAAGACGGAATCGGGTGTTGGGGGTGGGACCCGGCGGAGGCGCAAACGTTGCAGGCGCGAGGCCGGCCGTTCAGCGCGCGCCCGGCGATCAGGCATTGGGGGGCGGCGGCGCCAGCACCTCGCGGTTGCCGTTGTGCTGCGGCGGGCTGACGATGCCCTGCTGTTCCATCAGCTCGATCAGGCGGGCGGCGCGGTTGTAGCCGATCTTCAGGCGGCGCTGCACGCCGGAAATCGACGCGCGCCGCGACTCGGTGACGATGCGCACCGCCATGTCGTACAGCTCGTCGTCGGCGCCGCCCTCGCCGCTCGCCTCCTCGGGCAGGCCGGACTCGCCGATCACCTTGCCGTCGCCCAGCGACTGCACTTCTTCCAGCACGCCGTCGATGTACTCCGGCTCGCCCTGCGCGCGCAACCACTCGACCACCTTGTGCACCTCGTGGTCGTCGACGAAGGCGCCGTGCACGCGCTCGGGCGTGGCCGTGCCCGGCGGCAGGTACAGCATGTCGCCGTGGCCGAGCAGCGTCTCCGCGCCGGACTGGTCGAGGATGGTGCGCGAGTCGATCTTGCTCGACACCTGGAAGGCGATGCGCGTCGGGATGTTGGCCTTGATCAGGCCGGTGATCACGTCCACCGACGGGCGCTGCGTGGCCAGGATCAGGTGCACGCCGGCGGCGCGCGCCTTCTGCGCCAGGCGCGCGATCAGCTCCTCGACCTTCTTGCCGACGATCATCATCATGTCGGCGAATTCGTCGATGATCACGACGATGTACGGCAGCGGCTGCAACGGCTCCGCGGCGACGTTCGGCATCTCCGGATTCGGCCGGAACAGCGGGTCGAGCAGCGGCTGGCCGGCGGCCTCGGCGTCGCGCACCTTCTTGTTGAAGCCGGCCAGGTTGCGCACGCCGACCGCGGCCATCAGCTTGTAGCGGCGCTCCATCTCCGCCACGCACCAGCGCAGCGCGTTGGCGGCCTCCTTCATGTCGGTGACGACCGGCGCCAGCAGATGCGGGATGCCCTGGTAGACCGAAAGCTCCAGCATCTTCGGGTCGATCATGATCATGCGCACGTCGCGCGGACCGGCCTTGTACAGCAGGCTCAGCACCATCGCGTTCAGCGCCACCGATTTGCCGGAGCCGGTGGTGCCGGCGACCAGCAGGTGCGGCATCTTGGCGAGGTCGACCACGGCCGGGCGCCCGCCGATGTCCTTGCCCAGCGCCAGCGCCAGCGGCGACTTGGTGGCGTCGTACCTTTCCGAGCGCAGGATCTCGGAGAGGTAGACGATCTCGCGGTTGGCGTTGGGGATCTCCAGGCCGATCACGTTCTTGCCCGGGATCACGTCGACCACGCGCACGCTGACCACCGACAGGCCGCGGGCGATGTCCTTGTCGAGGCTGGAGATCTGGCTGCCACGCACGCCGGCGGCCGGCTCCAGTTCGAAGCGCGTGATCACCGGACCGGGGTAGACGCCGACCACCTTGGCGTCGATGCGGAAGTCCTTCAGCTTCAGCTCGACCTGGCGCGACAGCACCTCGAGCGTTTCTTCCGAGTAACCCTTGCCCTGGGGCTTCGGTTCGTCCAGCAGCGACAGCGGCGGCAGTTCGCCGTCGGCGGCGGGGCCGCTGAACAGCGGGATCTGCGTCTCGCGGCGGGCGCGCTCGCTCTTCTCGATCGGCGCCACCGTCGGCTCGATGCGGATCGGCTCGCGCCTGGCCTGCTTGATTGCCTCGACCTTGCGTACCTCTTCGCGCTCGATGCGCGCGGCGCGCGCGGCCATCGCCTGCGGCGCGCGCTTCAGCTTGCCGCCGAACCATGCGCCGACCGCCAGCGCGCAGCGACCGGTGGCATCCATCACCCGGAACCAGGACAGTCCGGTCGCCAGCGTCACCGCCACCAGGAACAGCGCCAGCAGGAACAGCGTGGCGCCGGAAAAACCGAAGCCCTTCATCAGCACGCTGCCGACCAGCTCGCCGAGGATGCCGCCGGCGCGGTTGGGCAGTCGGCTCGGGCCGTCGAAATGCAGGTGCGCGAGGCCGGAGCCGCTGGCGAAGAAGGCGACGAAACCGATCAGGCGCAGCGTCGGTTCGAACGGCGACGGGGCCGCGGCGTCGCCGCGGCCGCGCACCACCGAGACGCCGAGCACGCCCAGCAGGATCGGGAACGCGTAGGCCAGCGCGCCGAACAGGTACAGCAGCAGATCGGCGAGATAGGCGCCGATCGTGCCGCCGAAGTTGCGCACCTGCTCCGGCTGGCCGGCGTGCGACCAGCCGGGGTCCATCGGGCTGTAGCTCGCCAGACAGGCGAGCAGGTAGAGCGCCAGCGGCAGCAGCAGCAGCGCACCCGCTTCGCGCAGGATGCGCCGCGTGCCTTCGCTGAGGCCGCCGGCCTGGGATTTGCCCTTCGCGTTCGCTGCGCGCGCCACGATCAGAGTTCACCTCAAGTTGGCGGCCTAACCCGCTGTTGCAGCGGTGGTTATACCATGCCTTTCAGTGCCGGGTGCACCAGCTGGCCGGCTTCCACGTTGATGCCGCGGGCGAGCGGAGTGTAGTCGCGCCACTCCTTGCCGGCGGCGAGACGCTGCACGTAAGGCAGAATCGCCGCCGAGATCGCCTGCGAGGAAGTCTGCGGCACGGCGCCCGGCATGTTGGTCACCGCGAAATGGGTGACGCCGTCGACCAGATAGGTCGGCTCCTTCCAGGTGGTCGGCCTGGAGGTCTCGAAGCAGCCGCCCTGGTCGATGGAGATGTCGACCAGCACGCTGCCCTTCTCCATGCTCGCGACCATCGCCTTGGTGACCACGTGCGGCGCCTTGGCGCTGGGGATCAGCACCGCGCCCACCACGAGATCGGCGCCGGCGACTTCCTCGGCGACCACGGTGTCGTAGGGGTACAGCGCGGTCACGTTGGCGCCCAGCGCCATCATCTGCGCGAGGCGGTCCGGGCGCTTGTCGAACACCACCACGTTGGCGCCCGCGGCGGCGGCCAGCGCGGCGGAATTGCCGCCGGCGGCGCCGGCGCCCAGCACCACCACCTTGCCGCGCTCGGTGGACGGCAGGCCGCCCAGCAGCTTGCCCTTGCCGCCTTCCGGCTGATGCAACAGGTGCGTGCCGACCTGCACGGCGATGCGGCCGGCGATGATCGACATCGGCGCCAGCAGCGGCAGCGAACCGTCCGCCTCCTCCACCGACTCGAACGCCACGCCGGTCAGGCCGATGTCGAGCAGGCGCCGGGTCAGCTCCGGCTCCGGCGCCAGATGCAGGTAGCAGAACAGCAGGTGATGCTTCCTCAGCAGGGCGAGGTCGCCGGCGATCGGCTCCTTCACCTTGACGATCAGTTCGCCGGCTTCGTACAGCGCGGCGGCGTCGGGAACGATCTTCACGCCGACCTTGGCGAACGCCTCGTCGGCGAAACCGCTCTTCAGGCCCGCGCCGGACTGGATGAACACCTCGTGGCCGCGGCGGACCAGGTCGGCGCAGGCGGCGGGCACCAGCGCGACGCGACCCTCGAGGGTCTTGGTTTCCGACGGAATACCGATACGCATGCGTGTGATTCCTCGTGCGAAATGAAAGGTAGCCGCTTCAGCGCGGCCCCCTACCCTCCGGGTGCGTCTTGATTCGCCGGCCACCGTTCCCCATTCTCACGCCCTCCGGCGTTCACCCGTGGCCGCGCCTCCGCCGTGCCGAGCGCGGGTCCGGACGTGAGCGCCCGCCTCGCGCAGCGAACGGCGCGCGGACGCAGCGGGAACGATTGCGGAGACGCGCCGAGCGCAGCTCCGGCCGACAGCCACCTTCAAGCCGCAACAAAGCCAAGGATTATACATGAGCACTTCCAAGCACAGCCGCCTGCTGATCCTGGGCTCCGGCCCGGCGGGCTACACCGCGGCGGTCTACGCGGCGCGGGCGAACCTGAAGCCGGTGCTGATCACCGGCCTGCAGCAGGGCGGCCAGTTGACCACCACCACCGACGTGGACAACTGGCCGGGCGACGTGGAAGGACTGCAGGGTCCGGCGCTGATGGAGCGCATGCAGAAACACGCCGAGCGCTTCGCCACCGAGATCGTCTTCGACCACATCCACACCGCCGACCTGTCGCAGCGCCCGTTCCGCCTGAAGGGCGACAGCGGCGAGTACACCTGCGACGCGCTGATCATCGCCACCGGCGCCACCGCCAAGTACCTCGGCATCGAGTCCGAGGAGAAGTTCAAGGGCAAGGGCGTGTCGGCCTGCGCGACCTGCGACGGCTTCTTCTTCCGCAACCAGGACGTCGCGGTGATCGGCGGCGGCAACACCGCGGTCGAAGAGGCGCTGTACCTCGCCAACATCTGCCGCAAGGTCTACCTGGTGCACCGCCGCGACACGCTGCGCGCGGAGAAGATCATGCAGGACAAGCTGTTCGAGAAGGCCGCCGGCGGCAAGATCGAGCTGATCTGGAACCACACGGTCGACGAGGTGCTGGGCGACGATTCCGGCGTCACCGGCATGCGCATCAGGAACACCCGCGACGGCAGCACGCGCGAAATCGCCGTGACGGGCTTCTTCGTCGCCATCGGCCACACGCCCAACACCGGCATCTTCGACGGCCAGCTGGAGATGAAGAACGGCTACATCCGCATCCGCAGCGGCCTCGAGGGCATGGCGACGATGACCAGCGTGCCGGGCGTGTTCGCCGCCGGCGACGTCGCCGACCAGGTCTACCGCCAGGCGGTCACTTCCGCCGGCTTCGGCTGCATGGCCGCGCTCGACGCCGAACGCTGGCTGGACCAGCAGCACGTCGCCGGGTGACGCGCCGCGCCGGCCCGGCGGCCGGCGCACGACGCCACGATGCTCGAAGCCCGCATCCACGCCGCGCTGGACGAGATCGCGCCCGCGGCGTGGGACGCGCTGGCGGCCGACGACCATCCGTTCGTCCGCCACGCCTTCCTCGCCGGGCTCGAACGTCACGGCTGCATCCGCGCCGACCTCGGCTGGCAACCGTTTCACCTCGCCCTCTACGAAGGCGGCCGCCTCGCCGCTGCCGCGCCGCTGTACCTGAAGGGCAATTCGCACGGCGAATACGTGTTCGACTGGACCTGGGCGCGCGCCCATGCCCGCGCCGGCCTCGACTACTACCCCAAGCTGCTCGCCGCCGTGCCCTACTCGCCGGTCACCGGCCCGCGCCTGCTCGCCGGTACCGGCGACGGCGCGGCGGCGCGGCGCACCGCGCTGGTCCAGGTGCTGCGCCGCCTCGTCGACGAGCGCGGCCTGTCTTCCGCGCATGCGAACTTCCTCATCGGATCCGACGCCGAAGCCTTCGACGACGACTGGCTGGCGCGCAGCGACTGGCAGTTCCACTGGCACAACCGCGGCTACCGCGACTTCGCCGACTTCGCCGACGCGCTGAACCACAAGAAGCGCAAGAACCTGCGGCACGAGCGCGCGCAGGTGGCGCAGGCGGGCATCGAGGTCGAGCTGCGCGACGGCCGCGCCATGGACGAGCGCGCCTGGGCCGAGATGCACGCGCTCTACGTCGGCACCTTCGACGCCAAGGGCAACCTGCCGGCGCTGACCGAGGCGTTCTTCCGCCATCTCGGCGCGGTCATGCCCGAACAGGTGCTGGTCGCCTTCGGCCGGCGCCACGGGCGCATCGTCGCCGGCGCGCTGCTGCTGCGCGGCGCCGACACCCTGTACGGCCGCTACTGGGGCGCGCGCGAGCACGTGCCCGGCCTGCACTTCGAACTCTGCTACTACCAGGGCATCGACTACTGCATCCGCCACGGCCTGGCGCGCTTCGAGCCGGGCGCGCAGGGCGAGCACAAGCTGGCGCGCGGCTTCCTGCCGGTGCGCACGCATTCGCGCCACTACGTGCGCGACCCGCGCTTCCGCGCGGCGCTCCGCGAGGCGCTTGCGCAGGAAGCCGGCGCGGTGGAGGCTTACGGCCGCGAACTGATGGAGCACAGCCCGTACGCGCAGCGATGACCCGCCTGCCGATCCTCGACCCGCAACGCCCGGACGCGTTCCCCGATCCGCAGCAAGCGCTCCGCGAACCCAATGGCCTGCTGGCAGCCGGCGGCGACCTCTCGCCGCAGCGGTTGCTGCACGCCTATGCGCGCGGCATCTTTCCATGGTACGGCGAGGGCGAGCCGATCCTGTGGTGGTCGCCGGACCCGCGCTGCGTGTTCCGCACCGACGGCGTGCACGTGTCGCGGCGTCTTGCCCGCTTCCTGCGCGGCTCGCGCTGGACGCTGAGCGCGGACGCGGAGTTCGAGGCGGTGGTCGGCGCCTGCGGCGCGCCGCGCGCGCGCCAGTCCGGCACCTGGATCACCCGCAGCATGCACGCCGCTTACGTGCGCCTGCACGCCCTCGGCCATGCGCATTCGGTGGAAGTATGGGACGGCGGCGCGCTGGTCGGCGGCATCTACGGCGTCGCCGTCGGCCGCATGTTCTGCGGCGAATCGATGTTCAGCCGCGCCGACAACGGCTCCAAGGCCGCGCTGCTGGCGCTCTGCCGCGCGCTGCACGGCTGGGGCTTCCCGCTGCTGGACGCGCAGGTCACCAACCCGCACCTGCTGCGCCTGGGCGCGATCGAGATGCCGCGCGCGGAATACCTGGAAGCGCTCTCGCGCCTCGCCGCCATGCCCGGCGAAACGGGCCACTGGCGGTCGCGCTTCCCGCTGCGCCGCGCCGCCGAACTGGCCTCCTGACTGCGCGGCGGCGTCCCGCGCCCGCGACGTTCCTAGTGTGAACGCTCTAGACAAGCCGCCTAGATTGCGTTCCGCAGCACACAGACCAGGGACAGCATCATGGCGACCAAACCGCAGTTCAAGAGCAAGGCCCGCGCCGGCGCGGCGACCGCCCAGCAGCTGGGCAAGGGCATCATGGAGTCCGCCCAGCAGATCTGGCTGGCCGGGCTGGGCGCCTTTTCCAAGGCGCAGTCCGAAGGCACCAAGCTGTTCGAGGCGCTGGTGCAGGAAGGCACCAAGCTCGAGCATCGCACCCGCAAGTTCACCGACGCCCGCGTCAGCGAGGCGCGCGAGGCGGTCGAATCGACCGTCGGCGAGGCGCGGAAGCGCGCCGCCGACACCTGGGACCGCCTGGAGAAGGTGTTCGAGGCGCGCGTCTCGCGCGCGCTCGGCCAGCTCGGCGTGCCCGGCCGGCGCGACATCGAGGCGCTGACCGCGCGCGTCGAGGAGCTGGCGCGCGAGGTGCGCAAGCTCAACGGCGGCGAGCGTGCGGCGCCCCGGCGCGCGGCGCGCGCCCCGGCCAAGCGCGCGCGCAAGACCGCCTGATCCGGCTCGGATCCATCCGCCTCACGGCCCGTCGACCATCGGGACGGCAGGTTCCCTCCCCCTGCCTTCGGCCGACGGGCCCTTTTGCCTCCGCGCGCGCCGCGGCGGCACGCACCCCGGGCGACAGCCGTTACCAGTGCACGCCGCGCAGCAGCGAGGCGAACGCGATCTGTTCGCTGGTCGGCGCCTGCGCCGCCTCGCGCATGCCCTTGATGCCCTTCGCCGCCGCCGAATCCGGGAACAGGCGGAACGCGGTGTTCATGATGATCTCGTAGGCGCGCGGCGCCAGCGCGTAGACGATCTGCGCGAACGTGCCCAGGCGCGTGGCGATGCGCACCGGCCGCTCGATGATCGCCTCGACGATCAGATCGGCCGCTTCCTCCGGCGTCAGCGTCGGCACCGACTCGTAGATCTTGGTCGGCGCGATCATCGGTGTCTTCACCAGCGGCATGTTGATGGTGGTGAAGCTGACGCCCTGGTCGGAGTATTCCGCCTGGGCGCAGCGCGAGAACGCATCCAGCGCCGCCTTCGACGCCACGTAGGCGGAGAAGCGCGGCGAGTTGGTCAGCACGCCGATCGAGGAGATGTTGATGATGTGGCCGCGGTGCCGTTCCGCCATCGCCGGCAGGAAACCGAGGATCAGGCGCAGCGCGCCGAAGTAGTTCAACTGCATGGTGCGCTCGAAGTCGTGGAAGCGCTCGTAGCTGAGCGCGATCGAGCGGCGGATCGAGCGTCCGGCGTTGTTCACCAGGATGTCGACGTGGCCGTGGTCCGCCAGCACCTGCTGCACGAACGCGTCGCAGGACGCCGCGTCGGTCAGGTCGGTCTTGTAGGTGTGGCAGACGCCGCCGGCGGCTTCGATCTCCTTGCGCGTCGCCGCCAGCTCGTCCTCGTTGCGCGCGCAGATCACCAGCCTGGCGCCGGCCGCGGCGATCTTCAGCGCCGCCGCGCGGCCGATGCCGGAGGTGCCGCCGGTGACCACCACCACCCTGCCCTTCACCTTGCCGGATAGCGAGTGGTCGACGAACAGGTCGGGATCGAGGTGCCGCTCCCAGTAGTCCCACAGACGCCAGGCGTAGTCCTCGAGTTTCGGCAGCGCGATCTTCGAGCCCTTCAGCGCCCGCTCGGCTTCGCGGCAATCGAAACGCGTCGGGTAGTTGATCAGCCGCATCAGCTCCGGCGGTATGCCGAAGTCGCGCAACAGCACGTTCACGAAACGGCGCACCGGCGGCAGGCTGGCCAGCGCCTGGCGCACCGCGCCGGGCACGAAAGCGAACATGCGCGCATCGATGCGCATCGCCATCTCCGGCGCGTGGCCGGCGCGGGCGAAGACGTTCAGCACCTCGCCGATGCGGCGCGGCGCCGGGTCGGTGAGGTGGAAGCACTGGCCGTCCAGGCCGGGCTTGTGCGCGATGTGGTCCATCGCCGCGACCACCCAGTCGACTGGCACCAGGTTGATGCGTCCGCCTTCCAGGCCGACCGTCGGTACCCACGGCGGCAGCATCTGCCGCATTTTCTTGATCAGGCCGAACAGGTAGTAGGGGCCGTCGATCTTGTCGATCTCGCCGGTCCGCGAGTGGCCGATCACCATGCCCGGCCGGTAGATGCGGAACGGGCGCCGGCATTCCGTGCGCACGATGCGTTCGGCCTCGTGCTTGGTGCGGAAATACGGATTGGCGTCGAGCTCCTCGGCCTCGTCGAACATGTCCTCGCGGAACACGCCCGGGTACAGGCCGGCCGCCGCGATCGAACTGACGAAATGCACGCAGCCGGCGTTGACCGCCTCGGCAAGCTCCAGCGCGTGGCGGGTGCCTTCGACGTTGGCCGTGCGCTGCGCCTCGGCATCGGCGGTGAGGTCGTACAGCGCGGCCAGGTGGAAAAAGTGCCGCACCTTGCCCTTCAGCGCGGCGAGCTGGGCGGGCGCGACGCCGAGCCTGGGCCTGGCGAGATCGCCGCGCACGACGACCAGGCGCTCCTTCGGAGCGCCGAGTCGTTCGCGCAGCGCCTCGAACTTCTCTTCCGACCCCTTGCGCACCAGGCAGTACACCGTGCCCTTGCGCGCCAGCAGGCGTTCGAGCAGGTGACGGCCGATGAAGCCCGTGGCTCCGGTCACGAAGTAGTTCATGCGCGATTCCTCCGCCGCGGCCGTCGCGCCGCGCTCCCGCTGCAAGCATAGTCCGGCACACGTTTCGCGACCAAGCGAAGCGGACCCGCGCGGACGCTGCCTGCCGCCCCGTCGATGCGCGCGCATCGCATATCGTCGCGTTGACCGCCCCAGGGGCGCGTGATACAAGCTCGTCCGTTGCGGGGGAGGGAATGCGACAGCCATGGCCGATCTGAAAGCGCAGTTCGAAAAGGCCGCCGAGGACGTCAAAAAGCTCGGCGAGCGCCCGGACAACGACACGCTGCTGAAGCTCTACGCGCTGTACAAGCAGGGTTCGGAAGGCGACGTCAGCGGCCCCAAACCGGGCTTCTTCGACTTCGTCGGCACCGCGAAGTACGAGGCGTGGACGAAGCTCAAGGGCATGGCGCCCGACGAAGCGATGAAGAAGTACATCGAGCTGGTGCGCAAGCTCGGCGCCTGAGCCGGCGGGCGATGGCGCGGCACACGCGCGAGCGCATCCTCGAAACCAGCCTGGGCATGTTCAACGCCCAGGGCGAGCCGAACGTCACCACCAACCACATCGCCGACGAGCTGGGCATCAGCCCCGGCAACCTGTACTACCACTTCCGCAACAAGGAAGACATCGTCGAGCAACTGTTCGCGCGCTACGAACAGCGCATGGACGACGCCCTGCTGGCGCCGCAGGAGCGCCTGCCGGACCTCGAGGACGTGTGGCTGCAGTTGCACCTGGTCTTCGAGTGCATGTGGGAATACCGCTTCCTGTACCGCGACCTGGTCGACATCCTCGCGCGCAACCGCAAGCTGCGCCTGCGCTTCGTGCGCGTGCTCGAGCGCGCCGGCGATTCGGCGCGGCGGGTGATGCACGGTCTGGTGCGCGCCGGCGTGATGCGCGCCAGCGCCGAGGAGATCGAGGCGCTGGTGGAGAACATCCTGCTGGTGGCGACCTTCTGGCTGGACTACGACGCGGTGCGCCGCGGCGGCGGCCAGGGCGCGCAGCGGGAGCTCGCGCGCGGCATCTACCAGGTGATGCTGCTGCTGGCGCCGTTCCTGCGCGACGCGGAACGCGCGCACCTCAACCGGCTGGCCAGCGCCTACCGCGACTGACCGCGGCGCGGATCGGCCGCCGCCACTTCGCGCTCGCGCTCGATCGGCGACGCCGCCAAGCCGGCGCGTGCGCCCTCGAAGTCGGCGGCGATGCGGTTCTGGCTGAGCTTCCACTTGCCTCGCAGCCGCGCGATCGGCAGCTCGAAGCCGACGATGCCGCGCAACTGGCATTCGAGGTAGGGCATCGGCGCGTCGCTGACGCGCCAGCGCGGGCCTCCTGAGGCGGTCGAGGATGTCGAGCAGGCGCGCCGGCTGCGGATCGAACGCCAGCGGCAGGTGCGTCGCGATCAGCCCTTCGGGCCATGCGCGACCAGCGAGGCGAAAGCGATCGTGCGCATCCCCTCGCGCAGGGCCTCGATGCGTTCCTCGCGGAAACGGCTGGGCAGGTACATCGCGTGAACCCGGGGAACGAAAGCGCCGAGCGCAGCCGAAGGCGATGCGCTCAGCGGCCGCGGTGCCTGCGCGCCCGCGCCGCGCGGCCCTCCTCGACCAGCGCGACGAACAGCGCCCTCGCGCGCCTCTGCAGCACGACGGCCGCGCCCAACCCCGCCAGCACCAGGTTGTGCAGATGCTCGGCGGCGGGCGATGGCGGCCGGGCGTGACGTTGGCGCGGATCGGCGGGCATGGACGACTCGGCGGGTCGCCGCGGCGGCGGGCGCTCAGCGTCCGAACCTGATCTCGTCGCCTTCGTGGCGGCGGTCCCAGGCGCGCAGGTCGTCGCGGATGTAGGCGATGCGCTGGCGACCGAGCGCGCTGCGCTCCTCGTCCAGCACCATGCCGTCCAGCAGTTCGGCGAGGCGCTGCGCGGTGGGCAGCATGGCGTCCCAGGCGTCCAGCGCCGGCAGCGGGCCGGGCAGCGTCATGAAGAAGCTCAGCCCCGGCGTTTCCAGGCGGTCGATGTCGCGCATGTCGAATTTGCCGGGTTTGACCATGTTGGCGACGCTGAAGATCGGTCCGAGCTCCGGCTTGCCGTCGAGCAGGCGATGGAAGATGCCGAGGTCGCCGAACTCGAGCCCCGCCTTCTCCGCGGCCACCACCAGGTCCGGCCCGCGGAACGGGTGGTCCGGCCGCGCCGCCACGAACAGCGTGACGATGCGTTCCACCGGCTTGCCGGCCGGACGCCGCCCGGGCAGCGGCTGCGAGGCCGCGCGCGCGCCGGCCGGCGCGTCGTCGCGGGCGCTGAAACCGCCCACGTCCAGTTCGCCCTGCCGTGGTTCGCCGGCCGCTTCCGCCGCCGCGCCGGCATCGCCGCCGAGGGTCGGCTCGATGCGCGTGTCGCCGCCGCCGCGGAACAGCGTGCGACGGCCCTGCCCCGGCTTCTTCGGTTGTCCGAACAGATAGATCAGCGCCAGCACGATCGCGCCGACGACGGCGATGATGATGCGCAGCGTGGTGGGGCTGAGTGCCTGCTGTTCCATGGGCGTGCTCCGGATCAGGCGGCGCCGGCCAGTTTAGCGGCTTCGGCAAGGTCCACCTGAACCAGGCGCGAAACGCCCGGCTCGCGCATGGTCACGCCGCAGAGCTGGTGCGCCGCCTCCATGGTCGCCTTGTTGTGGGTGACGAAGATGAATTGCACGCGCTCGCTCATCTCGTTGACCATGCTCGAGAAGCGCCCGACGTTGGCCTCGTCCAGCGGCGCGTCCACCTCGTCCAGCAGGCAGAACGGCGCGGGATTCAGCCGGAAGATCGCGAACACCAGCGCCACCGCGGTCAGCGCCTTCTCGCCGCCGGACAGCAGCGAGATGTTGCTGACGCGCTTGCCCGGCGGCCGCGCCATGATCGCCACGCCGGTATCCAGCAGGTCCTCGCCGGTCAGTTCGAGATAGGCGTGGCCGCCGCCGAACAGGCGCGGGAACAGCTCCTGCATGCCGGCATTGACGCGATCGAAGGTTTCCTTGAAGCGCTGGCGCGTCTCGCGATCGATCTTCTTGATCGCGTTCTCCAGCGTCTCCAGCGCGGAAGTGAGGTCGGCGAGCTGCGCGTCGAGGTAGGTCTTGCGCTGCGACTGCTCTTCGTACTCCTGGATCGCGGCGAGGTTGACCGGCTCGAGCCGGCGGATCTTCTGCTCGAGGTCGGCCAGCGCCTGCTGCCACTGCGCCGGCTCGGCCGCCTCGTCCAGTTCGTCCAGCAACGGCTGCAGTTCCAGACCCGCGGCGGCGATCGCCTCGGCCAGCTGCTGCGCGCGCAGGCGCGACTCCTGCTCGGCCAGGCGCTTCTCGGACAGCGACTCGCGCAGCTCGTTCAGGCGGTGCTCGACGCGCTGGCGCTCCTGCTCGTAGCGGCGGAACTCGGCGTCGCAGTCCTCCAGCGCCTTGCGCGCCTCGACCAGCTGGCGGTCGACCAGCAGGCGCTGGTCGAGGTAGGTCTGCCGCTCCGCTTCCAGCCCGGCCATCGGATCGTGGCCGGAGGCGAGCTGCTCGGCGATCTCGACGCGGCGCGCCTCGAGCTGGGCCTGTTGCGCCTGCATGCGCGCCAGCGCCTGCTCCAGCGAGGCCAGCGCGGTGCGCTTCGATTCCATGGCGAGGGCGTGCTGGTGGGCCTGGTCGTCGGCCTCGCGCGCGTTCATGCGCGCCTCCTCGCGGGCCTCGAGCAATTGGCGGCGCTCGGCTTCCAGCGCGCGGCGCTGCTCTTCCAGTTCGCCCATGCGCGCGACCGCGGCCTCCAGCCGTGCGCGCGCCTCGCGCGCCTGGCCTTCGAGCTCGGCGCTGCGCGCCGCCAGCTCGGCCAGCTCGGCGCCCACCTTCTCCATGCGCGCGCGCGCCGTCTCCACCTTGCCGCGATGGCCTTGCAATTGGCCGGCCAGTTCGGACATGCGCCGATGCGCCTGGTACAGCTCGCGCTGGGTGTCGTCGCGGGCGCGCTCGCTCTCGAACTTTTCCGTGCGCAGCGCTTCCAGGCGCTCGCCAAGCTCGGCGGCGCGCGCGTCCAGCGCGCCGATCTGCGCGGCGAGCGCGTGGATCTCGCGCTCGCGGGCGAGCACGCCGACCTGCTTGCCGGCGGCGCGCAGCACGCGCGCATAACCCGGACCCAGCCACTCGCCGTCGCAGGTGATCACCGACTGCGGCGCAGGCAGCGTCGGCGCGATCGCGCGCGCCTGCTGCAGCGACTCCGCCGTGCGCACCTGACCGAGCAGGGCCAGCACCGCGGCCGGACCGCGCACGTGTTCCGCCAGGCTGCCGGGAACCGGTTGCGCGACCGCGCCCGCGGCGGCGAACAGCGCGACGTCGACCTCGCCGGCGCCCTGCAATTCGCCGCTGAGCGCGTGCGGGTCGTCGACCAGCACCGCCTCCAGCAAGCCGGACAGGCAAGTCTCGACCGCACGCTCCCAGCCGGCGTCGACGTCCAGCGCCTCGCCGAGACGGCGCGCCTTGTCCAGCCCCAACTGCGCCAGCCAGGCGCTGGCGGCGCCCTGCTCCTGGCCCAGCGCGGCGTGTTGCAGCGCCTCCAGCGAGGCGAGGCGGCCGCGCGCGGCCTGCAACTGCTGGCGGGTTTCGTTCAGCACGGCCTGGACCTGCCGCTCCTCGTCGAGCACGCGCTCGTGCGCGGCCTTGCGCTCGTCCAGCAGGCCGCCCAGCGTGTCGACGCGCTCGCGCTGCGCCTCGTGCTCGGCGCCCAGGCTTTCGGCGGCGGCGTCCAGCGCGCCGACGTCGGCGGCCTTCCGTTCGGCTTCCAGCGCCTCGCGGCGCTTGGCCAGGTCGAGGCTCTGCCGGTCGAGGTAATCGAGGCGCGTGCGCTCGACCTCGGCCGCCTGCGCGGCCTCGGAGGCGGCGCGCGTGTGCGCGTCCCAGCGCGGCTGCCAGTCGGCCAGCTTCGCCTCGGCCGTGCGCAGCGCCTCGGCGGCCTGCGCGGCGAGCTCCTGCAGCGCCTCGGCGCGCGGCTCGCCTTCGGCCAGCGCCTGGCGCAGCATCTCGACCTGCGCGCGATCGCCGGCGATGTGCTCGCCCAACTCGGCCCAGGCGCGCTCGGTTTCCTCGCGCGAGCGCTCCAGCCGTTCGGCCAGCTCGCGGGTGTGGCGGATCTGCTGCTCGACGCGCGCGATCTCGGCGCCGACCTTGTACACCTCGGCCTGCACCGCGTTGAGGTGCTCGCTGGCAGCCTGGTGGCGCTCGCGGCCGGACTCGATCTGCGCCTCGATCTGGCGCTGCTCGGCGAGGTGTTTCTCGATCTCGATCTCGGCCTGGCGCAGCGCGCCGCCCTGCTCGTCCAGCGCGCGGGCGATGCTGCGGTAGCTCAGCGCGCGCAGCTCGGCCTCGCGGCGGGTCTGCTCCTCCTTCAGCGCCTTCCAGCGTTCGGCGGCGCGCGCCTGCCGGTTCAGGTGCTCGAGCTGCTTCTCCACCTCGTCGCGCACGTCGCGCACGCGGTCGAGGTTCTCGCGCGTCGACTTGATGCGGCTCTCGGTCTCCTTGCGGCGCTCCTTGTACTTGGAGATGCCGGCGGCTTCCTCGAGGTGCGTGCGCAGCTCCTCCGGATGCGCCTCGATGATCTGGCTGATCATGCCCTGCTCGATGATCGAGTAGCTGCGGGGCCCCAGGCCGGTGCCGAGGAACAGGTCGGTGATGTCGCGCCGGCGGCAGCGGCCGCCGTTGAGGAAATACGAGGATTGGCCGTCGCGGCTGACGATGCGCTTGACCGAGATCTCGGCGTAGTTGGCGTACTCGCCCTGGATGGTGCCGTCGGCATTGTCGAAGATCAGCTCGACGCTGGCCTGGCCGACCGGCTTGCGCGCGCTGGAGCCGGAGAAGATCACGTCGGTCAGCGAGTCGCCGCGCAGGCGGCTGGCCGCGCTCTCGCCCATCACCCAGCGGATCGCGTCGATGATGTTGGACTTGCCGCAGCCGTTCGGACCGACGATGCCGGTCATGTTGGTGGGCAGGTGCAACGTGGTCGGATCGACGAAAGACTTGAATCCAGCCAGCTTGATCGTGGTCAGGCGCATCGGGCGTCGGCGAATGGAAGGCTCGGGACCGCCGCGACCCCCTCGCCGCGGCGGGAAGCCGCCACTGTGCCAAGGGTGGCCGTCAGGCGCAATCGACGGAACAGGACGGTTTGCAAATCAGGGATCTACGCACCACATCTCATGTGGTTTTGCGGCGAACGGCGCCGCCGCGGACGCTCAACCTTCGCCGGGCGCGCGCGCCTCGATGGCGAGCGCGTGCAGGCGCTCGGGAAACAGGTCGCCGAGCGCGGCATAGACCAGGCGGTGGCGCTGGATCGGCGTCTTGCCGGTGAAGGCGGCGCTGACCACGCGCACGCGGAAGTGCCCCTTGCCCTCGCCGGCGTGGCCGACGTGCAGGTGCCCCTCGTCGATCACCTCGAGCGTCTGCGGCGCCAGCGCCGCGGCGATGCGCTCGCGGATCAGCGCCGCGCGGTCGAGGCTCACGGCAGCACCCGGCGGAACGGCCGCACGTCGACCTCGGCGTACACGCCGGCGGCGACGTACGGATCGGCGTCGGCCCAGGCGCGCGCCGCCGCCAGGTCCTCGAACTCGGCGACGATCAGGCTGCCGCTGAAGCCGGCCGGGCCCGGCTCTTCGGCGTCGATCGCCGGAAACGGCCCGGCCAACAGCAGTCGGCCGGCCTCGCGCAGCGCCTGCAGGCGTTCGAGATGCGCCGGGCGCGCGGCCGTGCGCCGCGCCAGCGCATCAGGTTGGTCGTGACCGATGATGACGTACCACATGGCGACTCCGGGAGCAGGGAAAAGGCTTGGCTTGGCTTGGCGAGGCGGGTCAGTCGTCCCCGCTCCCTGCTCCCGGTCCCCCTGACCCCTGCTCCGGCCGCATGTACGGGAACAGCAGCACGTCGCGGATCGACGGCACGTCGGCCAGCAGCATCACCAGGCGGTCGATGCCGACGCCGAGGCCGCCGGTGGGCGGCAGGCCGACTTCCAGCGCGCGGATGTAGTCGGCGTCGAAGTGCATCGCCTCGTCGTCGCCGGCGTCCTTGGCCGCGACCTGGGCGCGGAAGCGCGCCTCCTGGTCTTCGGGGTCGTTCAGCTCGGAGAAGCCGTTGGCGAGTTCCTTGCCGCCGACGAACAGCTCGAAGCGGTCGGTGACTTCCGGATCGCGGTCGTTGGCGCGCGCCAGCGGCGACACCTCGGTCGGGTAGCGGGTGATGAAGGTCGGCTGCACCAGCGTGTGCTCGACCGTCTTCTCGAAGATCTCCAGCAGCAGCTTGCCCCAGCCGTAGGACGGCTTGTACGGCACGCCCAGGCGCTCGCAGTGGCGGCGCAGCGCGGCGACGTCGCGCAGATCCTCGCCGCGGATCTCCGGATTGTGGTGCTGCACCGCCTCGGCCAGCGCCCAGCGGCGGAACGGCGGGCCGAGGTCGATGGCGCGGCCTTCCCAGGTGAGGTCGGTGCGGCCCAGCGTGGCGCGCGCGGTCTCGCGGATCATCGCCTCGGTCAGGTCCATGATCTCGATGTACGTGGCGTAGGCCTGGTACAGCTCGAGCATGGTGAACTCGGGGTTGTGCCGCGTCGACACGCCCTCGTTGCGGAAGTTGCGGTTGATCTCGTAGACGCGCTCGAAGCCGCCGACCACCAGCCGCTTCAGGTACAGCTCCGGCGCCACGCGCAGGTAGAGATCGATGTCCAGCGCGTTGTGGTGGGTGACGAACGGGCGCGCGGTGGCGCCGCCGGGGATCGCGTGCATCATGGGGGTCTCCACCTCCATGAAGCGGCGCGGCGGTTCCTCCAGCCACTTGCGGATGAAGCCGATCGCGCGCGAGCGCAGCTCGAACACGCGGCGCGATTCCGGGGTGACGATCAGGTCGACGTAGCGCTGGCGGTAGCGCTGCTCGACGTCGGCGAGACCGTGCCACTTGTCGGGCAGCGGGCGCAGGCTCTTGGTCAGCAGGCGCAGCCGCTCCACCCGCACCGACAGCTCGCCGGTGCGCGTGCGCATCAGCACGCCTTCGGCGCCGAGGATGTCGCCGACGTCCCAGCCCTTGAACGCCTCGTAGGCTTCGCCCAGCGCCGCCTGCTGCAGGAACAGCTGGATGCGCCCGGTCATGTCCTGGATCTGCGCGAAGCTGGCCTTGCCCATGATGCGCTTGGCCAGCATGCGGCCCGCGATGCGCACGCGCCGCGCGGCGCCGTCGATCGCCTCGGCGGTCCAGCGCGCGGCGTCGGCGTACTCCGTCTGCAGGTCGCCGGCGAAGGCGTCGATCGCGAAATCGTTCGGGAAGGCGATGCCCTGGCCGCGCAGCGCTTTCAGTTTCTCGCGGCGCTCGGCGATCAGCTTGTTTTCGTCGACGGGCGGCTGGCCTTCGGCGGGATCGGTCATGGCGTTCGCGGGATGGTCGGGTCGGTCGGAACGAAGAATGGGGGTCAGGCGTCGGCGCGCTTGGCGCCCGCTTCCAGCCCCGCCTTCAGGCTGGCCTCGACGAATTCGTCGAGGTCGCCGTCCAGCACCTTCTGCGTGTCGCTGCGCTCGACGCCGGTGCGCAGATCCTTGATGCGCGACTGGTCGAGCACGTAGTTGCGGATCTGGCTGCCCCAGCCGATGTCGGACTTGGTCGCCTCCAGCGCGTCCTTTTCGGCATTGCGCTTCTGCAGCTCGATCTCGTACAGCTTGGCGCGCAGCATCTTCATCGCGCGGTCGCGGTTGGCGTGCTGGCTGCGCTCGGTCTGGCAGGCCACCACCACGCCGCTCGGCACGTGGGTGATGCGCACCGCCGACTCGGTCTTGTTGACGTGCTGGCCGCCGGCGCCGGAGGAACGGTAGACGTCGGTCTTCAGGTCGGCCGGGTTGATCTCGATGTCGATGTCGTCGTCCACCTCGGGGCTGACGAACACCGAGGAAAACGAGGTGTGGCGGCGGTTGTCGGAGTCGAACGGCGACTTGCGCACCAGCCGGTGCACGCCGATCTCGGTCTTCAGCCAGCCGTAGGCGTAGTCGCCCTCGACGCGGAAGGTGGCGCTCTTGATGCCGGCGACCTCGCCGGGGCTCACTTCCAGCAGTTCGGTCTTCCAGCCCTTGTGCTCGCACCAGCGCAGGTACATGCGCAGCAGCATCTCCGCCCAGTCCTGCGCCTCGGTGCCGCCGGCGCCGGCCTGGATGTCGACGAACGCGTTGGCCGCGTCCATCTTGCCGGAGAACATGCGCTGGAATTCGAGCTTCTCGACGCTGCGCGCCAGCGTCTCGACGTCGGCGGCGACCGCCTTCACCGAGCCCTCGTCGTTGTCGGCGGCGGCCAGCTCCAGCAGCTCGCCGGCGTCGGCAAGACCGCTGCTCAGCCGCGCCAGGCCGCCGACGACGTTTTCCAGGCGCGCGCGCTCGCGTCCCAGCTCTTGGGCGCGCTGCGGGTCGTCCCAGACGTTGGGGCTTTCCAGTTCGCGGGTGACTTCCTCGAGGCGCTCGCGCTTGGCCTCGTAGTCAAAGATACCCCCTAAGCGCGTTGACGCGGTCCGTGAGGTCCGCGATGCGCTGGGCGATCGGATTGGTTTCGAGCATGGATGCGGGGCAAGGCGTAAAGAGCGCAAATGCTAGCAAAGCGCGGCGGACGGCGCATGCCCTGCCCGCCCGCGCGGCGCCGTCCGCTCAGCCCTTGATGCAGATTTTCGGGCGCAGGAACGCCACCCGCCGCGCCAGCCCGGCGCCCTCGGTGGCCTCGGCCACGCGGTGCACGTCCTTGTAGGCGCCCGGCGCCTCCTCGGCGGCGCCGCGCATCGACTCGGTGCGGATCAGGATGCCACGCTCGGCCAGGTCGTCGATCAGCTCGCGGCCGCGCCAGCGGCGCAACGCGGCGCTGCGGCTCATCTGCCGGCCGGCGCCGTGGCTGGCCGAGGAAAACGCGCGCGCCTCGCCTTCGGCGCAGCCGGCGAGGATGTAGGAGCCGGTGCCCATGCTGCCGCCGATGATCACCGGCTGGCCGAACGGTCGGTAACGGTCGGGCAACGCCGGATGGCCCGGCCCGAACGCGCGCGTGGCGCCCTTGCGGTGCACGTAAAGCAGACGCTCGCGGCCGTCGACGCGGTGCGTCTCCGCCTTGCAGGTGTTGTGCGAGACGTCGAACAGCGTCGGCAGCTCGGCGTCGGGAAAGAAGTGGCGCAGCGTGTGCCGGGTCAGGTAGGCGAGGATCTGCCGGTTGGCCAGCGCGCAATTGATGCCGGCGCGCATCGCGCCGAGGTAGGCCTGGCCTTCCGGCGAGGCGATCGGCGCGCAGGCCAGTTCGCGGTCGGGCAGCGCGATGCCCAGCCGGCCGGCGGCCTTGGCCAGCGACACCAGGTAGTCGGTGCCGATCTGGTGGCCGAGCCCGCGCGAGCCGCAGTGGATCGACACCAGCACGTCGCCTTCGGCGATGCCGAAGGCCGCGGCCGCGGAAGCGTCGAACACGCGGTCGACGACCTGCACTTCGAGATAGTGGTTGCCGGAGCCGAGCGTGCCCATCTCGCGCAGCTGGCGCGCCTTGGCCTGCGCGGACACCTGCGCCGGATCGGCGCCGTCGGCGCGGCCGTGGTCCTCGATGCAGGCCAGATCCTCGCCGCTGCCGTAGCCGTGCTCGACCGCCCACTGCGCGCCGCCGACGAGGATACGGTCCAGCGTCTCGGGATCGACGTGCAGATGGCCCTCGCGGCCGAGGCCGGCGGGGATGCTGACGAACAGGCCGTCGGCCAGCGCCTTCATCTTGCGCGCCAGCCTCTCCAGCGTGACGCTCGTGCGCAGGCAGCGGATGCCGCAGGAGATGTCGAAGCCGACGCCGCCGGCGGAAATGATGCCGCCTTGCTCCGCGTCGAACGCGGCGACGCCGCCGATCGGGAAACCGTAGCCCCAGTGCGCGTCGGGCATGGTCATCGCCGCGCCGACCAGCCCCGGCAGCCGCGCGACGTTGCCGATCTGCTCCAGCACCTTGTCGTCCATGCCCGTCAGCAGTTCGCGGTCGCCGAACAGCACCACCGGCGCGCGGCCCGCCTCGCCGCGCAGGCTCCAGCGATAGGCGTCCAGCGGTTCGAGGCGCGAGAGGTCCATGGCGCCGCCTCAGACGTCGACCACGCAGCGCGCTTCGACGTCGTGGCCGACGCGGCCGACGCGCAGGCCGGTCAGCGTGGCGCCCTTCACCTCGGTGCCGGGCACGATGCCGGCATGCCACGGCTGGCCGTCCGCCTCGCCGCTCCAGCGCCCGCCGTCGCGATGCAGGCGGAAGCGGCTCAGCGCCAGGCCGCGCGTGCGCGCCTCGGCGAGCAGGCGGTTCAGCCAGGTGACCAGCGCCAGCTCGGGATCGGTTTCGTCGAACTCGATGCGCACCGTCGCCGCCGGACGCACGGCGGCGGGATCGGCCATGATCGCGAACATCGCCGCGGCGGCCGCTTCGAACGCCTGCTCGAGGCTGGCGCCGCGGCCGACCACGCCGATGTCGGCGTCGTGGTCGAAGTAGTCGTAGTCCGCGCCCATCGTCCGCACCCTGCCGCTACTTCGCGGCGACGTCGTGCCTGCCGGGTCTCCTCCCATTAGCGCCGCCGGGCGGCGCGCGGCTTGATCATGGTCAAACGCCCGCACCGCCTCACCACGGCGTGTCCTTGATGCCGAGCCGGAACGCCGCGCGGTTGACCAGCAGATCGCCGACGAAGGTGGCCGCCAGCGTCAGCGCCACGTCCGCCGCGCCCAGTTCGACCCGCGGCGCGACCAGCAGCAGCGCGCCGACGACGAAATCGAGCTGGTCGAACGGCGGCCACGGCGTGCCGGGCGGGCGGCCGCGGCGGCGCTTGAAGAAGCTCTTGACCGCGTCGCCGGCCATCGCGCCGAAGCCCAGCGCCAGTCCGGCCGCCGCCCACTCGGACGGCGCGACGAGCGCATGCGTCCAGCCGACGCGCGCCTGCAGCCGGGCGACCGCCAGCGCGGCCAGCACGCCGGCGGCGAAGCCCAGCACCGTCTTGTGCGCGCCGAACAGGCGCCGCTGCAGCGGCGGATTCCAGCCGCGCCAGTAGCGCAGGAACGGCGGCGCCATGTTCGCCGCGTAGGCCGGCGCCATCAGCCACGCCAGTTGCAGCACGCGCAGGCCGATCTCGGTCACGGCCCGCTGCCCCGCCGCCGACCATGACCTGGCGCAAACCCGCCCGCCGGCGCGCTGCGGATACTGCGCTGCGCAAGGAGGACCGGATGTCGTTCGGTGAACTGCTGTGGCTGGCGGTGCTGGCGCTGGCGCTGCAGCCGGTGCTGCGGCTGCGCCTGCTGGAAGGCGCGCGCAGGCGGCTGCGCACGCAAATCGAGCGCGAGCGCGGCAGCCGCGTGATCCTGCTGGTGCACCGCCAGGAGACGATGAGCCTGCTCGGCTTCCCGTTGGTGCGCTACATCGACATCCAGGATTCCGAGGAAGTGATCCGCGCCGTCCGCGACACCGATCCGGCCACACCCATCGACCTGGTGCTGCACACGCCGGGCGGCCTCGCGCTGGCCTCGCTGCAGATCGCCCGCGCCATCGCCCGCCACCCCGCCCCGGTGACCGCCTTCGTGCCGCACTACGCGATGTCCGGCGGCACGCTGATCGCGCTGGCCGCCGACCGCATCGTGATGTGCGAGCACGCTGTGCTCGGCCCGATCGATCCGCAGATCGCCGAATACCCCGCCGCCTCGATCCTGCGCGCGGTGGAGCGCAAGGAGGCGAAGGACACCGAGGACGAGACGCTGATCCTGGCCGACCAGGCGCAGATGGCGATCGCGCAGCTGCGCAAGTGCATCGCCGACATCGTCGGCGACCGCTTCGCGCCCGAGGCCGCCGAGCGGCTCGCCGCGGCGCTGTCCGACGGCCACTGGACGCACGACTACCCGATCGCGCCGCAGGAAGCCGCGGCGCTGGGCCTAGACGTCGACATGCGCATGCCGGAGACGATCATGGACATGATGCGGCTGTATCCGCAGCCGACGCGGCGCACGCGCAGCGTCGAGTACGACACGCGGCCGCCGCGCCGGCCGCGCGCGCCCGCCGCGCCGCACGGCCGCCGCAACGGCTGAGCGCACGACCGCCGGGCGACGCTCAGTTGTGGTCGACCAGGCCTTCGACGCCGGCGCGGCGCGCGCACTGCGCGCAGCAGTAGATGCGCTCGCCGTGCTGCACGCCGTGGCCGACCACCGGACAGCCGCAGCTGGCGCAGCGCGGCGCCAGCGCATGGATCGCGCACTCGAAGGCGTCGAAGGTGTGCTCGCGCCCCGCCATGAACACCGTGAACGCGCGTTCGTAGTTGTTGCCGCACACTTCGCATACGGGCATGGTCGTCTCCTCTCCCGCGCCGCCGCCGTCAGGGGCGCGGCTCGTGATGCTTCACGTCGCCGCGCTGGCGGCGCACGTAGTCCTCGAGCTGCCGGCGCAGCACGTCGAAGGTGTCGCGCACGGCGACGTAGGGATCCTCGTGGCCGTGATCCTGCGGGCCGGTGCGGCCGGCGGCGATCTCGCCGCCCGGCAGGGTCAGCCGCGCGCGCACCTTGTAGAGGTTGCCCTGGTGGCGGCGGCGCGTGGACGCCATCACCGCGACGTGGCACGCCAGCGCGCGCGGGGCGAACTGCGCCAACTTGTCGGCGTGCTGCATGATGTCGGCACGCAGCGCATCGGACGGCGCCATGCCGTCGAAGGTCACGCTCACGGACATCGTCATGCCGTCACCTCGCCGCGCCAGCCGGGAGGCTCAGGCTAGGCCGCGGCGCCGCGCGGCGCTTGATTTCGATCAGGCTTTGGCGTCGTCCGCCGCCGGCGGCTCGCAGATCCACTGCCGCGCGCGCTCGAACTCGGCGTCGGCGAACACGCGCACCTCGCCGGCGATGGAGAAATGCAGCAGGCGGATCGCCGCGCGCAGCCATTCGACGTCGGTGACCACGGCGACGCGCTCCCAGCCGAAGGCGTGGCGGAAGCCGAGGCGGGCGTCGTCCCACAGCGCGGCGGCCTCGAAACCCTCGAAGTCCGGGCCGAGGTGGTAGAGCAGGCGCACCCTGGGCGTGGTGGCCAGCATCGCCTCCACCGCCGGCACCACCACGCGCTCGTAGTCCTCGCCGCTGACGGTGCCGCGGGCCGAGAAGCCCAGCGTGTCGGCCGGCATGTCCGGGATCAGTTCGATCATCGCGCCTCCCTCCGCATGGCGGCGCCACTCTAGCGCGGCCGGCATGAACGCCGGCGGCACGCCTCAGGCGGACTGGCGATGGCGCAGCGAGAGGCGCAGGCGCGTGCGCCCCTGCCAGTCGTCGATGCCGAGCTCGTAGGCGGCGCGCAGCAGGGTCGGCGGCGGCTGGCCGTCGTGGCCGCCGAAGTGCACCGCCTGCAGCGTGCGGCCGTCGCGCGGGTCGCGCAGGTCGAGACGCAGGTGGCGCTCGCCCATCGTGCGCCAGCCGACGCACTCGAACACGTCGTCGAACAGCGGCTCCGGGAAGGCCTGGCCCCACGGCCCGGCTACGCGCAGCTGCTGCGCCAGCGCCAGCTCGAACTCGCCCGGCGCCAGGCCGCCGTCGGTGTGCAGCACCGGCGACAGCAGCTCGGCGCCGATGCGTTCGCGCGCGACGGCGTCGAACGCGGCGGCGAAGCGCGCGAAATCGGCCGCGCGCAGGCTGAGGCCGGCCGCCATCGCATGGCCGCCGAAGCGGCCCAGCAGGCCGGGATGGCGTGCGTCGATCTCGGCCAGCGCGTCGCGGATGTGGAAGCCGGCGATCGAACGCGCCGAGCCGCGCAGCTCGCCGCCGCCCTCGCCCGCCGGCGCGAAGGCCACCACCGGCCGGTGCAGGCGCTCCTTCAGCTTGGAGGCGACCAGGCCGACCACACCGGCGTGCCAGCCGGGATCGAACAGCGCCACGCCGACCGCGTCGCTGTCGGCGGCGCGCGCGACCATCGCCTCGGCCTCCTCGACCATCGCCGCCTGCAGGCCGCGGCGCTCGTCGTTGATGCCGGACAGCAGCGCCGCCAGCTCGCGCGCGCGGCCGGCGTCATCGGTCAGCAGGCACTCGACGCCGAGGCTCATGTCCTCCAGCCGGCCGGCCGCGTTGATGCGCGGGCCGAGCGCGTAGCCGAGATCGGCGGCGGTCAGCGTCGCCGCGCTGCGCCCGCTGGCCTCGGCCAGCGCGGCGATGCCGGCGCAGGCGCGGCCGGCGCGGATGCGCCGCAGGCCGGCCTCGACCAGCACGCGGTTGTTGAAGTCGAGCGGCACCAGGTCGGCGACCGTGCCGAGCGCGACCAAGTCGAGCAGCGCGGCGAGGTCCGGCTCTTCGCGCGCACCCCAAGCGCCGCGCGCGCGCAACCGCGCGCGCAGCGCCAGCAGCACGTAGAACATCACGCCGACGCCGGCCAGCGCCTTGCTCGGGAACGGATCGCCCGGCAGGTTGGGATCGACGATGGCGTCGGCCGCGGGCAGGCGTTCGCCCGGCAGATGATGATCGGTGACGATCACCTGGATGCCGCGCGCGCGTGCCGCTTCCACGCCGGCGCCGCTGCCGATGCCGTTGTCGACGGTGATCAGCAGGTGCGGTGCGGGATCGAGGCTGGCGACCAGCGCGGGACTGAGCCCGTAGCCGTGTTCGAAGCGGTTCGGCACCACGTAGCCGACGCGGCGCGCGCCGAGCATGCGCAGCCCGCGCACGGCGACCGCGCAGCCGGTGGCGCCGTCGGCGTCGAAATCGCCGGCGATCAGGATCGCGCGGTCGGCGGCGATCGCCGTCTCCAGCAGGTCCAGCGCCCGCTCGAGGCCGCCCAGCGTCTGCGGCGGCAGCAGCCGCGCGAGGCGATGCTCGGCGTCCGCCGGGCAGAGCACGCCGCGCGCGGCGTAGACGCGCTGCAACACCGGGTGCACGTGCGCCGGCCAGCCGTGCGGCGTGCCCGCCAGCGCGCGCCGCTGCAGCGCCGGCGCCATCATGAGGCCGACGCCCGCGCGCGCCGCCAGAAACGCAGCCGGTGCCAGCGCGCCAGACGGAAGCGCTCGCCGCTGGCGAAGGCGAAGCGCAGCTCCGACACGCGGCCGCGCGCCAGCGCATCCAGCAGCGCGGGCAGCCACACGCGCGCCAGCGCATCCGGCGCGACGCGTTCGAGGTCGATCAGCGCCGCGCCGTCGCGCGGGCGCGCCAACAGGTCCGGATGCGGCGGCTCGCTGCCGATACCGGCGCGCGCGGCCAGGGCGCGCGCCACGCCGTCATCGCTGGCGACCAGCGTCAAGACGCTCTTGACCCACGCCGGCAGCGCGCCGCCGCCCCAGAACCACAGGCTGTTCGCCGGCAGCGCGCCGCGCGCGCGCCGAGCGACGTTGACCGGGTGCTGGTGCAGGATCACCTGCGCCTCGTTGAACAGTTGCCGCCAGCGGCGCCCTTCGGGGCCCTGCGGAAGGTGCTCGAACAGATCGGCGCCGAGCACGTCCTCCGGCGTGGCGAAAGCCGGCAGCGCCGCGCCCGCCGGCAGACGCAGGTGCCAGCGCGCCGGCGTGGTGGTTTCCAGCAGCGCGCCGCTGTCGCCGAACACCGGCTTCAGTTCGCGCGCCAGCGCCTCGGCCTCGTCGCCGCCGAGATCCAGCGTGCCGCAGGCGAGCATGCGCGCGCCGTTGATGTCGGGCTGCACGTAAGCGGGATCGGCGCACAGCCAGCTCGCGCCGGCGGCGTCGCCGGCCGCATGCTCGCGCAGCAGCGCGGCGACCGGCAGCGGCTTGCCGGGCCACCGGAAATGCGCGGCGAGCGCGGCGAGGTAGCCTGGCGCGGCGTCCGGCTGGCGGTCGGCGCGCGCCAGCGCCTGCATCAGCGCGGCGATGCGCGCGCAAACCGCACGGGCCGGAAGCAGGACGTGCGCGGCGTCGGCCATGGCGCGCTCAGTCCGGGTAGCTGACCGCGACGATCTCGTAGCTGCGGCGCCCGTTCGGCGCCTGGAAATCGAAACTGTCGCCCTCGCTCTTGCCGATCAGGGCGCGGGCGAGCGGCGAGCTGACCGAGATCAGCCCCTGCTTGATGTCGGCCTCGAGGTCGCCGACGATCTGGTAGGTGACGGTGTCGCCCGACTCCTCGTCCTCCAGCTCGACGGTGGCGCCGAACACGATGCGCGAGCCGGGGCTGAGCCTGGCGACGTCGATCACCTCGGCGGTGGACAGCGCCGCCTCCAGCTCCTTGATGCGGCCCTCGATGAAGCCCTGCTGCTCGCGCGCGGCGTGATACTCGGCGTTCTCCTTCAGGTCGCCGTGCGCGCGCGCCTCGGCGATCGCGTTGATGATGCGCGGACGCTCGACGGTCTTCAGCCGTTCCAGCTCCTGGCGCAGCCGCTCGGCGCCCTTGCGCGTCATGGGGGCACGCTTCATGCCTCGAGCTCCTTGTGCAGTTCCTGCAGGCTGTGCACGCTGCCGCCGTCGCGAAAGTCCAGCGAGTGCAGCAAGGCGCGCGCGCCGGCGATGGTGGTCGAGTAGGTCACGCGCTGCTGCAGCGCCTCGCGGCGGATCGAGAACGAGTCGGCGATGGCCTGCTTGCCCTCGGTGGTGTTGACGATGAACACGATCTCGCCGTTCTTGATCAGGTCGACGATGTGCGGCCGGCCCTCCAGCACCTTGTTGATGCGCTCGCAAGGCACGCCATGCTCGACCAGATAAGCGCAGGTGCCGCCGGTCGCGACCAGGCCGTAACCGCGCCGCACCAGATCGATGGCGACCGGCAGCAGGCGCGACTTGTCGGCGTCGCGCACCGACAGGAACGCCTTGCCGACGTTCGGCGAACGGATGTTGGCGGCCTCGTGCGCGCGCGCGAACGCGGCGCCGAAGCTGCGGCCGACGCCCATCACCTCGCCGGTGGAACGCATCTCCGGGCCGAGGATCGGATCGACGTTCTGGAATTTCAGGAACGGGAAGATCGCTTCCTTGACGGAGTAGTAGCTCGGGATCACCTCGCGCGGCCCGCCCTGCGCGGCAAGGCTCCTGCCGACCATGCAGCGCGCGGCGATCTTGGCCAGCGGCACGCCGGTGGCCTTGGAAACGAACGGCACCGTGCGCGAGGCGCGCGGGTTGACCTCGAGGATGTACACGGTCTCGCCCTGGATGGCGAACTGCGTGTTCATCAGGCCGACCACCTTCAGCTCGCGCGCCAGCAGGCCGACCTGGCGGCGCAGCTCGTCCTGGATCGCCGGCGGCAGCGAGTACGGCGGCAGCGAGCAGGAGGAATCGCCGGAATGCACGCCGGCTTCCTCGATGTGCTCCATCACGCCGCCGACCAGCACGTCGCCGTCGGCGTCGGCGATGATGTCGACGTCGACCTCGACCGCATGGTCGAGGAAACGGTCGAGCAGCACCGGCGAGTCGTTGGACACGCGCACGGCGTCGCGGATGTAGCGCGCCAGATCGGCGTCGTCGTAGACCACTTCCATCGCGCGGCCGCCCAGCACGTAGCTCGGGCGCACCACCAGCGGGTAGCCGATCTCGCGCGCCAGCGCCAGCGCCTCGTCGGCGTTGCGCGCGGTGCGGTTGGGCGGCTGCGTCAGGCCGAGCTTGGCGACCAGCTTCTGGAAGCGCTCGCGATCCTCGGCGAGGTCGATCGAGTCCGGCGAGGTGCCGATGATCGGCGCGCCGGCCGCTTCCAGCGCGCGCGCCAGCTTCAGCGGCGTCTGCCCGCCGTACTGCACGATCACGCCCTTCGGCTTCTCGAGGTCGATGATCTCGAGCACGTCCTCCAGCGTCAGCGGCTCGAAGTACAGGCGGTCGGAGGTGTCGTAGTCGGTCGACACCGTCTCCGGGTTGCAGTTGACCATGATGGTCTCGAACCCGTCCTCGCGCAGCGCCAGCGCGGCGTGCACGCAGCAGTAGTCGAACTCGATGCCCTGGCCGATGCGGTTGGGGCCGCCGCCCAGCACGACGATCTTGTCGCGCGCGCTCGGGTTCGCCTCGCACTCCTCCTCGTAGGTGGAATACATGTAGGCGGTGCCGGTGGCGAACTCGGCGGCGCAGGAGTCGACGCGCTTGTACACCGGACGCACGCCCAGCGTGCGACGCAGATGGCGCACCGCGGCCTCGTCGGTGCCGAGCAGCTCGGCCAGGCGCGCGTCGGCGAAGCCCATGCGCTTCAGTTCGCGCAGGCGCGGCGCGTCGATCGCGCTCAACCCCTTGGCACGCACCTCGTTCTCCATCGCCACGATGTCTTCGATGGCGGCGAGGAACCACGGGTCGATGTGGGTCAGCGCGTAGACGTCGTCCAGCGACAGGCCGGCGCGGAACGCGTCGCCGAGGTGGAAGATGCGCTCGGGACCGGGCTCGCGCAGCTCGCGCTTCAGGCGCGCCAGGCCGTCCTCGCTGGCGAGGTCGAGGCCGGTGGGATTGAGGCCGGTCTTGCCGGTCTCGAGGCCGCGCAGCGCCTTCTGCAGCGACTCCGGGAAGCTGCGGCCGATCGCCATCACCTCGCCGACCGACTTCATCTGCGTGGTCAGGCGCGGATCGGCGGCCGGGAACTTCTCGAAAGCGAAGCGCGGGATCTTGGTGACCACGTAGTCGATGGTCGGCTCGAACGAAGCCGGCGTCAGACCGCCGGTGATCTCGTTCTTCAGCTCGTCCAGCGTGTAGCCGACCGCCAGCTTGGCGGCGACCTTGGCGATCGGGAAGCCGGTCGCCTTGGAGGCCAGCGCGGACGAGCGCGACACGCGCGGGTTCATCTCGATCACCACCACGCGGCCGTTCTCGGCGTTGACGCCGAACTGCACGTTGGAGCCGCCGGTGTCGACGCCGATCTTGCGCAGCACGGCGATCGAGGCGTCGCGC
Organism: Mizugakiibacter sediminis; assembly: GCF_000953855.2. Taxonomy (GTDB): domain Bacteria; phylum Pseudomonadota; class Gammaproteobacteria; order Xanthomonadales; family Rhodanobacteraceae; genus Mizugakiibacter; species Mizugakiibacter sediminis. Next base: position 134,449 of record NZ_DF970239.1, read on the forward strand.
AAGCGCTGGTATTCCTTGTCGGTCAGCGTCTGCGCCGGCGCCACCGTGATCGAGTCGCCGGTGTGCACGCCCATCGGGTCGAGGTTCTCGATCGAGCAGACGATGATGCAGTTGTCCGCGCGGTCGCGGACCACCTCCATCTCGAACTCCTTCCAGCCCAGCACGGACTCCTCGACCAGCACTTCGTGCACCGGCGAGAGCTCGAGGCCGCGCTTGACGATCTCCTCGAACTCCTCGCGGTTGTAGGCGATGCCGCCGCCGCTGCCGCCCAGCGTGAAGCTCGGGCGGATGATGGTCGGGTAGCCGACGCGCGCCTGGATCTCCAGCGCTTGCTCGAAGGTCCTGGCGATCTCGGCCTTGGGGCACTCGAGGCCGATCTCCAGCATGGCGCGGCGGAACAGCTCGCGGTCCTCGGCCATGCGGATGGCCTCGCGCGATGCGCCGATCAGCTCGACGCCGTATTTCTCCAGCACGCCGTTGTCGGCGAGGTCGAGCGCGCAGTTGAGACCGGTCTGCCCGCCCATCGTCGGCAGCACGGCGTCCGGCCGCTCCTTGGCGATGATGCGCTCCACCGTCTGCCAGTTGATCGGCTCGATGTAGACGGCGTCGGCCATGCCCGGATCGGTCATGATCGTCGCCGGGTTGGAGTTCACCAGGATCACCCGGTAGCCCTCCTCCTTCAGCGCCTTGCACGCCTGCGCGCCGGAGTAGTCGAACTCGCAGGCCTGGCCGATCACGATCGGACCGGCGCCGATGATCAGCACGCTCTTGATGTCGGTGCGCTTGGGCATCTCAGCGGGCCTCCTGCATCAGCGCGGCGAACCGGTCGAACAGATAGCCGATGTCGTGCGGGCCCGGACTCGCCTCGGGATGGCCCTGGAAGCAGAACGCCGGGCGGTCGGTCAGGGCGAAGCCCTGCAGCGAGCCGTCGAACAGCGAGCGGTGGGTGACGCGCGCGTTGGCCGGCAGCGTGTCGGCATCGACAGCGAAGCCGTGGTTCTGCGAGGTGATCAGCACGCGGCCGTCGTCGAGGTCCTTCACCGGATGGTTGGCGCCGTGGTGGCCGAACTTCATCTTCAGCGTCTTCGCGCCGAGCGCGAGGCCCATCAGCTGGTGGCCGAGGCAGATGCCGAACAGCGGCATGCGCGCGTCGAGGAACGCCCGCGCGGCGGCGATCGCGTAGTCGCAGGCTGCCGGATCGCCCGGGCCGTTGGACAGGAACACGCCGTCCGGCTTCATCGCCAGCGCCTCGGCGGCGCCGGTTTGCGCCGGCACCACGGTGATCTCGCAGCCGCGGTCGGCGAGCAGGCGCAGGATGTTGTGCTTGACGCCGAAATCGTAGGCGACCACGCGGAAACGCGCGCTCGGCGCGCGGAACTGGGCGCGGTCGAGGTCGTAGGTGCCCTCGCTCCAGCGGTACGGCTGCGTCGTGCTGACCACCTTGGCGAGGTCCATGCCGTTCAGGCCGGGGAAGGCGCGCGCCTTGGCCAGCGCCTGCGCCTCGTCGATGGCCTCGCCGGCGACCAGGCAGCCGTTCAGCGCGCCCTTGTCGCGCAGGATGCGGGTCAGGCGGCGCGTGTCGATGCCGGCGATGGCGACGATGCCGTGACGACGCAGGTACTCCGGCAGGCTCTCCTCGCTGCGCCAGTTGCTGGGCCTGCGCGGGATGTCGCGCACGATCAGGCCGGCGGCGTGCACGCGGCGGGACTCGGCATCGGCGGCGTTGCAGCCGGTGTTGCCGATGTGCGGGTACGTCAGGGTGACGATCTGGCGGGCGTAGGAGGGATCGGTGAGGATCTCCTGGTAGCCGGTCATGGCCGTGTTGAACACGACCTCGCCCACCGTTTCGCCGACCGCGCCGGCCGCGGTTCCGCGGAACACGCTGCCGTCTTCGAGGGCCAGCAGGGCTGGAATGCTGCTCATGGGACCGCCTTGGGTGCGACAAAGTCCGCAGGCCTGCGCGATACGGGCCTGTGGACCTTGGAAGAGGATTCTGGGCGGGACGACATGATAGGCGTCGGCGCCACGGGTGTCCACCGCCGCTGGCGCGGTGCGTTCAAGCGCGCAGATGTAGAATCCGCACTCTGCCGCCGCACGCCGCCCATGATCCAGTCGACCGCCCTGCTCGATCCGGCCCGCCTCGATCGGCCCGACTCGAACACGCTCGTCGTGCGCGAGCCGTTCCCGTTCATGGTGGCGCACGGACAACTGCCGGAGACGGCGCGCGCCGATCTCGACCGCGACTTCCCGCGCTACAGCGGCGCCGGCTTCTTTCCCTACGAGCCGAAGGACTGCGGGCCGTCGATCCGCGCGCTGGTCGATGCGCTCACCTCGCCGGGGTTCGCCGGCGCGGTCGGCGCGCGGCTCGGCATCGACGATCTCGGCCGGTACCCGACGCTGGTGACGATCTGCCGCTCGCTCAACAAGCGCCACGGCACCATCCACACCGACTCGCGTTCGAAGATCGCCACCGCCCTGCTCTACCTCAACGAGCGATGGCCCGACACCAGCGACGGCTGCCTGCGTTTCCTCAGGCGCATCGACAGCATCGATGACCTCGTCGCGCCGGAGATCAAGCCGCTGTACGGCGAATTCGCCGTGTTCAAGCGCACCGACAACTCCTTCCACGGCCACCTGCCCTACGAGGGCGAACGCCGCGTGATCCAGGTGGCCTGGCTGACCAGCGAGGAGGAGAAGCTGCGCAAGACCAGGCGCGGGCGTTTCTCGCGCTTCTTCAAGAAGCTGCTGGGCGGCATCGACCGCAAGTACGGCGCCGGCCGCGAGCGCGACGCCGTGCACATGGACTGAACGCGCTCAGCCGGCCGCGGCGTCGCCGCGCAGGCGCGAGCCCCAGTCCTCGACGCGCCCCTGCGCCAGCCGCCGTTCGAACAGCCGGCGCCACGACGGCACCAGCGGCAGCGCCAGCGCGCCGCGCAGCGCGTCGCGGTCCAGCGTGTCGCGGTAGAGCAGATCGAGCAGCCGCGCCAGCGTCCACGCCGGATGCGGGCGCTCGAGCAGCACCAGCGCGTCGCCCGCGCCGAGCGTGCCGCCCTGCAGCACGCGGTAGTACCAGCCGGTGCGGCCGCTGTCCTGCACGCGCCGCGCCATGTCCGCGATGCCGAAGCGGTCGGACAGCTTCCAGCACGGCTGGCGCGCCAGCGACACCTCCAGCAGCACCTCGCCGCAGCGCAGGCGGTCGCCGAGGCAGAGGTCGGCCTCGGTGATACCGATGGTCGACAGGTTCTCGCCGAAGGCGCCCGGCTGCGTCAGCAGCGGATGCGCGCCCAGCTCGGCGCGCCAGGCGGCGTAGTGGTCGAATGCGTAGTGGTGCAGCGCCTTGTCGACGCCGCCGTGCACGCGGCGGTCGCCCTGCTCGTCGATGCCCAACCCTTCCGGACCGGCCTCGACGCGCCCCGCGACCGGGCGCTTGGCGATCGCGCTGAACGTGCCCGGCCGCGTGTACGGCGCCGCGCGGCCGGCCAGCACCGCGGCGATGGTGCCGAGCGTGCGCGGCGCCGCGCTCATGCGTCGGCCATCAGCACGTCGTCCAGCGTGTAGGCGCCGGCGGCGCGGCCCGCCAGCCACGCCGCCGCGGCCAGCGCGCCGCGCGCGAAGATCGCGCGGTCGGTGGCGCGATGGGTGAGCTCCAGGCGCTCGCCCGGACCGGCCAGCAGCGCGGTGTGCTCGCCGACGATGTCGCCGCCGCGCACCGCGGCGAAGCCGATGCTGCCGGCGCGGCGCGCGCCCGGCCGGCCCTCGCGCGCATACACGGCCTCGGCTTCGAGCGTGGTGCCGCGCGCGGCGGCGGCGGCGCGGCCGAGCGCCAGCGCGGTGCCGGAAGGCGCGTCCTCCTTGCGGTTGTGGTGCGCCTCGAGGATTTCCAGATCCCACCCGGGCAGCGCCGCCGCCGCCTGCCGCAGCAGGCGCGTCAGCACCGCCACGCCGAGGCTGAAGTTGGCCGAACGCAGCACGGCGATGCGCCCCGCCGCGCGCTGCAGGCGCTGTTCCAGCGCCGCGTCGAGGCCGGTGGTGCCGGCCACCAGCGCGATGCCGTGCGACTCGCAGTGATCGAGCGCGGCGGCCAGCCCCGCGGGCGTGCTGAAGTCGACCACCACGTCCAGCGGCGGCGCCTCGGCCCAGCCGGCGCTGTAGCGCAGCGCGCCGGGCGCCTCGACGCCGCCGACCGGCGCGCCGACCGGTTCCGCGCCGGCCCCGACCACGGCGGCGCGCAGCGCGAAGCGCGCATCGCCGCGCGCGAGATCGAGCAGGACGCGACCCATGCGCCCGGAGGCGCCGTTGATGGCGAGTCGGATGGGAGACGTCACGGTGCCCGGCTCCTTGCGGAAAAAGCCGAGCGTAGCGCGATGCGGCGGATTTGCCGAGGGCGGAGAGGGGGGCGGAAGCAGGGAGCAGGGGTTAGGAAGCGGGGACGGAGGCGGGGCGAAGGCGATGGAGGAGCGGAGCGGGCCGTCATGCCCGCTTTGGCGGCCATGACGTCAGCCACGTGTTCAAACCTCCCCTTCCCCCCTCACGCCGTCATCCGCGCCCAGAACTGCTTGACGCCGTCCAGCCAGGAACTGGTGCGCGGGCTGTGCGCCGCGCATTCCTCGGCGTCGGCGAAGGTGGCCTCGAACTGCTCGAGCAGCTCGCGCTGCGCGCGGGTCAGGCGCACCGGCGTTTCCACCACCACGCGACAGAGCAGGTCGCCGGTGCGGCCGCTGCGCACGGAACGCACGCCCTTGCCGCGCAGGCGGAACATCTGGCCGGTCTGCGTCTCCGGCGGCACGGTGATCCTCGTCTCGCCGTCCAGCGTCGGCACGCACAGTTCGGCGCCCAGCGCGGCCTGCGCGAAGCGAATCGGCACCTCGCAGTAGAGATCGTCGCCCTCGCGCTGGAAGATCGGGTGCGGACGCACGCGCACCTCGACGTAGAGGTCGCCTGGGGCGGCGCCGGCGGGTCCGGCCTCGCCCTGCCCGGTCAGGCGGATGCGGTCGCCGTTGTCGACGCCGGCGGGAATGCGCACCGACAGCGTGCGCTCCTCGTGCAGGCGGCCCTCGCCGTCGCATTTCCTGCAAGGCGTCTCGATCACGCGGCCGACGCCGCCGCAGTGCGGACAGGTCTGCTGCACCGAGAAGATGCCGTTCTGCATGCGCACGCGGCCGTGGCCGCGGCAGGTCGGGCAGACCGCCGTCTTGCCGTCGGCCGAACCGGTGCCGTTGCAATGGTGGCAGCCGACCAGGGTCGGCACCTCGATCTGCTTCTCGACGCCGGCGACGGCTTCCTCGAGATCGAGCTCCAGCACGTAGCGCAGGTCGGCGCCGCGCGCAGCGCGGCGGCGCCCGCCGCCGCCCATGCCGAAGATGTCGGAGAAGATGTCGCCGAAGATGTCGCCGACGTCGGCGAAGCCCGCGCCGCCCGCGCCGCCGTGCTCGAACGCGGCATGGCCGTGGCGGTCGTACAGCGCGCGCTTCTGCGGGTCGGAGAGGATTTCGTAGGCCTGCTTGACCTCGACGAATTTTTCCTTGGCGTGCGGGTCGTCCGGATTGCGGTCCGGATGGAACTTCATGGTCAGGCGGCGATACGCCTTCTTCAGTTCATCCTCGGTGGCCGAACGCTCCACGCCCAGGACTTCGTAGTAGCAGCGCTTGGTCATGAAAGATGGGAGTCGGGAGCCGGAAGCGGGGAGTGGGTACGGCGCAAGGTTCGTGGCTCGGAAAGAGCGGAGCAACCGGCCGAATCGCCAAGCCTACTCCCTACTCCCCGTTTCCCGCTCCCATCTCCCCCAATCCTGATTACTTCTTGTCGTCCTTGACTTCGGTGAATTCGGCATCGACCACGTCGTCCGTCTTGGACGGGCCGGCGCCGGCCTGCGCGCCCGCCTCGGCGCCCTGGAAACCGGCCGCAGCCGCCGCGAACAGCGACTGCGCGGCCTGCTCGAGCGCGGCGGTCTTGGCCTCGATGGCGGCCTTGTCGTCGCCCTTCATCACCTTCTCGAGGTCGGCCAGCGCCTCCTCGATGCGGGCGATCTGCTCGGACGGCACCTTGCCGCCGTGCTCCTTCAGCGCGCTGCGCGCGGCGTGCACGGTGGCGTCGGCCTTGTTGCGCGCGCCGACCAGCTCGTGGAACTTGCGGTCCTCCTCGCGATGCGCCTCGGCGTCGCGGATCATCCGCTCCTTCTCTTCCTCGGTCAGGCCGGAACCGGCCTTGATCTCGACCTTCTGCTCCTTGCCGGTCTTCTTGTCCTTGGCGGAGACGTGCAGGATGCCGTTGGCGTCGATGTCGAAGCTGACCTCGATCTGCGGCACGCCGCGCGGCGCCGGCTCGATGCCGGCCAGGTCGAACTTGGCCAGCGACTTGTTGAAGCGGGCCTGCTCGCGCTCGCCCTGCAGCACGTGCACGGTGACCGCGGTCTGGTTGTCGTCGGCGGTGGAGAACACCTGCGAGGCGCGCGTCGGGATCGTGGTGTTCTTCTCGATGATCTTGGTGAACACGCCGCCCAGGGTCTCGATGCCCAGCGACAGCGGGGTCACGTCGAGCAGCAGCACGTCCTTGACGTCGCCCGCCAGCACCGCGCCCTGGATCGCCGCGCCGATCGCCACCGCCTCGTCGGGGTTGACGTCCTTGCGCGGCTCCTTGCCGAAGAAGTCCTTCACCGCCTCCTGCACCTTGGGCATGCGCGTCATGCCGCCGACCAGGATCACCTCGTCGACGTCGGACACGCGCAGGCCGGCGTCGTTCAGCGCGATGCGGCAGGGCTCGATGGTCTTCCTGACCAGATCCTCGACCAGCGCCTCCAGCTTGGCGCGGGTCAGCTTGATGTTGAGGTGCTTCGGACCGGAGGCATCGGCCGTGATGTACGGCAGGTTCACCTCGGTCTGGTGCGCGCTGGACAGCTCGATCTTGGCGCGCTCGGCCGCGTCCTTCAGGCGCTGCAGCGCCAGCGGGTCGTTCTTCAGGTCGACGCCCTGGTCCTTCTTGAACTCCTCGACCAGATAATCGATCACGCGCTTGTCGAAGTCCTCGCCGCCGAGGAAGGTGTCGCCGTTGGTGGCCAGCACTTCGAATTGCTTCTCGCCGTCGACCTCCGCGATCTCGATGATCGAGATGTCGAAGGTGCCGCCGCCGAGGTCGTAGACGGCGATCTTGCGGTCGCCGCCCTTCTTGTCGAGGCCATAGGCCAGCGCGGCCGCGGTCGGCTCGTTGATGATGCGCTTGACCTCGAGGCCGGCGATCTTGCCGGCGTCCTTGGTGGCCTGGCGCTGGCTGTCGTTGAAGTAGGCCGGTACCGTGATCACCGCCTCGGTGACCGGCTCGCCGAGATAGTCCTCGGCGGTCTTCTTCATCTTCATCAGCACCTTCGCGGAAATCTCCGGCGGCGCCATCTTCTTGCCGTCGGCGGTCGCCACCCAGGCGTCGCCGTTGTCGTGGGCGAGGATCTGGTACGGCACCAGGTCGAGGTCCTTCTTCACCTCGGCGTCGGTGAACTTGCGGCCGATCAGGCGCTTCACCGCATAGAAGGTGTTCTTCGGGTTGGTCACCGCCTGGCGCTTGGCCGGCGCGCCGACCAGCACCTCGCCGTCCTTGCTGAACGCGACGATCGAAGGCGTGGTGCGGTCGCCCTCCGCGTTCTCGATGACGCGCACCGACGAACCCTCCATGATCGCCACGCACGAGTTCGTGGTGCCGAGGTCGATACCGATGATCTTGCCCATGGGATTGCTCCGAAATTCCGATGCGGCCCCCGCGGCCGCGCTGATTCGCAAACTGGGGCCCGCGGCCCCTTATCTCAAGCGCCTTCCGGCGTTTTCGCCACCGCCACCAGCGCCGGGCGCAGCAGGCGGTCGTTCAGCACGTAGCCCTTTTGCAGCACCGCCACCACGGTGCCCGGCGCCTGGCCGTTGCCGTCGACCATGCTCATCGCCTGGTGCAGCTCCGGATCGAACGCCTGGCCGAGCGGATCGACGGCCTTGAGGCCGTTGCTCTCGGCGACCTTGACCAGCGCCTTCAGGGTCAGCTCCATGCCTTCGCGCAGCGCGGCGGCGTCGGCGCCCTCGGCGGCCAGGCCGCGCTCCAGGCTGTCGCACACCGGCAGCAGGTCGGACAGCAGCCTCTCGTTGGCGAAGCGACGCGCCTGCTCGAGGTCGCGCTGCAGGCGGCGGCGCTGGTTCTCGATCTCGGCGCGCTCGCGCAGCACGGTGTCGCGCATCTCGGCGAGCTTGGCCTCGTACTCGCCGAGCTTCTGCACCAGCGCGTCGGTGTCGGCCAGCACCTGGTCGCCGGCCGCTGACGCGCGGTCGACCTCCGGCGGCGTGGTCGGCTTGGTCTCTTCCATCGTCACTCCCTGCGGTCAAAACGATGCCGGCGGCCCCTGCCGCAGCATCGCGATTCATGCGGAAAATCCCGCCCTCCGCGGCGGGTTATTGGGTCGGCACGACGCGATTCAAGGCGTCGGACAGCAACCGCGCGGTGGCTTGCACCACCGGAATCACGCGATCGTAAGCCATCCGCGTCGGTCCGATCACCCCCAGGGCGCCCAGCACGCGACCGCCGGCGCCGTAGGGCGCCGTCACTACGGTGCAGCCGTCCAGCGCCGCGAAGCCGGACTCCTCGCCGATGAACAGCCGCACGCCGGGGGCACGCGCGCAGTTCTCCAAGAGCGCCAACAGGTCGCGCTTGCGCTGGAACGCCTCGAACAGTTCGCGCAGGCGGTCGAGGTCGGACAGCTCCTGGTAGCCCATCAGGTTGGTCTGGCCGCTGACCAGCACGTCGGCCTCGGCGGCCGGCGCGAACGCGCCCGCCGCCACCTCCATCGCCGCGCTGAGCAGGCGGTTCAGCTCGCTGCCGGCGGCGCGCAGCTCGCCCAGCAGGCGCGCGCGGATCTCGTCGATGCGCAGGCCGGCGTACTGGGCGTTGAGATAGTTGGCGGCCTGCTCCAGCTCGCCGGGGGCCAGCCGCCGCTGCAGTTGCAGCACGCGGTTCTGCACCTGGCCGTCGGCGAACACCAGGATCACCAGGATGCGCTGGCCGTCCAGCGCGACGAAATCGATGTGCCGCAGCGGGAAGTCGTCGCCGCGCGGCACGGTCACCACGCCGGCGAAATGGGTGACGGCGGAGAGCAGCGAGGAGACGCCGCCGAGCAGATCGCGGGTGTTGCCGGCCTCGCGCGCGAACTCGCGCTCCAGGTGCTCCATCTCCTCGCGCGCCAGCGGCTTCAGCTCGATCAGGCTGTCGACGAACACGCGCAGGCCCTGCACGGTCGGCACGCGGCCGGCGGAAGTGTGCGGCGAGGCGATCAGCCCGAGTTCCTCGAGGTCGGCCATCACGTTGCGAATGGTCGCCGGGCTGACGTCCAGCCCGGAGGAACGGGCCAGGGTGCGCGAGCCGACCGGCTGCCCTTCGGCGAGATACTGCGCGATCAGGGTGCGCAGCAACTGGCGCGCGCGCGGATCGAGGGAGTGGCCGGACAACAGAGTCATGATTCCTGCGGCGGCAAAAGCCGCGGCGACGCTAACAAGCGGCCGCAGCACGGTCAATAAGGCCCCGTCGCCGGATTTCCAAGTCCCTCGGCCGGCCGCGCGGGGTCCTCATGCGGCAGCGCCGTCCAACGCTAGAATGGCGCGCCCGGCCCTGCGCCGGTGTCCAGGGACGCCATGCTCGCGCAGCTCTACGTCAAGAACCTCGCGGTGGTCGAAGAGGCCGAAATCGCCTTCGGCCCCGGCCTGACCGTGGTCACCGGCGAAACCGGCGCCGGCAAGTCGCTGCTGGTCGACGCGCTGCTGCTGCTGTCCGGCGCGCGCGCCGACGCCGGCATGGTGCGCGCCGGCTGCGAGCGCGCCGAGCTGGCCGCCGAATTCGACCTCGCCGCCCTGCCCGCCGCGCGCGCCTGGTTGGAGCGCGAGGAACTCGACGACGGCGACGTCTGCCGCCTGCGCCGCGTGATCCGCAGCGAAGGCAGCTCGCGGGCCTGGATCAACGGCCGCCCGGTCAGCCTGGCGCAGCTCGCCGAACTGGCCGAGCTGCTGGTGGAAATCCACGGCCAGCACGAGCACCAGGCGCTGCTGTCGCGCGCGCATCAGCTCGAGCTGCTGGACGCCTTCGGCGAACTCGGCGCGGCGGCGGCGGAGGTGCGCGCGCAGGCGCAGCGCTGGCGCGACATCGACGCGCGCATGCGCAGGCTGAGCGGCGGCGAGGATCGCGACGCCCGCCTCGCCCTGCTGCGCCACGAGCTGGGCGAACTCGAGCGCTGGGCGCTGCCGCCGGCCGAGCTGGCCGAACTGGAGGCCGCGCACAAGCGCCTGGCCCATGCCGGGCGGCTGGTCGAGGGCAGCGCCGGCGTCGGCGAGATGATCGACGGCGACGGCGAATTCGCCCTGCGCCGCCTGCTCGGCCGCGCCCGCGGCGAACTGGAACGGCTGGCCGGACTCGACGCGCGTCTGCAGCCGCTGATCGAGGCGCTGGATGCCGCCGACGTGCAACTGGGCGAGGCCGGCGCGGCGCTGACGCGCTATGCGCAGGAACTCGAGCTCGATCCGGACCGCTATGCCGAGATCGAAACCCATCTCGCCCGCCTGCACGACCTCGCCCGCCGCCACCGCGTCGCCATGCCCGAACTGCACGCCAAGGCGGCGGCGCTGCGCGCCGAACTGGAGGAACTGGAGGGCGCCGGCGCCGCGCTGGAGGAGTTGCGGGCGGAACGCGCGCGCTGCGAGCAGGCCTACGCGGCCGCCGCGGCCGAGCTGTCCAGGGGCCGCGGCGCGGCCGCCAAGCGCCTCGGCGAGGCGGTCGGCGCGCTGATGGGGGAACTGGGCATGGCCGGCGGCCGCTTCGAGGTGACCCTGGAACCGGCGGCGGGCGACGCGCCCGACCCGCAGGGCCGCGAACGCTGCGAGTTCCTGGTCAGCGCCAATCCGGGACAGCCGCCGCGCGCGCTGCGCAAGGTCGCCTCGGGCGGCGAGCTGGCGCGCATCAGCCTGGCCATCGAGGTCGCCACGCTCGGCCTCGACGCCATCGCCACGATGGTGTTCGACGAGGTCGACGCCGGCATCGGCGGCGCCGTCGCCGAAGTGGTCGGGCAGAAGCTGCGCGCGCTGGGCGGCGAACGTCAGGTGCTGTGCGTCACCCACCTGCCGCAGGTGGCGGCGCAAGGCCACGCCCACCTCAGCGTCAGCAAGCACAGCGAGGGCGGCGCCACCCGCACGCGCATCGCGGCGCTGGATGCCGCCGGCCGCCGCGACGAACTGGCGCGCATGCTGGGCGGCGTCGAGATCACCCGCGAGACCCGCGCCCACGCCAGGCAGATGCTGGAACGCGCGCAGGCCGGCTGAGCGGCGACTCAGCCGTCGATCAGGCCGTGGGTCACGGCCAGGCGGAAAAGTTCCAGCTCCGACCCCGCTTCCAGCTTGGCCATCAGGCTGGCGCGGTGGATGTAGACGGTCTTCTGGCCGATGCCGAGCTCGGCGGCCGCCTGCTTGGCGGTCAGGCCGCGCGCCAGCAGCAGGAACACGTCGCGTTCGCGCAGGGTCAGGCGGCGCAGCGGCTCCGGTTCGCCCTGCCCCGCCTGCGCGCGCACCTGCGCCAGGTCGGAGCTGAGGAAGCGCTCGCCGTCCAGCACCGCGCGCAGGCCGGCCACCAGCTCTTCCGGCGCGGCGCCCTTGGTGACGTAGCCGTGCGCGCCGCGGCGCAACGCCTCGGACACGTAGGGCTCGCTGTCGTGCATGCTCAGCACCACCACCCGCGTGCGCGGCGTGGCGCTGCGCAGGTGCTCGATCAGCGGCAGGCCGCCGCCGTCCGGCAGCGACAGGTCCAGCGCCACCAGGTCCGGGGCCGCGGCGGTGACGGTCTCCAGCGCCTCCTCGGCGGAACGGCACTCGGCGACCACGTCCAGATCGGGCTCGCGCTCGATCAGGTGCTTGAAGCCTTCCCGGACGATGGCATGATCGTCCACCAGTACGATGCTGTACATCCGCGCACTTTAGCGCGCCGTGGCGCGCCGTGCAGCCGGATCGCCGAGGGAGGGGGCTGGATGCGACCGAGGTTGCTGTTCGCCATGCGCGGACTCGCGCTGGCCGCCGGCTACGGCGGCGGCTGGTGGCTGCTGTGGCGCATGTCGGAACTCTACTGGTTCCTGCCCGCCGGCCTGCGCTTCGGCGTGCTGCTGCTGGCGCCTTACCGCTACTGGCCGTTCGTGTTCGCCGGCGAGTGGGCGACGTTCGCGCTGATGAACGCCGGCATCCCTTGGCTGGGGCCGCTCGGTTTCGTGCTCGACACGTTCCCGCACGTGCTGGTCTGCGCCGTGGTGGTGCGGGCGCTGCGCGGCGCCTGGCCGCGGACGCGGCTGGACGATCCCGAGGACGTGGTGCATCTGCTGGTCGGCGCCCTGCTGGCGGCCGTCGCCGTCACCGCGGCCAATGCGGTGGTGCTGCAGGTGGTGGGCATCAAGGACGACACCCCGCTCACCTACACGCTGCTGACCTTCTCGCTGGGCGACTACCTGGGCATCATGCTGCTGGTGCCGCTGATGATCCTGCTGCTGCGCGCGCGGCCGACGAGGTCCCAGCTCCGCTCCCTGCTGCGGCACGCGCTGCTGCTGCTGCTGCCATCGATCGCGCTGCTGTTCGCGCTGGCCGACACCGAGCCTTCGCTGGCGCAGTACGCGCGCACGCTGATGCTGGTGCCGGTCGTCTACTTCGCCTTCCGCCACGGCGTGCGCGGCGCGGCGCTGGCGATGCTGGCCGCCAGCATCGCGGTGACCGCCGGCGCCGGCATGGCGCAGCGCGCCGACGCGCCGGTGGAGGCGCAGATGTTCCTCGCCGTCGCCGGCGCCGCCTCGCTGCTGCTCGGCGCGGCGATCGAGGCGTTGCGCGCCAGCGGCGAGCGCCTCGCCCTGCAGAACGCGCGGCTGGAGGGCACCAACGTGCGCCTCGACCAGCTCGCGCAGAGCCTGCGCGAGGTCGCCCGCCGCAACCTGCGCCTCGAGGAGGAGGAACGCCGCAGCCTCGCCGCCGAACTGCACGACGAGCTGGGACAGAACCTGACGGCGATCCAGACCCGCGTGAAGCTGGCCCACGAGCGCCTGCACGCCGCCGGCCTCAGCGACGTGGCGACTTCGATCAACGACATCCTCGCCACCATGCGGCGCACCGTGCGCAGCCTGCTGAACACGCTGCGGCCGTCGGTGCTGGACGAGTTCGGGCTGTACCGTGCGCTGGCCGAGGGGCCGGTGCGCGACATGCTGGCGACCGCCGGCATCGCCTACACCGCGCAGTTGCGAGGCGATCCGACGCCGATCGACGACGACACCCGCACGGCGATCTACCGCATCGTGCAGGAAGCCGCCACCAACACCGTCCGCCACGCCCGCGCGCGCTCCTTCGTGCTGCGCATGCGGGTCGGGCCGCATGGCGGCCGCACGGTGGTGCTGCTGGACCTCAGCGACGACGGCATCGGCCTGCCCGACGCCCCGCCGGGCGCCGGCCGCTACGGCTTGCAGGGCATGCGCGACCGCGTGCTGGCGCTGGACGGCGCCATCCGCATCCGCACCGGGCCGGCCGGCACCCGCCTGCGCGTGCTGTTGCGCCTGCCCGCGCGCGAGGCGGAGGCGTCGGGCGCCCCCGCCGAGGCCGAAACGGAAGCGGCCTGAAACCGCGGCGCGAGCGCCGCGCCCTCGGTCGGGGCCATATAGGAAAAATTCCTATGGCGCCGTCCGTCGACGCCCTCTAGTCTTCGCCGCGGGGAGAAGGGGGCGCCGCACCGCCGGCAGGTGCGGCCTAGTACGCCCTACGCCGTTGGGCTGCAGGATGCCGGCCGTCTGTCGGCAAAGGATCCAGCCGAAACCGCGTCCGCCGCAGGAAGCGCCGGTGCGCGGGCCGGGCCGCAAGGCCCGGTGCCACGGGGGCACAAGGACGTGCCTTCGCGGCTCAATGCGGATTTCCCGCCGTCACTTCCCCGTCTTCTTCTTCGGCCGCACGTACAGCACCAGGCTGTGCTCTTCCAGCACGTAGCCGTGCTTGTCGGCGATCTCGCGCTGCAGGCGCTCGATCTCCTCGTTGACGAACTCGATCACGCGGCCGGACTCGATGTCGATCATGTGGTCGTGGTGCTTGCCGCGGTCGAGTTCGAACACCGCCTGGCCGCCCTCGAAGTTGTGCTTGGTCACCAAGCCGGCGGTTTCGAACTGCGTCAGCACGCGGTAGACCGTCGCCAGGCCGATGTCTTCCTCGTGCGACAGCAGCTGCTTGTAGATGTCCTCGGCGGTCATGTGCCGGGACTGCGAGGCTTCCAGGATCTCCAGGATCCGCATGCGCGGATGGGTGACCTTCAGCCCCGCCTTGCGCAGGTCCTGGGATTCCATCGTCGCACCTCCTCGTACCCGGCTCGTAGCGCCGGATAGTGTATCATCCGGCGTTCCCCAGACCGGACTACGATCGGCATGCAAACGCTCTTCCGCGCGCTCGGTTCCGCCCTGCTGGCCACCGCCCTCGTCGGCTGCGGCCTGGTCTACAAGCCGGACGTGCAGCAGGGCAACCTGCTGGACAAGAAGAACGTCGCCGAGCTGAAGCCGGGCATGACCAAGCGCCAGGTGCTGCTGCTGCTCGGCTCGCCGTCGGTCACCAGCCCGTTCGAGCAGAACCGCTGGGATTACGTCTCCACCCTGCAGAAACGCGGCCGCCCGCAGAAGGCGCGCACGCTGACCCTGTACTTCCAGAACGACGCCCTGGTGCGCACCGAGGGCGACTTCTTCCCCGAGGACTCCCAGGAGCTCCTGCAGGAGAGCAAGAAGTACAAGAACGAATACCCCGACGAGAAGCGCAAGGACCAGAAGTCCGGCGTGGGCGTCAGCGGCGGGACGAATCCGCCGGACCAGGGCGGTTGACGCGCCGCCGCCGCGCTTCCTTCGGATCGACGCGCAGCGGCCGGTACACCTCCACGCGGTCGCCGTCGCGCAACGGCGTGTCCGCCGCGGCATGGCGGGCGAAGATGCCGATCCGCTGCGGATCGATCGCCAGCCCGGGATGCGCGGCGCGCAGGCCGGAGGCCTCGATCGCCTGCATCGCCGTCGTCCCCGCGGGCAGCGTCAGGCGTCGCCGGAACGCCTGTCCGGGCTCCGCGTAGACCACCTCGACGGCGATCGTCTCAGGCATAGGTGCGCGCGGCCGCGCGGCAGAAGTCGTCGACCATGCGGTCGGCCAGGCCCTGGAAGCCCAGCCGCAACGCCGGCGCGGCCAGCTTGCCGGCATAGTCGAAGTCGAGCGCCAGGGCGATCTTGCAGCCGGCCTCGCCCAGCGCCAGGAACGTCCACGCGCCCTCCAGCGTGCGGAACGGGCCTTCGACGAAACGCATCTCGATGCGTTCGGGCGGCGACAGGGCGTTGCGCGTGGTGAAGCTCTGCACCATGCCGGCGAAGCGCAGGTCGAGGCGCGCGGTCAGCTCGGCGTCGCCGCGCGCCAGCACCTGTGCGGCGGCGCACCACGGGAAGCGCTTCGGATATGCTTCCACGTCGTTGACCAGCTCGAACATCTGCGCCGGCGTGTGGCGCACCAGGGCGCTGCGGCGGATCTGGATCACTCTGCGAGGTACGTCGTGCCTGCCCGGCGGGCGGATGCGCGATTCTAACGGACATGACCAAGAAGAAAGACGCCGACAAGGCCGGCTCGAGCACGATCGCGCTGAACAAGCGCGCGCGCCACGAGTACCACATCGACGAGCGCTTCGAAGCCGGCATCGCGCTGCAGGGCTGGGAAGTGAAGAGCCTGCGCCAGGGCCGCATCAACCTCGGCGACGCCTACGCGCTGGTGAAAGGCGGCGAGATCTACCTGTTCGGCGCCTCGATTCCGCCGCTGATCACCGCCTCCACCCACGTCGTCGCCGAGGACCGGCGCACGCGCAAGCTGCTGCTGCACCGCGCCGAGATCGACAAGCTGGTCGGCGCCGTCGAGCGCAAGGGCTACACCCTGATCCCGCTGGCGATGTACTGGAAGAACAACCGCGTCAAGCTGGAACTCGGCCTCGCCCGCGGCAAGCAGGCGCACGACAAGCGCGAGACCGAGAAGGAACGCGACTGGGCGCGCGAGAAGCAGCGCGCGATGCGCGCGCACAACCGCGAAGCCTGAACCCGCCCTGCGACATCCCGTCACCGCGCCGCCGGTAGCCAGCCCCGGCGGGCGTGAGTATGCTGCCGTGGTCGACGAGGGGGAGCGCGCCGCGCCGCCGCGGCACGGCACGCTCCCGATGATGCACCCTGTCAGAGGGGGAGTGGCCATGGGCAAGGCCTATCGCGTGCTATTCGTCAGCACGTTCGCGTTCGTCGTTTGCTTCGCCGTCTGGCTGGTGTTCGGCGTCATCGGCATCCCGATACGCCGCGAGCTCGGTCTCAACGCCACCGAATTCGGCCTGCTCACTGCCACGCCCGTTCTCAGCGGCGCGGCGCTGCGCCTGCCGCTGGGCATATGGACCGACCGTTACGGCGGCCGCATCGTGATGACCATCCTGCTGCTGGCGGCGGCCGTGCCGGTGTGGCTGGTGTCCTATGCGGGCCAGCTCTGGCAGTTCCTCACCGTCGGCCTGTTCCTGGGCGCGGTGGGCGCTTCCTTCGCGGTGGGCACGCCCTACGTCGCCCGCTTCTTCCCCGCCAACCGCCGCGGCTTCGCCATGGGCTTCTTCGGCGCCGGCACCAGCGGCGCCGCGCTGAACATGTTCGTCGCCCCGGCGATCTCCGTCGCGTGGGGCTGGCGCGCCGTGCCGCGGGCCTATGCGGTGGCGCTGCTCGTCACCGCCGGCGTCTTCTGGCTGCTGTCGGCGCCGGATCCGGGTGTCGGCGCCAGGCGCACGCCCACGCTCGCCGAACAGTTGCGCGTGCTGCGCGATCCGCGCGTCTGGAAGTACTGCCAGTACTACTCCCTGGCCTTCGGCGGCTTCACCGCGCTGTCGCTGTGGATGCCGCAGTATTTCGTCGGCGAATACGGCCTCGGCATCGCCGCGGCCTCGGCGCTTGCCGCCAGTTTCTCGCTGCCCGCCGGCGTGCTGCGCGCGCTCGGCGGCGCGCTGTCCGACCGCTTCGGCGCGCACGCGCTGACCTGGTGGGTGCTGTGGGTGGCGTGGATCCTGCTGTTCCTGCTGTCCTACCCGCAGACCCAACTGGTCGTGGAGACGATCCGCGGACCGGTTTCCTTCCACATCGGCCTGAACGTGTGGATGTTCGCGCCGCTGCTGTTCGCGCTGGGCGTGGTGATGGCCTTCGGCATGGCGTCCACTTTCAAGTATCTCGGCGACGACTTTCCGGAGACGCTCGGCGTGGTGACCGGCATCGTCGGCCTCGCCGGCGGCCTCGGCGGCTTCCTGCTGCCGATCCTGTGGGGCGCCCTGCTCGACCTGCTCGGCATCCGCTCCAGCGCCTTCATGCTGCTGTACGGCATCGTCTGGGTTTCGCTGATCCTGATCTACTTCACCGAGGTGCGGCGCGTGGATTTCCACGGCCGCCAGGCCTCGAAGGAGTCCTGAGCGGCTCGCGCCGCACCGACACGGAGGCACGCCATGAGTCACTTTCTCGACCGGCTGCGTTATTTCTCCCAACCGCGCGAGGCCTTCGCGGGCGGCCACGGCGAGCTGCGGACGGAGAACCGCCAATGGGAGGACGGCTACCGCAACCGCTGGCAGCACGACAAGATCGTGCGCTCCACGCACGGCGTGAACTGCACCGGCTCGTGCAGCTGGAAGATCTACGTCAAGGGCGGCGTGGTCACCTGGGAGACGCAGCAGACCGACTACCCGCGCACACGCGCCGGCATGCCCAACCACGAGCCGCGCGGCTGCTCGCGCGGCGCCTCGTACTCCTGGTACCTGTACAGCGCCAACCGCCTGAAGTACCCGATGGTGCGCGGCCACCTGCTGCGCCGCTGGCGCGAGGCGCGCAAGACCATGCAGCCGGTCGAGGCGTGGGCGGCGATCTGCGCCGACCCGGCGGCGAAGGACTACAAGGCCGCGCGCGGCCTCGGCGGCTTCGCCCGCGTGCGCTGGGACGAGGCGCTGGAGATCATCGCCGCCGCCAACGTGCACACGGTCAAGCAGCACGGCCCGGACCGCGTGGTCGGCTTCTCGCCGATCCCGGCGATGTCGATGGTGTCCTACGCCTCCGGCGCGCGCTACCTGAGCCTGATCGGCGGCACCCTGCTGTCGTTCTACGACTGGTACTGCGACCTGCCGCCGTCCAGCCCGCAGACCTGGGGCGAGCAGACCGACGTGCCGGAATCCGCCGACTGGTACAACTCCGGCTACATCATCGCCTGGGGTTCGAACGTGCCGCAGACGCGCACGCCCGACGCGCACTTCTTCGTCGAGGCGCGCTACAACGGCACGCAGGTCGTGGCGATCACACCGGACTACTCCGAGGTCGCCAAGCTCTCCGATCTCTGGCTGCACCCCAAGCAGGGCACCGACGCCGCGCTGGCGATGGCGATGGGCCACGTGATCCTGCGCGAATTCTTCCTCGACCGCCAGGCGGAGTACTTCCAGGACTACTGCCGCCGCTACACCGACCTGCCGCTGCTGGTGACGCTGCGCCGCGACGGCGCGCGCTGGGTGCCGGACCGCTACCTGCGCGCCAGCGACTTCGCCGACGCGCTCGGCAGCCCCGAGCGCGCCGAATGGAAGACGGTCGGCTTCGACGCCGACGGCAAGCCGGTGGTGCCGCACGGCTCGATCGGCTTCCGCTGGCCCGGCAAGGACAGCGCCGACCACGGCAAGTGGAACCTCGAACAGAAGAGTCCCGACGGCCGCGAGATCGCACTGGCGCTGACCCAGATCGACCGCCGCGACGACGTGCTGGACGTGGCCTTCCCCTACTTCGGCGGCACCCCGCACGCGCATTTCCCGCACAACGACCAGGACGGCGACGTGCTGCTGCGCCGCGTGCCGGCGCGCAAGCTGCAGACGCGCGGCGGCGAAGTGATGGTCGCCACCGCCTTCGACCTGCTGTGCGCGCACTACGGCCTCGACCGCGGCCTCGGCGGCGGCTGCGCCGCCAGCTACGCCGACGACGTGCCGTACACGCCGGCCTGGCAGCAGGCGATCACCGGCGTGCCCGCCGAGCAGGCGATCGCCGTCGCCCGCGCGTTCGCGTCCAATGCGGAGAAGACCCGCGGCCGCTCGATGGTGATCATCGGTGCGGGCATGAACCACTGGTTCCACCAGGACATGAACTACCGCAGCATCATCAACATCCTGATGCTGTGCGGCACCGTCGGCATCTCCGGCGGCGGCTGGGCGCATTACGTCGGCCAGGAGAAGCTGCGCCCGCAGACCGGCTGGACCGTGCTGGCCTTCGCGCTGGACTGGGTGCGCCCGCCGCGGCAGATGAACGGCACCTCGTTCTTCTACGCGCACTCCGACCAGTGGCGCTACGAGAAGCTCGACGTCGACGAATTGCTGTCGCCGCTGGCGCCGCGCGGCAAGTACGGCCGCGCGCTGATCGACTGCAACGTGCGCGCCGAGCGCATGGGCTGGCTGCCGTCGGCGCCGCAGCTCGGCCGCAATCCGCTGGAGGTGGCGCGCGCGGCCGAGCGTTCCGGCATGAACCCGAAGGATTACGTGGTCACCGCGCTGAAGTCCGGCGACCTGCGTCTGGCCTGCGAGGACCCCGACAACCCGGCCAACTTCCCGCGCAACCTGTTCATCTGGCGCTCCAACCTGTTCGGCTCCTCCGGCAAGGGCCACGAATACTTCCTGCGCCATTTCCTCGGCACGCGCCACGGCCTGCAGGGCAAGGACCTCGGCGAGGACGGCGGGCACAAGCCGGAGGAAGTCGCCTGGCATACGCCTGCGCCGGAGGGCAAGCTCGACCTCGTCGTCACCCTCGACTTCCGCATGTCGACCTCGTGCCTGTACTCCGACGTGGTGCTGCCGACCGCGTCCTGGTACGAGAAGAACGACCTCAACACCTCCGACATGCACCCGTTCATACATCCGCTGTCGGCGGCGGTGGACCCGGTGTACGAATCGAAGAGCGACTGGGAGATCTTCAAGGCGATTGCCAAGCGCTTTTCCGAACTCGCGCCGGGCCACCTCGGCGTCGAGCGCGACGTGGTGCTGACGCCGATCCTGCACGACACCCCCGGCGAGATCGCGCAGCCCTTCGAGGTACGCGACTGGAAAAAGGGCGAATGCGACCTCGTGCCCGGCGTGACCGCGCCGAACATCACCCTGGTCGAGCGCGACTACCCCGCCACCTACGCGCGCTTCACCGCGCTCGGTCCGCTGCTGGACAAGCTCGGCAACGGCGGCAAGGGCATCGCCTGGAACACCGAGGAGGAAGTGCACGGCCTGGCCGAACTGAACTACACCGTCGCCGACGGCCCGGCCAAGGGCCGCCCGCGCATCGACAGCGACATCGACGCGGCCGAAGTGATCCTGCACCTCGCGCCGGAAACCAACGGGCACGTGGCGGTGAAGGCCTGGGCGGCGCTGTCGAAGATCACCGGCCGCGACCACACCCACCTCGCCCGCGCGCGCGAGGACGAGAAGATCCGCTTCCGCGACATCCAGGCGCAACCGCGCAAGATCATCAGTTCGCCCACCTGGTCAGGCATCGAGAGCGAGCACGTCAGCTACAACGCCGGCTATACCAACGTGCACGAGCTGATCCCGTGGCGCACGCTCAGCGGCCGCCAGCAGTTCTACCAGGACCACCCGTGGCTGCGCGATTTCGGCGAAGGCTTCGCGCTGTACCGCCCGCCGATCGACACGCGCACGGTGGCGCCGCTGGCCGGCAAGCGCGGCAACGGCCATCCGGAGATCGTGCTGAACTTCATCACGCCGCACCAGAAGTGGGGCATCCACTCCACCTACACCGACAACCTGATCATGCTGACGCTGTCGCGCGGCGGTCCGATCGTGTGGATCTCCGAGGTCGACGCCAGGCGCGCCGGCATCGCCGACAACGACTGGATCGAGCTGTACAACGTCAACGGCGCGTTGACCGCGCGCGCCGTGGTCAGCCAGCGCGTGCACGAGGGCATGTGCCTGATGTACCACGCGCAGGAGAAGATCGTGAACGTGCCGGGCTCGGAGATCACCGGCATGCGCGGCGGCATCCACAACTCGGTCACGCGCGCGGTGATCAAGCCGACGCACATGATCGGCGGCTACGCGCAGCTGTCCTACGGCTTCAACTACTACGGCACCGTCGGCTCCAACCGCGACGAGTTCGTGATCGTGCGCAAGATGGCGAAGGTGGACTGGATGGACCGCGCCCAGCGCGCGGCCCGCGAGGCGCAGCTGCACGCCCACCGGGCGTGAGGAGGGAATCCAGATGAAAATCCGCGCGCAGATCGCGATGGTGCTGAACCTCGACAAGTGCATCGGCTGCCACACCTGCTCGGTCACCTGCAAGAACGTGTGGACCTCGCGCAAGGGCATGGAGTACGCCTGGTTCAACAACGTCGAGACCAAGCCCGGCATCGGCTATCCCAAGGACTGGGAGAACCAGGAACGCTGGCGCGGCGGCTGGGTGCGCAAGGCCGACGGCAGACTGGTGCCGAAACAGGGCGGGCGCTTCGCCATCCTGGCGAAGATCTTCGCCAACCCGCACCTGCCCGAGATCGACGATTACTACGAGCCGTTCACCTTCGACTACGAGAACCTGCAGACCGCGCCGGAGCTGCCGACCGCGCCGGTGGCACGGCCGATCTCGCTGGTCAGCGGCCGCACCATGGACAAGGTCGAATGGGGCCCGAACTGGGAGGAGATCCTCGGCGGCGAGTTCGACAAGCGCAGCGCCGACTACAACTTCGAGGCGGTGCAGAAGGACATCTACGGGCAGTTCGAAAACACCTTCATGATGTACCTGCCGAGACTGTGCGAGCACTGCCTCAATCCGACCTGCGTGGCGTCGTGCCCGTCCGGCTCGATCTACAAGCGCGAGGAGGACGGCATCGTCCTGATCGACCAGGACAAGTGCCGCGGCTGGCGCATGTGCGTCTCCGGCTGCCCGTACAAGAAGATCTACTACAACTGGACCACCGGCAAGGCCGAGAAATGCACGTTCTGCTACCCGCGCATCGAGGCGGGCATGCCGACGGTGTGCTCGGAGACCTGCGTCGGCCGCATCCGCTACCTCGGCGTGCTGCTGTACGACGCCGACCGCATCGCCGAGGCGGCCTCGGTGGAGAACCCGCACGACCTCTACCAGGCGCAGCTCGACGTGTTCCTCGACCCGAACGATCCCGAGGTGCAGCGCCAGGCGCTGGCCGACGGCGTGCCGGAGGCGTGGCTGGAGGCGGCGCGCCGCTCGCCGACCTACAAGATGGCGGTGGAGTGGAAGATCGCCTTCCCGCTGCACCCCGAGTACCGCACCCTGCCGATGGTGTGGTACGTGCCGCCGCTGTCGCCGATCCAGTCGCACGCCAACGCCGGCGCGATCGCCGACGCCGGCGGCCTGCCGGACGTCGATTCGCTGCGCATCCCGGTGCGCTATCTCGCCAACCTGCTCACCGCCGGCAACGAGGCGCCGGTGACCAGCGCGTTGAAGCGCATGCTGGCGATGCGCGCCTGGTTCCGCGCGCGCCAGCTCGGCGAGCCGCAGGACCCGGCGCTGCTGCAGCGGGTCGGCCTGGACGCGACCACCGCCGCCGACATGCACCGCTACCTCGCCATCGCCAACTACGAGGACCGCTTCGTCATCCCCACCGCGCACCGCGAGCAGGCGGAGAACGCCTACGCGCTGCGCGGCGGCTGCGGCTTTTCCTTCGGCAACAGTTGCGACGGCGTCGAGACCACGTCCAGCCTGTTCGGCGGGCGCATGGGCCGGCGCAAGATCATCCCGATCCGCATGCTGGACGAGGACTGACGTGCGCGCCGACCACGCCACCCTGCTGCGCGCGCTGTCCGCCCTGCTCGCCTACCCGGACGCCGAGCTGCGCGCCGCGCTGCCGGAGATCGCCGCGGCGGTGCGTGGCGCGTCCGCGCTGGACGCAGCGGCGCGCGACGATCTGGTCGCGCTGGCCGAGGAGATCGCCGGCCTGGACGCGCTGGAGGCGGAAACGCGCTACGTCGACCTGTTCGACCGCGGCCGCACCACCTCGCTGAACCTGTTCGAGCACGTGCACGGCGACGGCCGCGAGCGCGGCCCGGCGATGCTGGAGCTGCGCCAGCGCTACCTCGATGCCGGGCTGGAGCCGCGCGGCGGCGAGTTGCCCGATCACCTGCCCGTGCTGCTCGAATACCTGAGCTGCCGCGACGAGGCCGAGATGCGGGAGATGCTGGGCGACTGCGCGCACATCCTGCGCGCGCTCGGCAACACCCTGCTGCGCCGCGGCAGCCGCTACGCGGCGGTGCCGGCGGCGCTGCTGGCGCTGGCCGACGCGCCCGGCCTCGACCCCGACGCGCCGACGCCGCCGCCCGAGGACATCGACCGCACCTGGGAAGAGCGCCCCGCCTTCGAAGCGCCCATGCCCGACGACCCGCGTCCCCCGCGGCGCGCATCCTGAGGACGGCGCCGCAACGCCGCGTCAGCGCAGGAGACACTGCCATGAACGTATCCTACGACCTGCACCTGTTCCTGTTCGGGATCTACCCGTACCTGTGCCTGGCGGTGCTGCTGCTCGGCAGCCTGGTGCGCTTCGACCGCGAGCCGTACACCTGGAAGAGCGACTCCTCGCAGATGCTGCGCGCCGGCCAGCTTCGGCTCGGCTCGAACCTGTTCCACTACGGCATCCTGGTGGTAGTGATCGGCCACTTCCTCGGCTTCCTCGCCCCGCATTGGGCGGTAGACTGGGCGCTCAGCCCGTCCCAGCACCAGTTGCTGGCGATGGTCGGCGGCGGCATCGCCGGGCTGATCGCGATCATCGGCCTCAGCATCCTGATCCATCGCCGCCTGGCCGACCCGCGCATCCGCCGCAACAGCCGCAAGTGGGACATCGCCATCGTGCTGATGCTGTGGCTGCAGCTGTTGCTCGGCCTGCTGACCGTGCCGCTGTCGGCGCGGCACATGGACGGCGCGATGTTCGAGCTGCTGACCGATTACGTGAAGGGCATCGTCACCTTCAAGAGCGGCGTCGCCGCGCTGCTGGTCAACGTGCCGTGGGTGTACCGCCTGCACATCCTGCTCGGCTTCACCATCTTCCTGGTGTCGCCGTTCACGCGCATGGTGCACATCTGGAGTGGCGCCGGCGCCGTCGCCTACCTGTTCCGTCCGTACCAGATCGTGCGCACGCGCAAGCGCGAGGTGCGCGCATGAGCGTCCGCGTCAACGGCGTCGCCGTCGCCGAGCAGGACTGGCCGACCCCGCAGCTCGCCGCGGTGCACGAGCTGTTGCGCCAGCGCGCGGTCGCGCGCGGCCTGCTCGACGAGGGCGCATCCGCCGAAGACGTCGAGCGCGGCATCGAACGCACGCTCGCCGAGGAAGTGCGCGTGCCCGAACCCGGCGAGGACGAATGCCGGCGCTACTACGAACAGAACAAGCAGCGCTACCGCAGCGGCGAGCTGGTGCACGCGCGGCACATCCTGTTCCAGGTGACGGCGGGCACGCCGGTGCCGGCGGTGCGCGCGCTGGCCGAGGCGATGCTGGCCGAGCTGCGCGCCAAACCGGAATTGTTCGAAGAGCGCGCGCGCACCCGGTCCAACTGCCCTTCCGGCGCCCAGGGCGGCGTGCTCGGCCAGCTCGGCCGCGGCGACACCGTGCCTGAGTTCGAACGCGCACTGTTCGAGGACGAGACCATCGGCGTGCTGCCGAAACTGGTCAACACGCGCCACGGCTTCCACATCGTCGCCGTCGACCGGCGCATCCCCGGCGAGCAGCTGCCGTTCGAGGCCGTGCGCGAGCGCATCGCCGCCGAACTGCGCCAACGCAGCGAGGCGCGCGCGCTGGCGCAGTACGTGCGCGTGCTGGCCGGACAGGCCGAACTCGAAGGCGTCGAACTGGATGCCGCCGCCTCGCCGCTGGTGCAATGAACCGCGCATGACCGCGTCCGCACGCGCCTTGATGGCGCGCGCGGCGGCCCCATATACTGCCTCGCCTATCCAGCTTTCCCCGGGGGTGTCACGGCTTCGACGGGGGTAGTGCGATGGCTTGGTGCATGCCGAGGGGGCTGCTTTCCTCGTTAATCCAGCGGCAAACCATCAGACGCCAACGACGACGTCTACGCTCTGGCCGCTTAAGGCCTAAGCCCCGAACCCACTTGTGCCCGTGCTCGTGGATGTAGGGTCACCATCACGGGATCGCTGCTGACCGCCGCCCGTCGGTCAGCGGCCAGACCTTACGGGCTGGTCCGCCGGCGCGCTTCGCCCACCGTGCTGCCGACGGACGAGACCCAACGGTGAGCTAAGCATGTAGTGCCGGGCGTCAAACGCCTTCGGACGCGGGTTCAACTCCCGCCACCTCCACCAACGCAATAACCGAAGGGCCGCCGAACGCGGCCCTTCGGCGTTTCTGCGGCATGGCATGAGCGCACGGCTAGGTGTGTAAACCCACCAGGTTGTTCATGTCGATGCGGG
>NZ_DF970240.1 GCF_000953855.2 Mizugakiibacter sediminis
GGCTACACTGGGCACGAGACCGATGCGGCGACCGGGCTCGTGTATGCGCAGCAGCGGTACTACGATCCGGTGCTGGGGAGGTTCTTGAGTGCGGATCCGGTGGCGGCAAATGGGGGTAACGGCGCGAACTTCAATCGCTTCAGGTATGCCAACGACAATCCCTATCGGTATACGGACCCGAGTGGCAAGGCGACCTCATGCAGCACCGGAACTCACCTCTCGGGCCAAAGCTGTGAAAGCTTAGGCGTAAGCGTGACGCAGGTCGGGACGCGGAGTGCCTCTGAAACGAAAGCCGCGGCTGCTGCTACAGCAATAGCGATCAGGGTAGGTGCCGGCGCTACCTCGAATGCTGCTGGCGCTGCCACCGCTACTGCCGCGGGTACGTTACTAGAAGGGGTGGCTGTTGGAGCTTTGGTTTATCCGACCGCGACAGCGTCCGACGACACACTTTCAGCCCAAGCCGCAAAAGAATTAGACCAACCGATTTCGAGTTCAAATCCTCGGGAAGGTCAGTACGTCTACCGTATCTCGGGTGGTCTGTCTCCAACGATGGGCGCTTCTTGGACTCCAATTAATCCGGCGCTTTTACGGCTCGCTGGTTATAACGTTCGAGACCTTGCTGGATTACCCAATACTAATCTTGGAACGCAAATGACGGTTTCTAGAATTGTGAACCCGGCGGGTATTACGGCGATAAGGCCGGCACTCCCGTATGGCACGCACGGAGGTGGAATACCAAATCAAGGCGGCTTGCCGGAATATCTGATTCCTAATCCTGCGGCTACTTTGCAGCCGATCAACACGTTTAAAGTTGATCCGGCATTCTGAGAGGTAAGCTAATGTTTGTAAAAATTGGTACAAAATGTTTTTATGTCTCCGAGAGAAAACCAGAATCACACGCTGAATGCGCTATAATTGGCGAAATAGCGCAGAGTACCCCCGAGCGCAAAGTGTTTGTGGTTTCGTTCGAAAGCTCCGAGGACAATGTGTTGGGAGGAACGTTCTTTGCTGTTATCTATCCAGGTGGTGAACAAGATCCAGAAAAGATTGTTTCGGTGCATGCCTTCACAGAAGATGGAGCATGGCTGCCGCCTAGTTCAGGCTACGTCGAAGTTGGCTTTCTGTGTACGCGTGAAGGATTGAAGAAATACTTTTGAGCTTGGCGTATGGCTGACAATCTTGTCCAGCTGACAATCTTGTCCAAGTTGCATATAGACCCGGAGGGGTCGACAATGAAGTGCACCGACGGATTCAACAATGAAGTGCCCCACTGACCCGCTGAAGCGGCTCAGGCTGTACAAGCCCGCGTAGGGCGGGAATATCCCGCCTGTCGAGTTGGGAAAACAGGGGTCACCCTTTCGCCGCCGCCGTCAACGGGCGCATGG
>NZ_DF970241.1:0-11318 GCF_000953855.2 Mizugakiibacter sediminis
TGGATGCGGTCCAGGCGAAGCCCGCCGCATCCAGCGCGGCGAGCGTGGCCTCGCTGAGCGCCCCCTCCGAAGGCCAACAACCTTCCGGCGGCGCGCCGAAGTGCCGCTCGTGCGCCGCCTTCGCGCCCGCCAGGTGCCAGCGCACGCGTTCGGCGCCGCCCGGATAGCCGGGCGCCAGCGGCAGCGGCAGCGCGGCGTTGGCCTCGCGCGCGCTGGCGAAATCCAGCAGCAGCGGCATGAGCGGGTGCGCGTAGGGCGTGATCGACAGCTCCACGCGCGACTGCGCCGCCAGCGCGCGGTAGCGCCGCGGCAGATCGGCGATCACGTCGCGGATCAGCTCCAGCAGCACGCCACGGTCGTGGCGGCTGAAGCGCCGCGCCTTCTCCATCAACGCGACGGCGCGCCGGTCGGCGCGCACCGACTCGCCCAGCCACGCCAGGTTGTGCCAGACCAGCAGGTCGAAGACGAAGGCGTCGTCGAGATAGGCGAAGCCGCCGGGATGTTCGAGCGCGATCGCGGCGATGTCGGCGAGCTGCCGGTACGGCGTGAAGCGCTCGATCATGCGCCTGCGGTTGGCGCGCAGGCAGGCACGCACCACCGCGCGGCGGCGTTCCTCGTCCAGCGCCAGCACCGGCTGCGCCAGCGTGTCCAGCAGCAGACCGCCGATCTGGCGGCCCTCGCACAGGCAGACGTCGATGCGCCGCGCGTAGTCCTCGAGCTGGTCGAGCAGCACCGG
Organism: Mizugakiibacter sediminis; assembly: GCF_000953855.2. Classification (GTDB taxonomy): domain Bacteria; phylum Pseudomonadota; class Gammaproteobacteria; order Xanthomonadales; family Rhodanobacteraceae; genus Mizugakiibacter; species Mizugakiibacter sediminis. The sequence continues at coordinate 737 of NZ_DF970241.1, forward strand.
CGTGAAGTTGACTACCGCGCAGGCGCCGGGCGCGGCCTCGAGGTGCGCCGCCATGTCGGCGTAGTCCTTGATCGCGTGCAGGTAGACCCACGGCGCCATGAAGCGGCCGGTCTGCGCATCGCGGTAGTCGGGCTGGTGCATGTGCCAGCCCAGCACCACGCGGAGCCGTTCATCCGCCACGGTCGTTGCCAGCCAGCATGTCGGGCGTGGCCACCGTCACGCCGCCGGCGCTGACGTCGTAGCGGGCCTGGTCGGCGGCGTCGTAGCCGATGGTGGCGTGGTCGGGCAGCACGCAATGGGTGTCGAGGATGGCGCGCCGCACCCGGCAGTGCTTGCCGATGCGCACGCCCGGCAGCAGGATCGAATCCTCCACCAGCGAGTCCTCGTCGACCATCACCGAGGAGAACAGCATCGAGTGGCGCACGGTGGCGCCGGAGATCACGCAGCCGCCGGCGACCATCGACGAAACCGCCATGCCGCGGCGTCCAGGCTCGTCCAGCACGAATTTCGCCGGCGGCGTCTGTTCCTGCCAGGTCCAGATCGGCCAGTCGCGGTCGTACAGGTTCAGCTCGGGCACCACGTCCAGCAGTTCCATGTTGGCCCGCCAGTACGAATCGACGTCGCCGACGTCGCGCCAGTACGCCGGCCGGCCGCTGGCGTTGTCGAGGAACGGGTAGCCGTACACCGCGCTGTCGTGCAGCGCGCGCGGCAGGATGTCGTGGCCGAAGTCGTGGCTGGAGTCGGGATCCTCGGCGTCCTCGGCCAGGCGCCGCAGCAGATAGGCGGCATTGAACACGTAGATGCCCATCGAGGCCAGCGCCAAGTCGGGCGCGCCCGGCATCGGCGTCGGCTGCGACGGTTTCTCCGCGAACTCGCGCACGCGGCCGTCGGCGTCGACCTGCATCACGCCGAAAGCGTGCGCCTGCTCCAGCGGCACCGGGATGCAGCCGACGGTGATGTCGGCGCCGCGGCTGACGTGGAAGCCGAGCAGCGTGCCGTAGTCCATCTTGTAGACGTGGTCGCCGCCCAGCACCAGCACGAAGCGCGGATCGTGGCCGCGGATGATGTCGGCGTTCTGGCGCACCGCGTCGGCGGTGCCGGCGTACCACGCCTCGCCCACGCGCTGCTGCGCCGGCAGCAGCTCGACGTATTCGCCGAACTCGGCGCGGAACCAGTTCCAGCCCTGCTGGATGTGCTGGATCAGCGAGTGCGCCTTGTACTGCGTCAGCACGCCGATGCGGCGGATGCCGGAGTTGATGCAGTTCGACAGCGCGAAGTCGACGATGCGGAAGCGTCCGCCGAACGGCACCGCCGGCTTGACGCGGTTGCCGGTCAGCGCGCCCAGCCGCGTGCCCTTGCCGCCGGCCAGCACCAGCGCCAGCGTGTCGCGCGTGATCAGGCTGACGAAGCGCTGCGAAGGCGGCACGGCCGTGCCCGTTTTCGCGCCCATGTTCATGCGGCCATTGCAGCGCCGCCCGCGCCGGGCGGGTTGATGCAGATCAGAATGGTGCGCCGTCCCCGCCGCCAAGCTGGCGGCGGATTTCCGCGCGTTCCGCTTTGCATGTCCGCACACCCGCTGCCGCCGCCGCTCGCACCCGCGCTGCAGGCGCTGATCGACGGACGCCATCACGCGCCGCACCACTGCCTGGGACCGTGCCGGCAGGACGGCCGTCCGCTGCTGCGCGCCTGGCTTCCCGATGCGCGCGCGGCGTACGTCGAGCCCGGCGCGCGCCGCATGCGCCGCGTCGACGCGCGCGGCCTGTTCGAATGGAGCGCCGCCGGCGAGGAGCTGCCGGGCGACTACCTGCTGCGCTGGATCGACGCCGGCGGCAACGAGCACACGGCGCGCGATCCATACGCGTTCGCGCCGCAGCTCGGCGACGACCATCTGCAGCGCTTCAACGCCGGCATCCACCGCCGCGCCTGGCAGCTGCTCGGCGCGCACGTCGTCGAACGGCGCGGCGTCGACGGCACGCGCTTCGCGGTGTGGGCGCCGAACGCCGAGCGCGTCAGCGTGGTCGGCGACTTCAACGGCTGGGACGGCCGCCGCCATCCGATGACGGTGCATGGCAGCAGCGGCGTGTGGGAGATCTTCGTGCCCGGTGTCGGCGCCGGCGCGCTGTACAAGTTCGAGCTGCGCCACCGCGAATCCGCGCGCGTGCTGCTGAAGACCGATCCCTACGGGCGGGCGTTCGAGATGCGCCCGGGCACCGCTGCCTGCGTGGCCGCCCCGTCGGCCTTCCGCTGGAGCGACGGCGCCTGGATGGCCGCGCGCCGCGACTGGCGGCACGCGCCGGCGGCGATCTACGAAGTGCACCTCGGGTCGTGGCGCCGCCGCGACGACGGCGGCTTCCGCGGCTATGCCGAACTCGCCGAGGCGCTGGCGCGCCATCTGCAGGACTCGGGTTTCACCCACGTCGAGCTGCTGCCCGTCACCGAGCATCCGCTGGACGACTCCTGGGGCTACCAGAGCACCGGCTTCTTCGCGCCGACCCGCCGCCACGGCCTGCCGGACGACTTCCGCGCCTTCGTCGACACCCTGCACCGCCGCGGCTACGGCGTGATCCTCGACTGGGTGCCGGGCCATTTCCCGCGCGACGACTGGGCGCTGGCGCAGTACGACGGCACCGCGCTGTACGAGCACGCCGACCCGCGGCGTGCGGAGGCGCCGCACTGGGGCTCGCTGAAATTCAACTTCGCGCGCCACGAGGTGCGCAGCTTCCTGATCTCGAGCGCGCTGTACTGGCTCGAGGAATTCCATCTCGACGGCCTGCGCGTGGACGCGGTCGCTTCGATGCTCTACCTCGACTACGGCCGCGAGGACGGCGACTGGCTGCCGAACCCGCACGGCGGCCGCGAGGATCTGGACGCAGTGGCGTTCCTGCGCGAGCTGAACACGGCGATCCAGGAGCACTGCCCGCATGCCGCGACGATCGCCGAGGAATCCACCGCCTGGCCGGGGGTGACGCGTCCGCCCTGGCTGGGCGGGCTCGGTTTCACCATGAAGTGGAACATGGGCTGGATGCACGACACGCTGGCCTACCTCGCCCACGATCCGGTGCACCGCCGCTACCACCACGACCAGCTCACCTTCGCGCGCTGGTACGCCTTCGAGGAGCAGTTCGTGCTGCCGCTGTCGCACGACGAGGTCGTGCACGGCAAGCGCAGCCTGCTCGGCAAGATGCCCGGCGACCGCTGGCAGCGCTTCGCCAACCTGCGCCTGCTCCTTGCCTTCCTGTTCACCTGGCCCGGCAAGAAGCTGCTGTTCATGGGCCAGGAGTTCGGCGCCTCCGCCGAGTGGGACTTCGCGCGCGCGCTCGACTGGGCCGAAGCGGAACGGCCGGAGCACGCCGGCATCCGCCGCCTGGTCGACGATCTCGGCCGCCGCTACCGCGACCATGCGGCGCTGCACGCCCGCGATTTCGACGCCGAAGGTTTCGACTGGATCGACTGCCACGACGCGCTGCAGTCGGTGCTGGTCTACCTGCGCCGCGGCGGCGGCGAGACGGTCGTCGTCGCGCTGAACTTCACGCCGGTGCCGCGCCACGGCTACCGCATCGGCCTGCCGCAGGGCGGCCGTTACCGCGAACTGCTGAACAGCGACTCGCGCCACTACGGCGGCGGCGACGTCGGCAACGGCGGCGCCATCGAGGCGGAAGCGCTGCCGTGGATGGGTCGCGCGTGGTCGGCGGCGCTGACCCTGCCGCCGCTGGGCGCGCTGCTGCTGGCGCCGCAGGGCGGAGCCTGAGCGCGATGGCGCTGCGCATCCTGTTCGTCGCCGCCGAGTACCGGCCGCTGCTGAAGGTCGGCGGCCTGGCCGACGTGATCGAGGCGCTGCCGGACGCGCTGGTGAAGCTCGGTCACGACCTGCGCGTGCTGCTGCCGCGCATCCGCGGCATGCCGCAGGGCCGGCGCATCGCCCGTCTGCCCGGCATCTGCGTGCTGCGCGAAGCGGCCGCCGCGCCGCGCTTCAAGGTATGGATGCTCGACACCCCGGCGTTGCGCCGGCGCAGCGGCATCTACGCCGAGGCAAACGGCGCGCCGTACGCCGACGACGCCGCCTGCTTCGCCGATCTGTGCCGCGCCGCCGTCGCGGTCGCCGACGACGCCTGCGGCCTGCGCTGGCGCGCCGATGTCGTGCACTGCCACGAATGGCAGACCGGTCTGGTGCCGCCGCTGCTGCAGCTCGCGCGCGTGCCCGCGGCCAGCGTGTTCACGATCCACAACCTGGCGCAACGCGGGCTGTTCCCGGCGCGGACCGTGGGCGAGCTCGGCCTGCCGGCCTGGCTGATGCATCCGGATGCGCTGGAGTTCTGGGGCCAGTGCGCCTTCATCAAGGGCGGCCTGCAGTTCGCCGACCGCCTGACCGCGGTCAGCCCGCGCTATGCCGGGGAAATCCTCACGCCGGCATTCGGCGAAGGCCTCGACGGCGCGCTGCGCGCGCGCCGCGGACGCCTGGTCGGCATCCTCAACGGCCTCGACGACGCGCTGTGGAATCCGCGCACCGATCCGCTGCTGCGCGCGCGCTTCTCGGCGCGCAACCTGCATGCCCGCCGACAGGCGCGCATCGCGCTGCTGCAGGAACTCGGCGTGCGCGACGCCCAAGCCGAAACGCGCATGTTGCTCGGTTTCGTCGGCCGCCTGGTGCCGCAGAAGGGCATCGACCTGGTGCTGGACGCGCTGCCGGCGCTGTTGCAGCGGCCGCTGTGCCTGATCGTGCTCGGCAGCGGCGAGGCGGCTACGGAAGCGCGGCTGCGCGCGGCCGCCCTCGCCCACCCCGAGCGCCTGCTGCTGCGCATCGGCTTCGACGAAGGCCTGGCGCATCGCGTCTACGCCGGCATCGACGCGTTCCTGATGCCTTCGCGCTTCGAACCCTGCGGGCTCAGCCAGCTGAGCGCGATGCGCTACGGCGCGCCGCCGATCGTCAATCCGCTGGGCGGCCTCGCCGATACGGTCGCGGACGCCACGCCGCAGCGCCTCGCCGACGGCAGCGCCAGCGGCTTCGCCATGCGCTCGGCGGACGCGGCGGGCCTGGTCGAGGCCGTCGACCGCGCCCTCGCGCTGCATGCCGATGCCGGCGCGTGGGCGCAGCTGGTGCGCCAGGCGATGCAGCGCCGCTTCAGCTGGCGCGAGAGCGCAAGGCGTTATGTCGAGGTCTACGCGGCGGCGCTGGTCGCGCGCACCGAGGCGTATCGCCGCGCGCCGTCCGGCTGAACGCCGCGAGGATCAGCGCATCCAGTCGGCGCGCAGCTTCATGCATTCGCCGCGCCACGGACAGTCCATCTTCCTGCACACCAGGCGCAGCGGCGTGGCGAAGCAGGCCTGCTGGCCCGCCGCCTCCTGTTCCTGCCAGATCGCCCAACGGCGCGCCGAGGCCGAGCGTGCCTGCGCCGCGCCGTCGCGCGCGCCGGCCTGCGCGCCGCGCGCGGGCGGCGGATCCAGCTCGAGCATATCTGCTGCGTACCGGCTCATGCCCGCACCATCGCTTCGCGCTGCGGCTGCACGGTGATCAGTTGCGCGATCTCGGCGAGCTGCTGGCTGACGAAGCGCAGCACGTCGTCCAACGCCAGGATGCCGACCAGCGCGCCGTGCACGTCGACCACCGGCATGCGCCGCACGCCGGCGCGGCGCATGCGGTCGAGCACGTCGGCGTAGCTTTCCTCCAGCTCGGCGCAGACCACGCGCTGGGTGATCATGTCGCCGGCGGTGATGGCGTCCGGATCGACGCCCTTGGCCACGACCTCGATGGCGAGGTCGCGGTCGGTGACCACGCCGGCCGGCATGTTGCGGCCGTTGCGCTCGACCACCACCACGACGTCGCCGACGTGGAACTCGCGCATCACCTCGGCGGCCGCGCGCGCGGTCTCGTCGCTGCGTACGAACACCACCTCGCGGTTGCACAGCTCGCCCACGCGCATGACGGTCGCCTCCTGAATCGTGGTGCCGCATCGCCGCGGCTCACGATCCACCCTAACCGCGCGCGCGCAGCGGCCATTGACCTGCATCAACAGTGCGGCGCCGGCCGCGGCGACGGGCCGCGCGGCGGCGCCGGGCTTGATGCCGATCAACCTCGCCGGGCGGCGAAGCGGGCACGCTGGCCGCGGATTCCAGCCATGCCGCGTCCTGCGGCCTCGCCAGGGGATACGACCATGTTCAAGTACATCCTGCTGCCGACCGACGGTTCGGAGCTGTCGATGGGCGCGGTGCGGCAGGGCACGAAGCTCGCCAAGCTGCTCGGCGCGCGCGTCCACGCGTTCCACGCGATCCCGGCCTTCCACACCTTCACCTACGTCACCGAGCTGCTCGAGGCGACGCGCGAGGAATACAACGCGCAGGCGGTGGCGCGCGCCGAGCGCTACCTGGCCGCCGTGCGCGACATCGCCAAGGCCGAAGGCGTGCCGTGCGACAGCAGCCACGCGGTCTGCGACGACCCCTACGAGGCGATCGTCGAGGAGGCGCAGAAGCGCGGCTGCGACCTGATCGTGATGGCCTCGCACGGCCGTCGCGGCGCCAAGGCCGTGCTGTTGGGCAGCGAAACCCTGAAGGTGCTGACCCACAGCAAGGTGCCCGTGCTGGTCTATCGCTGAGCCGACCCTGCGGAGACGCATCCATGCGCGACATCCTCGCCCTCACGCTCCGTCACGACACCTGGCCGAACGGCCTGCGCTACGCGGCCGAGCTGGCCGCGATGCTGGAAGGCCGCCTGACCGGCCTCTACGTCAACGAGCCGGCGGCGGCGATCGCCGCCTACGATTCGGCGATGCTGGTCGCCGAACTGCTGGCGCTGGCGCGCGAGGAGGTCGAGAGCGCGCGCGCCAAGGCCGCGCCGTTCCAGGCATGGGCCGCGGGCCACGCGGTGCGCGGCAGCGAGTGGATCGTGGCCGAGGGCCGCGTCGCCGAGGTGCTGCCCCATGCGGCGAACTGGCACGACCTGCTGGTGCTGGAGCGCGATCCCGACCGCCCGGCGGGTTCGGCCGGCGTGGTGGGCCACGCGGTGCTGGGGGCGGGCGTGCCCTGCATCGTGGTGCCGCCGGGCTGGGCGCCGCCGCTGCGCTTCGAGCGCATCGCGCTGGCCTGGAACGGCTCGACCGAATCGATCCGCGCCGCGCATGCCGCGCTGCCGCTGCTGCGTCTGGCCGGGCAGGTGACGGTGCTGAGCGGACGCCGCAAGGAATCGCTGTCCTCGCTGGCCTGGCATCCGGGGTTCGAACTGGGCCGGTATCTGCAATCCCACGGCATCGGCGCGGTGGAGCGTCCGATCGAGACCGAGGACACGGAAGCCGGCCGCGCCCTGCTCGACGCCGCCGGGTCCGCCGGCGCCGATCTGCTGGTGATGGGCGCCTACGGCCGCACCCGCTTCAGCGAATACGTGTTCGGCGGCGCCACGCGCCAGGTGCTGGAGCACGCCCCCCTGCCGACGCTGATGCGGCACTGAGCGCACGGCGGGCGGGGTGCGGAGGGAGAGTAGCGGCCTGCAGGCGGCGCGCGGGCGTCGTGTTGGGGGGAGGGGGCAACGCCGGAAAGTGGGCGTGCGCGCCGCCTGCAGACCCGGATCCGCCCGTCGGGGGGGGCTCGGGACGGAACCGCCGTTGGGGAACGGCAGGCGCACGTTACGCCCGGCGCCTTTCGCAGTCCAATATATAATTGATGTGTCAGTTATAGCAGACACGTCTATGTTGGACCTGCGCCAGCTGCGCTATTTCGTCGCCGTCGCCGACACCCTCAGCTTCACGCGGGCGGCGCAGCAGCTGCACATCTCGCAGCCACCGTTGTCGCAGCAGATCCGCGCGCTGGAAAAACTGCTCGGCGTACGACTGTTCGACCGCAACCGCCGCCGCGTGGCGCTCAGCGAGGCCGGCCGCGCCTTCCTGGTGGAGGCGCGCAAGACGCTGCAGCAGGCCGAGACCGCGCGACGCACCGCCGAGCGCGCAGCCGCCGGCCAGATCGGCCGCCTGCGCCTCGCCTATCCCGGCTCGGTGGCCTTTCACCCCACCCTGCCCGAATCGGTGTTGCGCTTCACCCGCGCCTATCCGGAGGTGCAGTTGGAGCTGCACGAGATGTTCACCGTCCAGCAGTTCGCCGCCCTGCTGGAGGAGACCATCGACGTCGGCTTCGTGCGCGCGCCGCCGCGGGACGCGCCGACCCGCCGGCGCGTGCGTTTCGAGGTGCTGGACCAGGAGCCGCTGCTGCTGGCGGTGCCGGCCAAGCACCGCCTGGCGAACCGCAACCGCGTGCGCTTCCGCGACGTCGCCGACGAGGCTTTCGTCGCCCAGCCGCGGCGCTACAGCAGCACCGTGCACGACACCCTGGCGCGGCTGGCCGGCAAGACCGGCTCGCAGTTGCGCATCCGCCAGGAGGCGCTGCAGCTGTCCAGCCTGCTGAGCCTGGTCGCCGCCGGCATCGGCCTGGCGGTGGTGCCGGCCTCGCTGCAGGCGGTGCGCCTGCCCGGCGTCGCCTTCGTGCCGCTGGCCGACGCCGAGGCGACCATGCCGATCGCGGTCGCCTGGCGCAAGGGCGATGCGGCGCCGGTGCTGCAGCGTTTCCTCGAGGGGCTGCTGCCACAGGCCGCGTCCTTGCCTTGAACGCGATCGCCCGCTACACTCGCGCGTCTGTTTTATCCGTTTCGCATCAAGGAGCTGGCCGTGAAGGTGCTTTCCTCGCTCAAGTCCGCCAAACAGCGGCACCGCGACTGCAAGGTCGTGCGCCGTCGCGGCAAGGTGTTCGTGATCTGCAAGAGCAACCCGCGCTTCAAGGCGCGCCAGCGCTGAGCAGCCGGCACCGCTCGTGCATTCCGGAGGCCGCCTGCGGGCGGCCTTCGCGTTTCCGCGGCGGCGATGCGCGCAAAGCGTTGAACGCCGCACGAAATCGCGCGGAAGCCCGTGGCTAAGGCGTTCCGCTTCTGCTACAACACGGCCCATTCGTCGCCTCGGGGAGAGACGCCATGTCCAGGACCGTACCGACCACGCTGCAGGCCATGCTGCTGGGAGGCATGATCGCGCTCGCCATGGCGCCGAACGCGCAGGCGGAGACTTTCAGCATCAAGCAGAAGGTGCAGCAGGAACAGGGCAAGGACCTGCCCAGGCGCGGCATGACCATGGCCGAGGTGGAGAAACGCTACGGCGCGCCGCTGAAGAAGCTGCCGCCGGCCGGCGGCGATGCACCGAAGCACCCGACGATCAACCGCTGGGAGTATCCCGGCTACACCGTGTACTTCGAGCGCAGCCGCGTGATCCACAGCGTGGTGAACACCCCCGCCGCCCCCGCGCCGGCCAGCTCCTCGCCGTAACCGCATGACCGCCGATGGCTTCCGCCTGCCTGCGGAATGGGAGCCGCAGGCAGGCGTCCTCATTGCCTGGCCGCACGCCGGCACCGACTGGGGTCCGCGCCTGTTCCAGGTCGAGTCGACCTACGCCGCGCTGGTGCTGGCGATCACCCGCTTCCAGCCGGCGATCGTCTGCGTCGCCGGCGCCGCCGTGCGCGCGCGCGCCGCGGCGCTGCTGGACAACGCCGGCGTGGACGCCGCGCGCGTGCGCTTCGTCGACATCGCCTACGACGACACCTGGCTGCGCGACTCCGGCCCGATCACCCTGACCGACGGCCGGCGCTTCCGCCTGTGCGACTTCCGCTTCACCGGCTGGGGCGGCAAGTTCGAGGCCAGCCGCGACGACCTGCTGGTCGAGGGGCTGGCCGCGCAGCAGCTGTTCGCCCATGCCGAGCACCGCCGCATCGACTGGGCGCTGGAGGGCGGCGCCATCGAGAGCGACGGCCGCGGCACCATCCTCACCACCTGGCGCTGCCTGCACCAGCGCCATCCCGAGCAGCCGCGCGAGGCGATGGCGCAGACGCTGCGCAAGTCGCTGGGCGCGCAACGCGTGCTGTGGCTGGAGCGCGGCTACCTCGAGGGCGACGACACCGACGCGCACATCGACACCCTCGCGCGCTTCGCGCCGGACGACGCCATCGTGTTCCAGGCCTGCGACGATGCGGCCGACCCGCACTACGGCGAACTCGCCGCGATGCGCGAGGAACTGGCCGCGCTGCGCACCGCCGATGGACGGCCGTACACGCTGCACGCCCTGCCCTGGCCGCGGCCGATCGTCGACGAACAGCGCCGCCTCGCCGCCTCGTACGCCAATTACCTGATCGTCAACGGCGCGGTGCTGATGCCGGCCTACGGCGATCCCGCCGACGCCGCCGCGGCGCAGGTGATCGCCGCCGCGCACCCCGGCCGCGAGGTCGTGCCGGTGCCGTGCCGGCCGCTGATCTGGCAGAACGGCAGCCTGCACTGCGTGACCATGCAACTGCCCGCCGGCGTGCTGGCCTGAAGCGTCGCGGCCCGCGTGGCCGCGCGGGTATATCATCGAGGCCCGATCCCGCGCGGAGTCCGCCATGGCCCGCACCTTCGCCGCGCTGCTGGCCGTCGCCTTCGCCGGCACCGCACACGCCGGCGCTTTCGAGCTGCGGGTCGATGCCGCCGACGCACGCGGCCGCATCGCCGAGCGCCACGTCTACGACGGCTACGGCTGCCGCGGCGACAACATCGCGCCGCGCCTGCAGTGGCGGGGCGCGCCCACCGGCACGC
>NZ_DF970241.1:11388-26366 GCF_000953855.2 Mizugakiibacter sediminis
CCCGACGCGCCGACCGGCCGCGGCTGGTGGCACTGGTTCGTGCTCGACCTGCCGGCGTCGTCCGGCGGCCTGCCCGAAGGCGGCGCGCTGCCGCCACCGGCGCGCGCCCTGCGCAACGACTTCGGCGACGCGGGCTGGGGCGGCCCCTGCCCGCCGCCGGGCGACCGGCCGCACCGCTACGTCTTCACCGTCTACGCGCTCGACGTCGCCAGACTGCCGGTCGCGGCCGACGCCGCGCCCGCGGCGGCGAGCAAGGCGCTGGACGCGCACACGCTGGCCAAGGCCGAGGTCACGTACACCTACGGGCGCTCGTCGCCTTGAAACGGCGACCGATCGGCTAAACTTGGCCGTTTCCGCCGCCCCGTCCCCGGACCGCCCCATGGCCCGCATCCTCAAGGTCGCGCTGCTGCAGGAAACCGACCGCGGCAGCCGCGACGCCAATCTCGACGCCGTCGAAGCCGGCCTGCGCCAAGCCGCCGCCGGCGGCGCGGAGCTGGTGCTGCTGCAGGAACTGCACAACGGCCCGTACTTCTGCCAGCACGAGAGCGTCGACGAATTCGACCGCGCGGAGGCGATCCCCGGCCCCAGCACCGAACGCATCGGCGCGCTGGCCGAGTCGCTCGAGCTGGTGGTGGTGGCTTCGCTGTTCGAGCGCCGCGCCGCCGGCCTCTACCACAACACCGCGGTGGTGTTCGATCGCAGCCGCGCCATCGCCGGCACCTACCGCAAGATGCACATCCCCGACGACCCGGCGTTCTACGAGAAGTTCTACTTCACGCCGGGCGACCTCGGCTTCCGGCCGATCGACACCTCGATCGGCCGCCTCGGCGTGCTGGTGTGCTGGGACCAGTGGTACCCCGAGGCCGCGCGCCTGATGGCGCTGGCCGGCGCGGAGCTGCTGCTGTATCCCACCGCGATCGGCTGGGATCCCGCCGACGCCGCGGACGAGAAGGAGCGCCAGCGCGACGCCTGGATCACCGTGCAGCGCGGCCACGCCGTCGCCAACGGCCTGCCGCTGCTGGCGTGCAACCGCACCGGCTTCGAGCCGGCGCCGGACGGCGGCCGCGGCCTGCAGTTCTGGGGCTCGAGCTTCGTCGTCGGGCCACAGGGCGAATTCCTCGCGCGCGCCGGCAGCGAGCGCCGCGAGCTGCTGTTCGCCGAGATCGACCTGGCGCGCAGCGAGCGCGTGCGCCGCATCTGGCCGTTCCTGCGCGACCGCCGCATCGACGCCTACGGCGACCTGCTGAAGCGCTACCGCGATTGAACTTGCACCGGGCGCGGCGGCTCCAAGCCTCGTCCCCCGACGTCCGTTCCGAACCCGATGGATTCCTCCGCACCGTCCCCGCCTTCCGTCGCCGATCCGCTCGCCGACCAGCCGATCGAGCGCGTCAGCCGCGACGGCGTCGATTTCGTGCTGCTCGGCACCGCGCACGTGTCGCGCGCCAGCGTCGCCGCCGTCGAGGCGCTGCTCGAGCGCGAGGCCTTCGACGCCGTCGCGGTGGAGCTGTGCGAGAACCGCGCGCGCGCCATGCGCGATCCGGCCGCGTTCGCGCAGATGGACCTGTTCCAGGTGATCCGTCAGGGCAAGGCCGGCATGGTCGCCGCCAGCCTGGCGCTGTCCGCGTTCCAGCGCCGACTTGCCGAGCAGTTCGGCATCGAACCCGGCGCGGAGATGAAGGCGGCGATGCAGGGCGCGGACGGGCGCGGCCTGCGCACTTGGCTGGTCGACCGCGACGTCGGCGTGACGCTCAAGCGCGCCTGGCGCTCGGTCGGCTTCAAGGACAAGCTCGGCATCCTCGCCGGACTGGTCGGCGGCCTGTTCGAACGCGACGGCGTCGCCGAGGACGACATCGAGAAGCTGAAGCAGGGCGACCTGCTGGAGAGCGCGTTCCGCGAATTCGCCGAAGGCTCGCAGCCGCTGTACGCGTCGCTGATCGGCGAGCGCGACGCGTTCATGGCGGCGCGCCTGCGCGAGGAGGCCGCGCAGGCGCCGTCGGCGCGCCGCGTGCTGGTGGTGATCGGCGCGGGCCACCTCGCCGGCTTGCGCCGCCACCTCGAGCAAGGCGACGCGGCCGACCTCGCCGCGCTGAACGCGGTGCCGCCCGCCGCGCGCTGGCCGAAGTGGGTTGCGCTGGGGCTGGTCGCGGCAATCTTCGCCGCGATCGCGGTGATGTTCCGCCGCGATGCCTCGCTCGGCACCGCGGCGTTGCGCGACTGGGTGCTGTTCACCGGCGGCCTGTCCGCGCTGGCGGCGATCGCCGCGCGCGCGCATCCGCTCAGCGTGCTGACCGCCTTCGTCGCCGGCCCGCTCAAGCCGATCCGTCCGCCGGGGCTGTCCTCGGGCGTGTGCGCGGCGCTGGCCGAGGCATGGGCGCGCAAGCCGCGCGTCGCCGACTTCGAGCGCCTGCGCGAGGACCTGGTCGACTGGCGCGGCTGGTGGCGCAACCGTGTCGCCCAGACCCTGCTGGTGTTCGTGCTGGTGAACCTCGGCACGATCGCCGGCGAATACATCGCCGGCTTCCGCATCCTCAAGGCGCTGTTCTAGCCGCCCGCCGCCAGCGCCGGCGCGCGGCGGCGCACGCGGCCATCGCGCGCGTCGCGCAGCACGCGCCGCACCCACATGCGGGCGTCGTCCAGCAGCGAATAGATGCACGGCAGCGCCAGCAGCGTGACGATGGTCGAGAAGGTCAGGCCGCCGGCGATGGCGCGCGCCATCGGGTAGTACGGCGGACCGTCGTTCCACGCCACCGTGCCTGCCAGCGACAGCGGCAGCATGCCGAGGATCGCCGTCGCCATCGTCATCAGCACCGGCCGCAGGCGCTCGCCCGCGCCCAGCACCAGCGCCTCGCCGCGCGCATGGCCCTCGTGGCGCAGCTGGTTGATGTGCACGATCATCACGATGCCGTTGTTCACCACCACGCCCATCAGGATCAGGATGCCGATGAAGGCCATGATCGAGAACGTGGTGCCGGTCAGCCAGAACAGCCAGAACACGCCGAACACGGAGAAGATGAACGTGGTCAGGATCGCCGCCGGGAACACCAGCGATTCGAACATGGCGCACATCACCACGTAGACCAGCACCAGCGCCAGCAGGGTGTTGAGCAGCATCTGCTGGCCCGCATCCTGGTCGCGGTCGAAACCTTCGCCGAAGCTCCACTTGTAGCCCGCCGGCAGGGCCAGCGCGTCCATCGCCGTGCTGATCTCCTTGCGCGCCTCCGGCATGGTCTTGCCCGGCGCGAGGTTGGCGCTGATCTTCAGCGAGGTGCGGCGGTCGACGCGCTCGATCGCCGACGGCGTCTCGTGGGTGTCGGCGCGCAGCATGGACATCAGCGGTACCCGCGTGCCGTCGGCGGCGCGCAGCGTGTAGCTGCTCAGCCCTTGCAGGTTCTGCGCGTCGGCGCCCTGGAAGCGCAGCCATACCGGGATCTCGCGGTCGCCGCTGTGGAACTCCTTGAGCGGCATGCCGCGCAGGGCGATGGCGATGTAGTTGGCGACGGTGCTGGCGTCGAAGCCGTAGCTCTTCGCGCGCTCACGGTCGACCTGCGCCGCCAGTTCGCGGTCGCCGTTGCCGACGCTGGCGCGCACGTCGCGCAGGCTGGGCAGGCGCGACAGCACCGGGATCACGCTGTCGCCGAGCTCGCGCAGCCGGTCCATCGAGTCGCCGGTCAGCGCGATGTCGACGCCGTTGTTGCCGCCGTTGCCGCGCGGGAAATCGAAACCGACCTTGCCGATCGCCAGCGTCGGCAGGCCCTTGCGGATCTCCTCCTGGATGTCCTTGGCGCTGCGCTTGGCCGTGGCGCCCTCCTTCAGCAGGATGTCGGTGATGGTGACGTCGTCGTTGCGCTCGCTGTAATAGCTGTAGATGGCCTTGATGCCGAACTTCTCGCGGTTGCGGTCGAGGAAGTTCTCGACCTTCAGCACCGCCGGCCTGAGGTCCTGCAGACGGTAGTTGGCGTTGAGCTGGTAGAACAGGCGCAGGCGGTTCGGCTCGCCGCCGTCGAACATGTCCTTCTTGGTCAGCGCGATCGGCACGAAGCTGAGCACGAACAGCGCGAACACCGCGGCCATCGTCCAGCGGCGGTGCTGCAAGGTCCAGGCGACGATGCGCTCGTAGCGCGCGCGCAGGCGCGTGATCACGGTACGCCGGCCGATGAACTTCGGCGGCCGCAGTTTGGAGGACAGCATCGGCACCAGGCTGACCGCGACCAGCCACGACGCCAGGTGCGCGATCGACATGGCGATCGCCACCTGGGTGAGGAAGATCGCGATGTCGTTCTTTTCGCCGAACAGGTTCGGCAGGAACACCACCACGCTGGTGAAGGTGCCGGCGGCGATGGCGATGCCGACCACCTGCGTGCCCTGCACGGCGCAGTACCACGGCTTGTCGGGGTGCTTCTCGCGGTACTGGTAGATGCTCTCCACCACCACCACCGCGTTGTCCACCAGCATGCCGACCGCCAGCAGCAGGCCCATCATCGACAACACGTTCAGGGTGATGCCGAAGAAGTACATGCAGCCGAGCGTGATCACCATGCAGATCGGGATCGCCAGCGACACCATCAGCGTCGACGGCCAGTCGCGCAGGAAGAAGAACAGCACCAGCACCGCCAGCAGCGTGCCCTCCAGACCGGCGCGGCCGAGCTCGTGCAGCGAACCGGTGACGCTCTCCGCCTGGTTGTCCAGCGCATAGACGCGCACGCCGTGCAGCTCGGGTTCGTTGCGGATGCGGTCGACGGCGGCCATCACCGCGCCGCCGACCGCGACCAGGTTGGCGTTGCGCTCGCGGTAGATGTCCACGCCGATCGCCGGGCGGCCGTCCAGGCGGCGCGCGTACTCGAGCCGCGCCGGCTTCAGGCCGACCGTGGCGATGTCGCCGAGGCGCAGGCCGCGGGCGTCGACGGGAAACGCGCGGATGTCGTCGAGGCTGTTCCACTGCCCCTCCGGCTGCACGCGGAAGCGCATGCCGGCGCCGTCGATCTGCCCCGCGCTCAGCGCGAAGTTGGCCTTCTGCAGGCGCCGATAGAGGTCGGCGAGGTCGATGTTGTGCGCTGCGACGCGGTCGGCGGACAGTTCGATCTGCACTTCCGGCCGGCCCACGCCCTGGATGTCGACGCGCGCCACGCCGGGGATGCGCTCCAGCGGCCGCTTGAATTCGCGGTCGAGCAGTTCGTAGGCGTTGGACAGGTCGCCGCCCTCGCTGGCGATCCTGAGCTGCAGCAGCGGCTGGTCGCTGGTGGAGAACTTCAGCACGTCGTAGCGCTGCAGGTCGCTCGGCAGGTCCTTGCGGATCGCGTCGATCTTCTCGCGAGCCTGCACCGCCTTGAACGCGGTGTTCTCGCCCCACTTGAACTCGAGGAACACCTGCACGCCGTCGGCGGTGGAGGTCGAGCGCATGCGCTTGATGCCCGGCAGCGTCGCCAGCGCCTCCTCGACCGGCCGCGCGATCGTGCGCTCGACCTCGGCCGGGGTCGAGCCGGGATACGGCAGGCTGACCGCGATGAACGGCACGTCCAGGCTGGGGAACTGCTCCAGCGGCAGGCGGAACGCGGCGATCAGGCCGATCACCGTCATCGACACGAAGAACATCACCGCCGTGACCGGCCGCTTCAGGCTGAGCTCGGCGAGCGTCATGCCGGCTGCTCCCCTTCCGCCGCGGCGGCATGCTGCGCCATCTTCGCGCGCTTGCGCTCGGCACGCGCCACGTACCAGGCGTCGGCGCGGCGGTCCAGCAGGTCGTAGACCACCGGGATCACCACCAGCGTCAGCAGCGTCGACACGGCGAGGCCGCCGATCACCGTGACCGCCATCGGCGCGCGCACCTCGGCGCCCTCGCCGACGCCGATCGCCAGCGGCAGGAAGCCGATCAGCGTGCACAGCGTGGTCATCACGATCGGCCGCAGGCGCGACTCGGCGGCCAGCGCGATCGCCTCGCGCTTGGCGTGGCCTTCCTCGCGCAGCTGGTTGACGCGGTCGATCAGCACGATCGCGTTCTTCACCACGATGCCGACCAGCATGATCAGGCCGATGAACACCACCACCGAGATCGCCGCGCCGGTGAGCTTCAGCGCCAGCACCGCGCCGACCGCGGCCAGCGGGATCGAGAACATGATCACGAACGGATGCAGCAGCGACTCGAACTGCGAGGCCATCACCAGATAGACCAGGAAGATCGCCAGGCCGAGCGCGAACAGCAGCGAGCGCATCGATTCGTTCAGCTCGTCGCCCTGGCCGCCGACGCGCACGGACACGCCCGCCGCGAGCGGATGCTGCGCGACCAGCGCGCGCACCTCGTCGACGGCGCTGCCGAGGTCGCCGTGGCGCAGCCCGGCGGAGACGATGGCGACGCGCTCCTGGCTGACGCGATGGATCTCGCTGGGGCCTTCGGTGGCGACCACGTCGGCGACCGCGGACAGGCGCACCGGCGTGTCGGCGGCGCTGCCGGCGGTGTCGCGCAGGCCGGTGGCGGCCGCCGCGGCCGTGCCGTCGGCCGAGGCGGCGGCGACGCCGGCATTGGCGCCGGCCGGGATGTAGCCGACGATCAGGTTGCGGATGTCGTCGACGCTGGCGCGGTCGGCCTGGCGTGCGCGCACCAGCACGTCGACCTTGCGGTCGCGGAAGTTGTATTGCGTCGCCACCTCGCCCTTCACCTTGCGCACCAAGCGGTCGGCGATGTCGCGCGTGGTCAGGCCGAGCGCGGCGGCGCGGTCCTGGTCGAAGCGCACGCGGATCTCCGGGTAGCCGCCCTGCACCGTCGACTTGACGTCGGCGAAGCGCGGCGACGCCTTCATCAGCGCTTCCAGCTTCTGCGCGGCCTTGCCCAGCGCGTCGAGGTCGTAGCCGCGGATCTCCACCTCCAGCGGCGCGGAGAAGCTGAACAACTGCGGCCGCGAGAACTGGACGTCGGCGCCCGGATGGCCGGCGACGGCCGTGCGCAGGCGCGCGATCTCGGCCGCCTCGGCATCCTTGCCGCCGCCGTCGGCGAGCGCGATCGAAAGGCGCGCGATGTTCTCGCCCGATTCGGTGGGATTGGCGTCGAGACGCGTGCCGGTGCCGGCGACGCCATAGATCGAGGCGACGCCCGGATCCCGGGCGTGCCGCGCGGCGATCTCGCGCACCAGCGCGTCGGTTTCCTTGAGCGGCGTGCCGGGCGGCAGCGTCACGGTCATGTCGAACCGGCCCTGCGCCAACTGCGGGATCAGGTCGAGGCCCAGCGTGGGCACCAGCGCCATCGCCAGCACGAACGCGGCCGCGGCGAAGCCGAGCACGCGCCACGGATGCGCCAGCGCCTTCGGCAGCGAGCGGTGATAGAACGCCGCCGCCTTCTCGTACGGACGCACCACGCCGCGCCCGACGAAGCGCAGCGTCGGCCCGACGACGCGCGCGACGCCGCCGAACAGCTTGACGAACAGCCACACCAGGCCGCGCGGCAGCGCGCCGAAACGCCCCTGCGGCCTGGCGGGCTCGAGTTCCTCGCGATAGGCCAGCGGCGCACGGCCCTTCAGCGAGGCCAGCATCGGGATCAGGCTCATCGCCACCACCAGCGAGACCAGCATGGCGAAGGTGATGGTCAGCGCCTGGTCGCGGAACAACTGGCCGCCGACGCCCTGCACGAACACCAGCGGGAAGAACACGGCGACCGTGGTCAGCGTCGAGGCGGTCACCGCCATGCCCACTTCGGCGGCGCCCTTCACCGACGCCTCCAGGATCGACGCGCCCTGCTCGCGCAGCCGCGCGATGTTCTCCAGCACCACGATCGAGTCGTCCACCACCATGCCGGTGGCGAGCGCCAGGCCGCCCAGCGACATCACGTTGAGGCTCAGCCCCAGCTGGTCCATGAAGAAGAACGTGGCGATCAGCGAGACGGGCAGCGACAGCGAGATGATGAACGTGCTCCAGGCGTGGCCGAGGAAGAAGAAGATCACCAGGATCGCCAGCACGCCGCCGAGGATGGCGTCGTTGCGCACCTCGGCCAGCGCGTGCTGGATGAACACCGACTGGTCCTCGATCACGACCAGCTTGCTGCCGGCGGGCAGCGCTTTCTGCAGGCGCTCGATTTCTGCCTTGATATTGCCGGCCACGCTGACCGTGTTGGCGTCGCCCTCCTTGTAGATGGCCAGCTCGATCGCCTCGCGGCCGTCGACGCGCACCACGCCCTCGCGCTCCTTGTAGCCCTGCGTGACAGTGGCGATGTCGCGCAGGCGCACCGGCACGCCGCGGTCGATCTTGATCAGCAGGTCGCGCATCTGCTCCAGGTTCTGGAACTGGTTGACGGTGCGCACCAGGTAGCGTTGGCGGCCCTCGTCGATGCGGCCGCCGGAGATGTTGACGTTCTCGTTCTTCAGGCGGGTGACGACGTCGCCGACGTCGATGCCGAGCTGCGCCAGGCGCTGCTGGTCGATCGCGACCTGGATCTCGTCCTCGAGGCCGCCGCCGACCTTGACCGCGGCGACGCCGGGCAGCGGCTCCAGCCGCTTCTTCAGCTCGTCGTCGGCGTAGCGGCGCAGCTGTTTCAGCCGCGCTTCGTCGAGGGCCTTGCCGCCCTCGGCAACCAGGCCGAGACGCACGATCGGGTCGGTGGACGGATTGAAGCGCAGCAGCAGCGGCTTCTTCGCGTCCAGCGGCAGCTGCAGCGTGTCCAGCTTGTCGCGCGCTTCGAGGCTGGCCATGTCCATGTCCGTGCCCCAGGCGAATTCGAGGATCACGTCGGACTGGCCCGTGCGCGACACCGAATGCACCTTGCGAACGTTCTTGACCACGCCGACCGCCTCCTCGACGGGCTGCGTGATCAGGTTCTCGATCTCCAGCGGCGCCGCGCCCTCGTATTCGGTGCGCACGGTGAGGGTCGGATACGACAGGTCGGGCAGCAGGTTGACCTTCAGCCCGGCCAGGCCGATCAGGCCGAACAACACCAGGGTCAGCGTCAGCATGCCGACGGTCACGCGTCGGCGCGCGGCAAGTTCGGGAAGGCTCACTGCGCGTTCTCCAGGACCTGCACTTCGGTGCCGTCGCGCACCGCGTTGCGGCCGATCGTGATCACGCGGTCGCCGGGCGCGAGGCCCTCGCGGATCTCGACGCGGCTGCCGTCGGCGTAGCCGATCTTGACCGCGCGGCGCTTGGCGACCAGCACCGGCGCCGCCGGCGGCTTGGTCTCCGCCGCCACCGCCTCGCCCGGCTTGCCCTTCGCCGGCGCGGCCGGTTTCGGCGGCGCGCCGCGCTCGACGACGAACACCGCGGTCTCGCCGTCTTCTTCGATCAGCGCCGCGCGCGGGATCACCAGCGCGTCGCGGCGCTGGTCGTAGACCACGTCGACGCGGCCGAACATGCCGGGCTTGAGCGCGTGCGTGTCGTCGCGGAACTCGCAGGTGACGCGGAAGGTGCCGCTGGAAGCGTCCACCACCGGCGCGATGCGCGCGACGCTGCCGGGGAACGCCTCGCCGGGCAGCGCGTCCACCGCCAGTTTCACCGGCTGGCCGGCCTTGAGCGTGCCGAGCTCGCGCTCGGGCACGTTCAACGTGACCTGCAGCGGCTCCATGTCCACGATGTGGAACAGCGCCTGGTTCGGCTGGATCAGGTTGCCGATCTTGACCATGCGCCTGGAGATCACGCCCGAGATCGGCGCCTCGATGCGCGTGTACGCCAGTTGCAGCTTGGCGCCCTCATAGGCGGCGCGCTGCGTCTCCAGGTCGTACTTGTCCTGGTCGTACTCGGCGCGGGGGATCAGCTGCTGCTTGATCGCGCGCTCGGCGCGTGCGTAGGTCGCCTCCGCCTTGCGCATCTGCGCCAGGCTCTGCGCCACGCTGGCGCGCGCGCCGGCATCGTCGAGCTGGGCCAGCAACTGCCCCTTCTGCACGCGCATGCCTTCCTCGACGTACAGTTTCAGCAGCACGCCGCTGGTCTTCGACACCACGTCGGTCTCGCCCTGCGCCTCCAACGTGCCCGTGCCGGAGTAGCTGGCCGCGATCGGCGCCCGGCTGGCCACCGCCGCCTCGACCGGGATGCGAGCGCTGGCGGCCGCCGCTTCCTTGTCCGCAGCCGGCTGGCCACCGCCGCAGGCTGCGAGCAGCATCGAAAAAGCCAGGGGCATCAAGGAGATCGGTCGATGGAGACGGCGGGTCGTGGTGGCCATGGCAGCAGGTCGGTGTGTTGTTGATGTGGTGTTATAGTTATGTATAACACTAAAACTATGCGGTTGCAAGCGTATCCATCGGATGCCGGAGCGCCGGAAAGGGATGCAGAACGGACGCGGGAAGGGAGCCGGCGCGCACTCTGCGCGGCGCGGCGCGCGCCGTCACGGGCCGCAGGTCACGGCCATGACGCCGGTCATGGACGACTTGCCGCACGTCGCGCAACGCAGGCTATACTTCGATTTTTTGGACCGGCCAACCGCCACTCGGGGAACCACACGATGACGCGATCGCTACTGCTTGCCTCCCTGCTCGCCGGCTCGGCGCTGACGATGGGCACCGCGCACGCCGCGGGCGACAAGGAGCATGGTCGCATCCTGGTCTACACCTGCGCCGGCTGCCACGGCGTCACTGGCTACAAGAACGCCTATCCGAGCTACCACGTGCCGCGCATCGCCGGCCAGAACGAGGACTACCTGGTCAACGCGCTGAAGGAATACCGCAGCGGCAACCGCGCGCACCCGACCATGCGCGCCCAGGGCGAGAGCCTGTCCGACCAGGACATCGCCGATATCGCCGCCTACCTCTCCAGCCTGGCCAAGCAGTAAGCGCCCCGCATCTCAGGAACAGACCACGATGAATCGCGTGCTCACGCTCGTTTCCGTCGCCGCCGCGCTGGCGCTGTCCACCTCCGCCTTCGCCAAGGGCAATCCGGCCGACGGCCAGAAGAAGGCCGCCGCCTGCTTCGCCTGCCACGGCGCCGACGGCAACGCCACCGATCCGCAGTACCCGCGCCTCGCCGGCCAGTACGCCGACTACCTCGAGCAGGCCCTGCACGAATACAAGAACGGCAACCGCAAGAACCCGATCATGGCCGGCTTCACCGCCACGCTGTCGGAGCAGGACATCCAGGACATCGCCGCCTACTTCTCCGGCCTGCCCGGCAAGATCCGCGACCTGCACGGCGAGGTCGCCGGCAACTGAGCGTCCGGCGCGTTCCGTGCCAAACGCAAAGGGCCCGGCAGCGACCGGGCCCTTTGCTTTGCGCGGATGCGCTCAGGCCGAATACGGGCTGCTGCCGTGGGCCCGGCGCCGATAGTACGGCTTCGCGCCGGTGCTGTGGTCGGTGGCGTCGCGCACCGCGGTGATTTCCGGAATGCGCTCGCGCAGCGTCTTCTCGACGCCCTGTTTCAGCGTCACGTCGACCATGCCGCAACCGTGGCAGCCGCCGCCGAACTGCAGCACCACCACGCCGCCGGCTTCCACCTCGAGCAGGGTGATGCGACCGCCGTGGGCGGCGACGCGCGGATTGATCTCGGCGTCCAGCACGTAGCGCACGCGTTCGATCAGCCCGGCCTCCGCACCGGGGATCTCGCCCTTGATCTTCGGCGCACGGATGCTCAGCTGGCCGCCAGTGCGATGCGGCTGGTAGTCGATCTCGGCGCCCTCGAGCCAACGCGCGCTGTCGCCGGCGACGTACAGGTTGAAACCCTCGCACTCGACGGTCCATTCGTCGCCGGTCAGCTCCTGCGGCTCGCAGAATTCGAGTTCGCAGTCGGCCGCGGGTGTGCCGGCCGCGCGCACGCTGAGCCGGATGCCGGTGCCGTCCGTGCCCTGTTGCGCGATCAGCCGCCGGAAATGCTCCTGCGCGGTGTCGGAAATCTGGATCATGCGGCCACTCCGTCAATCAGCACCATTTTAGTCCCGTTTTCGGCGGACGCCCAGCGCGGCGCCGCTATACTGCCTGGCTGTCCGCACCTCCAGGAACCGCCGCGATGACGCTCGAACATCTCGCCAAGATGCACTGTCAACCGCGCAAGGGCGCCGAACACGCGCTGACGCCCGCGCAACTGCGCGACCACCTCGCCGCCCTGCCCGGCTGGGAGCTGGAAGCCGACGGCAAGGCGATCCGCAAGGATTTCCGCTTTCCCGACTTCCACCGCACGCTCGGTTTCGTCAACGCCATCGGATACATGGCCAACCGCGAGGATCACCACCCCGACCTCGAGGTCGGCTACGGCCATTGCCTGGTGCGCTGGTCCACCCACGACGTCGGCGGACTGTCGCTGAACGACATGATCTGCGCCGCGCGCGTGGAGGCGATCGTCGCCGGCTGAGCCTCAGCGCGCCGGCGCCGCCGTCAGCGCGTCCAGCACGCCGCGCAGATCGTCCGGCAGCGGTGCCGAGAAGCTGTAGGCCTTGCCGTCCAGCTCGAACTCGAAGCGCGCCGCGTGCAGGAACAGGCGCCTGAGACCGAGGGCGCGGTAGCGGCGGTTGGCCTCCTTGCTGCCGTACTTGTCGTCGCCGGCGATGGGATGGCCGATGTGCGCGGCGTGCACGCGGATCTGGTGCGTGCGGCCGGTACCCAGCGTGGCCTCGACCAGGCTGGCGCCGGGGTAACGCTCGACTTCGCGGAAGAAGGTCAGCGCCGGCTTGCCGTCGTCGGCCACCCGCACCATGCGTTCGCCGCCCTGCAGCACCGACTTGCGCAGCGGCGCGTTGACGTCCATGCGCGCCCGCGGCAGACGGCCGTCCAGCAGGCAGAGGTACTGCTTGGTGGCGGCGCCCTCGCGGATCAGCGCCTGCAGGCCGGTCAGCGCGGCGCGGCTGCGCGCGAACACCAGCACGCCGGAGGTGTCGCGGTCGAGCCGGTGCACCAGCTCCAGTTGCTCGCGCGGACGCGCGGCGCGCAGCAGTTCGATGGCGCCATGGCTGACCCCGCTGCCGCCGTGGCTGGCGATGCCGGAAGGCTTGTCGATCACCAGGAAGTCGCGGTCCTCGTGGATCACCGCCGCGGCCAGCCGTTCGGGCTGCCCGGCGGGCGCCTCCCCCGGCTCACGCCCGGCGGTGCGCACCGGAGGGATGCGCAGCCGGTCGCCCTCGGCCAGGCGCGTATCGGGCTTGGCCCGTTTGCCGTTGACCCGCACCTGGCCGGTGCGCAGCAGCCGGTAGATCAGGCTGCGCGGCACGCCTTTCAGCAGCGCCGCCAGACAGTTGTCGAGCCGCTGGCCGTCCCGTTCCGGGCCGACCGTGAGCGTGCGCACGCCCGCGAAGTCCGCGCGGGAAGTTGCCGTCGTCATTGAATTTTTCCAGAAGGAACGGTTACACTGCGCGGGCGTTGCGCGAACCCCGGTGGGCTCGAGGCCCCCGGAACGCACCCACCCGCCACGTCGACGAGAGCCCCGCCGGTGTTCCTGACCGGGACCGGCGGGCGGTCATCGGCGCATCGTAGCGGTTCGGGTCGGCGATTGCCTGCCGCCGTCGGCGGCGGCAGGGGTCCCGGCCGCGCATGACCGACGAACAACCCGGGGCAGAGGACTGCCCCGTAGCCATAGCCGCTCCCGCAGCGGCGCGATCCCCGGCCGGCTGCCTCCCAAGCGCCGCCGCGGCGCGCGGCCGCGCGGTGGAGCCGAGGACACGACAATGAAACGTATGCTGATCAACGCAACTCAGCGTGAAGAGTTGCGCGTGGCCATCGTGGACGGCCAAACCCTCTACGATCTCGACATCGAGATCCCCTCCAAGGAACAGAAGAAGGCCAACATCTACAAGGGCCGCATCACCCGCGTAGAACCTTCCCTCGAGGCCTGCTTCATCGATTACGGCGCCGACCGCCACGGCTTCCTGCCGCTGAAGGAGGTCGCCCGCGAGTACTTCCAGCCCGGCGCCGACCCCAACAAGGCCGGCATCCGCGAGCTGCTGAAGGAAGGCCAGGAGCTGATCGTCCAGGTCGAGAAGGAGGAGCGCGGCACCAAGGGCGCGGCGCTGACCACCTTCATCTCGCTGGCCGGCCGCTATCTGGTGCTGATGCCGAACAACCCGCGCGCCGGCGGCGTCTCGCGGCGCATCGAGGGCGAGGACCGGCAGAGCCTCAAGGAGGCGATGGACCACCTGCAGCTGCCCGAGGAGATGGGCCTGATCGTGCGCACGGCCGGCGTCGGCCGCGACGCCGAGGAGCTGCAGTGGGACCTCGACTACCTGCTGCAGCTGTGGAAGGCGATCGCCGAGGCGGCCAAGACCCGCCCCGCGCCGTTCCTGATCTACCAGGAATCGAAGCTGATCATCCGCGCCCTGCGCGACTATCTGCGCAGCGACATCGGCGAGATCCTGATCGACGAGGAGTCGCTGTACGAGGACGCGCGCGACTTCATGCAGCAGGTGATGCCGAACAACCTGCGCAAGCTGAAGCTGTACAAGGACACCACCCCGCTGTTCTCGCGCTTCCAGATCGAGACGCAGATCGAGAGCGCGTTCGAGCGCACCGTGCGCCTGCCCTCCGGCGGTTCGATCGTGATCGACCAGACCGAGGCGCTGACCGCCATCGACATCAACTCGGCGAAGGCGACCAAGGGCAGCGACATCGAGGAAACGGCGTTCAACACCAACTGCGAGGCGGCGGTCGAGATCGCCCGCCAGTTGCGCATCCGCGACGCCGGCGGCCTGATCGTCATCGATTTCATCGACATGGACAGCCCGCGCCACCAGCGCGACGTCGAGGAGAAGCTGAAGGAGGCGCTGAAGCTCGACCGCGCGCGCGTGCAGGTCGGCCGCATCAGCCGCTTCGGCCTGCTGGAGATGTCGCGCCAGCGCCTGCGCCCGTCGCTGGGCGAATCCACGCAGATCGTCTGCCCGCGCTGCGACGGCCATGGCCGCATCCGCGGCGTCGAGTCGCTGTCGCTGTCCGCGCTGCGCCTGGTCGAGGAGCACGCGATGAAGGAGAGCACCGGCCAGGTGCTGGTGCAGGCGCCGACCCCGGTCGCCAACTTCCTGCTCAACGAGAAGCGCGCCAGCGTGGTCGAGATCGAGATGCGCCACAAGGTGCACGTGGTGATCGTCGCCGACGAAAAGCTG
>NZ_DF970242.1 GCF_000953855.2 Mizugakiibacter sediminis
GCTCGGCATCCTGCCTCGCCCGAGCCTGAGGCATGCGATGCCATGGATGGCGTGGCGGCGGTGTCGGGTCCCGGCAAGCAGGCATCCCTGCGGCGCCGCCCGCTCGGCATCCTGCCTCGCCCGAGCCTGAGGCATGCGATGCCAT
>NZ_DF970243.1 GCF_000953855.2 Mizugakiibacter sediminis
CGCGGCGTGGACTTCGGCTTCAAGTACCGCCTGCCGGAGACCCGTTTCGGCAACTTCGCGCTGACCTTCGACAGCACCTACATCGCCCAGTACGACAACGACACGGCGCCGGGTACCCCGGGCGATCTGGTCGTGCACGTGGCCGGCCATTACAACCGCGACTACGGCAACTACGCGCGTTGGCGTGCGCTGGCCGGCATCAACTGGAACCTGGGTCCGTGGGATGCTTCGTGGCGTATCCGCTACGTCGGCCCGATGGCGGTCGGCAATGCCGACGTGCGTCAGGGTACGTCGGCGGACGGCGGTATCCCGGGCGTGGAGCTGCCGATCGGCTCCTACACCTACAACAACTTCAGCGTGGGCTACAACATCGAGCCGATCAACACCCGCATCGACGTGGGCGTGGACAACGCGTTCGACAAGCAGCCGCCGTTCCTGTACCAGAACAACGTGATCAACGCCAACACCGACGTGAACACGTACGACACGGTCGGCCGCTACTACTGGGCCCGCGTGACGGTCAAGTTCTGATCTAGCGTTCTTGCCGTACCTGAGCCGCGCGGCGCCAGCCGCGCGGCTTTTCTTTTTCCGCCGCAGGCCCTAACGTGGCGTCTCTGTCATCCCGACCCTGCCACGCAATGAGCGCCGTTGCCGTCCCCGAAATCTACACGTTGCTCCAGCAGGGCCGCCTGCAGGAGGCCGAGCAGCTTGCGCGCATCGGTCTGGCAACGGCCCCGCAGGACGAGGCCATGCTCACCTTGCTCGGGGTCAGTCTGCAGATGCAGAAGCGGCCGGGCGAGGCGGCGGACATCCACCGTCGGCTGACCGGGCTTCGGCCGCAGTCCAAGGAACACTGGAGCAACCTGGGCACCGCGTTGCGCGAGGCAGGCAGGCTGGACGAAGCGCTCGCCGCGTACCGGCAGGCGCTCAGCCTCGCCCCCGGCGACGCCGTGGTCAGCCTCAACCTGGGACTGCTGCACATGGAGCGCGCGGAATACCCGCTGGCGCGCCGCCACCTGCTCGAGGCCTGCCACGCCGATCCCGGACTCAACGAGGCGCGCCTGTACGGCGCGATGATGTGCTACGAGTGCGGCGACAACCCGACGGCCGAGCGGTTGGTCGAGGACTGGCGCATGTGGCCGGACCTGAGCGATGCGCAGCGCGTGGACCTGGCGTGGCTGCTCACCCAACTCGGCCAGACCGCCGAAGGCGAGGCGCTGTTCGAGTCGGTGCTGGAGACCACGCAGGAACTGCCGCGCGTGCTGGCCAACCTGATCCTGCTGCGCGAGCGGGTCAATCGTCTCGACGAGGCGCGCGCTCTGCTGGCGCGGCTGCCCGAATCCGACGAGTCGATCGACCTGGTAGCGCGCAGCGAAGTGGTTGCGGCCCGCGCGGCGATGGCCATGCGCGAACGCGACCTGCCGACCGCGCGCCGGCTCTACGAGCAGCTGATCGCCGTGCCGCAGCCGGAGCGCCAACGCAGCAACCTCTATTTCGGCCTCGCGCACGTCTGCGACAAACAGGGCGATGTCGACGCCGCCATGCAGGCGCTGGCCAAGGCGCACGCCAGCCAGATGGAGACGGCGGCGCAATTGGTGCCGGAGCTGCTGGCTCCGGACGTGCAGCCGCTGAAGACCTCGACGCTGTGGGTGAGCGCGCAACAGCGCGCCGGCTGGCGGCCGGTATCGGCGCCGCCGACGGCGGAATCGCCGGTGTTCGTGGTCGGATTTCCGCGCTCCGGCACGACCATGCTCGAGCAGATGCTGGACGCCCATCCCGCACTGCAGGCGATGGACGAGCGCGCGTTCCTGCAGGGCGTGGTCGAGCGTCTGCGCGACTGGTACGGCCTAGCCTACCCGGACCAACTCGGCGAGTTGGATGACGCGCAGTGCGCGCAGCTGCGCCAGGCCTACATGCAACTGGTCGGCGGCGTGGTGCAGCTCAAGCCCGGTCAGCGGCTGGTGGACAAGAACCCGCTGAACATGCTGCGGCTGCCGCTGATCAACCGGCTGTACCCCAACGCGAAGATCATCCTCGCGCTGCGCCATCCGTGCGACGTGCTGGTGAGTTGCTACATGCAGAGTTTCCGCGCACCCTCGTTCGCCGTGCTCTGCTCCTCGCTGGAGCGGCTGGCGCGAGGCTACGTCAACGCGATGCAGTTCTGGCTGCATCACGCCGCGCTGCTCAAGCCCGACATCATGGAGCTGCGCTACGAGGCGATGCTCGACGATTTCGACGGCCACGTCGATCGGCTCGGCCGG
This sequence comes from Mizugakiibacter sediminis, assembly GCF_000953855.2. Taxonomy (GTDB): domain Bacteria; phylum Pseudomonadota; class Gammaproteobacteria; order Xanthomonadales; family Rhodanobacteraceae; genus Mizugakiibacter; species Mizugakiibacter sediminis. Next base: position 2,262 of record NZ_DF970243.1, read on the forward strand.
TTCCTCGAGCTCGAGGACGCGTCGCCGCTGCGCAATTTCCACCAGCACGCGCGCGCCAAGGGCTTCATCAGCACGCCCAGCTACTCGCAGGTCGTCGAGCCGGTGAACAAGCGCGCGGTGGGTCGCTGGCACCGCTACCAGCGTTATCTGGAACCGGTGCTGCCGATCCTGGCGCCGATCATGGAGCACTGGGGCTATGAACCCTGAGCCGACCACGGCGAGGCCGCCGATGCGCGACCGCCTGCAGGACTACGTGCAGTGGTACGACGGCGCGCTGACGCCGGCGTTCTGTAGCCAGCTGATCGCGGCGTTCCAGCAGACGCGCCAGCAGCAGATCGAGCGCACGCGCGGCTGGCGGCCGGGGCTCAAGGACAGCGCCTGGACCGAACTCGACATCACGCCGCTGGCGGACGAGGCGTTCCGCGGCTTCTTCTACGACCAGATCGATCGCTATCTGGCGCGCTACAACGCCCACCTCGGCCTGACCCTGCCGGTGCCGGGCTCGACCCTGCTGGCGCCGCTGCGCATGAAGCGCTACGCCGTCGGCAAGGGCGAATGGTTCCAACCGCACTTCGACTCGATCAACGAAGTTGCGAGCCGCTATCTGGTGTTCCTGTGGTACCTGAACGACGTCGCTGAAGGCGGCGAGACGGAGTTTTGCGACCTCGACCTCAAGGTGGAGGCCCGCACCGGCCGCCTGCTGGTGTTTCCGCCGTACTGGATGTACCAGCACGCCGGCCTGCCGCCGCGCTCGAACGACAAGTACATCCTCTCGACCTATCTGATGTTCCCGGCGTCGTCGCCGGGGCGCTGATCCGGGGCGGTGCTCAGTCGCCCTTGCGGATGTGGATGTCGCCGCTGAAGGTCTCCACCGTCACGCGGCCGGCGCCGGCGCCGATGCGGGCGTCGAGATGCGTGCCCGGGCCGTGCTCGGGCCGTTCGGCGCTGCCGAAGTCGCTCTGCAGGTTGCCGCTGAAGGTCTCGGCGCTGAGCTGCGCGGACAGGTCCGCCGGCAGGTTCAGGCGCACGTCGCCGCTCATCGTTTCCACGTGCAGGTTGGCGTCGGCGGCGAGGCGGACGCCGAGCACGATGTCGCCGGACACCGTGCTGGCCTGGCCCTTGCGCAGCGGCCCGCCATTGACGCGAATGCCGCCCGACACCGTCTGCACGTCGGCGGATTCGCTCACCGACGGGATGACCACGTTGCCGCTGACCGTTTCCACGTTTGCCTTGCGCACCGGCGCGCCGAGCTCGACGTCGCCGCTGACGCTGTCGACGCTGATTTCCGGGCTGCGCGCATCCAGCCGCACGCGGCCGCTGACCGTGTTGACGTCGACCTTGCCGCCGGCGAGGCCGCTGACGCTGACCGGCGCGCTGACCACGTCGACGGCGAGCGCGACGCCGCGCGGCACGTGCACGTCGAGGTCGGTCGGCCCCATGCGGCTGTCGCTGCCCCAACTGAACCAGCCGGATTTCTCGGGCCCCTCCACCTTGATGCGCAGGTCGTGGGCGTCGCCTTCGACGGCCAGGCGCCTGGCGCCCTCGCCGAGCGTGCCGGTGATCTGCACCTGGTTGCGGTCCCAGGCCGTGACTTTCACTTCGCCCTTGACGTTGCTGATGCTGATGCGGGCATCGGCAGCGACGTCGCGCAGCTCGTTGATCGGCGTGCCGGCGGCGAGCGTCGCCGCGGCGTGACCGCCGAGGGCGAGCGCCAAAGCCAGAAGGGTGAGCGGTTTCATCGGAGGTCTCCTCGTCAGCCGGCGCGGTGTTCGAGCTGCCGCAGGCGGGCCTGCTGGCGCTCGGTGCGGTCGATCAATCGGTGCAGGAAGGCGGCCTTGGGCGATTCGTCCAGGGCCTGCCGCAATTCGTAGCGCGCCGCATCCAGCTCGATGGCGGCGCCGGCGAGGCGCGGGTCGTGCGGGTTCCAGCGCGCCTCCCGCCCCACCGCGGGCGCGTCCGCCGCGGCCTCGAGCAGCAGGCGCGCGCTGATGCCGCCGACCACCAGCGCCACGGCCGCGCTGGCCGCGGCCAGCAGCAGGCGCGGCGAACGCCGGCGGCGCGGCGCCGGCGCGGCGATGCGCGCGGCGATGTCCGGCCACAGGTCGCGGCCGGGTTCGACCGGCGCGTTCAGCGCGCGGGCCTGCTTCAGCCATGCGAGCTCGTTCATGTCGTACCTCCCAGCGCGCGCCTCAGCAGACCGCGCGCGCGGTGCAATTGCGCTTTCGAGGAGCCGACCGCCATGCCCAGCTCGGCGGCGATCTCCTCGTGTTTCCAGCCTTCGACGTCGTGCAGCACCAGCACCGCGCGCGCCCGCGGCGGCAGCGTGCCGATCGCGCGCTCCAGCTCGGCGCGCTCGACCGGGCAGAACGGCTGCTGCGGCTGCTCCGGCAGGTCTTCGCTGCCGCCCGCCGTGTCGACCGGATCGCTGCGCTGCGCGCGCAGGTCCATCAGCGCGACGTTCACCGCCAGGCGGTACAGCCAGGTGCCGAACGCGCTCTCGTGGCGGAAGCCGTCCAGTTTCTGCCAGGCGCGCACGAACGCCTCCTGCACCAGCTCCTCGGCGCGTCCGTGGTCGTAGCCGACCAGGCGCAGCAGCGCGCCGTGCACGCGGCCGACGTGGCGGCGGTAGAGCGTCTCGAACGCACGCACGTCGCCGCGGGCGGCGGCGCGGGCGAGTGCGGCGTCCGCGGGCTCCGTGCGGAGCGCTGGCTGCATGGGCGTCACGCGGGCAGGGCAGGCACCGTCCATCTTGCCAGTTTGGATGCGCATCCGGCGATGACGGTTTAAGCCGCCGCGGCCACGGCGGCCGGTACGTTATGATCGATCGCATCGGCGACGCGCATGTCGCTGTCGGCCCGCACCCTCGAACCGAGCGCAGCCAGCGCGGAATTCCGCATGGATCCCACCCTCCCCATCGCCGAGGATCGCGCCGCCGCCGACGCGGCGGTCGGACGATTCCGCGAAATCGCGGCCCTGAGGGGCGCACAGGCCGGGCTGGAGGCGCTGCGGACGGATCTGCTGTCGGCGCCTGCGGCGGCGTGGGTGGCCTGCGCGCGGCAGCTTGCCGCCCAAGGCGCCGCGGAGATCGCGGTGGCGTTGCTGCGCACGGCGCCCGCGACGCTGGCGGCGCAACCGGCGCTGCGCGTGGCGCTCGGCGAGGCGCTTTGGCAGGCCGGCGCCGCCGGCGAGGCCGAGGCCACGCTGCGGCGCGTGCTCGCCGAGGACCCTGAGCGTCATCCCGCAGCCCTGGCGCTGGCCCGCCAGCTGCGCAATCGCGGACGGCTCGACGCCGCGGTGGCGGTGCTGGAAGCGGCATGCGGGCCGGATGCCGGTCTCGCCGTGCTGCTGGAATGCGCGCTGTTCATGAAGCAGTGCCAGCGCGAGGCGCGGGCGCTGGCCTTGTGCGAGGACGCGCTCGCGCGCGGCGAGCGCGATGCGCGCCTGCTCGCCCTGGCCGGCAATCTTGCCCTCGCCCTGGGGCGCTTCGAGCAGGCGCGCGCGCGGCTGCTCGAGGCCATCGCGCAGGGCGTCGATTTCAACGAGTGGCAGGTGCCCGAGGCACTGGCGCGCGCGCAGCGTTACCGCGACCCGCAGCACCCCGACTTCGCCCGCTTCGAGGCCTGGCGCGGCGATCCGCGGTTGGGCCCGCGGGCGCGCGCGTCGCTGCTGTTCGGCCTGGCCAAGGCGTACGACGACGTCGGCGACTACGCGCGCGCGGCGGCGCTGCTGCGCGAGGCCAACGCGCTCGCCCGCAGCGTTTCGCCGTGGTCGCGCGAAAGCTGGCGCGCCGCCATCGCCGCGCGATTGGCGGCGCCGGCGCCGCGCGTGACCGCATCGGTGGCAAGCGGCTGCGCGCCGGTGTTCGTGGTCGGCCTGCCGCGCACGGGCACGACCCTGGTGGCGGAATTGCTGGGGCGCCATCCGCACGTGCGCAACCGCGGCGAGCTGCCGGTGCTGGGCTACGTCGCCAACCGGCTGCGGCAGAGCGGGCGCGAGGAAGACCCCGCCGTGCTGCGCGAGGCGGCGGAGCTGTACCTCGCGCACCTGCGTCAGGACGACGCGCCGGCCCGCTGGTACGTCGACAAGGATCCGCTGAACTTCCGCTACCTCGACAGCGTCGCCGCGCTGTTCCCGCAGGCGCGGGTGGTGTATTGCCGGCGCAATCGCCGCGACACGGCGCTGTCGATCTGGTCGCAGATGTTCGGCAATCCCGAGTACGGCTTCGCCGGCGACTTCGCCGACATCGCCGCGGTCGCCGCCGACTGCGAGCGGCTGATGGCGCACTGGCGGCGCACGTTGCCGCTGGCCATCCACGTGCTCGACTACGAGCATCTCGCCGCGCAGCCGCAGGCAACCTTGGACGCGCTCGGCGCGTTCATCGGCCTGCCGCCTTTCGACCTGCTCGCCGCGCCGGCGCCGGAAGGCGCGGCGATCGCCAGCGCCAGCCTGTGGCAGGCGCGGCAGCCGGTGCACCAGGGCTCGATCGGCCGCTGGCGGCACTACGCGCCCTACCTGCCCGAACTGGCCGCGGCGTTCCCCGACTGAGGCGCGTGCGCCGCCCAGCGACGGGCGGCCTCGCACACCGTGCCGAAATGGATGTCGGCGATGTCCTCGACGTCCTCGGCGTAACCGCCGGCCATGGCGATCGCGCAGGGCAGGGCGGCGCGCGCCAGCGTGTCGAGCACGTAGCGGTCGCGCTGGCGCAGACCGGCCTTGCTGAGCAACATGCGGCCGAGCGTGTCGCCGGCGTAGGGGTCGGCGCCGGCGAGGTAGATCGCGGCGTCGGCCTCGGCCCGCGCGATCGCCTCGGGCAAGTGCCGCGCCAGCAGGTCGAGGTAGCGGCGGTCGTCGCAGCCTTCGGGCACGGCGACGTCGAGGTCGCCCGGCTCCTTCAGCGCCGGATAGTTGCGCGCGTCGTGCATGGAGAAGGCGAAGATCGAGGGATCGCCGCGCACCAGCGCCGCGGTGCCGTTGCCCTGGTGCACGTCGAGGTCGACGATCAGCACGCGCCGCGCCAGGCCGAGCGCCTGCGCGTGGCGGGCGGCGACCACGGCGTCGTTGAACACGCAGTAGCCGCGGCCGTGGTCGGCGTGCGCATGGTGGGTGCCGCCGGCCAGGTTGACCGCGACGCGCTCGCCGCGCAGCGCGGTCTCCAGCGCGGCCATGGTGCCGCCGACCGAGCGGCGCGCGCGTTCGACCATCGCCGGCGACCATGGGAAGCCGAGACGGCGCTGCTCGGTGGCGGTGAGCGTGCCGGCGGCGAGCCGGGCCAGATAGTCGGCGGTGTGCGCGCGCAGCAGCGCGGCGTCGTCGGCGGCCACCGGCTCGCGCAGTTCGATGCCGAGCGCGTCGGCGTGCGCGACGACGCGCTCGTACAGCCGCCGGTACTTGGCCATCGGAAAGCGATGGCCGGCGGGCAGCGGCAGCACGAAATGGTGGCAGTAGAACGCTTTCACGAAGAAGAACGGCGCGGGACGGCGCGGCGCCGGCCCGCGAGTGTAGCGACGCGATGCCGCCGCGGCGTCAGGCGCGCGCGGCGGCCTTGGCGGGGGCCTCGCCGCCGGCCAGCGCGGCGGCGACGCGCTGCTGCTCGGCCTTCAGCCGGGCCGGCATGCGCGCGCCGTAGCCGTCGAGGTACTCACCGATCGCCGTCAACTCCGCACGCCAGCCTTCGATGTCGACGCCGAGCAGCGCGTCGACCGCCTGCGCCGACAGGTCGAGGCCGGCGAGGTTCAGCTCCTCGCGCTTCGGCAGGATGCCGATCGCGGTCTCGTTGCCGCCGACCGCGCCGGCCACGCGCTTCAGCATCCACTCGATCACGCGCAGGTTGTCGCCGTAGCCCGGCCAGAGGAATTTGCCGTCGGCGCCCTTGCGGAACCAGTTGACGTGGAAGATCTTCGGCAGCTTCGCGCCCGGCTTGTCGAACGACAGCCAGTGCGCGAAGTAGTCGGCGAAGTTGTAGCCGCAGAACGGCTTCATCGCCATCGGATCGCGGCGCACCACGCCGACCTTGCCGGTCGCCGCCGCGGTGGTCTCGGAGGCCATCGCCGCGCCGACCAGCACGCCGTGCGCCCAGTCGCGCGCCTCGAACACCAGCGGCACCAGCGACTCGCGGCGGCCGCCGAACATGATCGCGGACAGCGGCACGCCCTGCGGGTCCTCGGCATGCACCGACCAGCTCGGGCACTGGTTGATGCGTACGGTGAAGCGCGCGTTCGGATGCGCCGCCGGGCCGTTGGCGGGGTCGTAGGAGCGGCCCTGCCAGTCGACCGCCGGCTGGCCGTCGCCGATGCCTTCCCACCACGGTTGGTTGTCGGCGGTCAGCGCGACGTTGGTGAACAGGGTGTCGTGGTGCAGCATCGCCATCGCGTTCGGATTGGTGCGCGTGCTGGTGCCGGGGGCGACGCCGAAGAAGCCGGCCTCGGGGTTGATCGCCCACAGGCGGCCGTCCGCGCCCGGCTTCATCCAGCAGATGTCGTCGCCGACCGTCCACACCTTCCAGCCGTCGCGGCGGTACCCCTCCGGCGGAATCAGCATCGCCAGGTTGGTCTTGCCGCAGGCCGACGGGAACGCGGCGGCGACGTAGTGCGTCTCGCCCTGCGGGTTCTCGATGCCGACGATCAGCATGTGCTCGGCCAGCCAACCTTCCGTGCGCGCCTGCCAGCTGGCGATGCGCAGCGCGTGGCATTTCTTGCCGAGCAGGGCGTTGCCGCCGTAGCCGGAGCCGTACGACTTGATGGTCAGCTCCTCGGGGAAGTGCATGATGAAGCGGCGCTCGGGATCGAGTTCGCCGGTGGAGTGCAGGCCCTTGACGAAGCTGCCGTCGCGTTCGATGCGCGCCAGCGCCGCCGCGCCCATGCGCGTCATCATGCGCATGTTGGCGACGACGTACGGGCTGTCGGTGATCTCCACGCCGCAGCGGGCGAGCGGCGAGTCGATCGGTCCCATGCAGTAGGGCACCACGTACAGCGTGCGTCCGTGCATGCAGCCGTCGAACAGCGCGTCCATCTTGGCGTGCGCCTCGGCCGGCGCCATCCAGTGGTTGTTCGGGCCGGCGTCCTCGCGTTCGCGCGTGCAGACGAAGGTGAGGTGCTCGACGCGGGCCACGTCCGAGGGGTTGGAACGGTGCAGGTAGCAGCGCGGGTGGGTGGTCTGGTTCAGCGCCAGCAGCGTGCCGTTGGCCTGCATCAGCTCGACCAGCGCCGCGTACTCGGCGTCGGAGCCGTCGCACCAGTGCACGCGGTCGGGGCGGGTCAGGCGTGCGACCTCGTCCACCCATCGGTTCAGCGATTCCAGCTTGCTCGTCATGGTCCCTCGGGCCCCGCGGAAGTGAAGAAAAAAGCGACGTTAGCCCCGCCTCGGGGGCAATGCAACCGCAGCGCAGCGGACCTCAGGACGGGATCAGCGTGGCGATCACATGGGCCACGTAGGCGTCGAATTCCTCGTGGCTCAACTTGGGCAGGCCCAGCGTCAGGTTCAGCTGCAGGAAGCCGACGTAGGCGGCGTAGGCGAGCCGCGCGCGGTTCAGCGCGGTGACGCGGTCCATGCCGGTCTGGCGATAGGCGAGGGCGAGGAAGTCCATGCGCCGCTGCGAGACGCGCGCCATCAGCGGCAGCACCTGCGGATGGTCCAGCGCCTTCAGCAGCGCGGCGTAGATGCGGTGCGGCTGCACTTCGCGCGCGACGCGGCGGAACAGTTCGCGCAGGCGTTCGCGCGGATCGGGGATCGGATCGACCTGCGCGACCAGCGCGCGGTCGTCGTCGCGCTCCCAGCGCTCCAGCGCGGCCTTCAGCAGCGCCTCGCGCGTGCGGAAATGCCAGTAGAAGCTGCCCTTGGTGACGCCGAGCCGCCGCGCCAGCGCCTCCACGGCGAGCGCGTTGACGCCCTGTTCGGCGATCAGGTCCAGCGCGCCCAGTTCCCAGTCGTCGGCGGAGAGACGCGAACGTTCTTGCTTGGTGGCGGCTTCCATGGAGCCATGGTAGCGATTCGTCCCGGGCTTGCAACGCGAAATTTTGCGGTCCCGCCGGAAAACGGCATCGCGACAATGAGATAGCGTCCATACTTTTGCGTATTGACTTGGCGTCGAAAGACGCCACATACTCGATCGTATGGTCGCGGTAGCCCGCTCGCCGTCCGAAGTCCTGCATTGGCGCCATCCGGCGGCGGACGGCGCCTGGCTGGCGGTCGACGACCGCGGCCCGCGCGAGGCCGCGCCCGTGCTGTTCGCGCACGGCTTCGGCCAGACCCGCCACGCCTGGACCGCCGCCGCGGCGGCGCTGGCCGCCGCCGGCTACCGCTGCGTCAGCTTCGACGCGCGCGGCCATGGCGACAGCGCGCGCGTCGCCGACGGCGGTTACCACCTCGAGCAGTTCATCGACGACCTGGCCGGGCTGGCCGCGGCGTTGCCGCGGCCGCCGGTGCTGGTCGGCGCCTCGATGGGCGGCCTGCTCGGCCTGGCGCTGGCCGGCGAGCGGCGGCCGACGCCCTTCCGCGCGCTGGTGCTGGTCGACATCACGCCGCGCTGGGAGTCCGCCGGCGTCGAGCGCATCCTCGGTTTCATGCGCGCGCATCCGCACGGCTTCGCCGATTTCGCCGAGGCCGCCGCCGCGATCGCCGCCTACCTGCCGCATCGCGGCAAGCGCAAGAGCGAGGCGCGGTTGCGGCCGCTGCTGCGCGCCGGCGACGACGGCCGCCTGCGCTGGCACTGGGACCCGGCGATGCTCGGCCCGATCGCCGAGGAGGGCGAGCGCTACCAGCCGCGCCTGCTGGCAGCGGCGCGTCGCGTCGAGCTGCCGACCCTGCTGCTGTCCGGCGGGCGCAGCGACGTCGTTTCCGCCGACACCGTGCGCGAATTCCTCGCGCTGGTGCCGCACGCGCGGCACGTCGAGCTGCCGCGCGCCACCCACATGCTCGCCGGGGACGCCAACGACGCGTTCACGCGCGAGATCGAAGCCTTCGTCCGCGCGCTGGACGCGGGCGATCCGTCCACGAGGTGACTGTCATGGCCCCATGGTTTCCCTTGCTCGCGGCGTTGCTGGCCACGTTCGTCTGCGCCTATCGCCGCGCCAGGCTGCGCACCTGGACGTCGACGACCGCGGCGGCCATCGCCGCCGCCGGCCTGCTCGCCGGCTTCCACGCCGGCTTCTGGAGCGTCGCCGCGGCGTTCGCGCTGATCGCGCTGCCGCTCAACCTGACCGGCTTCCGCCGCGCCGTCTTCAGCGCGCCGCTGCTGCGCGTGTTCGAGCGCGTGCTGCCGCCGCTGTCCGACACCGAGAAGGCCGCGCTCGAGGCCGGCACCATCGGCTTCGAGGGCGAGCTGTTCGCCGGGCGTCCGGATTGGTCGAAGCTGCTGGCCGAGCCGAAGCCCGAGCTCAGCGCGGAAGAGCAGGCCTTCCTCGACGGCCCGGCCGAGGAACTCTGCCGCATGATCGACGACTGGCAGATCACCCACGAGCTGGCCGACCTGCCGCCCGAGGTCTGGGATTACCTCAAGGCGCACAAGTTCTTCGGCATGATCATCCCGAAGCGTTACGGCGGCCTGGAGTTCTCCGCGCTGGCGCATTCGGCGGTGCTGCAGAAGTTGGCCAGCATCTCCGCCACCGTCGCCTCGACGGTGGCCGTGCCGAACTCGCTGGGCCCGGCCGAGTTGCTGCTGCACTACGGCACCGACGCGCAGAAGGAGCACTACCTGCCGCGCCTCGCCGACGGCCGCGAGATCCCGTGCTTCGCGTTGACCGGCCCGTTCGCCGGCTCCGACGCCACCTCGATTCCCGACTTCGGCATCGTCTGCAAGGGGCGCTGGAAGGGCGAGGAGGTGCTGGGCGTGCGCCTCACCTTCGACAAGCGCTACATCACGCTGGCGCCGGTGGCGACCGTGGTCGGCCTGGCGTTCCGCATGTACGACCCGGAACGCCTGCTCGGCGGCAAGGACGACCTCGGCATCACGCTGGCGCTGCTGCCGCGCGAGACGCCGGGGTTGGAGATCGGCCGCCGCCACCTGCCGCTGAACGTGCCGTTCCAGAACGGCCCGGTGCGCGGCAGGGACGTGTTCGTGCCGCTCTCGCAGCTGATCGGCGGGCCGGCGATGGCCGGCCACGGTTGGCGCATGCTGGTCGAGTGCCTGTCGGTGGGCCGTGCGATCTCGCTGCCGTCGAACGCCACCGGCTTCGTGCGCACGGCGGCCGCGGCCACCGGCGCCTACGCGCGCATCCGCAAGCAGTTCGGCCTGGCGATCGGCCGCTTCGAGGGCGTGGAGGAAGCGCTGGCGCGCATCGGCGGCTGGACCTACGCGATCAGCGCGCTGTCGCGCGCCACCGCCGCCGCCGTCGACCGCGGCGAGAAACCGGCGGTGACCTCGGCGATCGGCAAGTACCACGCCACCCAGCTCGGCCGCGAGGTGGTGCAGGACGCGATGGACGTGCACGGCGGCAAGGGCATCGTGCTCGGTCCGAAGAACTACCTGGGCCGCAGCTGGCAGGGCGCGCCGATCTCGATCACCGTCGAGGGCGCCAACATCATGACGCGCAGCCTGATGATCTTCGGCCAAGGCGCGGTGCGCTGCCATCCGTACGTGCTGCAGGAAATGCAGGCGGTGCGGATCGCCGATCCGCGCGAGCGCCTGGCGGCGTTCGACCGCGTGCTGTTCCGGCACCTGGGCTTCGGCTTCGGCAACGCCGTGCGCGCGCTGGTGCTGGGGCTGACGCACGCGAAGATCGGCAAGGCGCCGGGCGATGCCTACACGCGCCGCTACTACCGCAAGCTCAACCGCTACTCCGCCGCGCTGGCGCTGACCGCCGACGTGGCGATGGGCGTGCTCGGCGGCAAGCTGAAGTTCAAGGAGAAGATCTCCGCGCGCCTCGGCGACGTGTTGAGCTATCTCTACATCGCCAGCGCGATGCTGAAGCGCTACGAGGACCAGGGCCGCCCCGAGGCCGACCGCCCGCTGCTGGCCTGGGCCTTCCACGAGTGCGTGTGGCGCATGCAGATGGCGCTGGACGGCGTGCTGCGCAACTTCCCGGTGCGCCCGGTGGCGTGGCTGCTGCGCGCGCTGGTGTTCCCGTTCGGCCGCCGCGAGGTGCCGGCGTCCGACCGCCTCGGCCGCCGCGTCGCCGCGCTGCTGACCGCGCCGAACGAGGCGCGCGACCGCCTGGTCGAATGGGCCTACCTGACGCCGGCGCCCAACAACGAGGTCGGGCGCATGAACGCGCTGTTGCCGGAGGCGATCGCCGCCGAGCCGGTCGAGCGCAAGTTCCTCAAGGCGCTGAAGTCCGGCGCGATCGAGGCGCACGACTACTTCGAGCAGCTCGCCGAAGCGGAACGGCTCGGCGAGATCGACGCCGGGGAGCGCGAGCTGCTGGCGCGCGTGCGCCGGATGAGCGCGGAGTTCATCGCCGTCGACGACTTCGATCCGAAGGAGCTGGCGGCGGCGGTGCGGCGCGGGCCCGGGGCGGCGCTGCGCTCGGTGGCCTGAGCCGGCATGGCGGCGGCCCCGATCGCGGCGCGGCAGGGCGCTCCGCCGCTGCTGCGCCGCTACCGCGCGCTGCGGCGCTGGCCGGGCGGCCTCTGGCTGTTCAGCCGGCGGGTCTGCCTGCGCTCGCCGTACTTCGCCGGCATCGCGCCGCGCATCGAGCGGCTGCGGGCGGACGTCTGCGAAGTGACGATCCGCGACCGCCGCGCCGTGCACAACCACCTCGGCACCGTGCACGCCATCGCCCTGTGCGCGATGGCGGAACTGGCCGCGGGGCTGCTGGCCGAGGCCGGCTTGCCGGCGGCCATGCGCTGGATCCCCAGGGGCATGAGCGTCGAGTACCTGGCCAAGGCGCGCGGACGCATGCGCGCGACGGCGACGTTCGCCGAGCCGCCGCGCGTCGCCGCGGAGGGTTACACCCTGCCGGTCGAGGTGGTGGTGGTCGATCCCGCCGGTACGGCCGTGTTGCACGCGCGCATCGCCATGTGGGTCAGCCCGCGGCCGCGCCTGGGCGGTTAGCGATGCTCAGGCGTCGATCGCGGCGGCGTGCTCGCGCGTGGCCGCGAACGTCACCTGCGGCCAGCGTTCCTCGGCGAGCTGCAGGTTGACCCGCGACGGCGCGAGATAGACCAGCTCGCCGGCGGCATCCAGCGCCAGGTTCATCGCGTTCTTGTCGCGGAACTCCTCGAACTTCTTCGCGTCCGCGCAGCGGATCCAGCGCGCGGTGACCACGCCGACCTGCTCGAACGCACAGTCGACGCCGTATTCGTCCTTCAGGCGGTAGGCGACCACGTCGAACTGCAGCATGCCGACCGCGCCGAGGATCAGGTCGTTGGACATCAGCGGGCGGAAGAACTGCGTGGCTCCTTCCTCGGACAGCTGCGCCAGGCCCTTGGCCAGCTGCTTCATCTTCAACGGATCGCGCAGGCGCGCGCGGCGGAACAGCTCGGGCGCGAAGTTGGGGATGCCGGTGAAGCTGAGCGGCTCGCCCTCGGTGAAGGTGTCGCCGATCGAGATGGTGCCGTGGTTGTGCAGGCCGATCACGTCGCCCGGATAGGCGGTGTCGACGATCTCGCGGTCGGAGGCCATGAAGGTGAGCGCGTTGGCCAGCTTCACCTCCTTGGCGGTGCGCACCTGCAGCGCCTTCATGCCCGGGCTGTAGCGGCCCGAGCAGATGCGCATGAACGCCACGCGGTCGCGGTGCTGCGGATCCATGTTGGCCTGGATCTTGAAGACGAAGCCGGTCAGCTTCTCTTCCTCCGGCCGCACCTCGCGCGTGGTGGTGGCGCGCGGCTTCGGCGCCGGCGCGTGCTCGACGAAGAAGTCCAGCAACAGTTGCACGCCGAAGTTGTTCACCGCCGAGCCGAAGAACACGGGCGTCTGCCGGCCGGCGAGATAGGCCTGCGCATCGAACGGATGCGAGGCGCCCTGCACCAGCTCCAGCTCCTCGCGCAATTCGGCCAGCGCCTCGGCGCCGATGCGCTCGGCCAGGCCGGGCGCGTCCAGGCCCTTGAAGATCGTCGAGTCCTGGCGCGTGAAGTTGCGGCCGGCCTCGTAGATGTGCACCTCGTCGAGCAGCAGGTGGTACACGCCCTTCAGGCGCGCGCCCATGCCGATCGGCCAGGTGACCGGCGCGCACTGGATCTTCAGCACGCGCTCCACTTCGTCCAGCAGCTCGATCGGCGAGCGGCCCTCGCGGTCGAGCTTGTTGATGAAGGTCATGATCGGCGTGTCGCGCAGCCGGCACACCTCCATCAGCTTGATCGTGCGCTCCTCCACGCCCTTGGCGCAGTCGATCACCATCAGCGCGGAGTCGACCGCGGTCAGCACGCGGTAGGTGTCCTCGCCGAAGTCGGCGTGGCCGGGCGTGTCGAGCAGGTTGACGATCTTGCCCTCGTAGGGGAACTGCATCACCGACGAAGTGACCGAGATGCCGCGCTCCTTCTCCAGCGCCATCCAGTCGGAGGTGGCGTGGCGCGCCGCCTTGCGGCCCTTCACCGAGCCGGCCAACTGGATCGCGCCGCCGAACAGCAGCAGCTTCTCGGTCAGCGTGGTCTTGCCCGCGTCCGGGTGGCTGATGATGGCGAAGGTACGGCGACGCCGGGTTTCGTTGAGGTGCTCGGACATGGCCGGAACCGTGGGTAAAGCTCGCCATGATAGCGCGGAAGGCGGGTGGAGCGGGGAGCAGGGAGCGGGGCGGTGGTAGGGGGCTCTGGGGACGGGGCGAGACGGCAGCGTGCCTGTCATTGCCGGCATGACGATACGAGCGACGCGCATCACCGTCTCCCGTCTCCTTCCTCGAGCACCCCGATTCCGCCAAACCAAATAGACGTCTAAACGTCCAAACGTCTATTGACACGGCGCCGCGCAAACCCTAGTGTACGCACACTGCTCATCGAGACCGGCTGAGGGACAGGCCCTTTGAAGCCGGGGCAACCCGCGGAACCGCAAGGTCCGCACGGTGCCAACTCCTGCGGGGACGCGCCCGACGCGATCTGCCGAGAGATGAGTTGCGTGATCGTCGCGCCGGTGCTGCGCGGCGGTCGCTGCAACGCCTTTCCGGTTCTCCGCAGCGCCATGGGCGACCTGCCGGAGAACCCAGATGACCCTGCTGTCCCCCGATCTCGTCGTCGAACCCGCATCGCCGCCCGCGCGCGACGACGCGCCTGCGCCGTCGTTCGGCGAGCGCCGCCTGTGGCTGCAGCCGCGGCACGGCGACGGCCCGCGTGCCGTGCGCGTGCGCTATGCGCTGCACGGGCCGGACGGCGCGCCGGTGGTGATCGCGCAGGGCGGTATCTCGGCCGACCGCCGGGTCTGCGCCGGCGAGGACGGCGCGCACGGCTGGTGGTCCGCGCTGGCCGGCCCCGGTGCCGCGATCGACACGACGCGCGTGCGCGTGCTGGCGATCGACTGGCTGGACCGCGCGGACCTCGGCGCTGCCCGCGCGGTCGGCAGCGAGGACCAGGCCGATGCGCTGGCCGCGCTGTTGATCGCGCTGGGGCTGGGCCGCGCGCACGCCTTCGTCGGCGCGTCCTACGGCGCGATGGTCGGCCTGGCGTTCGCCGCGCGCCACCCGCAACGCCTCGGCCGTCTGGTGGCGATCGCCGGCGCGCATCGCGCGCATCCGCTGGCCGTGGCCGTGCGCGCTCTGCAGCGCGAGATCGTGCGTTTCGGCGCGCGCCACGGCGACGCCGCCGGCGGCCTCGACCTGGCGCGCCGTCTGGCGATGACCACCTACCGCGGCGAGCGCGAGTTCGCGCTGCGCTTCGGCGCCGAGCCCGAGTTCCGCGACGGCCGCTACCGTTTCGCCGCCGAAGGCTGGCTGGAGGCCGCGGGCGCGCGTTTCGCCGCGCGCTTCGATGCCGAGCGCATTCTCGCGCTGTCCGAATCGATCGACCTGCACGCGGTCGATCCGGCCGCGGTGCGCGTGCCGGCCACGCTGATCGCCTTCTCCACCGACCGCGTCGTGCCGCTGGGCGACCTGTGCGAGCTGCAGCGCCGGCTGGGCGCGCCGGCCGTGCTGCACGTGCTCGATTCCCCTTACGGCCACGACGCCTTCCTCAAGGACGCCGCGCAGCTCGCCCCGCTGCTGCGCGAGGCCATCGCCATCGAAGGAGCCTGCCATGACTGAACTCGCCCCCTGTACGCGCGCGGTGCGTACCGGCATCGAGACCGACACGCAGCACGGCGCCGTGGTGCCGGCGCTGCACCTCAGCACCAACTTCGCCTTCGCCGGCTTCGCGCGGAAACGCGCCTACGATTACTCGCGCAGCGGCAATCCGACGCGCGACCTGCTGGCCGGCGCGCTCGCCGAACTGGAGGAGGGCGCCGGCGCGGTGGTCGCCGCCAGCGGCATGGCGGCGGTGGCGTTGGTGCTGGAGCTGGTGCCGGCCGGCGCGCTCGTCGTCGCCTCGCACGACTGCTACGGCGGCACCTGGCGCCTGCTGGATGCGTGGGCGCGCAAGGGCCGCTTCCGCGTGCGCTTCGCCGACCTCGGCGAGGCGCGCGCCTGCGCGGAGGCGCTGGCGGAACGGCCGGCGCTGGTGTGGGTGGAGACGCCGTCCAACCCGCTGCTGCGCATCACCGACATCCGCCGCGTCGCGCAGGCCGCGCACGCGGTCGGCGCGCTGTGCGCGGTCGACAACACCTTCCTGTCGCCGGCGCTGCAGCGGCCGCTGACGCTGGGCGCCGACCTCGTCGTGCATTCCACCACCAAGTACATCAACGGCCACAGCGACGTGGTCGGCGGCGCGGTGGTGGCGAAGGACAAGGCGGTGGCCGAGCAGCTGACCTGGTGGGCGAACTGCCTCGGCCTGACCGGCGCGCCGTTCGACAGCTTCCTCACCCTGCGCGGGCTGCGCACGCTGGGCGCGCGCCTGCGCGTGCACCAGGAGAACGCCGCGCGCGTCGCCGCGCTGCTGCACGGCCATGCCGCAGTCGAGCGCGTGTACTGGCCGGGCCTGCCGCAGCATCCCGGGCATGCGCTGGCCGCGCGCCAGCAGGACGGCTACGGCGCGATGCTCAGCTTCGAGCTGCGCGGCGGCGAGACGGCGATCGTCGCCTTCCTCGACGGCCTGCGCTGCTTCTCGCTGGCGGAATCGCTGGGCGGCGTCGAGAGCCTGGTCGCGCATCCGGCGACGATGACGCACGCGGCGATGGCGCCGGAGGCGCGCCGCGCCGCCGGCATCGCCGACGGTCTGCTGCGGCTGTCGGTCGGCATCGAGGACGCGGACGATTTGTGCGCCGACCTCGCCGCCGCGCTTGCGCGCGCGCAGGCGGCGGCGCGCGCGCCCGCCGCGCGGCGGGCGACGGCATGAGCGCGGTGC
This sequence comes from Mizugakiibacter sediminis, assembly GCF_000953855.2. GTDB lineage: Bacteria > Pseudomonadota > Gammaproteobacteria > Xanthomonadales > Rhodanobacteraceae > Mizugakiibacter > Mizugakiibacter sediminis. The sequence goes on from NZ_DF970243.1 coordinate 18,555, forward strand.
TGGCCGGGCGCGTCGCGGCGCAGCGCGGCGCGGCGGATCGTGCGCTGGTGCTGCTCGGCACCGGCGTGGTCGGCGGCGCGTTCCTCGACTTGCTGCGCACGCCGGCGGCATCGCGGCTGCGCCTCGTCGGCGTCGCCAACTCGCGCCTCCAGCGAACGGCAGCCGAGGGACTGGCGGCGCACGACCTGCGTGCACGACTGCGCGTGGACGGCGAAGCGCGCGACGACGCGGCGCTGCTGGCCGCGCTCGATGCCAGCGGCGTGGCGACGAAAGTGATCGTCGACGCCACCGCCAGCGCCGACCTGGCCGCGCGACATCCGCAGTGGTTGGCGCGCGGCCATCACGTGGTGACCGCGAACAAGGCGCTCGCCGGCGGCGATCTCGCCGGCTGGCGCGCGCTGCAGGCGGCGCTGGCGCACGGTGCGCGCTACGGCGACGCGGCCACCGTCGGCGCCGGCCTGCCGGTGCTCGCGACGCTGCGCCGCCTGCGCGATTGCGGCGACCGCCTGCTGGCGCTGGAGGGCGTGTTCTCGGGTTCGCTGTCGTGGCTGTTCAACCGCTACGACGGCCGCAGGCCGTTCTCGGCGCTGCTGCGCGAGGCGCGCGCGCGCGGTTACACCGAACCCGATCCGCGCGCCGATCTGTCCGGCGCCGACGTCGCGCGCAAGCTGCTGATCCTCGCGCGCGCCGGCGGCTTCGCCCTCGACGCCGGCGACGTCGAGGTGCAGAGCCTGGTGCCGGCCTCGCTGCGTGCGCTGGACACGGACGCCTTCCTCGCGTGCGCGGAGGCACTCGACGCGCCGCTCGCGGCACGTCACGCCGAGGCGCAGGCGCGCGGCCATGCGCTGCGCTTCCTCGCGCGCCTCGATGCGCACGGCCGCGCGCAGGTCGGTCTGGCCGAGGTGCCCGCGCAGCATCCGGCGGCGCGCCTCGACGGCACCGACAACCAGTTCATCCTCACCACGACCCGCTATCGCGCGCAGCCGCTGGTGATCCAGGGCCCCGGCGCCGGTCCGGAAGTCACCGCGCAGGCGCTGCTGGGCGACGTGCTGGCGCTGCGGTAGCCCGATCGTCGCGGAAAGGGAACGTAGGGCGGAACCGGCCTCACCGGTTCCACCGTCGCGTTGCGCATGCGCTCGAAACCATCGGCGGAAGCCGCGCTGCGGCTTCCGCCCTACAGGACTATGACGGATTGAGGTCGGAGCGCATGCGTTTCAACAAGAGCGCGAGTGCAGCCGACCGTTCAGTGGAGTTCGGGGGTGTGACTCGCATCTTGGCGATGGCGTCTATCACGTCGTCAGAACCAATGACTTCGGCACGTGCAGCCCACATGCCGAAGCGTTTTGCGTTCTCGATGGAATTTGTGACCTCGAGAGATTCCAGCGCCTGCAATAGACCGGAATAGACTTCGCTCCGATCTTTGCGCAGCACGTCTTCAAGTTGTGCCCGACGTGCTAGGAAGTGCTGCAAAAGAGCGGTGACAACGGAGCCGGCGCCAAGTCCGCCAAGGAAAGCAGAGATTGTCGATGCTTCGATCAAGCGCCTGACCCCTTCCCTCGAAAACCTCGCTCTCTGCCGAGCGAGACCCCGCGGCTCAATGCCCGGTGATGCGCTCGGCGGTCTCTTCGTCGGGCGGCACCAGCGGATCGCGCGGGTGCGCGCGCGCCTCGAGTTCGGCGGCTTCCACCGACGGCGTGCGCCAGCCGGATTTCACGCCCCACAGGTAGAACACCAGGCCGATCGCGGCGACCACCAGCAGGTCCCAGCCGTAGGGGATGTAGCCGTGGCCGTGGAACATCGGGCTGCCCGCCCACGACACCAGCGCCAGCGTCGGCAGGTAGCACACCAGCCACCAGGCGCCCCGCAGCTGCCGGCCGAAGTCGTGCCAGCCGCCCTTGGCCTGGTAGTAGAAGTACACCGGCAGCGCGACCACCACCAGCAGGATGATCTGGCCGGTCAGCGGCCAGCGCGCCCAGTACAGCAGCTCGGTGGCGAAGATGAAGGCCAGCGCGGAGATCACCGGCAGGCCGGACAGGCGCAGCGGGCGGTGCAGGTCCGGCGCGGTGCGGCGCAGCGTCATCGCGCTGACCGGGCCGGTCATGTAGGAGATGATCGTCGCCACCGAGATCACCGCCGCCAACGTGCCCCAGCCGCGGAAGAAGAACAGGAACAGGTAGGACACGGCGAGGTTGAACCACATCGCCGCGCGCGGCACGCCCCACTTCGGATGCAGCGTGCCGAGGATCTTCGGCAGCGTGCCGTTGCGCTCCATGCCGTAGATCATGCGCGCGGTGGTGGCGGTGTAGGTGATGCCGGTGCCGCTGGGGCTGATGAAGGCGTCGGCGTACAGCAGCATCGCCAGCCAGTGCAGGTTGACGATGATCGCCAGCTCGGCGAACGGCGAGCGGAAGTCGATGCCGTTCCAGCCGGCCTTGGCCAGCAGCTCCGGCGGCACCGCGCCGAGATAGGCGACCTGCAGGATCACGTAGACGACCGTCGCCAGCGCGATCGAGCCCAGCACCGCGAATGGAATGCTCTTGCCGGGATTGCGCGCCTCGCCGGCGAGATTGACCGGGCTCTGGAAGCCGTTGTAGCTGAACACGATGCCGGCGGTGGCGACCGCGGTCAGCACGGCGGCGAAGTCGATCGCATGCGCCTCGCCGTTGACGCCGACGGAGAAATTGCCGCCGTGGAAGCCGGAGGCGATCAGCGCCAGGCCGGTCGCCGCCGGCACCACCAGCTTGAACAGGGTGATGGCGCTGTTGGAGCGCGCGAACAGCTTGACGCTCCAGAAGTTCAGCAGGAAGTAGACGATCACCAGCGCCGCGGCGATCGAGAGGCCGGGCAGGGTGAGCTCGCCGCGGCCGTCCGGCATGTGCACGTAGAGATCCTGCGCCCACTGCCACGGCCACGAGGCCATGTACTGCACCGAGGCTTCCGCCTCGACCGGGATCACCGAGACGATCGCGATCCAGTTCGCCCACGCGCCGATGAAGCCGACCAGCGAGCCGTGGGAGTAGTGGCTGTAGCGCACCATGCCGCCCGATTCGGGAAACATCGCGCCGAGTTCGGCATAGGTCAGCGCGATCGCGGTGATGATCGCCGCGCCCAGCACCCAGGCCCACACCGCGCCCGGACCGGCCAGTCCGGCCGCGCGCCAGGCGCCGAACAGCCAGCCGGAGCCGATGATCGAGCCGAGGCCGGTCAGCATCAGGGCGAAGGGGCCGACATCGCGGCGGATCGGGGAATTTGCGGACATCGGCTGCTCCTCGGCGCGCCCGGTCGGGCGGGCGCGTTCGCGCTGGATCGGATCGAAAGGGGGCGTCCCCTGCGACGGACGGTCCGGTGACGGACCGGGTCGAGGGCCGGATGATGTCAGCATCGGGCCGGGCTGTCAGCCCTGCGGGCGCGTACGGGCGGCGGGGCGGGAAAAACGCGCCGCGGCGCGCGGCTCAGCATTCGATCACGTTGACCGCGAGGCCGCCGCGCGAGGTTTCCTTGTACTTGTCCTTCATGTCGTTGCCGGTGTCGCGCATGGTCTTGATCACCTTGTCCAGCGACACGCGGTGCTTGCCGTCGCCGCGCAGCGCCATGCGGCTGGCGTTGATCGCCTTGACCGCGCCCATGGCGTTGCGTTCGATGCAGGGGATCTGCACCAGGCCGCCGATCGGATCGCAGGTCAGGCCGAGGTTGTGCTCCATGCCGATCTCGGCGGCGTTCTCCACCTGGCCCATCGAGCCGCCCAGCGCGGCGGTCAGGCCGCCGGCGGCCATCGAGCAGGCGACGCCGACCTCGCCCTGGCAGCCGACCTCGGCGCCGGAGATCGAGGCGTTCTCCTTGTAGAGGATGCCGATCGCGGCGGCGGTCAGCAGGAAGTCGACGATGCCGTTCTCGTTCGAGCCCGGGCAGAAGCGGTCGTAGTAGTGCAGCACCGCCGGCACGATGCCGGCTGCGCCGTTGGTCGGCGCGGTCACCACGCGCCCGCCGGCGGCGTTCTCCTCGTTGACCGCCAGCGCGTACAGGTTCACCCAGTCGAGGATGGTCAGCGGATCCTTCAGCGCCGCCTCGGGGCGGCTGGTCAGCTCGGCCGCCATCATCGGCGCGCGGCGCTGCACCTTCAGCCCGCCCGGCAATGTGCCCGGCGAGCGCAGGCCGCGCGCCACGCAGTCCTGCATGGCGCGCCAGATGGCGAGCAGGCCGGCGCGAATCTCCGCCTCGCCGCGCCATGCCTTCTCGTTCTCCAGCATCACCTGCGCGATGGTCAGGCGTTCCTCCGCGCAGATGCGCAGCAGCTCGTCGCCGCTGGCGAACGGATAGCGCTGCGGCGTGGTGTCGGCGACGATGCGGTCCTCCGCCGCCTCGTCGGGGTTGACCACGAAGCCGCCGCCGACCGAGTAGTAGTCGCGCGTCGCCAGCAGCGCCTCGCCCTCGCCGTGGGCGAAGAAACGCATGCCGTTGGAGTGATAGGGCAGCTTCTGCCGCTTGTTGAAGACGAGGTCGTACTTTTCGTCGAAGGCGATCTCGTGCTTGCCGAGCAGGCGGATGCGGCCGCTCGCACGGATACGTTCGAGGCGCGCGGGGATGGCGTCGGGATCGACGCGGTCCGGCCATTCGCCCTCGAAGCCGAGCAGCACCGCCTTGTCGGTGCCGTGGCCGCGGCCGGTCATCGCCAGCGAGCCGAACAGCTCGCAGCGCACGCGCCGCACCTGCCCCAGCACGCCCTTTTCCTCCAGCCAGTGGCTGGCGAAGCGCGCGGCGGCGCGCATCGGCCCGACCGTGTGCGAGGAGGACGGTCCGATGCCGATCTTGAACAGGTCGAAGACGCTGACGGCCATGGCGGGAAGGTGAGGGCAAGGGTTCGGGTATTCTACGCGGCGGGCATGGGGAAACGCAGGAGATCGGCAGTGGGGAGTGGGAAGAGCATCGCAGCGATGTCGCGCAGTACCCGCCATTGCATCCTTCCTCTTCTCCACGCCCTACGCCCCACCCCCCACTCCCGGCCGCCATGCCCCTGATCCTCTACCAGCGCGACCACTGCAAGCTCTGCGACCAGGCGCTGGCCGTGCTGGCCGCCGCGCGCGTGCCCGAATTCACCAGCGTGTGGATCGACGGCGACGAGGCGCTGGAGGCGCGCTACGGCACGCGCGTGCCGGTGCTGCGCGACGACGCCCGCGGCCGCGAGCTGGACTGGCCGTTCGACGCCGCCGCGGCGGCCGATTTCGCCGCCGGCTGACGCAGGTCAACGGCGCGGCCGCGGGCGCCGCCTAGACTGCGGCCGACTGCGGACGCCGGCGCCATGGCCCATCCCTCGCTCTATCCCTGTTTCCTCGGCCCTTACGGCGAGAACGACGTCCTGTTCGAGCAGGTGCTGGTCGAACTGCTGCGCGACCACGTGTACTGGCGGCGCAACTTCCACCCCGAGGACCCGCCGGCGATCCCCACCGCCGCCGCCCAGCAGCCCGAGTACCAGGCGTTCAGCGCGCGCATGCGCCGCGAGCTGCACGCGCTGTCGGCGTCGCTGAAGCGCTCGGTGCCGTTCCACAGCCCGCGCTATATCGGCCACATGGCCTCCGACCTGCTGCTGCCGGGTCTGCTGGCGTGGATGGCGACGCTGCCGTACAACCCCAACAACGTGGCCGGCGACGCCGCGCCGGTGACGCTGGACATGGAGATCAGCGTCGGCCTGCAGCTCGCGCGCATGCTCGGCTATCCCGACGACGAGCGCCGCGCCGACTGTGCCTTCGGCTGCCTGACTTCCGGCGGCAGCTCGGCGAACTACCAGGCGCTGCGTCTGGCGCTGGCGCTGAAGGCGTACGCGCCGGCGTTGCGCGAGGCGCTGACCGCACTCGGCGAGGATCTGCGCGTGCCGGCCCTGCCGGACGGTCTGCGCCGCTGCAACGACTGGACGCTGGGCAACCTCGGCACCGCCGGCGTGATCGCGCTGCAGCAGGCGTGGGCCGCGCGCCTCGCCGCGGCGGCGCCGGCCGAGCGCGGACGCCTCACCGCCGCGCTGCAGGCCGAGCGCATCGAGACGCTGGGCAGCGTCGAGTACTTCCGCCGCCATCCGGCGCTGGCCTCGCCGTGGGTGGTGGTGCCGGTCACCGCGCATTACTCCTGGCCGAAGGCGATGAAGCTGCTCGGCCTCGGCACCGCGCAGCTGAAGCGCGTGCCGGAACAGCGCATGCGCATGGACGCCGACGCGCTGGACGCGCTGCTCGAACAGGCCGCCGCGCGCCGCCAGCCGGTGCTGGCCGTGGTCGGCGTGCTCGGCACCACCGAGTTCGGCACGCTCGATCCGATCGACCGCATCGTCGCCGCGCGCGAGCGCATGGCCGCGGCCGGGCTCGGCTTCGGCGTGCACGTCGACGCCGCCTGGGGCGGCTACCTGGCGACGCTGTTCCGCGCCCCCGACGGCAGCCTGCTGCCACACGCCGCGGTGCGCGAGGGCTTCCGCTACTTTCCCACCCGCCCGGTGTACGACGCCTTCGCCGCCCTGGCGCAGACCGACAGCATCACCGTCGATCCGCACAAGCTCGGTTACCTGCCGTACGGCGCCGGCGCGTTCGTCTGCCGCGACCACCGCGCGATGGCGCTCTTGGCGGAGGACGCCGACTACGTGTTCGAGCGCGGCGCGGCCGCGGACTACCGCGCCACCTTCCGCGCGCTCGGTCGCTACACGCTGGAGGGTTCGAAATCCGGCGCCGCGGCGGCCGCCGCCCACGTCGCCCACCGCGTGCTGCCGCTGGACCGCGAGCACTTCGGCCGCATCCCGCGCGAGACCGTGCAGGAAGCCGAGCGCTTCCACGACCGCCTCGCCGGCTTCGCCGCGGCGCTGGCCGACGTCGCCACCGTGCGCGTGCCGTTCGAGCCGGACAGCAACCTGGTGTGCCTGGCGATCAACCCGCGCGGCAACCACTCGCTGCGCGCGATGAACCGTTTCGTCGGCCGGCTCTACGACGCGCTGCGCATCGACGCGCAGCAGCCGCTGCAGGCGAAGGCGTTCTTCGGCTCGATCACCACCCTGCGCCCGGAGGCGCTCGGCCCCGCCGACACCGCGCGCGTGCTCGCCGAACTGGCCCTCGATCCGGCCACGCTGGCCGAGGCGCCGCGCGAGGAAGCCGGCGAGGACGACCGCATCGTGATCCTGCGCCACACCCTGATGAACCCGTTCCTGCACGACACCGAGAACGGCATCGACTATCCCGCGCAGTACCTGACGTATCTGGAGATGCTGGTGCGCCGCCTGCTGGCCGCGTCGCCGGCACAGGCGGTGGCGTAGGCGCGCGCAGCGCGCTCGCCACGATCGCAGGCGGAATCCGCTGCGCGGATTCCGCCGCCGCGCGACCGCGGCGACGCAGGGCGGGTCGAGCCTCGTCAGCGGCTCCGCCGCCGGCCGGCGCCCGCACCGTGCGATGAAGAGCGGCGGTCCTGCTCAGCCGCCCGCCGGCGTCAGCGCGAGATGCGCTTTCACCGTCACCGCGTTGGCGATCACCGAGGTGTCGGCCCAGTCGCCGCCGCCGACGCCGAAGTCGAGGCGCCGCAGCGACGCGCCGACGTCGAGCGCGGCGCCGGCGGCGGCCGGCGTGAACTTCACGGTCAGCGTCAGCGGCCGGCTGACGCCGCGCAGCGTCAGGATGCCGTCCGCCAGCACCGTGCCGTCGGCGGCCCTGCGGAATCCCGTGCTGACGAAACGCGCGCGGGGAAACTTCGCCACGTCGAAGAAATCGGCGCCGGGCAGCATCTGGTCGCGCTCGGCGTTCTGCGTGTCGGCGCTGGCGAGGTCGACGCTGACGTCGAACTTCGCGTGCGCCAGGTCGGCGGGGTCGTAGGCGATCTTCGCGCCGAAGCGCTCGAAACGGCCGTCGAAGGCCTCGCCCTGGTAGGTGGCGGTGAAGCCGAGCGTGCTGCGCGTCATGTCGACGTTCCATTCGCGCGCGGCGGCGGGCAGGGCGAAGGCGAGGGCGGCCAGCAGCGGGACGAGGCGTTTCATCGAGCGGAGTCTCCGGAAGGGACGGGCCGCCGGCGCGTGCGCCATGGCAGCATGCGCGCCAGCACGGCGTCGCGGTCGACGTAGTGGTGCTTCAGCGCGGCGCCGACGTGCGCCGCCAGCACCGCGACCAGGATCCAGAACAGGGTTTCGTGCGCCGCGCGCGCGAACGCCTTCAGCGCCGGGTCGGCGCCGCCGGTCAGGCTGGGCACGTGCACCAGACCGAACCAGCTGAGCGGGAAATTGGCGGCGGAATTGAACAGCCAGCCGCTCAACGGGATGGCGAGGATCAGCACGTACAGCGCCGCGTGCACCGCGCGCGCGGCCAGCGCCTGCCGGCGCGGCATCGCCGGCGGATCGGCGGGACGGCGGTCGGCGGCGCGCCAGGCGAGGCGCAGCAGCGCCAGCGCCAGCACGGTCAGGCCGATCGACTTGTGCAGCGCGTACACCTTCACCTTGGCCACGGTGGGCGCCATCGCCACCATCGCCAGCCCGATCGCGCCCTGCGCCACGATCAGCAGCGCGACCGTCCAGTGGAAGAACTGCGCCAGCGCGCCCCAGCGCGCGTCACTGCTGCGTAGCGGCATGGGTGGCCTCGTACTGCCGATAGAGCTCGGGGGCGCGGCTGTCCAGGATGGCCTCGATCTCGAGGCGCACCTGCACGTCCGCGCCGATCGACTTGGCGAACGCGGTCATGCCGAAGTCGCGGCGCGCCAGCGTGACCGCGCCGGAGAAGCCGGCGATGGTGTGCAGGCCGAAGGCGGTGATGCCGACGCGGTTGACCGTGAACGGAATCGTCACCTCGCGGCTGGCGCCGCGCAGGGTCAGCGTGCCGTGCAGCACGCCGTGGTCGTCGTCGCGGCGCTGCACCGACACGCTCTCGAAATGCGCCAGCGGCGCGCGCTTGGCGTCGAGGAAATCGCGGCCGCGCACCGCCTTCTCCCACCCGGCATCGCCCATGTCCACGGAGGCGAGGTCGATATCGGCGACGACCCGCGAGCGGCTCCAGTCGTCGCGGTCGAAATGCAGCCAGCCGGCGGCGACGCGCAGGCGACCGCACGGCGTGGAGAAGCCGTCGTGGTCGACGCAGAAGATCACCTGGCTGTGCACGGGATCGATGCGGTAGTCCTGCGGCGGCGCGGCGCGCGCGGCGGCGGCGGCCAGCAGCGGCAGGGCGAACCACGGGAACCGGCGCATGGGGGTGTTCACGGCAGGGAAGGTTACGCGATTGTGGCGGCGCCGTCGGCAGCGCGGCATGAACGCTGCGTGCAGAAATTCGCGCCGGCGGCAGCGGACTTCACGATTTGGCATGATGGCGGGTGCCGCGCGATGCCCGCCGCGCGCGGGGCGGCCTGCGGCGGGACGCGCGAGAGCGCCGCATCCGCGCCGCCGGGCCGCGGCGGCGTCGCCGGGGGTTCGACAGGGGGAGGGAATCCGCATGTTGCAGGCTCTGCTGCTGGGCGCCGCGCTGGCCGCGGCGCCCGCGCCCGCGCCGTTGCCGACGCCGTTGTTCCGCCACTACGGCGTGGACGACGGCCTGCCGTCCAGCGCCGTCTACATGACCGTGCAGGACCGCGAGGGCTTCCTGTGGATCGGCACGCGCGACGGCCTGGCGCGCTACGACGGCGTCGGCTTCGAGGTGTTCCGCCACGACGACCGCGATCCCGGCAGCCTGCCGGCCAACGACATCTCCACGCTGTTCGTCGACCGCGACGGCGGCGTGTGGGCGGGCGGCGAGGGCACCGGCCTCAACCGCTACGACGCGAAGACGCAGCGCTTCGAGCACTGGCGCCACGATCCGAAGGATCCCGCCAGCCTCGCCGGCGACGACGTGTGGGCGCTGGCGCAGACGCCGGACGGCGCGCTGTGGGTCGGCCTGTACGCGGCGGGGCTCGACCGCCTTGCGCCCGACGCCAAGGGGTTCATCCATCTGCGCCACGACGATGCCGATCCCGCCAGCCTGGTGTCCGACACGGTGATGTCGCTGCAGGTCGACGCGAAGGGACGCCTGTGGATCGGCACCGACGCCGGCCTCGACCTGCGCGAGCCGGACGGCCGCCTGCGTCACGTCGTCTTCCCCGGCGTCGACGGCCCGTTGCGCATCTGGCGCACCGAGGAGCGCGGCGACGCCGTGCTGGCGGCGACCAACGCGGGCGTGTTCGCGGTCGACGGCGATGCGGTGGCGCGGCGCCTGGCCGTGGACGGTCTCGACGCGCACGGCGTCTACGCCACCGCCCACGACGCGCGCGGCGCGCTGTGGCTGGCCACCGCGAACGGCCTCGACTACATCGACGCCGACGGCCGCTACCGCCACATCGCCGCCGTGCCCGGCCTGGCCGGCGCGCTGCCCGGCGCGGTGCAGATGCACGTGCTGTGCGACCGCGAGGGCGGGCTGTGGTTCTCCTCGCAGGACGGCGGCCTGGCCTACCTGCCGCCGCGCTGGCAGGCGTTCGGCTACTACCGCCACTTGCCGGACCATCCCGAGAGCCTCAGCCCGGGGCGCATCCCCAGCCTGGCGCCGGCGCGCGACGGCCGCCTGCTGGTCGGCGGCCAGACGGGCAGCGTGGACCGGCTCGATCCGGCGACGGGCAAGGTCGAGCATGTCGCCTTCGTCCCGCCCGGGCTGCCATCGACGCGCCAGGTCGAGGCGCTGGCCGAGGACGCCGCCGGCCGGCTCTGGATCGGCCAGCAGGGGCTCGCCGTCGCCGACGCCGGCCGCGTGCGCGCGGTGCAGGGCCTGCCGGCGAACGTGCGCGTGCAATTGCTGGCGATCGCCGCGGACGGCAGCGTCTACGCCTCGCTGAGCGGCGCCGGCGTCTATCGCGTGGATGCGGCGACGCTGCATGCCGAGGCGGTGGCCGGCAGCAACGACACGCCCGACGCGGGGCAGACCGAGCAGATGCGCTTCGACGTGCGCGGCGCCCTGTGGCGCGCCACCGGCGCCGGCATGGACCGCCTGTCGGCGGGCGCGACGCGCTTCGCGCCGGTGCCGGGCATCGCGCCGGGGCACGTGTTCGGCTTCGCGTTCGCCGACGACGGCACGCTGTGGCTGGCGCGCGCGGACGCGCTGGAGCACTACCGTCTCGACGGCGACCGCGCGCTGCGCATCGGCGGCGCCGGCGCCGCCGAAGGCTGGGCGGCCGGGCGCGTGTCCGGCCTCGCCGTCGACGCGCGCGGGCGCGTCTGGGCGGGCACGCTGCGCGAGCTGCTGCGCTACGATCCGGACCGCCGTCGCCTCGACGGCTTCGGCACCCGCGACGGCCTGCTCAGCCAGGAAATCGTGCCGCGCGCGCTGCTGCGCGTCGGCGACGTGCTCTATGCGGGCACCCCGCGCGGCGTGATAGCCATCCATGCCGAGGTCGCGCCGCCCGCGGCGCCGGCGCCGCTGCTGGCGCTGACCGCGATCAGCGTGCGCCGCGACGGCCGCGCGGTGCCGCTGCAGCCGCGCGGCGGGCGCGTCGATCTGCGCTGGTCGGACCGCGGGTTGCGCATCGAGGCGCGTGCGCTGTCCTACGTCGACCCGCAGCGCAACCGTTACCAGTTCCGCGTCGACGGCTTCGACGCCGACTGGGTCGACGCGGGCAGCCGCGGCGTGCGCGAGCTGGCGGGCCTCGGCGCCGGCGACTACCGCGTCGAAGTGCGCGCCCGCACCGGCGACGGCGCCTGGGGCATGCTGGCCGCGCCGCTCTCCGTGCGCGTGTCGGCGCCGCCGTGGAACACGCCGTGGGCATGGGCGGCCTACGCGCTGGCCGCGGCGCTGCTGACGCTGCTGGCCGCCGCGGCGTGGCGGCGGCGCGTCGAACAGCGCCATCGCGTCGCGCTGGCCGAACAGCAGCGGCGCCTGGCCGAGGAGGCCAGCGCGGCGAAGACGCGCTTCCTCGCCACCATGGGCCACGAGATCCGCACGCCGATGACCGGCGTGCTCGGCATGGCCGAGCTGCTGCTGCGCACGCCGCTGGCCGAGCGTCAGCGCGAATACGCCGAGGCGATCCAGCGCTCCGGCACGCTGCTGCTGAAGTTGGTCAACGACGCGCTGGACCTGGCGCGCATCGAGGCCGGACGCTTCGAACTCGAATCCGCGCCGCTCGATCCCGCCGCGCTGCTGCGCGAAGTGGCCGAGCTGGAAACCGGCATGGCGGCGCGCAAGGGACTGGCGCTGCGCGTCGAGATCGCGGCGGACGCGCCGCGCGCGCTGCGCGGCGATGCGCTGCGCATCCAGCAGGTGTTGCTGAACCTGGCCAGCAATGCCATCAAGTTCACCGAGCGCGGCGAAGTGCGCCTCGCGCTGGCGCGCGCCGCCGACGGCAGCGCGCAGTTCAGCGTGACCGACACCGGCCCCGGCATTCCCGAGGCCAGCCGCGAGCGCCTGTTCCAGCGCTTCGAGCAGGACGAAGCCGGCGAGGGCCGCCGCCAGGGCGGCAGCGGCCTCGGCCTGGCGATCTGCCGCGAGCTGGTCGCGCTGATGGGCGGGCGCATCGAGGTGGCATCGGCGCCGGGGCAGGGCAGCACGTTCCGCGTCTGCCTGCCGCTGCCGGAATGCGCGCCGCCCGGCGATGCCGCGCGCGGCGCGTCGCCGGCCGCGCCCGCGCCGGGCGCGCTGCGCGTGCTGCTGGTCGAGGACGACGCCACCGTGGCGCAGGTGATCGCCGGCCTGCTGGAAGCGCAGGGCCACGCGGTGCGCCACGCGCCGCACGGCCTCGCCGCGCTGTCCGAACTCGACACCGCCGGCTGCGACGCGATGCTGCTCGACCTCGACCTGCCCGGCGTCGACGGCTTCCAGCTCGCGCGCATGATCCGCGCGCGCGAACGCGGCGGCGCGCGCCTGCCGATCGTCGCCATCACCGCGCGTTCCGGCGGCGACGAGGAGGCGCAGGCGCTGGCGGCCGGCATGGATCGCTTCCTGCGCAAGCCGCTGACCGGCGCGCAGCTGGCGGAAGCGCTGCACGAAGTGACGGACGCGAAGCGCAGGGAGCGGAACGCGTAAGGCGGAGCGGGTCGTCGGCTGCGCGCACGAGGAGGCGCTACGGCAAGGCCCGCCGCGCACACAGGGTTCCGGCTTGCACGGTCGCGTGCCGTCCCCGCTCACGCCCCTGCGCGCCTGCTCCTACATGTCGTGCTTGGCGACCGCGAAGCCGCGGCGCCTGTACTCGCTCCAGCGCGCGCGCGAGCCTTCGCGCTCGGCGGGATCGGCGGCGACCACTTCCAGCACGCGCTCGTAGCGGCCGGGCGCGCAGGCGTCGCGCAGGTTGATCACCAGCGGACGGTCGGGGGTGTCGAAGCCCGGCGGCACGATCAGCACGGCGGTGTCGGCATCGTCCTCGTCGCCGGCGATCTGGTGCGGGATGAAGGCATCCTCGTCGAACGCCCACAGCAGCTCGTCCAGCGCCTCGGCCTGCTCCAGCGAGCGCGCCAGGATCAGCGTCGGCTGCTGCGCCGCCAGCGCCTTCTTCGCCAGCTCGCAGACCAGCCGCAACGGCTCGGCGGCGAAGCGCGGTTTGGCGATCAGGTAGAAGTCGGCGCGCATGGAAGCAGGGAGCAGGGCCCGGGGCGCAGGGAGCAGCGTGCAGAAAAGCGTGCGTTAGCCATTTCCCCGGCTCCCCGAGCCCCTGCCCCCTCTCTCCTCATTCAACCGCATCGATCGATCAGGAACTGCGCCAGCATCGGCACCGGGCGGCCGGTGGCGAGGCCCTTGCGGCCGTCTTCCCAGGCGGTGCCGGCGATGTCGAGGTGCGCCCAGCGCTGGCCTTCGACGAAGCGGGCGAGGAAGCAGCCGGCGGTGATCGCGCCGGCGTTCTTGCCGCCGATGTTGGCGACGTCGGCGAAGCCGGACTCGAGCTGGACCTGGTAGTCGTCCCACAGCGGCAGGCGCCAGCCGCGGTCGAGCGCGTGCTCGCCGGCGGCGAGCAGCTGCTCGGCGAGGTCGTCGTGCTTGCTCATCAGGCCGGTGGCGTGCTTGCCCAGCGCGACCACGCAGGCGCCGGTCAGCGTCGCCGCGTCGACGATCGCCTGCGGCTGGAAGCGCTGCACGTAGCTCAGCGCGTCGCACAGGATCAGGCGGCCCTCGGCGTCGGTGTTGAGCACCTCGACGGTGATGCCGGACATGGTGGTGACGACGTCGCTGGGGCGATAAGCGTTGCCGTCCGGCATGTTCTCCACCGCCGGCACCACGCACACCAGGTTCAGCGGCAGCTTCATCTCGACGGCGGCGAGGAACGCGCCCATCACGCCGGCGGCGCCGCACATGTCGAACTTCATCTCCTCCATGCCGGCGCCCGGCTTCAGGCTGAGGCCGCCGCTGTCGAAGGTGATGCCCTTGCCGACCAGCGCGTAGGGCTTCTCGTCGCCGCGCCCGCCCTTCCACTGCAGCACGACCAGCTTGGGCGGATTGGCCGAGCCGCGCGCGACGCCGAGCAGCGCGCCCATGCCGAGCTTCTCCATGTCCTCGCGCTCGAGCACTTCCAGGGTGACGCCGGCGTGCGTATCGGCGATCCGCTTCGCCTCGGCGGCGACGTAGGCGGGATTGCAGATGTTCGGCGGCAGGTTGCCCAGCTCGCGCGCGAACTTGACGCCGGCGGCGATCGCCGCGGCCTGCGCCAGGCCGGCGCGGGCGTCCTCGCCGGCGACGAAGGCGACGCCTTCGAGGCCGTCGCGCGCGTTGCCGTTCGCCTTCGGCTTCAGCGTCGCGGTGTACTTGTAGGCCGCGTGGTCGGCGGCGAGCGCGGCGGTGCGCACGCGCCAGGCGCCGTCCTTGCCGGGCACGTCGAGCTCGGTCAGCCACGAGGTGGCGTGCTTGACCGGCATGCCTTTCAGCGCGCGCGCGGCCTCCAGGCTGATCTTCTGGAAGCGCGCGGCGTCGAAGCTCTTCTGGTCGCCGAGGCCGACCACCAGCACGCGCGGCGCCTTCACGCTGGGCAGGCCGAACAGGGTCAGGATGCTGCCGGCCTTGGCGGTCAGGTCGCCGCTCTCGATCAGGCGCTTCAGCGCGCCCTGCGCCGCGCCGTCGATGCGCGCGGCGGCGCTGGACAGCACGCCGTGCTCGTAGACGCCGACCACCGCGCAGGCGGTGTCGGCAAGCTCGGGGGGTACGGAAGCGAGGCTGAACTGCAGCGTCATGGGCATTTCCGGGGTTGGGTCCGGGCGCGGCGGACCGGCTAGACTTGGCGCTTCGCCGCGCGAAGCGCGCGGCCGGAACGCCCAGTCTACCGCATGCTGCGCATCCTCGACCGCTACCTGCTGCGCGAACTCGCCTTCGGCATCCTCGCCGTCGGCGCCGTGCTGCTGCTGATCACCGTCGGCGGCACGTTCGCCGACGTGCTCGGCAAGGTCGCGGCCGGGCGCTATCCGGCCAGCATCATGTTCCCGGTGCTCGGCCTGCGCATGGTCGACACGCTGACCTTCGTGGTGCCGCTGGCGGTGTTCCTCGGCGTGCTGCTGTCGCTGGGGCGCATCTGGCGCGACAGCGAGATGCACGTGCTGGCCTCGTCCGGTTTCGGGCCGCGCGGGCTGTTGCGTCCGATCGGCCTGCTGGCGCTGCCGCTGGCGCTGGCGATCGCGCTGGTGTCGCTGTGGCTGGGGCCGTGGTCGGTGCGCGCCGCCAACGCGCTGATCGACGAAGCCAACCGCTCGGTGGTCGCCGCCGGCCTCGAGCCCGGACGTTTCGTCGAGCTGCCGGGCAAGGGCGGCATCATCTTCGTCGACTCGATGAGCAGCGACGGCACGAAGCTCGGCAGGCTGTTCGTGGAGAACGAGCGCGTCGGCAACGACGGCGCCCAACGCATCGACATCGTCACCGCGAAACGCGGCGAGCTCTACTACGAGAGCCAGGGCGGCAACCGCTTCCTCGCGCTGTTCGACGGCCATCGTTTCGAGGGTCGCCTCGACCGCGACGACTGGCGCCTGATGCGCTACGTCCGCAACGATCTCGCGCTGTCGCAGGATCAGGAGGACGTCAACGGCGACGACCCCGACCACGCGCTGCCCACGCCGGCGCTGTGGCGGCAGGACGACCCCGGTGCGCGCGCCGAGCTGGCCTGGCGCATCGGCGCGCCGTTCACCGGCCTGATGCTGCTGGCGCTGGCGCTGCCGCTGGCGCGGCAGTCGCCGCGCGAACCGCGCTATGGGCGCCTGCTGCTCGGCGTCCTCTGCTACTTCATCTACTCCAACACGCTGCTGCTGGCGCGCGCGGGCATCGTCAAGGGGCAGCTGAGCGCGGCGGTCGGCCTGTGGCCGGCGCACTTCGCCGTGCTGGCGGCCGCCGCCTGGATGTTCTGGCGCCAGTACGCGCCGCGCCGCGTGCGGGAGACCGCCTGATGCAGCTCGCCCTGCCGCGCCTCAAGCAGGCCGACCGCCTGATCGCGACCAGCGTGCTGGGCGCGCTGCTGCTCACCTGGGTGCTGCTGGTCGGCTTCGACAGTTTCACCCAGCTGGCGCGGCAGCTCGGCAACATCGGCAAGAACGGCTACACGCTGTCGCAGGCGATCGGCTACATCGCGCTGACCGTCCCGCGCCGCCTCTACGAGATGTTCGCCAACGCCGCGCTGATCGGCGGCCTGCTCGGCCTGGGCGGCCTCGCCGCCAGCGGCGAGCTGACCGCGCTGCGCGCCGCCGGCATGTCCAAGCTGCGCATCGCCGCCGCCGGCGTCGGCACCGTCGCCGTGCTGACCGTCGCCGTGGCGGTGCTGGGCGAGACCGTGGCCCCGGCCGGCCAGCAGCGCGCCGACGCGATCCAGATGCAGGTGAAGGCGGCGAACCTCGGCGCCTCGACGCGCAGCGGGCTGTGGGCGCGCGACAACGGCAGCATCGTCAACGCCAAGGCCGCGCTGGCGCACCGCGAGCACGGCCGCACGCGGGTCGAGCTGGCGGACGTGCGCATCTACGGCTTCGACGCCGACGGCAACCTGACCCGGCTGACGCACGCGCGGCGCGCCAAGCACGACGGCGGCGGCTGGACGCTGTACGACGCGCGCACCACGGTGTTCCGCGCGGCCGCCTCTGCGCAGAGCACGCAGTCGGCGCGGCTGCGCTGGGATTCCAGCCTCGACCCGCGCGTGCTCGAGCTGTCGATCGCGCATCCGGAATACCTTGCCGTGCGCGATCTGCGCCGCAACATCCGCTATCTCGAGAACAACGGCCAGAACGCCGGCGCCTACGCCAATGCGCTGTGGGGGCGCCTGCTGTACCCGCTGAACGTGCTGGTGCTGGTGATGTGCGCGCTGCCGTTCGCCTTCGGCACGCTGCGCTCGGGCGGCCTCGGCAAGCGCGTGTTCCTCGGCCTGCTGCTGACCGTGGTGTGGTTCTTCCTGCAGAAGGCGCTGGTCAGCATGGGCGCGGTGTACGACGCGCCGCCGTTGCTGGCCAACCTGGCGCCGGCGCTGGTGCTGGTGGCGGCGGCGACGCTGTACTTCCGCAAGTTCGGCTGATGCTGCGCGCGTTGCGACGTCCTCGACCGCGTCAGCGCCGCAGTTCGAGCTCCGTGCCGGAGAGGAGGTCGTGCAGCGCGCGGCGGCGGCGGTCGAAGGGCGCGGCGGCGAGGTCGAGCGCCCACGCCAGCGCCATCGCCGCCAATACCTGGCGCACGTCCAGCACGCGGCCCAGCGCCAGCAGCAGCAGCGGCGCGGCCGCCGCGGCGAAGCGCAGCAGGGCGCGCGCCGGGCGCGGCGCGCCGCCGGCCGCGACGACGCGCAGCCGCCACGGCCGCATGCCCAGCGTCTGTCCGCCGCGCGTCCACGACAGCACGAAGTAGGCGGCGACCGCGGCGAGCTGCAGCGCCGGATACCACCACGGCGCGTCGATGTGGCCGCCCTGCGTCGCGATCAGCGCGCCGCGCGTGGCGATCTGGCAGAGCAGGCCGATCACCATCACCAGCGCCAGCACGGCCACCAGGTCGTAGACCAGCGCGGCGAGGCGGCGCCACAGCGGCGCGGGAACGGAGGCGGCGGGAGCGTTCATCGGCGTTTCGGCGGGCTTGCGTCGCGGACGGCGGACGCGCCAGCATCGCCGGCGATGGACACGCACGCAAGCATCGACGCCGCCGATCAGGCCGACATCGACCTGTTCCTCGAGCGCGTCTGGTCGGAGGAAGGCCTGGCCGACCTCACCCTGGCCGCCTACCGCAGCGACCTCGAAGGTTTCGCGCGCTGGCAGGCCGCGCACCGGCGCACGCTGCGCGAGGCCCGCCGCGAGGACATCTTCCGCTACCTCGGCGAGCGCGGCGCGGCGCGGATCAAGGCGCGCAGCAACGCGCGCCTGCTCACCGCGCTGCGCCGCTACTACGCGCACCGCGCGCGCGTGCAGCCGGGCGCCGACAATCCCACCCTGCTGCTGGAGCCGCCCAAGCTGCCGCGCGGCCTGCCCAAGGCGCTGGCCGAGCGCGAGGTCGAGGCGCTGCTGCGGGCGCCGGACGACGCCACCCCGCTCGGCCTGCGCGACCGCACCATGTTCGAGCTGATGTACGCCTCCGGGCTGCGCGTCAGCGAGCTGGTCGGCCTGCCGCTGGCGGCGCTGAACCTGCGCCAGGGCGTGCTGCGCGTCGCCGGCAAGGGCGGCAAGGAACGCCTGGTGCCGGTCGGCGAGGTGGCGCAGGACTGGCTGCAGCGCTATCTCGCCGAGGCGCGCCCCGTGCTGGCACGCGGCCGCCAGCCGGCGGCGCTGTTCCTGTCGAACCGCGGCGAAGGCATGACCCGGCAGATGGCCTGGACGCTGGTGAAGAAGCACGCGCTGGCGGTCGGCATCGATCCGAAGCGCATCTCGCCGCACGTGCTGCGGCATTCCTTCGCCACCCACCTGCTGAACCACGGCGCCGACCTGCGCGCGCTGCAGATGCTGCTCGGGCACAGCTCGCTGTCGACCACGCAGATCTACACGCTGGTCGCCAAGGAAGGCCTGAAGCGCCTGCACGCGCAGCACCACCCGCGCGGCTGATCAGGCGGCCAGGCGCGCGCGCAGCAGCGGTTTCGCCAGCGCCAGCGCGGCCAGCAGCACGACGCCGGCGGCGAGCGCGCCGGCCAGCCCGACCGGCGGCGGCAGCGCGAAGTGGAACAGCGCGCGCGCCGGCGCCCATGCCAGGGTCAGCGCGAGCAGCGCGGCGGCCGCGCCCAGCACCCACCACAGCGCGCGGTTGGGGCGCAGCAGCGCCGTCGCCAGCGTGCCGTCGAACGAGCGGTTGCCGAGGATCAGCGCGACGTTGCAGGCGACCAGCGCGACGAAGGCCAGCGCGCGCACCTGGCTGGCGTCGAGGTCGGCGCGCAGCGCGGCGGCGTACACCGCGCCGACCAGCAGCAGCGCCAATGCGCCCTGCAGCAGGCTCCAGGCGATCAGCGCGGCGGAGAACAGCGGCGCGTCCGGCGCGCGCGGCGGGCGGCGCATGGCGTCGCGCTCCTCGCGCTCGGCCTCGAATACGATCGAGCACACCGGGTCGATCACCATCTCCAGGAAGGCGATGTGCACCGGCGCCAGCACCAGCGGCGTGCCGGCCAGCAGCGGCAGCAGCGCCAGGCCGGCGATCGGCACGTGCACGGCGAGGATGTAGCCCATCGCCTTGCGCAGGTTGTCGTAGATGCGCCGGCCCAGCCGCACGGTGCGCACGATCGAGCCGAAATCGTCGTCCAGCAGCACCAGGTCGGCGGCCTCGCGCGCGACGTCGGTGCCGCGCAGGCCCATCGCCACGCCGATGTGCGCGGCCTTCAGCGCCGGCGCGTCGTTGACGCCGTCGCCGGTCATCGCCACCACCTCGCCGTTCGCCTTCAGCGCCTCGACGATGCGCAGCTTCTGCTCCGGCATGATGCGCGCGAACACGCCGCACTCGCGGATGCGCGCCACCAGCTCGAAGTCCTCCATTCGCTCCAACTCGTCGCCGGTGATGGTGTGCGTGGCGTCGATGCCGGCCTCGGCGGCGATCGCGCGCGCGGTGGCCGGATAGTCGCCGGTGATCATGGCGACGCGGATGCCGGCGGCGCGGCATTCGCGCACCGCCGCGGCCGCGCCCGGGCGCAGCGGATCGGCGAGGCCGACCAGGCCGACGAACTCGAAATCGAAATCGTGCTGCGACGGCGGCCACTCGGCGCCGCGGTGCAGCGCGCGCGCCACGCCCAGCACGCGCATGCCGCGCCGCGCCATCGCCTCGGCGTCGCGCAGCGCGGCGGCGCCGGCGTTGGCGTCGAGGTGGCAGAGGTCGACGATCGCCTCCGGCGCGCCCTTGGCGGCGACCACGTAGGTTTCGTCGTCCTCGGCGCGCCAGGCCTGGGTCATCGCCAGCAGGCCGGCGTCCAGCGCGTATTCGCGCTCCAGCCGCCATTCGCCGTGCAGGTGCTCGGTGCCGGCCAGGCGTTCGCCGCCGAGCGCGTGCACGGCGCGCTCCATCGGGTCGAACGGATCGGGCGCGCTGGCCAGGATCGCGTACTCGACCAGCGGGTGGAACGTCTCCGGCAGGTCGCCGTCGTCGAGCGGGGTGGGGCGGAATACCTCGCCGTTCATGCACAGCTCGGCGATGCGCATGCGGTTCTGCGTCAACGTGCCGGTCTTGTCCGCGCACAGCACGGTGGCCGCGCCCAGCGTCTCGATGGTGGCGGCGCGCCGGGTCAGCACGCGTGCCTTCGAGATGCGCCACGCGCCCATCACCATGAACACGCTCAGCACCAGCGGGAATTCCTCCGGCAGCATCGACATGCCGAGCGCGATGCCGGCGAGCAGCGCGTTCATCCAGCCGTCGCGCAGCAGGCCGTACAGCAGCACGGCCAGCGCGCTCAGCGTGACGCCGGCGAGACCGAACGCGCGCACCACCTGCCGCGTCTGCAGGCTGAGCCGCGTCGGCTCGTGCGTGATGCGGCCGAGCGCCGCGCCGATGCGGCCGATCTCGCTGCGCGGCCCGGTGGCGGTGACGCAGGCCAGGCCGCGGCCGCGCACCACCAGCGTGCCGGAATAGACGAACGGCAGGTCGTCGCCGCCGGGGCGCGCGGCGGCCGGCTCGGCGTCGGCGCCGCGCTTGCGCACCGGCGCGGACTCGCCGGTCAGCAGCGATTCGTCGCAGGACAGCTCGTGCGCTTCCAGCACGCGCGCGTCGGCGGGCACGCGGTCGCCCTCGGTCAGCACCAGCAGGTCGCCGCGCACGACCTCGCGGCCGGCGATGCGCAGGCGCCGGCCGTCGCGCACCACCAGCGCGCGCGGGCTGGTCAGGTCGCGCAGCGCCTCCAGCACGCGCTCGCTGCGGTGTTCCTGCACGATGGCGATGCCGACCGACAGGCAGGCGAACACCAGCAGCATCGCCGCCTCGCCGCGGTCGCCGAGGACGAGGTAGAGCAGGCCGGCGGCGAGCAGCAGGCCGAACATCGGCTCGCGCACCACGTCCAGCACGATGCGCGCCAGCGAGCGGCGGCCGTCGCGCGGCAGCTCGTTGGGGCCTTCGGCATGCAGCCGCCGGGCCGCTTCGCGGTCGGAAAGGCCGGTCAGGGGAGCCGTGGCCTCGTCGTTCATGCGATGTTCCTGCGGCGGATGGTCGCATGGCCGCCGCGCGCGCGTGCCGGCGACGACGGGTGCGGCGGCTTGCGAACGGCGCACGGCCGGCCGCCAGCCGGCTCGGTTACACTCCGCCCGTCGCCTGCCCCGGGCCCGCCGGCCGGGGCGATCCCACGAGGTCGTTCCATGCCGAAGTTCCTCCTTGCCGCCGCCGCGCTTCTGGCCGCTGCCGCCGCCGCCGCCGACGACGCTCCCGCCGCCCGCACGCCCGAGCAGATCGTCGCCGAGGCGATCCACGCGATCGCGCCGAAAGTGAAGATCAGCGCGGTCGAGCAGGCCGGTCTGCCCGGGTTCTATCAGGTCGTCGCCGACGGACGTGTGATCTACGTCAGTACCGACGGCCGCTACCTGATCGAGGGCGACGTCTACGACCTGAAGACCCGCACCAGCATCTCCGAGGCGCGCACGGCGATGATGGTGAAGGCCGCGCTGGACGCCGTGCCAGCCTCCAAGCGCGTGATCTTCGCGCCGCCGGACCCGAAGTACCGCGTGGTCGTGTTCACCGACCCGGACTGCCCGTTCTGCCGCAAACTGCACTCGCACATCCAGGATTTCATGAAGGCCGGCATCGCCGTGGAGTATCTGGCCTTCCCGCGCAGCGGCCTGTACACGCCGTCCTACGACAAGGCGGTGTCGGTCTGGTGCGCCAAGGATCCGCGCGACGCCCTGACCCGCGCCATGGCCGGCGAGAAGATCCCGGCGCTGACCTGCGACAACCCGGTGGCCGAGGAGTACACGCTCGGCGCCAGGATCGACCTGCCGGGCACGCCGACCGTGTTCAGCCCCGACGGCCACATCCTCGGCGGCTACATGACGGCCGAGGAGCTGCTGAAGAAGCTGCAGCGCCCCGACGCCGCGCCGGCCAAGGCCGGCGGCTGAGCCGGCGCGCCGCGCGGCCGCGGCGCATCGGGTACCATATGGGGCTCCCCATGAGCCCCTTCCGGCCCCCGGCATGATCGTCCTCGACGGCCAGAGCGCCCTTTCGCCGTTCCGTCTCGACCGCCTCAACGCCAGCCTCGCCGCCGTCCAGCGCGGCGTGCGCGTGAGTGCCGCCTGGTTCGCCTACTTCGTCGACGCGCCGCAGGCGCCGGACGGCGCCGCGCGCGCGCGCCTGATCGACGTGCTGGAAGCGAAGCCGGCGGCGCCGGCCGCGGCCACGCTGTGGGTGGTGCCGCGCCTCGGCACGATCTCGCCGTGGTCGTCCAAGGCCACCGACATCCTCAAGGGCTGCGGCTTCGACGTGAAGCGCGTCGAGCGCGGCGTCGCCTTCCTGCTGGAAGGCCTGCCGCCCGAGGGCGCGCCGAAGCGCGCCGCGCTGCTGCGCGCGCTGCATGATCCGATGACGCAGTCGGTGCTGACCGCGCTGGCCGACGCCGAACACCTGTTCCTCGCCGGCAGCCCCGGTCCGCTGGGGCGCATCGCCCTCGGCGACGACCCCCAGGGCGCGCTGCAGCGCGCCAACCGCGAGCTCGGCCTGGCGCTGGCCGCCGACGAGATCGCCTATCTCGCCGACGCCTACCGCGCGCTCGGCCGCGATCCGACCGACGCCGAGCTGATGATGTTCGCGCAGGCGAACTCCGAGCACTGCCGGCACAAGGTGTTCAACGCGAGCTGGACGGTGGACGGCGCGCCCGCGCAGGAATCGCTGTTCGCGATGATCAAGCACACCCACGCCAGCGCGCCCGCGCACACGCTGTCCGCCTACAAGGACAACGCCGCGGTGATCGAGGGCAGCGTCGGCAAGCGCTTCTTTGCCGATGCCGCCGACGGCGTCTGGCGCGCGCACGCCGAGACCATCGACTACGCGATCAAGGTGGAGACGCACAACCACCCGACCGCGATCGCGCCGTTCCCCGGCGCCTCCACCGGCGCCGGCGGCGAGATCCGCGACGAGGGCGCCACCGGCCGCGGCGGCAAGCCCAAGGCCGGCCTGACCGGCTTCTCCGTCTCGCACCTGCGCATCCCCGGTCTGCCGCGGCCGTGGGAAGGCGAGCGGCCGCTGCCGCCGCGCATGGCGAGCGCGTTCGAGATCATGCGCGACGGCCCGCTCGGCGCCGCCGCCTTCAACAACGAGTTCGGCCGCCCCGCGCTGGGCGGCTACTTCCGCACCTTCGAGCAGGAAACCGGCGAGCCCGGCGTGCGCCGCGGCTACGACAAGCCGATCATGATCGCCGGCGGCCTGGCCAACCTGCGCCGCATGCACGTCGCCAAGGGCAAGCTGGAGCCGGGCGACAAGGTGGTCGTGCTGGGCGGCCCGGCGATGCTGATCGGCCTGGGCGGCGGCGCCGCCTCGTCGATGGCCTCGGGCACCAGCAGCGAGGAACTCGACTTCGCCTCGGTGCAGCGCGACAACCCGGAAATGCAGCGCCGCTGCCAGGAAGTGATCGACGCCTGCTGGGCGCGCGGCGAGGCCAATCCCATCGTCAGCATCCACGACGTCGGCGCCGGCGGCCTGTCCAACGCGATCCCCGAGATCCTGCACGACTCCGGCGTCGGCGGCCGCATCGACCTGTCCAAGGTGCCGTGCGACGACCCGCACCTGTCGCCGATGCAGGTGTGGTGCAACGAATCGCAGGAGCGCTACGTGCTCGGCCTGCGCGCCGCCGACCTGCCGCTGTTCAAGGCGATCTGCGAGCGCGAGCGCTGCCCGTACGCCGTCGTCGGCGAAGCCACCGAAGAGCGGCGCCTCGTCGTCACCCGCTCTTCCGAGTCCCGAGCGCCGAGCCCCGAGTCCCGCGAGGTCGTGATCGACCTCTCGCTGGACACGCTGTTCGGCAAGCCGCCGCGCATGCACCGCGATGCCACGCGCAGGAAGCCGCGCGTCGACCTGGTGCCGGATCTTTCCAGCATCACCCTCGACGAGGCGATCGAGCGCGTGCTGCGCCTGCCGGCGGTGGGCAGCAAGTCGTTCCTGATCACCATCGGCGACCGCACCGTCGGCGGCCTGTCCGCGCGCGACCCGATGGTCGGCCCCTGGCAGGTGCCGGTGGCCGACTGCGCGGTGACGCTGGCCGACTTCGAAGGCTACGCCGGCGAGGCGATGGCGATGGCCGAGCGCACGCCGGTGGCGCTGCTCGGCAGCGCCGATGCCGCGCGGCTCGCCGTCGGCGAGGCGATCACCAATCTCGCCGCCGCGCCGATCGCCGATCTCGGCGAGGTGCGCCTGTCGGCGAACTGGATGGCCGCGGTCGGCCAGCCCGGCGAGGACGCCGCGCTCTACGACGCCGTGCAGGCGGTGGGCAAGGCGCTGTGCCCGGCGCTCGGCATCGCCATCCCGGTCGGCAAGGACTCGCTGTCGATGCAGACGGTGTGGAAGGACGGCGCGCAGGAACAACGCACGGTGGCGCCGGTGTCGCTGATCGTGACCGCCTTCGCGCGCATCGCCGACGCGCGCCGCACGCTGACGCCGCAGCTGCGCCTCGACCAGGGCGAATCCGAGCTGTGGCTGCTCGACCTCGGCGCCGGCCGCGACCGCCTCGGCGGCTCGGCGCTGACCCAGGTGTTCAACCGCGGCGGCGGCGTGCCTCCCGACCTCGACGATCCCGAGCGGCTGAAGGCGTTCTTCGCCGCGATCCAGGAAGCCAATCGCGCCGGCCTGCTGCTGGCCTACCACGACCGCTCCGATGGCGGCGCGATCGTGACCCTGCTGGAGATGGCCTTCGCCGGCCACGTCGGCCTGGAGATCCACCTCGACGGCTGGGCCGAGAACACGCTGCGCGCGCTGTTCAACGAGGAGCTCGGCGCCGTGGTGCAGGTGCGCACGCGCGACCACGACGCGTTCGTCACGCTGCTGGCGAAGCACGGCCTCACTGCGCTCGCCCACGTGATCGGCCGGCCCAAGGAAAAGCTCGGCATCAAGCTGCGCCTTGCCGGCGACCCGGTGGCGAAGTGGAACTGGACGCAGCTGATCACCGCGTGGACCGAGACCAGCCACGCCATGCAGCGCCTGCG
Organism: Mizugakiibacter sediminis; assembly: GCF_000953855.2. GTDB lineage: Bacteria > Pseudomonadota > Gammaproteobacteria > Xanthomonadales > Rhodanobacteraceae > Mizugakiibacter > Mizugakiibacter sediminis. The sequence goes on from NZ_DF970243.1 coordinate 44,002, forward strand.
CGACAACCCGGCCTGCGCCGACATGGAGCGCGTGTGGCGCACCGACGACGCCGATCCGGGCCTCAGCCCCAAGCTCGGCTTCGATCCGGCCGAGGACGTCGCCGCGCCGCACGTCGCCCGCGGCGCGCGCCCGCGCGTGGCGGTGCTGCGCGACCAGGGCGTCAACGGCCAGGCCGAGATGGCGGCGGCGTTCACGCGCGCCGGCTTCGAAGCGGTCGACGTGCACATGACCGATCTGCAGAGCGGGCGGTGCAACCTCGCCGACTTCGTCGGCTTCGCCGCGCCCGGCGGCTTCTCCTACGGCGACGTGCTCGGCGCCGGCCGCGGCTGGGCCACCTCGATCCTGTACAACGAGGCGCTGCGCACGCAGTTCGAGCTGTTCTTCGCCGATCCCCGGCGCTTCGCGCTGGGCGTGTGCAACGGCTGCCAGGCGCTGGCGGAGCTGGCGCCGATCATCCCCGGCGCGGCGCATTGGCCGCGCTTCAAGCGCAACGCTTCCGAGCAGTACGAGGCGCGCCTGGTGATGGTCGAGGTGCTGGATTCGCCGTCGATCTTCTTCCGTGGCATGGAAGGCTCGCGCATCCCGGTGGCGGTCTCGCACGGCGAGGGCCGCGTCGAGTTCGCGCACGACGCCAAGCCCACCAAGAGCGGTGCCTGCCTGCGCTACATCGATAACCGCGGCAAGCCGACCGAGAACTACCCGCTCAACCCGAACGGCTCGCCCGGCGGCTACACCGGTTTCACCGCCGCCGACGGCCGCGTCACCATCCTGATGCCGCATCCCGAGCGCGTCGCGCGCAGCGTGCAGATGAGCTGGCATCCCGACACCTGGGGCGAGGACTCGCCGTGGATGCGCATGTTCCGCAACGCGCGGGCGTGGGTGGGGTGAGCGCCTCCGTGCCGCGCGCCGCCGCGCGCGTGCGTGCGCTCGCCACGCTCGGTCTGCTGGCGCTGACCGCGGTGTGGGGCTCGACCTTCGTGCTGATCAAGGACGTGGTCGGGCGCATGCCGGTGGCGGACTTCCTCGCCGTGCGCTTCGCCATCGCCGCCGCGGCGATGGCGCTGCTGTTCGCGCGGCCGCTGCGGCGCATGTCGCGCCTGCAGGTCGGCCGCGCGCTGCTGCTCGGGACGGTCTACGGCGCCGGCCAGCTGCTGCAGACCTGGGGCCTGGCGCTGATCTCGCCCAGCGTCAGCGGCTTCGCCACCGGCATGTACGTGGTGTTCACGCCGCTCCTCGCCACCGTGCTGCTGCGCCAGCGTCTGGCCGGCGTGGTGTGGCTGGCGACGCTGATGTCGCTGGCCGGGCTGGCGCTGCTGTCGCTGCGCGGCTTCGAGGTCGATCTCGGCGTATGGCTGACCTTGGCCTCGGCGCTGCTGTACGCGCTGCACATCGTCGGCCTCGGCCACTGGTCGCGCGCCGACGAGGCGTTCGGCATGTCGGCGGTGCAGACGATGGCGATCGCGCTGGTGTGCATGCTCGCCACCGCGCCGCACGGCCCGGTGCTGCCGCCGGACCGCGCCGCCTGGATCGCCGTGCTGTACATGGCGCTGGTCGCCGGGGCCGGCGCGATGCTGATGCAGACCTGGGCGCAGGCGCACCTGTCGGCCACGCGCACCGCGATCGTGATGACCACCGAGCCGGTGTTCGCCGCCGCCTTCGCCGTCGCCTTCGGCAGCGACGTGTTGAGCTGGCGCATGCTCGCCGGCGGCGCGCTGGTGCTGGCGGCGATGTACCTGGTCGAGCTGATGCCGCGCCGCCGCGGCAAGGCCGACGCCGCGCTCACCGCGGAGGCGGTGCATCACGAGGTCTGAGCGTCGGTTAGCGCTGCTTCGTCCAGTTTGAGATTGCCGGGCAATGACGCGAGTCGGGGTGGGCGAAGGCCGCCTGCGTTTCCGCCGCGGTCAGGGCTTCGCCCCGCGCTTGGCGCGGAACGGGCTGTCCGGATACCACTGCGGCCACACGCCGCTCTTCGCCAGGCGCTGGCCGAGTTCGTAGTAGGCCTGGGTGTCCTCGAGGATGCCGTCGACGTTCCAGTTCGGGTCGAACACGTCGTTCGGCGTGTGGTAGCGGTGCGCGGTGTAGTCGGCTGCCGCGGCCTTGCCGGCGGCCTCGCCGCCGTTCAGCAGGTCGAGGCCGGAGCTGGCCAGCATCGCCGGCACGCCGGCCTTGGCGAAGTTGAAGTGGTCGGAGCGGAAGTAGAAGCCGTTCTCCGGCGTGGTCTCGGCGGAGATCACGCGGTCCTGCGACTTCAGCACGTCGGCCAGCAGGTCCTCCAGCTGCGACTGGCCCTTGCCGATCACGGTCATGTCGTGCGCGCGGCCGATCGGCGGCAGCGCGTCGACGGCGAGGTCGGCGACGGTCTTGTCCAGCGGGAACACCGGCTTTGCCACGTAGTACTTCGAGCCGAGCAGGCCGGACTCCTCCAGCGTCGGCATGAAGAACAGCACGCTGCGCTCGGGCGGCGTCGGCTGGTGGGCGAAGGCGTCGGCGATCATCAGCAGCATCGACAGGCCGGTGCCGTTGTCGACGGCGCCGCCGAACACCTGGTGGCCTTCGCGCTGCGGATCCATGCCGAGGTGATCCCAGTGCGCGGTGTAGATCACCGCCTCGTCGGGATGCGTGCTGCCCTTCACCATCGCCAGCACATTGCGCGACTCGAAGCGGCCGATGCGGTTCTTCAGCGTCAGCGAGGCGGCGGCCTTCAGCGGCACCGGCTTGAAGCCGCGCTGCGCGGCCTGCTTCTCCAGCGCGTCGAAGTCGAGGCCGGCGTCGGCGAACAGGCGCTTGGCGGCGTCGCGGGTCAGCCAGCCGGCCACCGGCAGGCGCGGCGCCGGATCGACGCTGGCGGGCAGGCCGAGCTGCGGGCCCGTGCCGCTGTTGACGACCACGCTCCACGGATAGCCGGCCGCTTCGTCGCTGGTGTGCACGACGAAACAGGCGGCGGCGCCCTGGCGCGCGGCCTCCTCGTACTTGTACATCCAGCGGCCGTAGTAGGTCATGGCGCGGCCGTTGAACAACTTGGGGTCGCCGGTGGCGAAGCCGGGATCGTTGACCAGCACGATCACCGTCTTGCCCTTGACGTCGACGCCCTGGTAGTCGTTCCAGTCCCAGTTGGGTGCGATCGCGCCGTAGCCGAGGAACACGATCGGCGAGTTCTTCAGGTCGACCCGCGGCTTGCCCTGCAGCGTCTCCACCATCATGTCGGTGCGGTTGGCGAAGCGGTCGCGCTTGCCCTTGGCCGTCACCGTCATGGCGACGTCGGTGTCGAGCAGCTCGGTCGACACCGTCGGCACGGTCTGGAACCAGCTGCCGTGGTCGCCGGGCTCGAGGCCCATGCGCTTGAACTGCTCGACCAGCCAGGCGGTGGTCTTCTGCTCGCCTTCGGTGCCGGGCTTGCGGCCCTGGAAGTCGTCGGAGGCGAGGGTGCTGTCGTAGCGCTTGAACGCCTCGGCATTGATCTGCGGCGCCAGCGCCAGCGGCGCGGGCATGGCCGGCGCGGCGGCGGTGCGCGCCGGCGGCGGCGTCGTTGCGGCGGGCGGGGCGCTCTGCTGCTGCTGGCAGGCGGCGAGGCCGAAGCCGGCGAGGCCGGCGAGGACGAAGGCGAGGTGGCGCATGATCGCTCTCCGGTGGTGCGGGGGACCGGGCGGTTCTAGCGCCGCCGGGCGGCGCTGTCCAGCGCCGCGGCGCGGAGAGGGCGCGATCAGAACTTCTTCGGCGGCGCCTGTTGCGGTGCGCTGCCCGGAAAGGCGCGGGTCGCATCGCCGGCGCCGAGGTAGCGCACCGCCAGCTGCCAGCGCTCGCCGGCCTTGCGCCAGACGTCGACCACGAAGTCCGTCGGCATGGCCTCCGCGCGCGAGTCGTCCGCCGGCAGCGTCAGCGTGAAGCTGACCACCGCCGTGTCGCCGTAGTCGTGCACGGCGAAGCGCTCCAGTGCGGCGTCGGCGAAGGCCGGCGGCAGGTGCGCCAGCCATGGCGCGCGCGGCGTGGGTACGTCGGGCGCGTTGGCGTCGCGCTGCTCGAAATCCTCGGCGAGGAGCTGCTTCAGGCGGGCGGCGTCGTGCGCGCGCACGGCATCCGCGAGCTCGCGTTCGAGGCCGGCGAACCGCATCACCGCGCGGCTGACCGTGGGAATGCGCGGCGCCCCCGCAGCGGGCGGCCGGGCGAGGGCGGCGGCGCCAGCGAGCAGCGCCGCCAGCGCGACGATGGGGAGCGGAATCCTGGACATGATGGCGGGTCCCGAAAAAAGCGGAGACGCCGGCACCGCGACGCGACAGGGGGGCGCGCCGCGGCGCCGACGCTCCGCCAAGACGATCAGTAGCGCAGCGCGCAGTAGCCGCCGCCGGCGTTCACCCAGTTCTGCTGGATCAGGTAGTCCATGCCGCCGAGGTTCATGTTGGCCTTGGAGCCGTTGGCGACCGTGTAGGTGGTGCCGAAGGTCCAGGCGCACTTGTCGGCGTTCTCCTGGCCGCGACGGTCGTACCAGGCGTTCAGGTCCGGATCGGTGACCGCTTCCTCCAGCTCATGGGCGATGATGCTGGCCATGCCGTCCGCGCCGGCGTTGCCGTTCGGGCCGGTGGTCTGCGCCGCGCACGAGCTCGGGCAGCGGTCCGGGTTGCCGACGAACGCGTACTTGATGTCGGAGCCGAGGATCGAGCCGTGGGTGTGCCAGCCGCAGTACTGCGTGCAGAAGCCGGAGGTTTCGTTGACGTCCGCCGAAGTCAGCACGAAGTACACCGCGTTGGTGTCCTTGGGCAGCGCGCCCGAGCCGATCGCGCTGCTGACGATGGCCTGGATGTCGGCGTCGGCCAGCGCGGTGCCGTGCGAATAGTTGTCGTTGGTCGACTTGATGTAGGCGACCGCGTTGGAGACGTGGCGGTTGCTGCCGTCGTAGTAGGTGGTGTTGATGTTGTAGTACGGCGAACCGCCGATCGACTGCGCCAGGTTGGTCAGGATCGAGGTGGCGGTGTTGCCGGACCAGTTGCCGTACCAGATGTAGTAGACGTTGGTGGTGCCGAGCATCACCGGGCCGCCGTGATAGGAGATGCCGTTGCTGCTGGCGCCGCCGGTCGGCTTGGCGAACGACGACGGATGCGCGAACGGCACGCCGTAGCCCTTGCCGGTCGGCACCAGTTCCTGCTCGTGGCCGTTGGCCGCCTGCAACACCGTGGCGGCCTGCGCGGCGCCGAACAGCAGCAGCGCGGACGCGATGCAGGAAACGATAACGCTCTTGTGAAGACGCATAAGCCCCAAACTCCCCAGATGATGGTTGTGCAGCATCGGGGTCAAGCCGTCGCTGTCGGTGTGTCCCTGTGTGGCGCATCCGGGAGTTCCGCCGGCGGCGCAGCACGCCGCCATCCGCCGCGGCGCCGCGCCGCCTGCGCACGACAGGCCGGCGGCGGCGACGCCGCGGCGGATGCCCCTGACGAAATCAGCCCAAAGAAGCCCGAGTCCGTACTTTGGTGTTGTGTCCCGGCGGCAAAGATCCGTCGCGCGGCCCCGCCCGGCCGTTGCGCGACGACGACAGCAGAACAGCCCCCCGCCGCGGCTTATAGGGCCTGGCGCCGGTCCGGGGGAATAGGAATTTTTCCTAGACCGGCCCGGCGCTTGGGGTCCAACCGAACCCTTACGGCGCGAATGCTAGACTCGACCGGCAATGCGGTCTGCTGCCGTTCGCGGCAGCGCCAAGGGCGGGGTGCGATGGCCATCGACGTGGTCGCGGACAAGACGGAAGCGGGCAGCGACGAGGCGCGCGTCTGCGCGCGCCTGGTCGAGCGCGGGCGGCTGAAGGAGGCCGATCTGGCGCGCGCGCGCCGCCTCCACGAGGAGGCGCCCGACGGCACCCTGACCGCGCTGCTGACCCGCCTCGGCCTCGTCTCCGAGCGCGACATGGCGGAGGCCTGGGCCGAGCTGCTGGACCTGCCGCTGCTGGCCGTCAAGGACGCGCCGGAGGCGCCGCCCGAGCTGGCGCTGCCGGTGCGTTTCCTCAAGCAACACCACGTGGTGCCGCTGGCCGAGCGCGACGGCGCGCTGGAACTGCTGGTGGCCGATCCGGCCGATCCCTATCCCGCGCAGGCGGTGGCGCTGGCCGCCGGCAAGCCGGTCGTGCTGCGCGTCGGCGTGCGCGCCGAGGTCGACGACCTGATCGAGCGCTACTACGGCCAGGGCCGCTCGGCGATGGGCGCCATCGTCGAGAACCTCGCCGAGGAAGGCGCACGCGGCGAGGACGACATCGAGCACCTGCGCGACCTCGCCTCCGAGGCGCCGGTGATCCGCCTGGTCAACCTGCTGATCCAGCGCGCGGTCGAGCAGCGCGCCTCCGACATCCACATCGAGCCGTTCGAGAGCCGCCTGAAGGTGCGCTACCGCATCGACGGCGTGCTGCACGAGGTGGAGTCGCCGCCGGCGGCGTCCACCGCGGCGGTGATCAGCCGCGTCAAGATCATGGCCAAGCTGAACATCGCCGAGCGGCGCCTGCCGCAGGACGGCCGCATCATGCTGCGCGTGCAGGGCAAGGAGCTCGACCTGCGCGTGTCGACGGTGCCGACCAGCTTCGGCGAGTCGGTGGTGATGCGCATCCTCGACCGCGGCAACGTGGTGTTCGACTTCGAGGCGCTCGGTTTCACCGAGCCGCTGCTGTCGCGCTTCATCGGACTGCTGGAGCGGCCGAACGGCATCCTGCTGGTCACCGGCCCGACCGGCTCCGGCAAGACCACCACGCTGTACACGGCGCTGTCGCGCATCAACACGCCGGACGTGAAGATCATCACCGTCGAGGATCCGGTCGAATACCAGCTCGAGGGCATCAACCAGATCCAGGTGAAGCCGGCGATCGGCCTCGACTTCGCCGGCGCGCTGCGCTCGATCGTGCGTCAGGACCCGGACGTGATCATGATCGGCGAGATGCGCGATCTGGAGACCTGCCGCATCGCCATCCAGTCCGCGCTGACCGGCCACCTGGTGCTGTCCACGCTGCACACCAACAGCGCCGCCGGCGGCGTCACCCGCCTGCTCGACATGGGCGTCGAGGACTACCTGCTCGCCTCCACCGTCAACGGCATCATGGCGCAGCGCCTGGTGCGCAGGCTCGATCCGGCCACCGCCGAGCCGTACGAGGCGCTGCCCGAGGTGATCGAGGAATTCCGCCTCGACCGCTACACCGACGCGCGCCCGATCCGGCTGTGGCGGCCGGTCGCCTCCGCCGCCAATCCCACCGGCTACTACGGCCGCACCACGATCATGGAACTGCTGGTGATGTCCGATCCGCTGCGCCGCCTGGTGATGCAGCGCGCCGACACCGGCCGCATCGAGGCGCTGGCGCGCGAGGAAGGCATGCGCACGATGTACGAGGACGGCATCGTCAAGGCGCTGGCCGGCATCACCACGATCGAGGAGGTGCTGCGTGTCACGCAGGAGGCTTGAGAGCGGGGCGCAGGCAAGCGGGAGCGCGAAGCGGGGGGCGCGGCCGGTCCCGCGCCGCGTTGGCGCACCCGCCACACCCTCCCTTCCCTGCACCCTTTGCCCTGCTCCCTGCTCGCGCTAGCCATGGCCCTGTTCCGCTACCGCGCCGTCGACGCCGCCGGCGAGATCCATGACGGCGAGATGGACGCCGCCTCGGTCGAGGAGGTGGTGGCGTGCCTGCAGGACCAGGGCCAGATCCCGCTGGACGCGCGCGCCGGCGGCGCCGAGGCGCGCGGCACGTTGGCCGCGCTGTTCCGCCGCCAGCCGCTGGGCGGCGCGCAGCTCGCGCAGTTCACCCTGCAGCTCGCCACGCTGCTCGGCGCCGGCCAGCCGCTGGACCGCGCGCTGCAGCTGCTGATGGACCTGCCGGAAGGCGAACGCGCGCAGCGTCTGATCGAGCGCGTGCGCGACCGCGTGCGCGGCGGCGCGACGCTGTCGGATGCGCTGGAGGCCGAGTCCGGCGCGTTCCCGCGCCTGTACGTCAGCATGGTGCGCGCCGGCGAGGCCGGCGGCTCGCTGGAGGAGACGCTGAAGCGCCTCGCCGAATATCTGGAGCGCAGCCGCGCGCTGCGCGAGACGGTGACGAACGCGCTGGTCTATCCGGCCTTCCTGCTCACCGGCGTGCTCGGCTCGCTGGTGCTGCTGCTGGCCTACGTGGTGCCGCAGTTCGTGCCGATCTTCGCCGACATGAACGTGGAGATTCCGCTGGTCACGCGCATCGTGATGGCGATCGGCACCACGCTGCGCGACTACTGGTGGCTGCTGCTGTTGCTGCTGGCCGGCGCCGGCTATGGGCTGCGCGCGCGGCTGCGCGACCCGGACACGCGGCGCGCCTGGGACGAGCGCCTGCTGCGCCGGCGCGTGATCGGCCCGCTGGTGCTGAAGGCCGAAACCGCGCGCCTGACGCGCACGCTCGGCACGCTGCTGAAGAACGGCGTCTCGCTGCTGGCCGCGCTGGGCGTGGCGCGCAACGTGGTCGGCAACCGCGCGCTGGCCGGCGCGCTGGACGCGGTCGCCGAGGAGGTGAAGGGCGGCGCCGGGCTGGGCCACGCGCTGGCGCAGAGCGGACACTTCCCGCGCCTCGCGCTGTCCATGATCGCGGTGGGCGAGGAGTCCGGCGCACTCGACGCGATGCTGCTGAAGGTCGCCGACACCTTCGATCAGGACGTGCGCAACACGCTCGACCGCCTGCTCGCCGCGCTGGTGCCCGTGCTGACCATCGTGATGGCGCTGCTGGTCGCCCTGATCATGCTGGCCGTGCTGCTGCCGCTGCTCAGCCTGACCGGCAGCATGGGCTGAATACGTCAACGGATAGGATGGGTGCACATGAATGTTTTCGATATGGGCGGGACGCGGGACTCGGGATTCGGGACTCGAGGAGAAGACCACGACGCCGCTGCGTCGAGCGCGCGGCTGGCGCCTGGCGTGCGGTGCCAAGGCGCGCAACCGCGTAACGCCTGGCGCTTCGCCGAGTCCGGAGTCCCGAGTCCCGGCCGTTTGCGCGGCTTCACGCTGATGGAGATGCTGGCGGTGATCGTGCTGCTCGGCATCGTCGCCGCGATCGTCGTCACCCAGGTCGGCAAGAACGTCGACAAGGGCAAGTACGGCGCCGGCAAGGCGCAACTGGCCACGCTCGGCGTGAAGATCGAGAACTACGCGCTCGACAACGGCACGCCGCCGCGCCAGCTCTCCGACCTGGTGAGCAAGCCCGCCGACGCGCCGCACTGGAACGGCCCCTACGCCAAGGCTTCCGACCTGATCGATCCGTTCGGCCATCCGTTCGGCTACAAGTACCCAGGCACGCACGGCAGCTTCGACCTGATCTTCTACGGCCAGGACGGCCAGCCCGGCGGCGACGGCCTCAACGCCGACGTCGGCAACTGGCAGTGAGGCGCCGCTGACGCGGCGTTCCCGGTGCTCACGATCGGACGCCCGCGCCGCGCCGAACGCCCGTCGATCCCGCGGCGCGCCGCGCGCGGCTTCACGCTGCTGGAGCTGCTCGCCGTGATCGTGCTGATCGGCATCGCCATCAGCGTCGCCGCGGTGGCGACCAGCCGCGGCCTGGCCGGCGCTCGCGTCGCCGCGGCCGGGCGCGATCTCGCCGCGGCGCTGCGCTGGACGCGCACGCAGGCGATCGTGCAGCAGCGCGAGCAGGTGTTCGAACTCGACCTCGCCGCGCTGCGCTACCAGGTGCCCGGCCGCGACGCGGTGGCGCTGCCGCCGGGCATGCGCGTCGAGCTGACCACCGCCGCGCGCGAACGCATCGACGCGCGCCGCGCCGGCATCCGCTTCTATCCCGACGGCAGCTCGACCGGCGGCCACATCACGCTCACGTCCGGCGCGCGCGCCTGGCGCGTCGACGTCGGCTGGCTGACCGGCACGGTCAGCCTGGAGGACGGGGTGCCGCGCCCCGCATCGTCATGATCGGGACTCGGCGAAGGGCAGGGCGCGACGCGGCTTCGCACTCCGAAGAGATGCGCGGCGCGCCGGTCATGCGCTCGGCGCATCGGCCTGTAAGGCTTGTCCTCCAGTCCCGGGTCCCGCGTCCCGGGTCGCGGCTGCCGCGCGGCTTCGGCCTGCTCGAACTGGTCGCCGCGCTGGCGCTGTTCGCCGTTGCCTCGGCGGTGCTGTACGGCACGCTCGCCGCTTCGCTGCACGGTGGCCAGCGCGCCGTCGAGATCAGCGCGGCGACGCTGTGGGGCGAATCGTTGCTGGACACGCTGGGCACGGATGCGCCGTTGCGGCCCGGCGTGCGCGAAGGCCGCTTCGATGCGCGTTATCGCTGGCGGCTGACGGTGGCGCCGTGGCAGCCGCCGCAGGCCGCCGCCTCGCCGCTGCCGTCGCCGATCGCGCTGTACCGCGTCGACCTGGAGGTGCTCTGGGATGGCGCGGCCGGGCCGCAGCGGATCCGCTTCGGCACCTTGCGCGCGCTGACCGCGCCTGCCGCCGGCGCCGTCGGAGGCGGGCCATGACGCGCGCGCGCTTGGGCCGCGACCGCGCGCGCGGCTTCACGCTGTTCGAAGTGCTGCTGGCGATCGCGCTGCTGGCGGTGCTGCTGGCCGGCGTCTGGGGCGGGCTGAGCGCGGCGACGCGCGCGGTGCGTTTCGGCGACGCCCGCGACGCGCGCCTCGATGCCATGCGCGCCACCCAGGATTTCCTGCGCCGCCAACTGGCGCAGGCGCTGCCGCTGCCCTACGCGACCGATCCGCGCGGCGGCCAGCCGGAAGTGTTCGACGGCGCCGCCACCCGCATGCGCTTCCTCGCGCCGCTGCCCGGCTACCTGTCGCGCGGCGGCCCGTATCTGCAGACGCTGCAACTGGTGCGCGACGGCGACGGCTATGCGTTGACCCTCGACTACGCGCCTTGGATGGGCGCCGACGCGCGCGCGCCGCAGTCGCGCGAACCGCCGGAAGTGCTGCTGACCGGCATCCGCGGCGGCCGCTTCGCCTACCGCGGCATCGGCAGCGACGGCCGCATGGGCGAGTGGACGCCGGCCTGGCCGCGCGCCACGCGCCCGCCGGCGCTGGTGCGCATCGAACTCGATCTCGGCGGCCGCGACCGCATCGACTGGCCGGTGCTGGAGGCGCCGCTGCGCGTGGGCGGCGGCGCGACCGGGCCGGCGGCGTTCAATTACGGGAGGCGGCGATGAACGCGGTGCGCGGCGTCGCCCTGCTGGTCGTGCTGTGGGCGGTCGCGCTCGCCGCGATCCTGCTCGGCGGTTTCGCGGCGATGGCGCGCACCGAGATCGTGCAGGCGCGCTACCAGCGCGATCACGCCGAGGCGCGCTACGCCGCCGAGGCCGGGCTGGCGCGCGCGGTGGCCGCGCTGCGCGAGAACGATCCGGCGCGGCGCTGGATTCCCGATGGACGCCCCTACACGTTCCGCTTCGAAGAAGCCGAAGTGCGGGTGGAGGTGACCGACGAATCGGGCAAGCTCGACCTCAATGCCGCCGACGCGCCGGCGCTGCGCCGGCTGTTCGCCGCCGCGGGCGCCGATCCGGCGCGCGCCGAGGCGCTGGCCGACGCCGTGCTGGACTGGCGCGACGCCGACGACCTGGTGCGCGCGCACGGCGCCGAGGCCGAGGCCTACCGGCGCGCGCACCTGCCGTACGGCCCGCGCAACGGCCCGTTCGTGACGCTGGACGAACTGCGCCGGGTGCTGGGCATGGACGCGGAGCTGTACCGCCGCGTGTCGCCGGCGCTGACCCTGTGGTCGGGCCGCAACCTGCCCAATCCCGCCTACGCGTCGGCGCTGGCGCTGCAGGCGCTGGGCGGCATCGACGCCGCGCGCGCTGCCGGCCTGGTGACCGCGCGCCGCCAGCCGGAAGCCGCGCAACAGGGCCTGGCGCCGTTGCTGGGCGATCTGCCCGGCGCCGCCGCGCTGATGGCGGCCGGCAGCAGCTTCACGCATAGTATCCGCGCGGAAGCGACGCTGCCCGACGGTGCGCGCGCGGTACTGCATGCCACCGTGCGCTTGCAGGGCGGGCTGGCCGGTGCGCCGCCCTATGTGGTGTTGCGCTGGCAGGAAGGGGAGGAAGGATGAAGGCGGCCATACCGCCGGCGCTGGCGGAGCCCTTGGAGCGCGCACGGCAGGCCTGGCGCCATTCGCCGCTGCCGCGCTTCCTGGCCTGGTGGGGCGGCGAGCTTGCCGCGTGCCTGCCGGCGCCGCTGCGCGCCTGGCTGGCGCGCGGGCCGGAACTGCGCCTGCTCGAGATCGACGGCGACACCCTGCGCGTCAGCCGTGCCGGCGATCCGGCGCCATTGGCGCGCATCGACCTGACGCAGCCGGCCGAAGTGCAGCGGGCCGCGCTGCGCGAGGCCTGTGCCGGCGTCGCCGCGCCCGATCTGCGCCTGGTGCTGTGCCTGCCGGCGGCGCAGGCGCTGCTGCGGCGCGTGACGCTGCCCGCCGCCACCGCGCAGCGTCTGCGCCAGGTGCTGGCCTTCGAGATGGACCGGCAGACGCCGTTCCGCGCCGAGCAGGTGCACTACGACCAGCGCGTGCTCGACCTCGCCGCCGACGGCCGCACGCTGACCGCCGAGTTCGCGCTGGCGCCGCGCGCCGCGCTCGATCCGCTGGTGGCGCGCGTCGAGGCGCTGGGGGCCGGGCTGGACGCGGTGGACGTGCGTGGCGCCGACGGCGTGCGCCTCGGCTTCAACCTGCTGCCGCCGGAGCGCCGCGCGGCGCGTCCGCATCCGCGGCGCAGGCTCAATTTCGCCCTGGCCGGCGGCGCCCTGCTGCTGCTGCTGCTGGCGATGGCGCAATGGGTGGACAACCGCGAACGCGCGCTGGAGGCGATGCGCGCGCAGGTGGAGGCGATGCGCGGCGACGCCGAGCAGGTGGCGCGGCTGCGCCGCATGCTGGACGACAGCGCCAGCGCGGCCGGCTTCCTCGCCGCGCGCAAGCGTGCCGCGCCGTCGATGCTGGAACTGCTCGCCGATCTCAGCCGGCGCCTGCCGGCGACCACCTGGCTGGAGCGCTTCAGCGTCGATGCCGAGGGGCGCATCGGCCTGCAGGGCCAGGCCACGCAGGCGGCGGCGCTGATCGACCTGCTGAAGGATTCGCCGGTGCTGACCGAGCCGAGCTTCCAGGGCGTGATCCAGCCCGATCCGCGCACCGGCAAGGAGCGCTTCTATCTGGTCGCCAAGCTGCGCCAGCCCCGGGAGGCCGGCCGTGCGCCCGCTGCGTCCCGCTGAATCGCGCGCGCTGGCGCTGCTGCTGGCCCTGCTGGCGCTGGCGCTGGTCTATCTCGCGGCCGTGCACTGGTGGTTCGTCGCGCCGCAACTGCGCATCGCCGGCGAGATGCGCGACCTGCGCGAGCAGCAGGCGCGCTACGCCGGCATCATCGCCCAACGCGACGCCGTGCAGGCGCGCCTGAACGCGATGCAGCGCGGCCAGCGCGAGGATCGCGCCTTCCTGCCCGAGGCCGACCCCAACGCGGCCGCCGCGGCCCTGATGCAGCGCGCCATGGACGCGGTGCAGCGGCATGCCCGCGAGGGCCTCGGCTGCGACATGCCGCAGAAGATGCCGGTTTCGCGCGATCATGGCGACGAGCCGTACCGGCGGGTCAGCGTCAGCATCACCTTGCGTTGCGGAACCCAGCCGCTGACCGGCATCCTGTACGACCTGGAGACCGGCATGCCGTACCTGTTCGTCGACGAGCTGAGCGCCTACCGGCCGCCGGTCGCCGGCGGCGGCGACGCCGCGCCGCCGCGGCTGGAGGTGCAGTTCGTGTTGTCCGGCTACATCCGCCAGCCCGCCGCCGGGGCGACGCCGTGAACGCCGCCGACCACGTCCGCCTGACCCCCGTGCTGGCCGCGGCCTGCGCCGCGCTGGCGCTGTTGCTGGTCGCGCTGTGGGCCGGGCTGGGCCGCGGCGTGCGCTGGTTGGCGCCGCTGCCGGCTGCGCCGCTGGCCGGCGCCGGCCAGGCCGCCGCCGCCGCGCCGCGCCTCGGTCCGGTCGGCCTGTACGCCGCGGTCTGGCAGCACCCGCTGTTCAGCGAGGACCGGCAGCCCGAGCCCCAGGCCGCGGGCGGCGGCGAGACGGGACCGGCCATCGGCCAGCTGGTGCTGACCGGGGTGATGCTGACGCCGCAACTGCACGCGGCGCTGCTGCACGATACGTCCGGCAACAAGAGCTACGTCGTCCGCGAAGGCAGCGCGTTGCCCGACGGCAGCTGGACGCTGCACGAACTGAAGCCGCGCGGCGCCACCTTCGTCAACGCGCGCGGCGAGCGCGCCGAACTCGAACTCAAGGTCGCCACCGTCGGTCCGCAGCGCGGCGCGCCGCCGCAGGCGCCGGCGGCCGGGCCCGCGCCGGAGGCCGCGCCGAAACCCGAGCCGATGGGCGAGGGCGGCGTGCAGGTGCAGCAGGTCGAGCCGGCGTCCAGCGGCTCGATGCCCGAGGCGCCCGCGCCGATTCCGCTGCAGCCGCAATCGCAGGCACCCGCTTCCGCCCCGGCCGACGCCGCCGCCGAGGCGCGCGTCCAGGCCCTGAAACAACGCATCGAAGAGCGCCGCCGCCGCATGGAACAGCGACCGCAACCGCAGCCCGCCGAGGGAGGCACGCCGTGAACCCGCCGCGCATCATCCGCACTGCCGCCCTGGCGCTCGCCGTCGCGCTGGCCGGCTGCGCCAGCACCCGGGGGCCGACGCGCGACTATTCGCTCGAGCGCGAGGCGGTCGCCGGCACCGGCGCCACGGCGACGCCGCTGCCGCCGCCGGGGCCGCTGCGCGGCGAGGGCGCCGAGGAGCGCCGGGCCGGCGGCGCCGACGTGCGCCTCGGCAGCGGCCAGTTCGTCAACGCGCCGGCGGCGCGGCCGCTGCGGCCGGTCGAATCGGCCGGCGGCGGCCAGGTCGTGTTCAATTTCGAGAACCAGCCGATCCAGGCGGTGGTGAAGGCCGTGCTGGGCGACCTGCTGAAGGTCAACTACAGCATCGCGCCCGGCGTGCAGGGCAGCGTCACCTTCGCCACCGCGCAGCCGATCCGCAGCGACGAAGTGCTGCCGGTGCTGGAGATGCTGCTGTCGTGGACCGACAACGCGCTGGTGCGGCAGAACGGCCGCTACGTCGTGTTGCCGATCAAGCAGGCCACCAGCGGCTACCTGATGCCGGGCCTCGGCGCCGCCGCCCCCGCGGACGGCTTCGCCGCACGGCTGTATCCGCTGCGCTACATCTCCGCCACCGAGATGCAGAAGCTGCTGAAGCCGTTCGCGCGGCCCGAGGCCTTCCTGCTGGTCGACCCCGCGCGCAACCTGCTGGTGATGGCCGGCACCCCGGCCGAACTGGCGAGCTACCAGCGCACCGTGCAGATCTTCGACGTCGACTGGCTGCAGGGCATGTCGGTCGGCGTCTACAGCCTGCAGCACGCGCAGGTCGGCGACCTGATGCCCGAGCTGGAGAAGATGTTCGGCCCGAAGGGCGACACGCCGCTGGCCGGCATGCTGCGCTTCATCCCGATCGAGCGCACCAACGCGATCGTGGTGATCTCGCCGCAGCCGGCCTATCTCGAGGAGATGCGCGAATGGATCGCGCGCATGGACAACGGCGGCGGCAACGACGCCCAGCTCTACGTGTACGACGTCAAGAACGTCAAGGCGACCGACCTCGCCGGTTACCTCAACGCCATCTACAACGGCGCCGCGCCGCCGCAGCACGAGGCCGGCGCCGGCCGCGTCGGCCCCGGCCTGCAGGCGACCAGCATGAGCGGCGGCTACGACGGTACCGGCAAGCAGGGCGTCGGCGCGTTCGGCCAGCAGGACACGCTGCGCCCGCGCGGCGCCACGACGACCGCGGCGACGCCCGTGCCGGCCGCGGCGACGCCCGGCGACAGCGGCATGAGCTTCACCGCCGTCGACGAGAACAACCAGCTGCTGGTGCGCTGCCGGCCCGGGCAGTGGAGCGACATCCAGGCGGCGATCCGCCGTCTCGACACCGTGCCGCTGCAGGTGCAGATCGAGACGCGCATCCTCGAGGTGCAGTTGACCGGCGAGTTCCGCTTCGGCGTGCAGTGGTATCTCGGCGGCCTGATCGGCAACACCGACCAGACCGGCAACGCGCCGCCCAACGGCAACCAGTACGGTCGCCGCCACGCCGGCGCCGTCGGCCTCGGCGGCACCAAGTACAACGCTTCCACCGACGCGCTGTTCTACTCGTTCATCAGCAAGGACGTGCAGGGCGTGCTGCGCGCGCTGGAGTCGACCGGCAACACCAAGGTGCTGTCGGCGCCCTCGCTGGTGGTGCTGAACAACCAGGAAGCGACCATCCAGGTCGGCGACCGCATCCCGATCACCCAGACCTTCATCACTTCGACCACGGTCGGCACCACCAACGCCAGCGGCACCACCACCGTGCCGGCGCAGGGCGAGGTGCAGTACCTCGACACCGGCGTGATCCTCGACGTGATTCCGCGCGTCAATCCGGGCGGCCTGGTCTATCTCGACATCCAGCAGCAGGTGAGCACGCCGGGCACGCCGAACGTGCAGGGCAACCCGCCGATCTCGCAGCGCGCGATCAGCACGCAGGTGGCGGTGCAGAGCGGCGAGACCGTGCTGCTCGGCGGCCTGATCCAGCAGAACGAGGGCGTCAACGACAGCGGCCTGCCCTGGGTCAGCCGCGTGCCGGTGGTCGGGCGGCTGTTCGGCACCACCGACCGCACGCGCAACCGCACCGAGCTCTTGGTGCTGATTACGCCGCGCGTGATCACCAACAGCGCCGAGGCGCGGCAGGTCACCGACGAGTACCAGCGCAAGTTCGAGTCGCTGGCGCCGCTGCGCGTGGAGATGGAGCGCATCGGCCCGCCGGCGCCGCCCGCCCAGCCCGCGGCCAAGCCGCAGGACGGCGGGCCCTGAGCGCGCATGATGCGGGCGGCGCGCGCCGGCGCGTCCGCCCGCAGGCGGGGAAGCCGGCTTGAGCGCGCCGCGGGTCAGCGTGATCGTCGTCGCCGCCGACAGCGGCGCGACGCTGCTCGAGTGCGCCGCGCGCGCGCTGGCGAGCGAGGCCGTCGCGGAATTCGTGCTGGTCGACAACGCCTCCGGCGACGGCATGCCGGAAGCGCTGGAGCGTGCGCACGCCGGCGATGCGCGCCTGCGCGTGCTGCGCAACGGCGCCAACCTCGGCTTCGGCCCCGCGGTCAACCGTGGCGCGGCGCAGGCGCGCGGCGAGGCGCTGCTGGTGCTCAATCCCGACTGCCTGCTCGAGCACGACACCGTGGCGCGCCTGCTGGCGGTGCTGGACGCGCATCCGCAGGCCGGCCTGGTCGGCGCGGTGGTGTGCGATGCCGACGGCCGGCCCGATCCCGCCTCGCGCCGCCGCGATCCGCTGCTGCGCCGCGCGCTGATGACGCTGACCGGGCTGACCGCGCGCGAGGCCGCGGACGCGCGCTGGGCCGGCGTCAACGTGCCGGGGCCGATGCCGGCGGGCGTCTCCCGCGAGGAAGCGGTGTCCGGCGCGTTGATGCTGCTGCCGCGCCGCGTGTTCGCGGCGCTCGGCGGCTTCGACGAAGGCTATTTCCTGCACTGCGAGGACCTCGACCTGTGCCGGCGCGTGCGCGACGCCGGCTACGCGGTGCTGCTCGCCGGCGGCGTGCGCGTGCCGCACGCCAAGGGCGGCTCCAGCCGGCACCGTCCGGCCTTCGTCGCCTGGCACAAGCACCGCGGCATGTGGCGCTGGTTCCGCAAGTTCGATCCGGCGGCGCGCAACCCGCTGCTGGCCGGCCTGGTCTGGCTGGGGCTGTGGGCGCATTACGCACTGATGCTGCCGCGCTATGCGCTTTCGGCATGGCGGCACGGCCGGCGCGCGGCGTGAACGGCGCGTGCGCCGGCGCCCCGCCGTGTGCGCGGCCGCCGCGGTTATCCTGATGCGATGCCCTTTCCGGAGGCTGCGATGAACGCGTCCCCCTCCGCCGCGCACGCGCGCGGCTTCCGCTACTACGACCTGCTGGTCGGCGGCATGGTCGCCGTGCTGCTGTGCTCGAACCTGATCGGCCCGGCCAAGGTGTGCACGCTGACGCTGCCGCTGCTGGGCGCGCTCAGTTTCGGCGCCGGCAACCTGTTCTTCCCGATCAGCTACATCTTCGGCGACGTGCTGACCGAGGTGTACGGCTACGCGCGCGCACGCCGCGCGATCTGGGCCGGCTTCGGCGCGCTGGTGTTCGCCTCGCTGATGTCGCAGGCGATCATCCGCATGCCGCCCAGCCCGCTCGAGCCGTTCAACGCGCAGCTGCAGCCGGCGCTGGAGCTGGTGTTCGGCAGCACCTGGCGCATCGCGCTGGCCTCGCTGGTCGCCTACTGGCTGGGCGACTTCGCCAACTCGTTCGTGCTGGCGAAGATGAAGCTGTGGACGCGCGGCCGCTGGCTGTGGACGCGCACGATCGGCTCGACCGTGGTCGGGCAGGGCATCGACAGCCTGACCTTCTACCCGATCGCCTTCCTCGGCGTCTGGGAAGGGCAGACCATCCTCAAGGTGATCGTCTTCAACTGGGTGATGAAGGTGACCGTCGAGGTAGTGTTCACGCCGCTGACCTACGCCGTGGTCGGCTTCCTGAAGACCCGCGAGGGCGTCGACACCTACGACAGGCGCACGCACTTCACGCCGTTCAGCCTGAAGGACGAGGGCGAGGTGCGCCGCCTCGGCTGAGGCGCGGGCGCCTCGTTCAGCGGCAGCGGTTGATGGCGTCGCGCAGCGCCAGCGCGGCGTCGCGCGCGGCCTCGGCGTAGTCGGCGCCGGCCGAGGCGTACAGGATCGCCCGCGAGGAGCTGATCAGCAGGCCGGTGCCGGCGGCGCTGCGGCCGTTGCGCACCACCGCCCCGACGTCGCCGCCCTGCGCGCCGACGCCCGGCACCAGCAGCGGCATGTCGCCGACGATACGGCGCACGTCGGCCAGTTCCTCGGGATACGTCGCGCCCACGACCAGCAGGCAGTTGCCGTTCGCGTTCCACTCGCGCGCGACCGTCGCGGCGACGTGCTGGTACAGCCGGCGCTCGCCGCCGGCGGCGTCGCGCACGACGAGGTCCTGCAGGTCGCGCGCGCCGGGGTTGGAGGTGCGGCAGAGCAGCACCGCGCCCTTGTCGGCGCGGTCGAGGAAGGGCTGCACGGCGTCGCGGCCGAGGTAGGGATTCAGCGTCACCGCGTCGGCGCCGTAGCGGTCGAAGGCTTCCTCGGCGTAGTACGCCGCGGTCGAGCCGATGTCGCCGCGCTTGGCGTCGAGGATCACCGGCACGCCGGGATGCTGCGCATGGATGTGCGCGATCAGGCGCTGCAATGCTTCCTCGGCGCCGCGCGCGGCGAAGTGCGCGATCTGCGGCTTGAACGCGCAGACCAGATCGGCGGTGGCGTCGACGATCGCCGCGCAGAAGCGGAAGACCGCGTCCGGGTCGTCGCGCAACGCGGCGGGAAAGCGCTGCGGCTCCGGGTCGAGGCCGACGCAGACCAGCGAGTCGTTGCGCGCCCAGGCCGCTTCCAGCATCTGCATGAAGCCCATCGTCCCGCTCCCTCTGTCGCTCTCCGCCTCGGTCCGTCATTGCGACTCGCGCCGAAACGACGGGAGATCACGCCTTTCCCGAGTCCCGAGTCCTCATCCGATCTTCTTGAACCGCACGCGGTGCGGCTTGGCCGCTTCCTCGCCGAGGCGGCGCTTCTTGTCGGCCTCGTATTCCTGGTAATTGCCCTGGAAGAACTCGACGTGCGAGTCGCCCTCGAAGGCGAGGATGTGCGTGGCGATGCGGTCGAGGAACCAGCGGTCGTGCGAGATCACGATCGCGCAGCCGGGGAACTCCAGCAGCGCTTCCTCCAGCGCGCGCAGCGTCTCGACGTCGAGGTCGTTGGACGGCTCGTCGAGCAGCAGCACGTTGCCGCCGGCCATCAGCGTCTTCGCCAGGTGCAGGCGGCCGCGCTCGCCGCCGGAGAGTTGGCCGACGATCTTCTGCTGGTCGGCGCCCTTGAAGTTGAAGCGGCCGATGTAGGCGCGCGAGGGCGTCTCGTACTTGCCGACGGTGATGATGTCGGCGCCGCCGGAGATTTCCTGCCAGACCGTCTTCGCGCCGTCCAGCGCGTCGCGTGACTGGTCGACGTAGGCGAGCTTGACGGTGGGGCCGATCACGATCTCGCCGCGGTCCGGCTGCTCCTTGCCGGTGATCATGCGCATCAGCGTCGACTTGCCGGCGCCGTTCGGGCCGATCACGCCGACGATCGCGCCGGGCGGGATCTTGAACGACAGGTCGTCGATCAGCAGGCGGTCGCCGAACGCCTTGCTCACGCCCTTGAACTCGATCACCAGGTCGCCGAGGCGCTCGCCCGGCGGGATGTAGATCTCGTTGGTCTCGTTGCGCTTCTGGTAGTCGACCGAGTTCAGCTCCTCGAAGCGGGCCAGGCGCGCCTTGCCCTTGGACTGGCGGCCCTTGGCGGCGGAGCGCACCCATTCCAGCTCGCGCTCGATCGCGCGCTGGCGCGCCTTTTCCGCGGCCTCTTCCTGCTTCAGCCGCTGGTCCTTCTGTTCCAGCCACGAGCTGTAGTTGCCCTTCCACGGGATGCCGCGGCCGCGGTCCAGCTCGAGGATCCACTCGGCGGCGTTGTCGAGGAAGTAGCGGTCGTGGGTCACCGCGACCACGGTGCCGGGGAACTGCTGCAGGAACTGCTCCAGCCATTCCACCGATTCGGCGTCGAGGTGGTTGGTCGGCTCGTCCAGCAGCAGCATGTCCGGCTTGGACAGCAGCAGGCGGCACAGCGCGACGCGGCGCTTCTCGCCGCCGGAGAGGTGTTCCACCCGGGCGTCCCACGGCGGCAGGCGCAGCGCGTCGGCGGCGATCTCGAGCTGGCGCTCCAGCGTGTGCGCGTCGTTGGCGGCGAGGATGCCCTCGAGGCGCGCCTGCTCGGCGGCCAGCTTGTCGAAGTCGGCGCCTTCCTCGGCGTAGGCGGCGTACACGGCCTCGAGCTGCTTCTGCGCCTCGAGGATCTCGGACACGCCCTCCTCGACGCACTCGCGCACGGTCTTGCCGGGATCGAGCTGCGGCTCCTGCGGCAGGTAGCCGATCTTGATGCCGGGCTGCGGGCGCGCCTCGCCGTTGTATTCGGTGTCGACGCCGGCCATGATGCGCAGCACCGTGGATTTGCCCGCGCCGTTCAGGCCCAGCAGACCGATCTTGGCGCCGGGGAAGAAGGACAGCGAGATGTCCTTGATGATCTCGCGCTTCGGGGGAACGATCTTGCTCACCCCGATCATGGTGTAGATGTACTGCATGGACGCTCCGGACGGTGGCGGAGCCGCCGCGCCGGACAGACGGCGCGAAGCGGCGGAGACAAGCCCTTCATTATCGCCGAGCGGTCGCCGCTTCGCCACCGCGGCCTAGGCTCAAACCCCCGTCTCGGCTACCATTTCCGCCTTGGCCCACCGCCCCCGCCGAGGTTCCGAATGTTCTCCAGCAGCATGCGCATCGCCGGCTACGACGACGAACTGGCCCAGGCCATCGCCGCCGAAGCCCGCCGCCAGGAGGATCACGTCGAGCTGATCGCCTCCGAAAACTACGCCAGCCCGCGCGTGCTGGAGGCGCAGGGCAGCGTGCTGACCAACAAGTACGCGGAAGGCTATCCGGGCAAGCGCTACTACGGCGGCTGCGAGTACGTCGACGCCGCCGAGCGCCTGGCCATCGAGCGCGTCAAGCGGCTGTTCGACTGCGATTACGCCAACGTGCAGCCGCATTCCGGCTCGCAGGCCAACCAGGCGGTGTACTTCGCCCTGCTCGAGCCGGGAGACACCATCCTCGGCATGAGTCTGGCGCACGGCGGCCACCTGACCCACGGCGCCAAGGTCAACCTGTCCGGCAAGATCCTCCACGCCGTGCAGTACGGCGTGAACGCCGACGGCGTGGTCGACTACGCCGAGGTCGAGCGTCTCGCGCTCGAGCACAAGCCGAAGATGATCGTCGCCGGCTTCAGCGCCTATTCGCAGGTGATGGACTGGGCGCGCTTCCGCGCCATCGCCGACAAGGTCGGCGCCTACCTGTTCGTCGACATGGCGCACGTCGCCGGCCTGGTCGCCGCCGGCGTGTATCCGAGCCCGCTGCCGCACGCGCACGTGGTCACCTCGACCACGCACAAGACCCTGCGCGGTCCGCGCGGCGGCATCATCCTGGCGAAGAACGCCGGCGAAGAGATCGAGAAGAAGCTGCAGTCGATCGTCTTCCCCGGCATCCAGGGCGGCCCGCTGATGCACGTGATCGCGGCCAAGGCGGTGGCGTTCAAGGAGGCGCTGGAACCGGAGTTCAAGACCTACCAGCAGCAGGTGGTGAAGAACGCCAAGGCGATGGCCGCGGCCTTCATCGCGCGCGGCTACAAGATCGTCTCCGGCGGCACCGAGAACCACCTGATGCTGATCGACCTGATCGGCCGCGGCGTCACCGGCAAGGACGCCGAGGCCGCGCTCGGCCGCGCGCACATCACCGTCAACAAGAACGCCGTGCCGAACGACCCGCAGAAGCCGTTCGTCACCTCCGGCCTGCGCGTCGGCACTCCGGCCGTCACCACCCGCGGCTACCAGGAAGCCGACGTCGCCGAGCTGGCCAACTGGATGTGCGACGTGCTGGACGCGCCGAACGACGAGAGCGTGATCGCCGCGGTGCGCGCCAAGGTGACCGCGCAATGCAGGAAGTTCCCGGTTTACGGCTGAGGGCGGGAAACGAGTGAAGAGGAACGGGAAGTGAGCAGGCGCCTCGTCCTTTTCCCCTGGCCCCTCTCCACTCACACCTAGCTTATGCACTGCCCCTTCTGCCAGCACGAAGACACCCGCGTGATCGATTCGCGGCTGACCGAGGACGGCAGCATCGTGCGGCGGCGGCGCGAGTGCCCGCAGTGCGGCGAGCGCTTCAACACCTTCGAGACCGCCGAGCTGAAGCTGCCGGCGGTGATCAAGAGCGACGGCCGCCGCGAGGCGTTCGACGAGCACAAGCTGCGCGTCAGCTTCGAGCGCGCGCTGCAGAAGCGCCCGGTGGCCAGCGACGCGGTGGAGACCGCGGTGCGCGCGGTGGTGCACGATTTGCGCAGGAGCGGCGAGCGCGAGATCCCGTCGATGCAGGTCGGCGAGCTGGTGATGCGCGAGCTGAAGAAGCTCGACCAGGTGGCCTACGTGCGCTTCGCCTCGGTGTACCGCCGATTCGAGGACGTGCAGGCGTTCCGCGAGGAGATCGAGCGCCTGGAACGCGATCTGCCGGCGATCGAGGGCCTGCAACTGCCGTTGCTGGACGAGAGCCGGCCCAAGGGCAGGAAGCAGTGATGAGGAGGGCACATGGGGCGTGCGCGTGCGGCCCCGCCCGGCGCTCCCCGGCCGTTGCGCTTTTCCGTCCACGCGCTTCCACGTAAGCATGTTCACCGCCATCGACCATGCCCACATGGCGCGCGCCCTGCGTCTGGCCGCGCGCGGACTGTTCACGACGCAGCCCAACCCGCGCGTGGGCTGCGTGCTGGCGCACGGCGAGCGCGTGGTCGGCGAAGGCTGGCACGCGCGCGCCGGCGAGCCGCACGCCGAAGTGCACGCCTTGCGGCAGGCCGGCGCGGACGCGCGCGGCGCCACCGCCTACGTCTCGCTGGAGCCCTGCGCGCACCATGGCCGCACGCCGCCGTGCGCGGACGCGCTGGTCGCCGCCGGCGTGGCGCGCGTGGTGGTCGCCGCCGAGGATCCGAACCCGCGCGTCGACGGTCGCGGCCTCGAGAAGCTGCGCGCCGCCGGCATCGCGGTCGAGTGCGGGCTGATGCGCGAAGCCGCGCGCGAGCTCAACTGCGGATTCTTCAGCCGTCTCGAGCGCGGCCGGCCGTGGCTGCGCCTCAAGCTGGCGATGAGCCTGGACGGCCGCACCGCGCTGGCCGACGGTGCATCGAAGTGGATCACCGGCGAGGCCGCGCGCGCCGACGTGCAGCGCTGGCGCGCGCGCAGCTCGGCGCTGCTCACCGGCAGCGGCACGGTGCTCGCCGACGATCCGCGCCTGACCGTGCGCCTGCCCGAGGGCGCCGGATGCGTGCCGCCGCTGCGCGTGGTGCTGGACCGCACGCTGCGCACGCCGGCTTCCGCGCACGTGCTCGACGCCGACGCGCCGACGCTGCTGCTGCACGCGCCCGATGCGGCGCGCCCCGCGCACGTCGCCGCCGTCGAGTGCGCGGCGGTGGCGACGCGCGATGGCCGCCTCGACCTGGAAGCGGCGCTGCGCCTGCTGGCCGCGCGCGAGGTCAACGAGCTGCAGGTCGAGGCCGGGCCGACCCTGGCGGGCGCGCTGTTCGCCGCCGGCCTGGTCGACGAGCTGCTGCTGTACGTCGCGCCGGTGCTGCTGGGCGATGCCGCGCGGCCGTTGCTGGCGCTGCCGCCGCTCGCGGAGATGGCGCGGCGCTGGCGGCTGCGCACCATCGACCAGCGCCCGCTCGGCGACGATTGGCGTCTGCGGCTGCGCCCAGCCTAGGGCGGTTGCGGCCGTCGCGCCCGGCGAACGCTGCGTGCACGGTGAAATGCGGAGATGATGGCGCCGCGGTGCTAGACTGTGCGCGCCGGCTGGTCCGGCAGATCGACGTCTTCAGGGCGGGGTGAAATTCCCCACCGGCGGTAGGTCCCCGGGGCGACCCGGCGACGAGCCCGCGAGCGCTTCCGTTGCAGGCGAGTCCCTCGCAAGAGCCCGCATATCGATGTGCGGACTTCCGGCAGGCGGAAGGTCAGCAGATCCGGTCCGAAGCCGGAGCCGACGGTTGGATGCCGCGCGAGCGGCGTCCTCACAGTCCGGATGAAAGAAGGCGGTCGGACGCGCGGCCCTGCGCCGCGCGTCGGCCTCATGCCTTGAGGCGTTCTCGCGGATGCTCGTGCGGAGAACGTTTCATGTCCCATCGCCTTTCCACGCAGCGCGTCGCCTCCCGGCGGGAGGCGCGCTGATGTTCACCGGCATCGTGCAGGCGGTCGGCCGCGTCGTGCGCCTCGAAGCGCGCGGCGGCGACGTGCGCCTCGGCATCGAGGCGCCCGCGCTCGACTTCGCCGATGTGCGCCCCGGCGACAGCATCGCCGTCTCCGGCGTGTGCCTGACCGCGGTCGAGCTGGATGGCGCGCGCTTCGCCGCCGACGTCTCCAACGAGACGCTGGCGCTGACCACGCTCGGCACGCTGAAGCCGGGCGACTCCGTCAACTTGGAGAAGGCGCTGCGCCTGGCCGACCGTCTCGGCGGCCACCTCGTCGCCGGCCACGTCGACGGTGTCGGCCACGTGGTCGCGGTGCGCCCGGACGCGCGCTCGCAGCGCTGGACCTTCGAGGCGCCGGCGGCGCTGGCGCGCTACATCGCCGCGAAAGGCTCGATCTGCATCGACGGCGTCAGCCTCACCGTCAACGAAGTCGAGGGCCGGCGCTTCGGCGTCAACCTGATCCCGCACACCATCGCGCACACCGCGTTCCGTGCGCGTCGTCCGGGCGACGCGGTCAACCTCGAGGTCGACCTGGTCGCGCGCTACGTCGAGCGCCTGCTGGGCGAGTCGGGCGTCTGACGGCCGGAAGTCAGAGGTCGATGTGCGTCATGTCGCCCGGCGTGCGGGACACCTTCCCCTCTCACTTTCGACCTTCGACTTTTGATCGTTGACAGACACTGCCATGGCCTTCGACAGCATCCCCGCCATCCTCGACGACATCCGCGCCGGCCGCATGGTCGTGATCCTCGACGACGAGGACCGCGAGAACGAGGGCGACCTGATCATGGCCGCGGAGAAGGTGCGGCCCGAGGACATCAACTTCATGGCGCGCGAGGCGCGCGGCCTGATCTGCCTCGCGCTGACCGAGCAGCGCTGCCGCCAGCTCGGGCTGCGGCCGATGGTCAGCGACAACACCTCGCCGTACCGCACCAACTTCACCGTCTCCATCGAGGCCGCCGAAGGCGTCACCACCGGCATCTCCGCCTACGACCGCGCGCACACCGTACGCACCGCGGTGCGCCGCGACGCGCGACCCGAGGACCTCACGCAACCCGGGCACATCTTCCCGCTGGCCGCGCAGCCGGGCGGCGTGCTGACGCGCGCCGGCCACACCGAGGCGGCCAGCGATCTCGCCGGCCTGGCCGGTCTGGAGCCGGCCGGCGTGCTGGTGGAAATCCTGCACGAGGACGGCAGCATGGCGCGCCGGCCGGAGCTGGAGGCGTTCGCCCGCAAGCACGGCCTGAAGATCGGCACCATCGCCGACCTGATCCGCTACCGCCTCGAAACCGAGCAGACCGTGCAACGCGTGCACGCCGAGACGGTGGATACCGAGTTCGGCACCTTCCGCCTGGTCGCCTACCGCGACCTGCTGAAGCGCGGCCTGCACTTCGCACTGGTGCGCGGCACGATCGACGACGGCGCGCCGGTGCTGGCGCGCGTGCACGTGCGCAACACGCTGTCCGACGTGCTGCACCTGAAGCGCGACGATCTCGGCCTGACCGTCACCGCCGCGCTGCGCCGCATCGCCGCCGAGGACCGCGGCGTGGTGGTGGTGCTGTCCGGCGAGGACACCGCCGAGGCGCTGCTCGGCCGCCTGGCGCGGCAGGCGCCGGCCGAAGACAAGCGCGCCGCGCAGCAGCAATGGCGCCAGCTCGGCCTGGGCGCGCAGATCCTCGCCGACCTCGGCGCGCGCCGGCTGCGCGTGCTGGGTACGCCGCGCCGCTTGGTCGGCCTGGCCGGCTTCGGCCTCGAGGTGGTCGAGCAGGTCGAGGCCTGAGAGGCTGTGAAAAACAGCCTCTCAGGCGAGCCATGGACGGCTCGCGCGCGAAGCGAGCGCGTAAGCGCTTGCTTCGCGGGAGTGAGTCCGGACCTGTGCCGGACTCACGACTGAGAAAACTCACAGGACGTGAGTTTTTTCACAAGCTCGGAGCCGGCGGCAAGCCCCGGCCCCCCCTCTGCTAGACTGTCGCCCTTTTTCAGGAACCGCCCGCCATGAAGATCATCGAAGGCGATCTCACCGCGCCCAAGGGGTGCTTCGCGTTGGTTGCGGCGCGCTTCAACGGCTACATCGTCGAATCGCTGGTCGCCGGCGCGCGCGACGCGCTGGTGCGCCACGGCGTGGCGGACGACGCCATCGACCTGATCCGCGTGCCCGGCGCCTGGGAAATCGCGCAGGCGGCGGAGCGCGTGGCGAAGTCCGGCAAGTACGCGGCGGTGGTCGCGTTGGGCTGCGTGATCCGCGGCGCCACGCCGCACTTCGACTATGTCGCCGGCGAGGCGGCCAAGGGCCTGACGCAGGCCGCGCACGCCTCCGGCGTGCCGGTCGCGTTCGGCGTGCTGACCACCGACACCATCGAACAGGCGATCGAGCGCGCCGGCACCAAGGCCGGCAACAAGGGCGCCGACGCGGCGCTGGCCGCGCTGGAGATGGTCAACCTGTACACGCGGTTGTGATGCACGCGCAGCGGCCCGAAGGCATCGACCCTGCCGCGCGTTCGCGCGCGCGCCGACGCGCGCTGCAGGCGCTGTATGCCTGGCAGATCGGCGGCAACCCCATGACGGCGATCATCGACGAGTTCCGCCGCGAGCAGGACATGGAGATCGCCGACCTCGAATATTTCGAGGACCTGCTGCGCGGCGTCGAACGCCACTGCGCCGAGCTGGACGCGGGCCTGCGCCCGTTCCTCGACCGCGACATCGCCCAGGTCGATCCGATCGAACGCGCGGTGCTGCGCCTCGCTGCCTACGAACTGAAGCAGCGCGCGGACGTGCCCTATCGCGTGGTGCTGAACGAGGCGATCGAGATCACCAAGCGCTTCGGCGCCGAGCACGGCCACACCTACGTCAACGGCGTGCTGGACAAGCTGGCCGCGCAGTGGCGCGCGGTCGAGTATCGCGGCGGCGGCCGCTGAGCGGCCGGCCGCCGGACGACGGTCGCGGACTGCGGCGGATCGTCGATCTTCCCTTCTCCCGCTTGCGGGAGAAGGTGCGCGCGGGGCGGAGGAGGGTTTTCCTCGTGAATGGCCCTCACCCCTTGCCCTCTCCCGCATGCGGGAGAGGAGGAGTTGGTGCCGAGCGGATTCGCAGCCATCGCGCGGATCGGCGTCGTGCAGGGCGTCTCATGTTGGCGAGGGCGGCGGGTTGGGCGAGTTCGACCTGATCGAGATCATCCGCGCGCGCACCGCGCAGGGCCGCGACGACGTGCATCTCGGCATCGGCGACGACGCCGCGCTGCTGATGCCGCCGGCAGGGCACGAGCTGGCGGTGTGCGTCGACACGCTGGTCGAGGGCGTGCACTTTCCCGTCGGCACCGCGCCGGAAGACCTCGGCTGGAAGGCGCTGGCGGTCAACCTGTCCGACCTCGCCGCGATGGGCGCGACGCCGGCGTGGGCGTTGCTGGCGCTGACCCTGCCGGCGGCCGATGCGCGCTATGTCGAACGCTTCGCCGACGGCTTCGCGCAACTCGCGCGCGCGCACAAGCTGGCGCTGGTCGGCGGCGACACCACGCAGGGACCGCTCGGCGTCAGCGTGACCGTGCTCGGCTTCGTGCCGGAAGGCCGCGCGCTGCGCCGCGCCGGCGCGCGGCCGGGCGACGTCGTCTGCGTCACCGGCACGCTGGGCGACGCCGCCGCCGGCCTGCGCTGCCTCGACCGCGGCGATCCGCAGGCGGATCGCCTGCTGAACGCGCCGCCGGGCACGCGCGAGTACCTGCTGGCGCGGCTGAACCGGCCGACGCCGCGCGTCGCCGCGGGACTGGCGCTGCGCGGCACGGCCTCGGCGTGCATCGACGTCTCCGACGGCCTGCTCGCCGACCTCGGCCACCTCTGCGCGGCGGGCGGGGTCGGTGCGGAGATCGACGCGGCCACGCTGCCGATGTCGTCGGCGCTGCTGACGCTGTTCGACGATGCCGCGCGCCTCGCCTTCGCGCTGGCCGGCGGCGACGACTACGAGCTGTGCTTCAGCGTGCCGCCGGACCGCATGGCGCACGCCACCGCCGACCTCGCGCGGCTCGGCTGCGGCGTCACGCGCATCGGCCGCATCGTCGAAGGCGACGGCGTGCGCGTGCGCGACGTGCGGGGGCAGACGTTGGCGCCGCCGCGGCGCGGCTGGGAGCACTTCGCCGCATGAACGCGAAACACGCGCTCGACGACGCGCAGCGGCGCGCGCTGCTGGCGCATCCCGCCGGCTGGATCGCCGCCGGCTTCGGCAGCGGGCTGGCGCCGTTCGCGCAGGGCACGGCCGGATCGCTGGCGGCGCTGCTGCCGTGGTGGTTCCTGCTGCGCGAACTGCCGTGGCCGATTTACCTCGGCGTGCTCGTGCTCACCTTCGCGCTGGGCGTGTGGGCCTGCGGCATCGCCGGCGCACGGCTCGGCGTCGACGACCATCGCGCGTTGGTCTGGGACGAGTTCGTCGGCCAGTGGCTCGCGCTGATCGCCGCGCCCGCGGGCGTGGCGTGGATGCTCGCCGGCTTCGCGCTGTTCCGCCTGTTCGACGTGTGGAAGCCGTGGCCGATCCGCGGGTTCGACCGCCGCGTCAAGGGCGGCCTCGGCGTGATGCTGGACGATCTCCTGGCCGGCGCCGCCGCCGCATTGGTGCTGCAGCTCGTCGCGCGTTTCGTCTGACGATCCGCTACAGCAGCGCGGCCACGCGCCGACGCAGCTCCGGCAGCACCTCGCGTTCGAACCACGGGTGATGGCGCAGCCAGGCCTGGTTGCGCGGACTCGGATGCGGCAGCGGCAATATCCCGTCGGCAAGATGCGTGCGCCACGCGCGCACGGTGTCGGCGAGCGCGGGACCGCGGCGTTCGCCGAGCAGGAAGGCGTGCGCGTACCGGCCGACCGCCAGCGTCAGCCGCACCTTCGTCAGCAGCGGCAGCAGGCGCGGGTGCCAGGCGGCGGCGCACTCGGGCCGCGGCGGCAGGTCGCCCGACCGGCCCTTGCCGGGATAGCAGAAGCCCACCGGCACGATGGCGATGCGGCGCGCGTCGTAGAACGTGTCGCGATCGACGCCGAGCCAGCCGCGCAGGCGGTCGCCGCTGGGATCGTTGAACGGGATGCCGGTCTCGTGCACGCGCCGGCCGGGCGCCTGGCCGACGATCAGCAGGCGCGCCGTCGCGCCGGCCTGCAGCACCGGCCGCGGACCCAGCGGCAGCTGGCGTTCGCAGAGGCGGCAGGCGCGGATCTGCGCGAGCAGGGCGTCGAGGCGGGTGGGCTTCGTGGCGTCAGAGGTCAATCTGATTTGCACCCATGCTCGGCCATTCATGCCGTTCGTGCTGAGCGTAGCTTGCGCAGCAAGCGGAGTCGAAGCACGCGTCGGCGCAGCCCATCGACGCCGGCCGTATGGGTCGCGGTTCATCCTCAGCCTGCCGAAGGGCTCGGGGCGAACGGTCATAGGGCCGGCCGAGCATTGGGGCTGATCAGGAAGGTCAAAGGCAAGCGCTGCGCCGCCGCGCTCTCGATTGATTTTCGGCCTTTGACACCGCCGTCCGTCAAGGCAACAGCTTGCCCGGATTGAGAATGCCCTCCGGATCGAACTGACGCTTGATCGCGCCCATCAGCGCCAGCGCGCCCGGATCCAGCGCGCGCGGCATGAACGCGCGCTTGGCGAGGCCGATGCCGTGCTCGCCGGACAGCGTGCCGTCCAGCGCGATCACCGTGTCGAACACCTCGGCGAGGCAGGGCTCGGCGCGCGCGCGCTCGGCGGCGTCGCGCGGCAGCAGGTTGACGTGCAGGTTGCCGTTGCCGGCGTGGCCGAAGCAGACGATCGGCAGCGCGAACTTTTCCGCCAGCCGCCGCGTCGCCGCCACCAGCTCCGGCACGCGGCCGACCGGCACCACCACGTCCTCGTTGATCTTGTCCGGCGACAGCGTGCGCAGCGCCGGCGACAGCGCCTTGCGCGCGGCCCACAGCGTCTTCGCCTCTTCGGCATCCGCGGCGGCGCGCAGCTCCAGCAGGCCGTCGCCGCGCGCGGCGCGCGTGACCGCGTCCACCGCGGCGTCGAGCTGGTCGGGCTCGCCGTCCACTTCGATCATCAGCAGCGCGCCTGCCTCCGGCACCGCCTCGCCGCCGTGCGCGCGCGCCAGCTTCAGCGCCTCGTCGTCGAGGAATTCCAGCGCGCACGGCGTGACCGGCTGCGCCATGATGCGCGCCACCGCGCGCGCGGCGGCGCCGACGTCGGCGAAGGTGGCGCGCAGCGTGCGCAGCGCCGACGGTTTCGGCACCAGTTTCAGCGTCGCCTCGGTGATCAGCGCCAGCGTGCCTTCGGAGCCGACCAGCAGGCGCACGAGGTCGTAGCCGGTGGCGCCCTTGGTGATCGGCGCGCCGGCGCGGAAGCTCGCGCCGTTGCCGGCCACCGCACGCAGCGCCAGCACGTTGTCGCGGCTGGCGCCGTACTTCACCGTGCGCGGGCCGCCGGCGTTGCAGGCGAGGTTGCCGCCGACCGTGCTGAACGGCGCCGAGGTGGGATCGGGCGGCCAGAAGAAGCCGTGCGGCGCCACCGCCGACTGCAGCTCGCCGTTCAGCACGCCGGGCTCGACCACGGCGAGGCGGTTGTCGGGATCGACGCGCAGGATGCGGTTCATGCGTTCGAACGACACCACCACGCCGCCCGCGACCGGCACGCTGGCGCCGGTGGTGTTGGTGCCGCGGCCGCGCGCGGTCAGCGGCACGCGCTGCGCGCGACAGGCGCGCACCAGCGCCTCGACCTGTGCGTGTTCGGTCGGCATCACCACCGCCTCGGGCAGCGCCTCGCGCCGCGAGTTGTCGTAGGCGTAGGCGGCGCGCGTGGCGGCGTTCAGCGCGAGCGCGTCGCCGAAAATCGCGTGCAGCGTCGACGCGAAATCGGATGAGAGCGGCATGGCGTCGAGTTTACGCTCTCCGACTCGAGTCTTCAGTCGGTGTACTCGAACACCTTCACCACCTTGTCGACGCCGGCGACGTTGCGCGCCACCTCGACGATGGCATCGGCCTCGGTGTGGCTGACCAGGCCCATCAGGTAGACGGCGCGGTGCGCGGTGGTGACGTTGACGCGGGTGGGGTCGAAGCCGGGCAGGCTGGTGATGTCGAGCAGCGCGGCCTTCACGCGCGCGGTCAGCGCGTTGTCGCCGCGGCGCGCCCAGAAGCCTATCGGCTCCATCACCTCGATCTCGTCGACCAGCTTGCGCGTGCCTTCGAAGCCGGAGGCGAGCCGCACGGCGCGCGCCTTCAGTTCGGGCGTGCGCGCCTCGCCGACCAGCAGCATCACGCCGTTGAACACCACCACGCTGACGTCGTTCTGCAGCGCCAGCTCCTTGTCCTCGTTGATCGCGCTCATCGCCGAAAGCTGCAGGTTGCGATCGGACATCACCGTGCCGAAATCGCGGCGGTCGTGCACCGCGCCGGCGCCGGCCGCGGCGCCGCCGACCACCACGGCGGCGCAGCCGGCGAACAGAAACGGCAGCAGGACGGACAGCGCGAGGGCGGGCATGCGGCGCATCGGGATCCTCATTCGGCATCGAAGGCGGCGCGTCGCCAGTCGCACGTCGGCTGCGCCGCGTCGCCGGCGAACGCTACCACATCGAAGCGGCAGGGCAGGTGCGCGAGGCGCGGATGCGCGGCGAGGAACAGCGCGGCGGCGCGCACCAGCTTCGCCCGTTTGGCCGCATCGACCGAGGCCATGCCGCCGCCGAAGCCGGTGCCGCGCCGGTAGCGCACCTCGACGAACACCAGCGTGTCGCCGTCGCGCATCACCAGATCGAGTTCGCCGTGGCGGGTGGTGAAGTTGCGCGCGACCAGCGCCAGCCCGGCCTGCGTCAGCCGGTCCAGCGCGTGCTGCTCGAAGACGCCGCCCCGTGCGCGCGTCATGCGCTCAGGGCGACGCGGGGCCGCCGGCCGTCGGCGTCGGCGCGGCGGAGGGGGCGCCGACGTCGAGGCCGCCGCTCAGCGGCTGCGCGATGCCGTCGGCGAAGCGCGCCCAGGTCAGCGTGCGGCGCACGCGCCCGAAGCTGTCCTCGGAGAGCTGGCCGGTCGCGCCGGGCAGGTAGCTGCCGCCGTGCGTGCGCAGCCAGTCGAGGTACGGCGCCAGCGCGTAGGCATCCATGCCGAACGCGAACAGGCGCGCGCCGGCGCCGCGCGTCAGCGGCAACTGCGCGGCGATGTCGTCGCGCTTGGGCAGGCCGGGCTGCGCGTCGAACAGCCAGGGCGCGTCGCAGAACTCGACGCCGTCGAGGTCGCGGTCGAGGTTGGGCGCGTCCTCGCCCGAGTACACGTGCGAGGTGGCGAACACGGGCTGCGTCAGCTTGGCCAGCTTCAGTTGCGGCAGCAGCAGCCGCGCCTGCTGCGGACGCAGCGCGAGGAACACGCCGTCGGCCTGGGCCAGCGGCAGGGCGGCGATCTGCGCCGCGTAGTTCACCGTCTCGCTCTGCAGCGTCGCTTCGCCGACGACGCGGCCGCCGGAGCTCTGGAACTGCGCCTTGAACGCGCGCGCGGCGCGCTGCGCCCAGTCGTCGGCGGCGGCGAACACCACGGCGTTCTTCAGGCCGCGCTCGGCGATGTGCTCGGCGGCCTGCGCGCTCTCGTTTTCCGGCAGCAGGCCGAATTCGGCGCTGCCGGGCGGCGGCAGCGAGGCGCCGTCGGGATGGTTCAGGGCCAGCACCGGCACCGGCAGCTTGGCCTGCTGGAACACCGCGGCGACGGCCTCGCGCGAGAGCGGGCCGATCACCAGCTCGGCGCCGTCGGCGGCGGCCTGCTGGTACGCGGCCACCGCCTGCGCGGGATCGCCGCCGCTGTCGTACACCTTCAGCGCGGGACGCGGCAGGCCGCTGCGCGCGGCGTCGAAATAGGCGGCGAAGAAGCCGTCGCGCACCGCGCTGGCGGCGGCGCCGAGCTGGCCGGAGGCGGGCAGCAGCAGCGCCACCGC
Source organism: Mizugakiibacter sediminis (assembly GCF_000953855.2). GTDB lineage: Bacteria > Pseudomonadota > Gammaproteobacteria > Xanthomonadales > Rhodanobacteraceae > Mizugakiibacter > Mizugakiibacter sediminis. Next base: position 77,770 of record NZ_DF970243.1, read on the forward strand.
GCGCAGCGCGCGATAGCCCTCGCGCGCGCCGGCGGCGGCGCCTTCGCCGGGCAGCACGGTGCCGACCGGATGCTCCAGCGGCGGCGGCGCGATCGCCACCGCCACGCCCTGCCGCACCAGCGTCTGCTCCACCCACACGCGCAGCGGATCGTTCGCGGGCAGGGTGTCGTGACGGCGCTGCAGCTCGGCGGCGGGCAGCTTGCCGAGCAGGGCCACGATCTGCCGCTCGTTGCCGCTGCGGTCGAGACCGCTCAGTCCGGCGTCCATCGCCGCGCGCGTCGCCGCCGCGCCCCACGGATCGCCGGCTTCGGCCTGCGCGCGTGCGCGCAGCTCCTGGGCCCGCGGGTGCAGCGACTGCGGCAGCGTCGGCGCGGCGGCGTCGAGCAACGCCAGCGCCTGCGCCGCCTGGTTGCGGCCCAGCGCCACCTGCGCCTGCAGCAGGTCGTAGCGCGCGACTTCGTCGCCTTCGAGCCGGCGCCGCTTGATCTCGGCCAGCGCCTGCGCGGCGCGGTCCAGCGCGCCCTCCTCGCCGTAGGCCTCGGCGGCGCGCAGACGATAGTGGTCGCGCCCGGCGTAGCTCTGCGCGGCGAGCGCGAGGAACGTCTGCGCCGCCTGGTCGAACTCGCCCTGGCGGTACTGCGCCTCGGCGCGCTCGGCCTGCGCCTGCAGTTGCGGCGTCGGCGTGCCCAGCGTGGCGCAGCCGGCGAAGCACAGTGCGGCGACCACGCCCGCCGCGAACGAACGGATGATGCGCGTGTCCATGAGGTGTCCGTCCCGCGATTTGCGCGATGATAGCCGATCGGGCCGCGCAGCCGCGGCGACGGGGAGCGCACGATGCACGATGCGAAGCCGGGCACGCTGTGGGTGGTGGCGACGCCGATCGGCCATCTCGACGACCTCTCGCCGCGCGCGGTGGCCACCTTGCGCGAGGTCGCGCTGATCGCCGCCGAGGACACGCGTCACAGCCGCGCGCTGCTGGCGCGCCATGGCATCGCCACGCCGACGACGGCGCTGCACGAGCACAACGAGCGCGAGGCGGCGGCGGCGCTGCTGGCGCGGCTGGCGGCGGGCGACTCGGTCGCGCTGATTTCCGATGCCGGCACGCCGCTGGTCAGCGATCCCGGCTACCGGCTGGTGCGCGCGGCGCGCGCCGCCGGCATCCGCGTCTCGCCGGTGCCGGGCGCATGCGCGGCGATCGCCGCGCTCTCGGTCGCCGGTCTGCCGAGCGACCGCTTCGTGTTCGAAGGTTTCTTGCCGGCGAAGGCGCCGGCGCGCCGCACGCGGCTGGCGGAACTCGCCGCCGAGCCGCGCACGCTGGTGTTCTACGAATCCAGCCACCGCGTCGCCGAATCGCTCGCCGACATGCGCGATGCGTTCGGCGCCGCGCGCGAAGCGGTGCTGGCGCGCGAACTGACCAAGCTCTACGAGACCGTGCTGGCCGCGTCGCTGGGCGACCTCGCCGAACGCGTCGCGCGCGATCCCGACCAGCAACGCGGCGAATTCGTGCTGCTGGTCGCCGGCCGCGGCGAGGAGGCCGACGCGCGCGTCGAGGAAGGCCGCCGCGTGTTCGCCCTGCTGCGCGAGGAACTGCCGCCGGCGAAGGCGGCGAAGCTGGCCGCCGCGATCAGCGGCGCGCCGCGGCGCCTGTTGTATGGGGAGAGCGGGGAGTAGGGGTGGCGGGTGGCGCGATTCGAAATCCGCAGCGCGCTTGCTTTCCCCCTGCTCCCTGTTCCCCGCTCCCTCCCTGTAAAATAAGCGCCGGAGTCGGCCGGGCAGTCGCGCCGCGCGCAAGCGCGTCGAGGAAAGTCCGGGCTCCCTAGGGCAAGGTGCCAGGTAACACCTGGGCGGCGCGAGCCGACGGAAAGTGCAACAGAGAGCAGACCGCCGATGGCCCGCAAGGGCTCAGGCAAGGGTGAAACGGTGCGGTAAGAGCGCACCGCGCGCGGGGCCAACGCCGCGCGGCACGGCAAACCCCACCTGGAGCAAGACCGAATAGGGGAACGATGGCGTGGCCCGCGCCGTTCCCGGGTAGGTCGCTGGAGCCGCGCGGCGACGCGCGGCCGAGAGGAATGACTGTCGCGCCGCAAGGCGTACAGGACCCGGCTTACAGGCCGACTCCATCCCTATCGCATCGCCGGCACGGCGCTGGCAAGCGCCGTGCCGGTCGCCGCGCCAGCGTCATGAGCCGCGCCGGGCCGTCCTGTCGAAATCCTTTGCTTTCAACCACCTTGGAAACCTTCCTCAGGAATGGCTGGAACCGTCGCCACGGTTTGGCCTTTCTCCTTGATCTGCAAGCGAAATTTTCCTTGACAGTCTCAGACCCTGAGACTATCGTGGGTTCGAGTGTGAAATCGTGGGAATTTGTGGTAACAGGCCGCCGCCACCGTGTTCCAGGGTGAAACCGCTATCAGCGTCGACGACAAGGGCCGCCTGGCCATTCCGACCGCGTATCGGGATCAGGTCGCGCAGGCCTGCGGCAACCGTCTGGTGCTGACCTACAACCCGTTCGAGCAGGGCTGCCTGTGGATCTTCCCGCAGCCCGAATGGGAGCGCGTGCGCGACCAGGTGAACGCGCTGCCCAGCGTCAAGGCGGTGCACCGCGCGCTGCAGATGAAGCTGGTCGGCGCGGCGGCGCAGGTCGAGCCGGACGGCGCGGGGCGCATCCTGCTGCCAGCCAGCCAGCGCGCCGCGGCCGGCATCGAGAAGCGCGCGGTGCTGCTCGGCATGGGCAACAAGTTCGAGCTTTGGAGCGAACAGGCGCACCTCGCCAAGATCCGGCAGACGATCGGCGAGGACGAGGTCAGCGAGGACATGGCGGGCTTGAGGCTGTAGCGGATCGATGAACGGGGTGGCGGCGATGGCGGGCGGAGAGCTGCGACACATCCCGGTCATGCTGGAGGAGGCGCTGGAGGGGTTGGCGGTGCGGCCGGACGGCCGCTACCTGGACGGGACGTTCGGCCGCGGCGGGCATGCGCGGGCGATCCTCGACCGGCTGGGCGCGCACGGCCGCTTGCTGGTGATGGATCGCGATCCCGCGGCGATCGCGGCGGCGCGGCGCGATTTCGCCGGCGACGCGCGCGTCGCGATCCGCCACGGCAGTTTCGCGGACATGGCGGCGTGGGAAGCGACGGCGGAGGGGCTGGACGGCGTGTTGCTCGACCTCGGCGTGTCCTCGCCGCAACTGGACGAGGCGGCGCGCGGCTTCAGCTTCATGGCCGACGCGCCGCTCGACATGCGGATGGACCCGGGCAGCGGCGAGAGTGCGGCGGATTTCCTCGCCCGCGCGGACGAGCGCGCGATCGCCGACGTGCTCTGGCGCTACGGCGAGGAGCGGATGAGCCGGCGCATCGCGCGCGCGATCGTGGCGCAGCGCGCGAAGGCGCCGATCCGGCGCACCGGCGAGCTGGCCGATCTGGTCGCGCGCGCGGTGGGGCGGCGCGAGCCGGGCAAGCACCCGGCGACGCGCAGCTTCCAGGCGCTGCGCATCCACGTCAACGGCGAGCTCGACGCGCTGACGGAAGGTTTGCAGGCGGCGCTTGCGCGGCTGAAGCCGGGCGGGCGTCTGGTGGTGATCAGCTTCCACTCGCTGGAGGATCGCGTGGTCAAGCAGTTCATCCGGGCCGAGTCCGGGATGCGCGCGCAGACGCGCCGCGGACTGCCGCCGGCCGCGCCCGCCGCCGCGCCGCGCCTGCGCGCCGTCGGCAAGGCGCGCTTCCCCTCCGCCGCCGAGCTGGCAGCCAATCCGCGCGCCCGCTCGGCGGTGCTGCGCGTGGCGGAGCGCAGCGCATGAAGCTGCTCGCCGCGCTCGCCTTCGCCGCGCTGCTGGTCGCCGACCTGGTCAGCGCGATCGGCGTGGTGTGGGCGCGCCACGAGAGCCGCGTGCTGTTCGTCGAACTGACCCGCCTGCAGAACACGCGCGACGAGCTGAACGTCGACTTCGGCCGTCTCGAGCTCGAGCAGGCCACCTGGGCCGATCCCGGCCGCATCGAGCAGATGGCGCGCAGCCAGCTCGGCATGGTCAATCCGCCGCCTGAAGACGTGGAGCTGATCCAGCGATGATGTTCCGCAAGGACCAGCTCGAACTGCCCGCGCCGCGCCGCAGCGCCGGGCCCAGCACGCGCAAGCGGCTGTACCTGGTCGGCATGCTGCTGGCGCTGGCGGCCACCGGCCTCGTCGTGCGCGCGCTCGATCTGCAGGTGGTACGCAAGGACTTCCTGCAATCGCAGGGCGACGCGCGCTTCCTGCGCGAGATCCCGATCCCGGTGTCGCGCGGCACGATCTTCGACCGCAACGGCGAGCCGCTGGCGGTGTCGACGCCGGTGGAGTCGATCTGGGCCAATCCGCAGGAAGTGCTGGAACACGCCGAGCGCCTGCCGGCGCTGGCCAAGGCGCTCGGCGTCGACGCCGGCGACCTGGAACAGCGCCTCAACCAGCGCGCCGACCGCGAGTTCGTCTACCTCAAGCGGCAGATGAGCCCGGAGGCCGCGCAGGCGGTGCTGGCGCTCGGCATCCCCGGCGTCAACGAGCAGCGCGAGTTCCGCCGCTATTACCCGAGCGGCGAGGCGATGGCGCACGTGCTCGGCATCACCAACATCGACGACCGCGGGCAGGAGGGCCTCGAACTCGCCTTCGACGACTGGCTGGCCGGCAAGCCGGGACTGAAGCGCGTGATCCGCGACCGCCTCGGCCACACCGTGGAGAACGTCGAGCTGGTGCGCGAGCCGCAGCCCGGCCGCGACCTCGCGCTGAGCATCGACCGTCGCATCCAATACCTCGCCTACCGCGAGCTGGCGCGAGCGGTGCAGGAGTTCGACGCGAAGTCGGCGTCGATGGTGATCCTCGACGTGCGCAGCGGCGAGGTGCTGGCGATGGTCAACCAGCCCTCCTACAACCCGAACGCGGTGGGCGCCAGTCCGCCCGCCGCGCGGCGCAACCGCGCGGTGACCGACGTGATCGAGCCCGGCTCGACCATGAAGCCGTTCACCATCGCCGCGGCGCTGGAGAGCGGCAAGTGGAAGCCGAACACGCCGATCGACACCTCGCCCGGCACCTTCCAGTACCTCAACCACACCATCCGCGACACGCACAACCACGGCCTGATCGACGTCACCGGCGTGCTCACCTATTCGAGCAACGTCGGCGCCTCGAAGATCGCGCTGACGCTGGAAGACAGCCACCTCTACGACATGTTCCGCCGCTTCGGCTTCGGCGCCAGCACCGGCAGCGGCTTCCCCGGCGAGTCGCCCGGCCTGCTGCCGGAGGTGCGCGCCTGGAACGGCCTGACCAAGGTCACGCTGGCCTACGGCTACGGCCTGAACGTCACCGTGCTGCAACTGGCCGAGGCCTACGCCGCGCTGGCCAACGGCGGCCGCCTGCGCCAGCCGAGCTTCGTCAAAGGCGCCGACAACCCGGCCAACGCCGTCCTCGACCCGCAGATCGCGAGCACGATCGTGAAGATGCTGGAAACCGTGGTCAGCCCGGAAGGCACGGCGCTGAAGGCGGCGGTGGCCAACTACAGCGTCGCCGGCAAGACCGGCACCTCGCACATCGCCTCCGGCGGCGGCTACGAGGACAAGTACGTCAGCCTGTTCGCCGGCATCGTGCCGGCCAGCGCGCCGCGGCTGGTCGGCGTGGTGGCGATCAACGATCCGCAGAAGAAGAGCTACTACGGCGGTTTCGTCTCCGCGCCGGTGTTCAGCCGCGTGATGGACGGCGCGATGCGCCTCTTGGACGTGCCGCCCGACAACGTGCGCCGCTGGTACACCGGCGGCCCGGACGTCGGCGCGCCGATCAGCCCGTCCAGCCCGCCGCCCGACTACGCGCCGGGCAGCACCAACTACGAGGAGGGCGGCACGCCGTGAACGCCCGCGTCCGCCTCGCCGACCTGCTCGCCGGCATCGCCGATCCCGCCGCCGCCGGCGCGATCGAGATCACCGGCCTGACCCTGGATTCGCGCCGCGTGCGCGCCGGCGACGCCTTCGTCGCCCTGCGCGGCACGCGCCAGCACGGCGTCGCGTTTGCCCCCGCGGCGCTGGCGCAGGGCGCTGCGGCCGTGCTGGCCGAAGCCCCTGCGCCCGCCGCACCTGTTCACGCTACGGCCGAAGGCCGTGCCAACCATCTTCCCCCGCTCGCGTGGGACGATGCCCGCCGGGCGGAAGGGGGGCGCGAGGCCGAGGCGCAAGCGCCCATCCTGTGGATCGACCGCCTGCGCGACCACCTCGGCGAGATCGCCGCGCGCTACTACGCGCGGCCGTCGGCGGCGCTGCACGTGATCGGCGTCACCGGCACCAACGGCAAGACCTCGACGGTGCAGCTGCTGGCGGCGGCGCTCGCTGGGCTCGGCCACGGCGCGGCGACGATCGGCACGCTGGGCGCCGGCATGTACGGCCATCTCGAAGCGGGCGAGCGCACCACGCCGGACGTGATCAGCGTGCACGGCCTGCTCGCCGGATTCCGCGACGCCGGCGCGTCCTACGTGGCGATGGAAGTGTCCTCGCACGCGCTCGACCAGGGGCGCGTCGACGCGATCGACTTCGACGTCGCCGTGTTCACCAACCTCACCCGCGACCACCTCGACTACCACGGCACCATGGAAGCCTACGGCGCGGCCAAGGCCAGGCTGTTCGCCTGGCCCGGCCTGCGCGCGGCGGTGATCAACGTCGACGACGCCTTCGGCCGCCGGCTCGCCGCCGCGTTGCCCGCGGGGGTGCGCTGCCTGCGCTACAGCGCCGAGGGCGGCGAGGCCGAACTGGCCGCCGAGCGCGTGCGCACGCATGCCGACGGCATCGACTTCCTGCTGCGCACGCCGTGGGGCGCGGGCGAGGTACGCAGCCGCCTGCTCGGCCGCTTCAACGTTTCCAACCTGCTGGCCGTGGCCGGCTGCCTGGGCGCGCTCGGCATGCGCTTCGACGCCGTCTGCGAGGCGCTGGCGGCGCTCGCGCCGGTCGACGGCCGCATGAACCGTCTCGGCGGCGGCACGGCGCCGCTGGTGGTGGTCGATTACGCGCACACGCCGGACGCGCTGGAGCAGGCGCTGGCCACGCTGCGCGCGCACTGCGAAGGCCGTCTGGTCTGCGTGTTCGGCTGCGGCGGCGACCGCGATCCCGGCAAGCGCCCGCAGATGGGCGCGATCGCCGAGCGGCTGGCGGACCGGGCGATCGTCACCGACGACAACCCGCGCAGCGAGGACGGCGACGCGATCGTCGCGCAGATCCTCGCCGGCTTCGCGCGGCCGGAGCGCGCGCGGGTCGAGCGCGATCGCGCGGCGGCCATCGCCCGCGCCGTGCGCGAGGCGCAGCCCGGCGACGTGGTGCTGATCGCCGGCAAGGGCCACGAGACCTACCAGGAGGTCGCCGGCAGCAAGCGGCCGTTCGACGACCTCGCCGAAGCGAAACGCGCACTGGAGGCACGCCCATGCTGAACCTGCGGCTGACCGAGATCGCCCTGTGGACGCGCGGCAGCCTGCACGGTGCGGATGTGCCGGTACGCGGGGTCTGCACCGACACGCGCAAGCTGGGCGGCGGCGAGCTGTTCGTCGCGCTGAAGGGCGAACGCCTGGACGGGCACGACTTCGTCGCCTCCGCGGCAGCGCACGGCGCGGCTGCGGCGCTGGTGTCGCGGCGCGTGGAAGCGCCGATTCCGCAGGTGCTGGTGACCGACACGTTGCTGGCGCTGGGCGACCTGGCCAGCGCGGTGCGCGCGCAACGCCGCGCGCGCGTGGTCGGCATCACCGGCTCCAACGGCAAGACCACTGTGAAGACGCTGACCGCGTCGATCCTGGCGCGCCACGGCCGCACCCACGTCAACGCCGGCAACTTCAACAACGAGATCGGACTGCCGCTGACGCTGCTGGAGATGCCGGAGAACGCCGAGTACGCCGTGCTGGAGATGGGCGCCGGCAAGCCGGGCGACATCGCCTACCTCGCCGCCATCGCCCGGCCCGAAATCGGCCTCGTCAACAACATCGCGCCGGCGCACCTTGAGCGCATGGGCAGCCTCGAGGGCGTCGCCGAGACCAAGGGCGCGCTGTACCAGGCGCTGCCTGCCGACGGCGTCGCCGTGATCAACGCCGACGACGCGTTCGCCGGCTTCTTCGCCGGCCTGGCCGGCACGCGCCGCGTGCTGCGCTTCGGCCTCGACCATTCCACCGACGTCGGCGCCGAGATCCGCGCGCTGGGCGCGGCCAGCGACTTCGTGCTGAACACGCCGCAGGGCGCGATCGAGGTGATGCTGCCGCTGGCCGGCCGCCACAACGTGATGAACGCGCTGGCGGCGTCGGCGATCGCCTGCGCGCTGGACGTACCGCTGGCGACGATTCGCGAAGGGCTCGAACAGGCGCCGACCGTCGCCGGCCGCCTGCTGCGCCACACCACGCGCGCCGGCTGGACGCTGATCGACGACAGCTACAACGCCAACCCGGGCTCGACCGCCGCGGCGATTGCCACGCTGGCGCTGGAGGCCGGCCTGCCGTGGCTGGTGCTCGGCGACATGGCCGAACTCGGCCCGGAGGCGGAACGCCTGCACGCCGAGATCGGCACGCTGGCGCGGCGCAGCGGCATCGCGCGGCTGTACACGGTGGGGCGTCTGAGCCGCACCGCGGCCGCCGCGTTCGGCGCCGGCGCCGAGCACTTCGCCGACCAGTCCGCGCTGATCGCCGCGCTGCGCGCCGCGCTGAAGCCGGGCGTGGTGTGCCTGGTGAAGGGTTCGCGTTCGTCGGCGATGGACCGGGTGGTCGCCGCGCTGCTGGGGCACGACGGGGGAGGGGAGCGGCATGCTGCTTGAACTGGCGGAATGGCTGAAGGCGTACGTCAACGCCTTTCACCTGTTCCAGTACATCACCTTCCGCACGATCATGAGCGCGCTGACCGCGCTGGCGATGTCGCTGCTGCTCGGTCCGGGCCTGATCCGCAAGCTGGCCGCGCTGAAGGCCGGGCAGGTGATCCGCAAGGACGGCCCGCAGTCGCACTTGAGCAAGGCCGGCACGCCGACCATGGGCGGCGCACTGATCCTCGCCGCGATCGCGATCGCCACGCTGCTGTGGTCGGATCTGAGCAACCGCTACGTGTGGATCGTGCTCGGCATCACGCTGTCGTTCGGCGCGATCGGCTTCTACGACGACTACAAGAAGCTGGTACTGAAGGACAGCCGCGGTCTGTCGGCGCGCTGGAAGTACTTCTGGCAGTCGGTGCTGGGCCTCGGCGCCGCGCTGTTCCTCTACCTCACCGCCGACACGCCGGCGGCCACCGAGCTGTACGTGCCGGTGTTCAAGCAGGTGGCGATCCCGCTCGGCGTGCTGTCGGTGCTGGTGGGCTACTTCATCATGGTCGGCTTCTCCAACGCGGTGAACCTGACCGACGGCCTCGACGGCCTGGCGATCATGCCGGCGGTGCTGGTCGCCGCCGCGCTGGGCGTGTTCGCCTATCTGTCCGGCAACGCGGTGTTCTCGCAGTACCTCGGCATTCCGGCGATCCCCGGCGCGGGCGAGCTTTCGATCTTCTGCGCGGCGCTGGCCGGTGCAGGCCTCGGCTTCCTCTGGTTCAACGCCTATCCCGCGCAGGTGTTCATGGGCGACATCGGCGCGCTGGCGATCGGCGGCGCGCTCGGCTGCATCGCCGTGATCGTGCGCCAGGAAATCGTGCTGCTGGTGATGGGCGGCGTGTTCGTGATGGAAACCGCCTCGGTGATGCTGCAGGTGGCCAGCTTCAAGCTGACCGGCAAGCGGCTGTTCCGCATGGCGCCGATCCATCACCATTTCGAATTGAAGGGCTGGCCGGAACCGCGCGTGATCGTGCGCTTCTGGATCATCAGCGTGGTGCTGGTGCTGGTCGGTTTGGCGACGTTGAAGGTACGGTGATGCTCGACTGGTTGCGCCAGACGCAAGCCATCCGCCGCCAGGGCCCGCAGGGCCACTGGGACGCCTGGCTGCTGTTCGCCGCGATCGCGCTGGCCAGCATCGGCGTGGTGATGGTGGCGTCGAGCTCGATCGCCGTCGCCGACGGCGAGCACATCGGCGCGTTCTACTACCTGAAGAAGCACCTGATGTTCCTCGGCCTCGGCACCGCGCTGGCCGCGGCCGCCGCGCGCACCGAGCTGAAGCACATCGAGAAGTACGCGTTCCTCTTGATGCTGCTCGCCTTCATCGCGCTGCTGCTGGTGTTCCTGCCCGGCATCGGCATGCGCATCAACGGCGCGCGCCGCTGGATCAACCTGCTGGTGCTCGGCTTCCAGCCGGTCGAGGCGGTGAAGCTGGTGGTGGTGATCTACCTGGCGAGCTACCTGGTGCGCCATCGCGACGGCGTCGAGCACCGGCTGTTCGGCGTGGTCAAGCCGATCGGCGTGGCCGGCCTGGTCGTGCTGCTGCTGCTGGCGCAGCCGGACTTCGGCTCCGCGGCGCTGATCGTCAGCGTCAGCGTCGGCATGATCTGGCTGGGCGGCGCGCGCATGCGCAACCTGCTGGCGCTGGGTGCGCCGCTGGTGCCGGCGCTGGCGTGGGCGGCGCTGACCGAGGATTACCGCATCAAGCGCCTGACCTCGTTCCTCGATCCCTGGAAGGATCCGTTCAACGACGGCTTCCAGCTGACCCAGGCGCTGATCGCGATCGGCCGCGGCGAATGGTTCGGCGTCGGCCTCGGCGGATCGGTGCAGAAGCTGTTCTACCTGCCGGAGGCGCACACCGACTTCATCCTGGCGGTGATCGCCGAGGAGCTCGGGCTCGCCGGCATCCTGCTGGTGCTCGGTCTGTTCGCGCTGCTGGTCGGCCGCGGCCTGTGGCTGGGCCTGAAGGGCGTGGAACTGGGCCAGCGTTTCGCCGGCTACGTCGCCTTCGGCCTGTCGCTGACGCTTGGCCTGCAGGCGCTGGTGTCGGTGGGCGTCAACCTCGGCGTGCTGCCGACGAAAGGCCTGACGCTGCCGCTGATCAGCTCCGGTGGCTCCAGCGTGCTGATGACCTGCGCGATGGTCGGCGTGCTGCTGCGCGCCGGCTACGAGATCACCCGCGCGGAAGACACGCGCCGCATGGCCACGCGCGTCGCCATGCCGGCAGCGCAGGCCGAGGAGGTCGGCGCATGAACTACAGAAATGCGTGGAGAGCAGTGAGAAGAGAGTGCGGATGGGGCGGCGGCGCGGTCGACTCGCGCGTCGGGCTCGCACCCGCTTCCCACTTCCGCGCACTCGTTTTTCGCCCCGAAGGAGCGCAGGCATGAGCGTGTCCGCGCCCGTGCTGATCATGGCCGGCGGTACCGGCGGCCACATCTTCCCCGGCCTCGCCGTGGCGGAAGCGCTGCGCGCGCGCGGCGTGCCGGTGGTGTGGCTGGGCGCGGCCGGCGGGCTGGAGACGAAGCTGGTGCCGGCGCGCGACATCCCATTGGAAACCGTGCCGGTGGCCGGCCTGCGCGGCAAGGGCTGGCGCACGCGCCTGCTGGCGCCGTGGATGCTGGCGCGCGCGCTGTTTGCTTCGCTGGCGGTGCTGCGGCGCGCACGTCCGCGCGCGGTGCTGTCGATGGGCGGCTACGTGGCCGGACCGGGCGGTGTCGCCGCGTGGCTGACCGGCCGCCCGCTGCTGATCCACGAGCAGAACCGCGTGCCGGGCTTCACCAACCGGATGCTGACGAAGCTGGCGCGGCGCGTGCTGGCCGGTTTCGCCGATGCGTTCCCCGCCGCCAACGAAGCCGCGTGGGTCGGCAATCCGGTGCGCGCGACGATCGCCGCGCTGCCGGCGCCGGCCGAGCGCATGGCGCAGCGCGGCGAACGCGCGCGCCTGCTGGTGCTGGGCGGCAGCCAGGGCGCGCGTGCGTTGAACCTTCGCGTGCCGGAAGCGCTGGCGAAGCTGCCGCACGAGCGCCGCCCCGAGGTGCTGCACCAGTGCGGCGCGCGCGGCGTGGAAGAGACGCGCGCGGCGTATGCGGCGGCTGGCGTCGACGCGCACGTCGAGCCGTTCATCGACGACATGGCGTCGGCCTATGCCTGGGCCGATCTGGCGGTATGTCGCGCCGGTGCGCTCACCCTTGCCGAGCTGGCCGCGGCCGGCCTCGGCGCGGTGCTGGTGCCGTTTCCGCATGCGGTCGACGACCACCAGACGCGGAACGCCGGGGCCGCCGTCGCCGTCGGTGCCGCCGTGTTGATCCCCGAACGCGAGCTGGACGACGCGCGCCTGGCGCAGACGCTCGACGCGCTGCTCGCCGACCGCGCGCGCCTCGTCGCGATGGCGCAGGCCGCGCGCACGCTGGCGAAGCCGGACGCCGCGGCGACGATCGCCGACGCCTGCCTGGAGGTGGCCGCATGACGCCGCGCCGCCTTCGCGTCCACGACGACATCATGTACGCGTTCCGCCGCGTGCACTTCATCGGCATCGGCGGCGCCGGCATGAGCGGCATCGCCGAGGTGCTGCACAACCTCGGCTATGCGGTCTCCGGCTCCGACCGCGCCAGCTCGCCGGTGACCGAGCGCCTGGCCGCGCAGGGCGTGCTGGTGCAGCGCGGCCACGACGCCGCGCACGTCGACGGCGCGGACGTGGTGGTGGTCTCCAGCGCGATCCGCGCCGACAACCCGGAGCTGATCGCCGCGCGCGCCGCGCGCATCCCGGTGGTGCCGCGCGCGGAGATGCTGGGCGAGCTGATGCGCTTCCGCCGCGGCATCGCCGTGGCCGGCACGCACGGCAAGACCACCACCACCAGCCTGACCGCGAGCGTGCTCGCCGAGGCGGGCCTCGACCCGACCTTCGTGATCGGCGGCCAGCTCACCTCTGCCGGTACGCACGCGCGACTCGGCAGCGGCGAATACCTGGTGGCCGAGGCCGACGAGTCCGACGGCTCGTTCCTGATGCTGTCGCCGGTGGTGGCGATCGTCACCAATATCGACGCCGACCACCTGGAGAACTACGGCGGCGACTTCGCGCGGGTGAAGAAGGCATTCGCCGACTTCCTGCACCGCCTGCCGTTCTACGGCGTGGCGGTGCTGTGCATCGACGATCCCGAGGTCGCGGAACTGGCGCGCGCCACGTCGCGCAGCACGATCACCTACGGCATCGACAGCGCCGACGCCGACGTGCGCGCCAGCCACCTGCGCCAGCAGGGCGCGCGCACGCAGTTCGAGCTGCACCTGCCGGGACGCGAGGCCGCGCTGCCGGTCGCGCTGAACCTGCCGGGCCGGCACAACGTGCTGAACGCGCTGGCCGCCGCCGCGGTCGGCTGGCAGCTCGGCGTCGACGCCGACGCGATCGGCCACGCGCTGGCGCGCTTCCAGGGCGTCGGCCGGCGCTTCCAGCAGCGCGGCGAACTGGCGCTGGACCAGGGCCGCGCGCTGCTGGTCGACGACTACGGCCACCATCCGCGCGAACTCGCCGCGGTGTTCGCCGCGGCGCGCGCCGGCTGGCCGGAGCGCCGCCTGGTGGTGGCGTTCCAACCGCACCGCTACACGCGCACGCGCGACCTCATGGACGACTTCGCCAACGTGCTGAGCGGCGTCGACGTGCTGCTGCTAACCGAGGTGTATCCGGCCGGCGAGACGCCGATCGCCGGCGCCGACGGCCGCGCGTTGGCGCGCGCGGTGCGCGCGCGCGGCAAGGTCGATCCGGTGCTGGTCGAGCATCCGCGCGAACTGAAGAACGTGCTGCCCGCGCTGCTGCGCGACGGCGACCTGCTGCTGCTGATGGGTGCCGGCGACATCGGCGCGGCGGCGACCGAGCTGGCCGCGATGGGCGAACTGAGAACGAGCAGGACATGAGCAAGCGCATCACCGATCCCCGACAGTTCGGCCGCGTCGCCGTGGCGATGGGCGGCACCTCCGCCGAGCGCGAGGTGTCGCTGGATTCCGGCCGCAACGTGCTCGCCGCGCTGAAGGCGCGCGGCGTCGACGCGCACGCGATCGACGGCATCCCGGCGCTGCTGGACGCGCTGCGCGCCGGCCACTTCGCCCGCGTGTTCAACATCCTGCACGGCCGCGGCGGCGAGGACGGCGTGCTGCAGGGCGCGCTGCAGTCGCTGGGCGTGCCGTACACCGGCTCCGGCGTGCTCGGCTCGGCGCTGACCATGGACAAGGTGCGCACCAAGCAGGTGTGGATCGCGCTCGGCCTGCCGACGCCGAAGTTCGTCGCCTTCCGCCGCGGCGAGGACATCCGCGCGGCGATCGCCGCGATCGGCCTGCCGGCGATCGTCAAGCCGTCGCACGAAGGTTCCAGCGTCGGCATCTCGCGCGTGCGCAGCGAGGCCGATCTCGCCACCGCGGTCGAGCTCGCCGCGCGCTACGACGGCGAGCTGCTGGTCGAGCAGCTGATCGAAGGCGACGAGCTCACCGTCGGCGTCCTCGACGGCGAGGCGCTGCCGTCGATCCGCATCGTGCCGAAGGGCGGCTTCTACGACTACCACGCCAAGTACGTCGCCGAGGACACGCAGTATCTCTGCCCCGGTCTCGAGGGCAAGGCCGAGGCGGACGTGCGCGCGCTGGCGCTGCGCGCGTTCCAGGCCGCCGGCGCCGGCGGCTGGGGCCGCGTCGACGTGATGCGCGACCGCGACGGACGCCTGTTCCTGCTCGAGGTGAACACCACGCCCGGCATGACCGGCCACTCGCTGGTGCCGAAGGCGGCGCGCGCCGTCGGCATCGACTTCGAGACGCTGTGCTGGCGCATCCTCGAGACCTCGTTCCGGGAGGACGCATGAGGGGCGCGCTCGCCATCCGCCTCGCCGGCTGGGGCATCGCGCTGACCCTGGTCGCGCTGCCGATCGTCGGCGTGCTGGAAGGCTGGTTCGCCGCCAGCCGCTGGCCGGTGCGCTACCTCAAGGTGGAAGCCGAGTTCCAGCACGTCGGCGCGGAGCAGATCCGCGCGGCGGTGACGCCGCTGCTCGGCGCGGGTTTCTTCGCGCTCGATCTCGGCGCCGCGCAGAAGGCGGTGGCGACGCTGCCGTGGGTGCAGCGCGTCGAGGCGCGCAAGCGCTGGCCGGACACGCTGGTGCTGCGCGTGTACGAACTGCAGCCGTTCGCGCATTGGGGGCAGGGTCGCCTGATCGGGCGCGATGGCCGCGTGTTCGCGGCGCCCGGCGCGGACGCGATCGAAGGCCTGCCGAAGCTGTCCGGGCCGGACGATCGCCTCGCCGACGTGGTGACGTTCTACACCCAGGTGCAGAAGGCGTTCGCCGCCGACGGCATGCGCGTCGCCGCCGTCGACCTGTCGGAACGCGGCAGCTGGAGCCTGACGCTCGCCAACGGCGCCGCGGTGATGATTGGCCGCGACCATCCGCAGGAGCGCCTGCAGCGCTTCCTGCTCGTGTATCCGACGCTGATGAACGGGCGCAGCGCGGGCTTCGAATACGCCGATCTCCGCTACACCAACGGTTTCGTCGTGAAGTGGCCTGTGCCGCCAGCGGGTGCGCCCGCCAAACCCGCCGCAGCTACCGGGAACGTCTGAGCATGAACCGCAAGAACGAAAAGCAGTTGGTGGTCGGACTCGACATCGGCACCTCGAAGGTGGTGGCGATCGTCGGCGAGTACGCGCCCGGCGAACCGGTCGAGGTGATCGGCATCGGCTCGCACGTCTCGCGCGGGCTGAAGCGCGGCGTGGTGGTCGACATCGAATCCACCGTGCACTCGATCCAGCGTGCGGTGGAGGAAGCCGAGCTGATGGCCGGCTGCGACATCCGCTCGGTGTACGCCTCGATTTCCGGCAGCCATCTCGAGACCAAGAACTCGCACGGCACCGCGGCGATCCGCGACCGCGAAGTGACGCCGGGCGACCTCGACCAGGTGCTGGAAGCGGCCAGCGCGGTGGCGATCCCGGCCGACCGCAAGGTGCTCTACAAGGAGCCGCAGGAGTACCGCATCGACGGCCAGGACGGCATCCGCCATCCGGTCGGCATGAGCGGCGTGCGCCTGGAATCGAGCGTGCACCTGGTCACCGGCGCGGCCAGCGCGGTGCAGAACATCAGCAAGTGCATCAACCGTTGCGGGCTGGCGGTGGACGAACTGGTGCCGGCGGCCGTCGCCAGCGCCAAGGCGGTGCTGACCGACGACGAGCGCGAGCTCGGCGTCTGCGTGGTCGACCTCGGCGCCGGCACCACCGACATCGCCATCTACACGCAGGGCGCCATCCGCTACACCAAGTCGCTGCCGGTCGGCGGCGACCAGGTCACCAACGACATCGCCTACGGCGTGCACACGCCGACCGCGCATGCCGAGGAGATCAAGATCAAGTACGCCTGCGCGCTGGCGCAGCTCGCCCACGCCGAGGAGACCATCCAGGTGCCCAGCGTCGGCGACCGTCCGCCGCGCCGGCTGGCGCGGCAGGCGCTCGCGCAGTCGGTGCAGGCGCGCTACGAGGAGATCTTCGAGATGGTGCAGGACGAGCTGCGCCGCTCCGGCTACGAGAGCCTGGTCGCGGCCGGCATCGTGCTGTGCGGCGGCGCCGCCAAGATGGAAGGCGCGCTCGAACTGGCCGAGGAGATCTTCCACAAGATGGTGCGCGTCGGCATGCCGCAGCACGTGATCGGCCTCGCCGACGTCGTCTCCAACCAGATCCACGCCACCGGCGTCGGCCTGCTGCTGCACGGCGCGCGCATGGGCGGCATGCGCCACGCGCCCGGACCGGTGGCCGGCAGCGTCGGCGACGTGATCGGCCGTGTGCGCGGCTGGCTGAGCAAGAACTTCTAGCGGCGCAGGAGGCGCCGCCGGGCGGTGCAGGTCGCCGCCCTCACGCCCGATCCGCGCAGGAGCGCGGGCCGGGACGACATCACAACAACGAGATCGCAAAGACGGAGGACGGGAAATGTTCGAGCTGGTCGAAAAACTCGCACCCAATGCGGTGATCAAGGTGATCGGCGTGGGCGGCGGTGGCGGCAACGCCGTGGCCCACATGGTCAATTCGCAGATCGACGGCGTCGAGTTCATCTGCGCCAACACCGACGCGCAGGCGCTGAAGAACTCCGGCGCCAAGGTGACCCTGCAGCTGGGCGCCAACGTCACCAAGGGCCTCGGCGCGGGCGCCAATCCCGAGGTCGGCCGCCAGGCCGCGCTCGAGGACCGCGAGCGCATCGTCGAGATGATGGAAGGTGCCGACATGGTGTTCATCACCGCCGGCATGGGCGGCGGCACCGGCACCGGCGCGGCGCCGGTGGTGGCACAGCTGGCCAAGGAGATGGGCGTGCTGACGGTGGCGGTGGTCACCAAGCCGTTCCCGTTCGAGGGGCGCCGGCGCATGCAGGTGGCGCTGAAGGGTATCGAGGACCTGCAGCAGCACGTCGACTCGCTGATCACGGTGCCGAACGAGAAGCTGCTGACCGTGCTCGGCCGCGAGGTCACGCTGCTCAGCGCCTTCAAGGCCGCCAACGACGTGCTGCTCGGCGCCGTGCAGGGCATCGCCGACCTGATCACCCGTCCGGGCCTGATCAACGTCGACTTCGCCGACGTGCGCACGGTGATGTCCGAGATGGGCATGGCGATGATGGGCACCGGCACCGCCCGCGGCGACGACCGCGCGCAGGCGGCGGCCGAGTCGGCGATCAACAACCCGCTGCTGGAGGACGTCAACCTGTCCGGCGCTTGCGGCATCCTGGTCAACGTCACCGCCGGTCCGAACCTGACCATGCGCGAGTTCGACGAGATCGGCCGCGTGGTGCACGACTTCGCCAGCGAGGACGCCACCGTGGTGATCGGCACGGCGCTCGACCCGGACATGCAGGACGACGTGCGCGTCACCGTGGTCGCCACCGGGCTCAACCGCGCGGTCACCACCCGCCATGCGCCGGCGATGCGTCGCGAGGAGCCGGCCCCGGCGCCGCGTCCGCGTCCGGTGATGTTGCGCACCGGCAGCGGCACCGAGGTGATGGACTACGCCGCCCCGGCGCGCGCGCCGCGTACGCAGGCCGAGCCGCAGGCGGAGGCCGGCAAACCGGAGCCGACGATCGACTACCTGGACATCCCGGCGTTCCTGCGCCGCCAGGCGGACTGAAGCGGGCGGACGCGCCCTTCGCGGGCGCTCCCGTCGCGTCACCGCAATATGAGGTCCGGTCTTGGGGACCGGGCCGGCTTGATCCCGCCGCAGCGGCCACTTCCCGTCCGCCGCTGCGGTCAGCCGCCTCCTCCGGGAGGCGGGGCAGCCTTGGCCGCGGTCAGCCCGCTTGGGTTGGCCGCGGCACTTTCCTTCCGGTGCGAAGGGGAGTAAAAGTTAAGAAATCGTGACCGGCGTCTGAATTTGGACTGCCCGGTTTATTTTTCGGGCCGGGTGGTGTGCTAGCATCCGGCGCACTTTTGCTGCTGCCCCACGGGATTACAACTAGAAATGATCAAGCAGCGTACGCTCAAGAACGTCATCCGGGCGACGGGCGTCGGTCTGCATACGGGCGACAAGGTCTACATGACCTTGCGACCCGCGGCGGTGGACACGGGCATCGTGTTCCGCCGCACCGACCTGACCCCGCCGGTAGAGATTCCCTCCCGCTGCGAAAACGTGGGCGACACCCGCCTCTCCAGCACGCTGGTGAAGGACGGCGTGCGCGTCGGCACCGTCGAACACCTGCTTTCGGCGATGGCCGGGTTGGGCATCGACAACGCCTACGTCGACCTGTCGGCGCCCGAGGTGCCGATCATGGACGGCAGCGCCGGCCCCTTCGTGTTCCTGCTGCAGTCCGCCGGCATCGAGGAGCAGGAAGCGCCCAAGCGCTTCATCCGCATCAAGAAGCCGGTGAAGGTGCAGGACGGCGACAAGTGGGCCCGCTTCGAGCCGTTCGACGGCTTCAAGGTGGGTTTCTCCATCGACTTCAACCATCCGATCTTCACCAAGCGCACGTCGATGGCCGAGATCGACTTCTCGACCACGTCGTTCGTCAAGGAAGTCAGCCGCGCGCGGACCTTCGGCTTCATGCGCGACATCGAGATGCTGCGCGAGCGCAACCTGGCGCTGGGCGGCTCGATGGACAACGCGATCGTGCTGGACGACTACCGCGTGCTGAACGAGGACGGCCTGCGTTACGAGGACGAGTTCGTCAAACACAAGATCCTCGACGCGATCGGCGACCTCTATCTGCTGGGCCACAGCCTGATCGGCGCCTTCTTCGGCCACAAGTCGGGCCACGAGCTCAACAACCGCCTGCTGCGCGCCCTCATGGCCGACGCCGAGGCGTGGGAAGAGGTGATCTTCAAGGATCCCGAGGCGGCACCGATCTCCTATGCCCATCCGGCACAGGCGGTGTAACATCCCCTGACATTTGTGACGCCCATCCGGGAACCGGCGGGCGTCATCGGGGATAGTCGATACAACAACAAGCGGTATGCGGCGGGGCAATCCCGTCGCCAGTGGGGGCGGACCTCAGCGTCCGCGCGGGGAAGACGATTCGGCGAAGGACGCCAGTTCCAGGAACAAGGCCCGCAGTTCCGGGTCTGTGAGGGACTTTGCCGCAGCCTGCAGGTGGCGGGCGGCAGCAGGCGAAAGAGGCTTGCGCTCGGCCGGCTCCGGGGGAACGGACGGCAGGGGAGCCACTTTCACGGTAACCGACTCGGCACGCACGCCCAGCGTGCGCGCGGCGGAGAGGATTTGCGCCTGAGCCAGGCGCAGCTTCGAAGCCCAGGCCGACGAGGACGCCAGGAAAACGACGCGACCGTTGCGCACGTCCGCGAACCTGACCTGATCGCGGAGCGGGGCGGGCAGCGTCTGGCGCAGTCGCTGGTCCATCCGGTCCAGTTCGCGCGCGCGTTCGACCAACGCCGCGACGGACATGCATTCCCCGACGGGCACCGGCCCGGGGGGCTTGCGACGGGAAGGGGACGACGGCTGCACGGCGGAAACCTTCTCGAACGTGTGCGCATGAACATCTTACTCGTCTCCAGGTCCACGAAGCCGCCGAAAACCGTCGATCTCACCTGCGCGCGCGTGCGCCGCCGCATCGCGATCGGTGTCGTCTCCGCCGTGCTGGCCTGCGCCGGCCTCGGCGCGGGGCTGGCGTTGTGGCTGGCCAGCCCGCGCGATCGCGCGCTGGCGGAGATCGCGGCGCTGAAGGCGCAGGTCGGGCAGCAGCGCGCGCAGCTCGGCGAGGTCCAGCGCAGCGCCGAACGCGACATGAATGCGATGGCGGTGCAGCTCGGCCGCCTGCAGGCGCAGGCGATGCGCTTGGATGCGCTGGGCGAACGCCTCGCCGAGGCCGGCAAGGTCGGCGGCGGCGAATTCGATTTCGATCAGGCCCCGGCGGTCGGCGGCCCCGAGATCAGCACCGGCGAAGGCTATGCGTTGCCGCAGAGCCTGGGCCGCTCGATCGACGACCTGCGCACCCAGTTCGACCGCCAGCAGGCGCAGCTCGACGTGCTCGAGAACCTGCTGCTCGACCGCAAGGTCGATTCCGCCCTGCGCCCCGCCGGCATGCCGGTGCCGGGCTACATCGCCTCCTATTTCGGCGGCCGTCCCGACCCGTTCACCGGCGAACGCGGCTTCCACGCCGGCCTCGACATCGACGCGCCGCGGGGCACCGGGATCCACGCGGTGGCCGAGGGCGTCGTGACCTACGCCGGCACGCGCTCCGGCTACGGCAACGTGGTCGAGGTCGATCACGGCAACGGCTACATGACGCGCTATGCGCACGCCAGCAAGCTGCTGGTGCATCCGGGCCAGCGCGTGCATGCCGGCGAAGTGATCGCCGACGTCGGTTCCACCGGCCGCTCCACCGGCCCGCACGTGCATTTCGAGGTGTGGTACGAGGGCCGCCCGGTCAATCCGCTGGCCTACGTGCGCAGTCACCGCTGAGCGGAACCCGGCTGCGCGCGGCCGGTCCCATCTCCGCCGGGGTTGAAACCCCGCCCTCGCGTCGCCATGCCTTTGCGGGCCTGGCGAGCGCCGCGTAGTATCATTGCGGTTTCGCGTCCGCGGCGTCGGGCGCCCATTCCCTCCATTGCCTGGCCTGCGCACCGCCGATGTTGAACCGTGTCCTGACGAGCCTGTTTGGCAGCCGCAACGAGCGCGTGGTGCACCAGCTGCGCAAGAGCGTGGCCCGCATCAACGCGCTGGAACCCGAGCTGCAGAAGCTCGACGACGGCGCGCTGCGCGGCAAGACCGCCGAGTTCCGCCGGCGCCTGGCCGACGGCGAGACGCTGAATGCGCTGCTGCCGGAAGCCTTCGCCGTGGTGCGCGAGGCTTCGCGCCGCGTGCTCGGCCTGCGCCACTACGACGTGCAGCTGATCGGCGGCATGGTGCTGCACATGGGCAAGATCGCCGAGATGCGCACCGGCGAGGGCAAGACCCTGGTGGCGACGTTGCCGGTGTACCTGAACGCGCTGGAAGGCAAGGGCGTGCACGTGGTCACCGTCAACGACTACCTGGCCAAGCGCGACGCCGCCTGGATGGGCAAGGTCTACAACTTCCTCGGCCTCAGCGTCGGCGTGGTCTACCCGGGCATGCCGTACGAAGACAAGAAGGCCGCCTACGCAGCCGATATCACCTACGGCACCAACAACGAATTCGGTTTCGACTATCTGCGCGACAACATGGCGCTGTCGAAGGATCAGCGCTACCAGCGCGGACTGCACTACGCGATCGTCGACGAGGTCGATTCGATCCTGATCGACGAGGCGCGCACGCCGCTGATCATCTCCGGCCCCGCCGAGGATTCGCCGCAGCTCTACATCAAGGTGAACAAGGTGGTGCCGCGGCTGCAGCGGCAGGAGAAGGAAGACGGCCCGGGCGATTACTGGGTCGACGAAAAGCAGAAGCAGGTGCACCTGTCCGAGGACGGCATGGAGCGCGCCGAGCAGCTGCTGCGCGCCGACGGCGTGATCGATGCCGACTCCAGCCTGTACGACGCCAAGAACCTGGCGGTGGTGCATCACCTCAATGCCGGACTGCGCGCGCACGCGCTGTACCACCGCGACGTCGACTACATCGTGCGCGACGGCGAGGTGATCATCGTCGACGAGTTCACCGGTCGCACGCTGCCGGGCCGACGCTGGTCGGACGGCCTGCACCAGGCGGTGGAGGCGAAGGAGGGCGTGCCGATCCAGCGCGAGAACCAGACGCTGGCGACGATCACCTTCCAGAACCTGTTCCGCATGTACAAAAAGCTGGCCGGCATGACCGGCACGGCGGACACGGAAGCCTACGAGTTCCAGCAGATCTACGGCCTCGAGGTGGTGGTGATCCCCACCCACCGGCCGATGATCCGCAAGGACCACGCGGACCTGGTGTTCCTCACCCAGGAAGCCAAGTTCAAGGCGGTGCTGGAAGACATCAAGGACTGCCACGCGCGCGGCCAGCCGGTGCTGGTCGGCACCACCTCGATCGAGACGTCCGAGCTGCTCTCGCAGCGCCTGCAGCAGGCCGGCATCCCGCACCAGGTGCTGAACGCCAAGCAACACGAGCGCGAAGCGCACATCGTCGCCCAGGCCGGCCGGCCGAAAGCGGTCACCATCGCCACCAACATGGCCGGCCGCGGCACCGACATCGTGCTCGGCGGCAGCCTGGAAGCCGAGCTGGCCGCGCTGCCGGCGGAGGCTTCCGAAACCGAACGCGCGCAGGTGCGCGCCGAGTGGCAACGCCGCCACGAGCAGGTGCTGGCCGCCGGCGGCCTGCACATCGTCGGCACCGAACGCCACGAGTCGCGGCGCATCGACAACCAGTTGCGCGGCCGCTCCGGCCGCCAGGGCGATCCGGGCTCCTCGCGCTTCTACCTGAGCCTCGAGGACAACCTGATGCGCATCTTCGCCGGCGACTGGGTCGGCCGCTGGATGCGCGCGTTCGGCATGAAGGAGGACGACGCGCTGGAAGACCGCATGGTCAGCCGGCAGATCGAGAAGGCGCAGCGCAAGGTCGAGCAGCACAACTTCGACATCCGCAAGCACCTGCTCGAGTTCGACGACACCGCCAACGACCAGCGCAAGGTGATCTACGAGCAGCGCAACGAGCTGCTCGACGCCGAGGACGTCTCCGCCACCGTCGCCGACATCCGCCGCGACGTGTTCGAGGATCTGGTGCAGCAGCACGTGCCGGCGCAGAGCATCGACGAGCAGTGGGACGTGCCGGGTCTGGAGAAGGCGCTGGAAGCCGACTTCGGCCTGCATCTCGACCTGCAGCGCTGGGTCGAGCAGCAGGGCGACGTCGACGCCGAGGCGATCCACGCGCACGTGCGGGAGGCCGCCGAGCGGCTGTTCCGCGACAAGGAGGCGGCGGTCGGCAGCGAGGTGATGCGCGCGCTGGAACGCCACGTCATGCTGTCCGTGCTCGACAACGCCTGGAAGGAGCACCTCGCCAGCATGGACTACCTGCGCCAGGGCATCTACCTGCGCGGCTACGCGCAGCAGCAGCCCAAGCAGGTGTTCAAGACCGAGGCGTTCGCGCTGTTCTCCACCATGCTCGACCGTATCAAGCGCGAAACCACCCAGATCCTGGCGCGCATCCGCGTGCGCAGCGAGGAGGAAGTGCAGGCGCTGGAAGAGCAGCAGCGCCGGCAGAGCGAGCGAGCGCCGCTGGAGTTCCAGCACGCCGAGGCCAGCGGCTTCGCCGTCGAGCCGGCCGCCGCCGCCCAGGCGCCCGACGGCGATCCCGCCGCCATCGCCGCGCAGCACGTGCCGGTGATGCGCGAAGGCCCCAAGGTCGGCCGCAACGATCCCTGCCCGTGCGGTTCCGGCAAGAAGTACAAGCAGTGCCACGGGCGGCTGGCCTGAGGTATTCGACTCATAAGTTGTGAAAAAGGCGGCCGATGGCCGCCTTTTTGTTTGGGGTCTCCGCATCGTGTACGGCGCTAGCCAGCCAATGTTGCGTTGCGGCGTGATCGGGTGCGGGAACCGCAATACCTTCACCCTGCCAATTCAACGGGGATGGAAGGCTTATGCGCACAAGGAGCGTGCTCGCGTTCCTGTTTGTCTTCGCGGTCACATCGCTGACCGCCCACGCCCAGACCGCAGACGGTGTCGAACCCTACGAGGAGTTCGGCAAGCGATTGCGCGCAGCTGAAGACGTTACGCCGCTCAAGTCCGATGTCTTCGGCGACCAGGTGAGCCTGTACAACGGCGCCACCGAGTTCGACGTCGTCGACATGGACATTCCCGGCAACAGCAGCTTGCCGGTGCAGCTGCGCCGTCGATTCAAGGTCGAGGACCGCCGCAAGGACCCGGGGAATCTCTACGGGTTCGGAGACTGGGACCTGGACGTGGCGTACATCGAGGGCACCTTCACCCAGGAAAATGGCTGGAAGGTCAGAACGGATAACGGGTACGACCGCTGCACGAATCCTGCCCCCCCGAATACGTCGATCACATACCCGGCCACTTACACCGCCGATGACGAACAGGTCTGGAATGGCAATTTCCTGCACATCCCAGGCAGCGGCAGCGAAGAGATGCTGCAGAATACCGAGGCCAAGCTGCCCAAGGTGGCCGACGGGAAGACTTACCCTTGGGTCACCAAGGGCTACTACCAGATCACGTGCCTCGCCTCGACCAAGAATGGATATCCAGGCGAAGCCTTCGTCGCCGTATCACCGTCGGGCGTCCGTTATACGTTCGACTATGTGGTGGTGCGGGCCGCGCCCGACCTGAAGCTGAGGGGTGTGCTCCCGGGCGGCTACACGCTGTTTCTGCCACGCAGCCGCGTGTTTTTCCTCGTATCGCGGATCGATGACCGCTTCGGCAACTGGGTGACCTACACCTACAGCGGCGACCACCTCACGCGCATCGCATCCAATGATGGTCGCACGATCGACATTACCTGGTCGGGCAATACTGCGGTTTCGGCAACGAGCGCCCTAGGGACATGGGCCTACGGCTACTCGGGAAGTTCGCTCAGCTCGGTGACGCGGCCGGATGGGTCGCAATGGACCTACGCCACTGTGTCCGGTTCGTTGGTCACCCAAAAGGCCATCGATTCGGGTGGCGAGGGTAGCGGTGACTACACGCCGCCCAACAATCATTGCCAGATAAACAGGGATCCCAATACCGGCAGCTTCACTTATGCCGTTGGTGCGCCATCTGGAGCCACCGCCACATATGCTTTTTCGTACCGCCGCCACTATCGCGACGGCGTGCCGAAATCATGCTTCGATGGCAATCCGAACCACCTGTATCCCGAGGTCTACGATTTCTTCGACAATTTTACGATCCAGTCGAAGACAGTGACGGGACCCGGCTTGGGGTCGCTCGCATGGACGTACACCTTCGCCGAGTCAGGCGGGCCTTACGTCGATGCGACGGCTCCCGGTCCCTACGATTCCAGCACCGAGACCTATATTCCCCCGGGTGGCTGCGCCGACTACTCCGACTCAAAGTGGGTCGTGGTCAACGGGCCGACTGGCATCACGAAGTACCAGTTCGGCGCCGAGTACGCCTGCAATGAAGGTTGGTTGCTGTCGACTGAGTTCGACACGCCGGCAGGCGCCGCATTGAAGACGGTGACGAATACCTATGTGGGCAATGGCGAGGTTTCCAGTCAGCCGTTTCCGGGCAATGTGGGCGTATCGCTGCTGTCGACGTACATAAACCCGCTGGTGGGGCGCTTGCGCCCCGTGCGTTCGACCGTCACGGCGCAGGACGGTGCGACGTTCACTGCCACGACCAACGGTTACGACGCGTTCGCCAGCCCCGTCAGCGTGACGAAGTCGAGTTCGTTGGGTTACACGCGGACCGACGTCACGACGTATTCGACCAATCTCGCCAAATGGGTGATCGGCCAGGTGGCCAAGGTCACCAATAGCAACACCAGTGCAGTGGTCGAGCAGATCGATTACGACGCGACCACGGCGCTGCCGATCCGCACCTACGCCTTCGGCAAGCTCAAGGCGACCAACAGCTACAACGCCGACGGCACGCTGGCTTCGGTCACCGACGGCAACAGTCACGCGACAACCCTGAACAGCTGGTACCGCGGCCTTCCACGCAGCGTCGCCTACGCTGACGGCAAGGGTGAAAGCGCGGTCGTCAACGACGCGGGCTGGATTACCTCGCTGACCGATGAGAACGGCTTCACGACCAACTATGGCTACGACGCGATGGGGCGGGTGAACCTGATCACCTATCCCTCGGGCGACAGCACGGCGTGGAACCAGACCCAGATTTCGTTCAGTGCCGGCTACCCGGCGGCGGACGGGTTGCCAGCCGGTCACTGGCGTCAGCGCATCATCACTGGTAATTCGATGACGGAGACGCTGTACGACGCGCTGTGGCGTCCCGTCATCAAACAGCGGTATGACATCAACGATGTCAATAACACCTTGAGCCAAGCGGTGATTCGCTACGACGCGAACGGTAACGTCACGTTTTCGTCCTGTCCCCAGCGTTCGTTCGACCAGGCGGTTACGAGCACCTGGGCAGATCCGACCAAGACGCCGAATGCTTCGGGAATGCACACGACCTACGATGCGTTGGGCCGTCCAACCCAAGTGACGCAGGACTCCGAACTCGGCGCATTGACGACCACCACAAGCTACCTTTCCGGCCTCAAGGTCAAGGTTACCAATCCGCGTGGCTACGCCACGACCACCAGTTTCCAGGCCTTCGACACCCCCGACACCAGCCGGCCCGTGCTGATCCAGGCTCCGGAGGGGGCGACCACGACGATCACCCGCGACGTGTTCGGCAAGCCGCTCGCGCTGACACGCTCGGGCAGTTATGGCGGCGGTACGGTGTCGGCGACACGTCGCTACGTCTACGACGGCAACCAACTGCTCTGCAAGGTGATCGAGCCGGAGACCGGCGCGACGCTGATGGACTACGACGCTGCCGGCAACCTCGCCTGGACCGCACCAGGCACGACACTCACCGGCACGACCTGCGATCGCAGCAGCGTGCCGGCAGGTACCACCATCACGCGCAGCTATGACTTGCGCAACCGTCTCACCGGCATCACCTATCCCGACGGCATCAGCGACACCACCTATAGCTACGAGGCCGATGGAGCCTTGTCGTCGGCGCGCGTGGAGAACGGCGGCAGTCCCGTCGTCACCAGCTATGCCTACAACAAGCGCCGCTTCCTGACTTCGGAGACGCTCAGCGTTCCGGGCATTTCCAGTCGCGTGATCCGCTACGCCTATGACGCGAACGGCCACCTGGCATCGCATACTTACCCGAGCGGGCGCGTGGTCAGCTATGCGCCTAACGCCTTGGGCCAACCCAAGCAGGCCGGCAGCTACGCCACTGGCGTCAGCTATTACCCGAACGGCGGCATCAAGCAGTTCACCTACGGCAACGGCATCGTGCACGCGATGGCGCAAAACGCCCGCCAGCTGCCGGACCGCAGCACGGACAGCTACGGCGGCACTGCCGTGCTGGACGACGCCTACGACTACGACGCCAACGGCAATGTCGCCGCGATCACCGATGGCCTGCCCGGCAACATCGGCAATCGCGACATGACCTACGACGGTCTCGACCGTCTCACCGTCACGGCATCGCCCATGTTCGGTGGCGACAACCAGGCCGTCTATGCCTACGATCCGTTGGACAACATCCGCAGCGCGCGCGTCGGCAGCCTGAGCCAGTACACCTACGTGTACGACGCCAGCAACCGCCTCGGCAGCGTCAGCGGCACCCAGACGCTCAGTTTCGGCTATGACGCCCGCGGCAATCTGACCAATCGCGGTGGCCAGACGATTGCCTTCGACCAGGCCAATCGCCTGCGCGCAGTCACGGGCAAGGAGAGCTACCTGTACGATGCCGCGGGTCTGCGTGTGCAGAAGACCGACGCAGCTTCAGGGGCCGTCACCTACTTCGACTACGGCAAGGGTGGCCCACTGATGTACGAATGGGACGTCGCGGCCAAGACCGACAGCGATTACATCTACCTTGGCGGTAGTCTGGTGGCCAAAGTCACCCGCAACCTGCAGCCTCCGCCTGCGCCGGCTTCGATCAGCGTGCCATCCACCTCTAACCAGGCCTCCTTTGCGGTCAGTTGGGTGGCATCAAGCGGTGCTACCCGCTATGTGCTGGAGGAAAGCGCCAACGGCGGCGCCTGGACGCAGAAGTACAGCGGCGGTGCCACGTCGACGACGGTCAGCGTGCCAGCTAGTGGGAGCTACCAGTATCGGGTCAAAGCTTGCGCGGATTTCTGTAGCGGCTACATCGCTTCTGGCGCGGTAGCAGTGACGCTTCCGCCGAGCAGCGCGCCCAGCCTCAACGTCCCGGCGAGTAACAATACCGGCGGTTACACGGTCAGTTGGGGCTCCGTTGCCGGGGCAACGAGCTATGTATTGAGCGAGAGCACGAACGGCGGCACCTGGACGGAGGTCGCCAACGGGGCGATCAACGCTTGGACGGCCAGCGGAAAGACTTCAGGCACCTATACCTATTCGGTCGCTGCCTGCAATGCAGGCGGTTGCAGTCCTTGGAGTGCATGGGCCAGCGTGGTCGTGACGCTCCCGCCTGGCACGGCGTCAACGCTGAGCGGCCCATCCAGCAACAGCACCGGCAGCTACACGCTGAGCTGGACGACGGTCACTGGCGCGACACGTTATCAGTTGAACCAGAGCATCAATGGCGGTGCATGGACGGCCGTGTACAACAGCACAGGTACGTCCTGGTCCGCCAGCGGCGTGGGGACCGGAACCTACGCCTACGTGGTATATGCCTGCAATGCCGGCGGATGCAGCCCGGCAAGCAGCCAGGTAACGGTATCCGTGACCATTCCACCTTCTGCAGTGCCCACGCTCAGTGGGCCATCCAGCAGCTCCACCGGCAGCTATACGTTGACTTGGACTTCGGTGTCAGGCGCCACCTACTACACGCTCAAGCAGGGCGTGAACGGCGGCGCGCTGGCCACCGTCGCGAGCGGTGCGATCACTTCGTGGAGCACCAGCGGCAAGGGCAATGGTTCCTACACCTACGCCGTATGGGCCTGCAACGCGGGCGGCTGCGGTGCGCAAAGCTCCGCGACGTTGACCGTTACGGTGTTGCCCCCTGCGGCGCCAGCCTCGGTCACGGCGCCGTCCTACGTGCATGGCGTGTCCTACACGATCAGTTGGACGGCAGTGACGGGGGCGACTTCCTACGACGTGCAGAAGCAGGTGGGTGGTGCGTCGATCGGTTCGACCACCGCCACCAGCATGAGTTTTCCGGCGCCCAGCATGACGCAGACGCTGCGGTATGGCGTTCGCGCGTGCAATGCGGCGGGCTGCTCGGCCTGGACATCGGCGCCGAACTATACGAACACCGACCCGCCCGGGCCGATCCAGTAAGCGGCGAGGGAGCGCCTACCCATGGATACGAAAGGACACGTCATGGACCGCATCGGCCGCACGCTGGTTTGTCTGGCGCTGCTGCTGTTCGGCAGCCACGCCGCCGGCATCCGGGCGGAAACGGTGGTCTACTACCACACGGACGCCTTGGGCAGCCCGGTGGCGGTGACCGACGCTAGCCGCAACGTCATCGAGCGCACGCAGTACGCGCCGTACGGCGACACCCTCAACCGGCCGCTGCACGACGGACCGGGCTACACGGGGCACGAAACCGACGCGGCGACCGGACTCGTGTACGCGCAGCAGCGGTACTACGACCCGGTGCTGGGGAGGTTTTTGAGTGCGGATCCGGTGGCGGCAAGTGGCAGTAGCGGGGCGAACTTCAACCGTTTCAGGTACGCCAACGACAATCCCTACCGCTACTATGATCCCGATGGACGATGCACGGGTTCGCATATTGAGGATAGCAATGGTAACTGTGCAAGCACCGGCACGACGACGACGATGGTCACGGCCGCGTCTGTCACAGCGGTGCGTGCGTTCAATTCGGGTCGCACTACATACATTCAGTATGCGGACGGCGCCGTTGAGCGGAGAACCGGGAGTCGTCCATGGCGTGACAATAATCCGGGTGATTTGCGCAGGGGAAGCAAAAATGCGGCTAGCACCCGTTTAGCACTTGGGTGGGACTACTCGCCCACGGGTCCGAACGACAGAGTTACAGAGAAACAACCTTTCGCCATTTTCTCATCTATTGGTGTCGGAGATCGTGCGCTCGAAAACACACTGTTGTCCGTTTATGGGAATGACACTATCGGGCAAGCAATTCAACGCTTCGCGCCCAGCAGCGATTCCAATGATCCACGGAGTTACGCATCCTTCATAATGAAGCATACTGGGGTGTCTGCGAGCGCAACAATCAACTCCTTAACTCCTTCTCAATTGAGAGGGGCAATTGAAGCAATCAAGGCAAAGGAAGGGTTTAATAATGGTGGTGCGGCGGAGATCTACAACTTTGGGCTGGGGGCATTCTCACAATGAAGGCGAGAACTCTTCTGTTGGCGGGCACCGCTCTTTGGATGCTGATTGGATGCGACCAACGCGTTGCAGCCTCTAGACCGGTAGCGGCAGATTCGGGGTACTGTTACCAGCCATGTGTTACTACCTTGCGTGGATCGATTAAAACAACATGGACGTATGGCCCACCCAATTTTGGTGATCCAGAGACTGACAAGAAGATCGCGGTGTTCGTTCTCGTCCTAGACAAAGAAATAGATGTTCGCGGCTCAGATCAATTTGACGCGGTGACGGGTGTGTCAGAAGTGCAACTCTATCTTCCTATCGGCTCGCTTCCGATTTCTGATGGGCGTCATGTGACTGTGGTTGGGAAATTGCAACAAGCAACCACTGCGGGGGACATCTTTCCGGTTGTTATGCAGGTGTCGACGATAAAGTAATTGGTGCAAGAACGGAAATGAGTCGATCGTTTCAAGCTCCACGCGCAACACCGGAGGGGGCAACAACGAAGTGCACTACTGACCCGTTGAAGCGGCCCAGGCTGTAAAAATTGAGTAACTGCCCGACACCCGCGTCAACGGGCCGTCACGAACGGCAACCCGGTCGGTCCTATTCCTCGCTGCCGCCCGTGCGCTGGCGCTGCGGCTCGGCGTCGACGGCAGCATAGAGCGGGTCGGGCGTGTCCAGGCGCAGCCCGCGTAGGGCGGGAATATCCCGCCTGTCGAGACGAGGTGGCGACAAGCCTCGCTATCTGAGCGAGGCGAGCGCAGCAGGCGGGATACTCCCACCCTGCGAGGCCTCGTGGAGCACCAGCGGCAAGGGCAATGGTTCCTACACCTACGCGGTGTGGGCGTGCAACGCGGGCGGCTGCGGTGCGCAAAGCTCCGCGACGTTGACCGTTACGGTGTTGCCCCCTGCGGCGCCAGCCTCGGTCACGGCGCCGTCCTACGTGCATGGCGTGTCCTACACCATCAGTTGGAAGGCAGTGACGGGGGCGGCTTCCTACGACGTGCAGAAGCAGGCAGGGGGTGCGTCGATCGGTTCGACCACCGCCACCAGCATGAGCTTTCCGGCGCTCGGCATGACGCTCACGCTGCGGTGCGGCGTGCGTGCAACGCCGCGGGCTGCTCGGCCTGGACATCGGCGCCTAACTACACGAACACCGACCCGCCCGGACCGATCCGGTAAGCGGCGAGGGAGCGCCTACCCATGGATACGAAAGGACACGTCATGGACCGCATCGGCCGCGCGCTGGTTTGCCTGGCGCTGCTGCTGCTCGGCAGCCACGCCACCGACGCCGGGGCGGAAACGGTGGTCTACTGCCACACGGACGCCCTGGGCAGCCCGGTGGCGGTGACCGACGCCA
>NZ_DF970244.1 GCF_000953855.2 Mizugakiibacter sediminis
CGCGCTGTGAAAACCGAGGTTACACAGTTCGTTTGACAGACCCCGGCGGCGTCTATACTATTTTTCTGTATTTTGTCTATTCCGCTTGTAATGTTTTTCCGGATCGTCAATTCTCCAGAGGGTACCGTGTGGGAAGGCCCGTCATGGGGATCGAATCCCTTTGATTTACGGCAACCACTGCAAGGTATGCATCTGGGGGCGTGGGCAATACTAGGCCTCGGTATAGCCGAGCAGATCTACTGCTTCATCGTTAATCCGCGTAGCACGGTGGCGTTGTTCTTGATTCTTATCGGGACTGGCTTTCTGATCGGCGTCAGAGTTACTGTGCTAATTTTTCCGCGTAAGTTTGGATAATTGGCGGTAGGCGTTACGATGGGACGCGTATAGTGGTCCAGGGGTACCACGCTGCCGCCTTTGGTTGCCGCACGGTTGTGGGCGCAGACTGCCTGCGCTATGAGGCGGGTGGCAGCGAGTATCGCGGAATTGGCCTCGGGCGATTTCTCTGGCTCTGGGACTGACCGCCACCGCTACCGTTATGCTCGGCACGCAAACCGCCGTGGGGCGGTCGTGGGGAGAGTGCGGATGAATCGTGTAGCCGCTGCATGCCTGCTGTCGCTGTTGTGGGCGTAGACGGTCTACACCGTGAGGCCGATGATGGCGCCCAAGGTCGCGAACACCGTGCAGATCGACTACCGGGCGCAGTGGGAGCAGGAGCGGGCGAAGAACCAGCAGTTGCGTGAGGAGAACGCCGGCCATGCGCGCGCAACTTGAAGGGCGGACGCGCAAGAACGGCAGCCGGACGGCACCGATCTCCAGTACGTGATCGACGGCCA
>NZ_DF970245.1 GCF_000953855.2 Mizugakiibacter sediminis
GCATCAACTACAACAAGTTCGACCCGATCTCCTCGGCGGACCGCAGCTACTCCAAGGACGCCTTGTATCTGTCCAGCGGCAAGATCGTCACGCGCGGTTCCAGCCGCACGCCGACCGGCTTCATCCAGTTGCCGGGCGTCAACCCGAACTTCGACCCGAACGACCCGACGAAGGGCCCGAAGTTCCTTCCCGGCACGCTGGCTGCGCAGTTCAACTGCGCCTCCGTGAGCCGCGGCAGCGGCGACGGCACCTCGCTCGGCGACTATCACTGCTTCACGAACAGCGACTCGTTCAACTTCCAGCGCACCAACCTGATCCTGACGCCGCAGGAGCGCACCAGCGCGTTCGCGCTGGCGAACTACCAG
>NZ_DF970246.1 GCF_000953855.2 Mizugakiibacter sediminis
CGCTGGTGCGCCGCCTCGGCGGAAGCGAGCAGCGCCGGCGCGCGCAGCGGGGCGAGCCGCGCGGCGCGCGCCAGCGCGCGGTCGGCTTCGCCGTAGCGGCCTTCGGCCAGCGCCAGCAGTCCTTCCGAGAAACGCTTGCGGCTGAGCCGGCGGTGGCGGCGCGAGAGCGCGCCGAACGGCCAGCGCAGCGCGTGCCACAGCACGGTCAGCGCGGCCCAGCCGACCAAGATCAGCGCCAGCGCGACGATCAGCGTGGATTCGATGCGCACGCCGCGGTAGCGCACCAGCACGTAGCCGGGGTCGACGGCGACCCAGTGCCAGCCGAACGCAGCCAGCGCGGCGACCGCGAACAGCAGCAGCAGCCAGCGCCAGAGCCTCATGGCGCGGCCTTGCCGCCGGCGCGCGCCGGCTTCAGCGCATGCACGGCGCGCAGGTCGTGCAGCTCCTTCAGCGCCGCGCCGAGCTGCGGCGCCGTTGCCGTCGCGGCCGGCTCGGCCGCCAGCCGCGCCAGTTCGGCGCGCGCCTGCTGCACGGCTTCGGCGCGGCCGTCGAACTGCAGGTCGAGCGTGGCCAGCGCGCGCTTCGACGCGGCGGCGTAGGCGCCGCGGTCGTAGGCGAGCAGCGCGGCCTGCGCCTCGGCCAGGTCGAGCGCGGCCAGCTCGCGGGCGAAGCGCGCGTCGGCGCTGGCCAGCGGCGCGCCGTCGTCGCGCGAGATGCGCACCAGGCCGGCCAGCGCGCGGCCGACACGGGCGAAGGCGCCATCGCCGCCGCCGGCGGTGCGCGGCATGTCCAGCGGTTTCAGCGGCAGGGCGGGCAGCGCGTCGCGCAGGCGCGACAGCGCGGCGAGATCGGCGGCGCGCGCGGTCGGCTTCACCGCCGCCAGCGCATCGCGCTCGGCGGCGAGGCTCTGGCGCACGCCGGCGAAGGCGGGATCCTCGACGCCGGACAGCGCCTGGTCGGCGAGATCGTAGGCGGCCAGCGCGCCCTCCGCGTCCTGGAACAGCGCATAGCGCTCCTTGGCCATGCGCAGCAGCATCTCCGCCTCGTCGAGCAGCATCGCGTCGTGGCCGGACAGGCGTTTCTCGGACAGGTTGGCGACGGCGTCCTCGAGATTGCGCGCGCGCTCCGACAGGCCGAGCACTTCCTCGCGCAGCGAGCGGTTGACCGCCTCGGCGTCGCCGAGCCGCTGGCGCAGGCCGCCGCGCTCCTGGCGGATGGCGGTCAAGGCGTCTTCCAGCGTGCTGATGCGCGCGTCCAGCGCCGCCGGCGAGCGGCCGCTGCCCTGCGCGGCGGCGTCGCCGCGCGCGCGCTGCCAGTTCGTCCAGGCCGCGTAGCCGGCCAGCGC
>NZ_DF970247.1 GCF_000953855.2 Mizugakiibacter sediminis
GCATCGTCTCAAAGGGCAGTTACACAGTTCAAATTACAGACTCATCCGTGTCCGTGGCGTCTGCGTGATATACGCGTAGCGGAGCGGATCAGCAAGCCGCGTTGCAGCACGGCGAGCCTCTCAGTCGCGAGCGAAAACGCAGGGCGGAATCCGCGCAGCGGCTTCCGCCGCTGCCATGGGACGAGGGCCGCGGTTCGCGGCCGCTCGTACAGGAAGAAGGGCGTGACGCGCGTGCTCAGTGCGCGTCGGGTGCCGCTGCCGGCTTGCCCAGCGCCATGCCCTTCAGCACGTGCAGCGCTTCCGACAGCGCGTAGTCCTCGAGCGCCAGCGCGGCGCCGTCGCCGTCGCGGTGGCCGTCGTTCTCGTGGTCGCCCTTGAGGTGGTTGGGCAGGTCGCGTTCGGAGCCGATCAGTTGCGGCGCCTCGTCGCGGTGGCTGACGGCGAGGTCGGCGAGGGCGATGTCGGGGGCGATGCCGGCGGCCTGGATCGAGGTGCCGGACGGCGTGTAGTAGCGCGCCGTGGTCAGCTTGACCGCGTGGTCGTCGTCCAGCGGCAGCACGGTCTGCACGGAGCCCTTGCCGAAGGTGCGCCGGCCCATGATCAGCGCGCGGTGGTCGTCCTTCAGCGCGCCGGCGACGATCTCCGCCGCCGAGGCGGTGCCGTTGTCGACCAGCACCACCAGCGGCGCGCCGTTCAAGAGGTCGCCGGGCGTGGCGCTGAAGCTCAAATCGGCCTGCTTCAGGCGGCCCTTGGTGGTGACGATCACGCCGTGGTCGAGGAAGGCGTCGCTGACGCCGACCGCGGCGGTGAGCAGGCCGCCCGGGTTGGAGCGCAGGTCGAGCACGGCGCCGCGCAGCGGGCCGTTCTTCTGCACCAGCGCCGTCAGCTTGCGGCGCAGGTCGTCGGCGGTGTCGTCCTGGAACTGGCTGATGCGGATGTAGGCGTAGCCCGGCTCCAGCATGCGCGTCTTCACGCTGGCCACCTGGATGCGCTCGCGGGTGATCGTCAGATCCTCCGGCTTGACCGCGTTCTCGTGCAGGATGGTCAACGTGATCTTGGTGCCGGGCTCGCCGCGCAACTGTTTGACCGCCTCGTCCAGCGCGTCGGGATCGACCGGCTTGCCGTCGATGCGGGTGATGACGTCGCCGGCGCGGATGCCGGCGCGCTGCGCCGGGGTGTCGTCGATCGGCGCGACCACGCGCAGCTCGCCGTTCACCTGCAGCACCTCGATGCCGAGGCCGCCGTAGGCGCCGGTGGTGTCCTCGGTCAGTTCCTTCAGCCCGGCGGTGTCGAGGTAAGCGCTGTGCGGGTCGAGGCCGGCCAGCATGCCGCGGATGGCCGACTGCATCAGCGTCTTGTCGTCCACCTTGTCGACGTAGGCCTGCTTCACCAGCTCGTAGATGCGGGTGAAGTTGCGGATGTCGTCGAGGTCGGGTTCGTCCGGCGCGGGCGCGCTGGCGGCCGCGGCCGGCTTGGCGTCGGCGGCGGGCGCGGCGGCGTGCGCGGCGGGGACGAGCAGCAGCAGGGCGAACAGCAGCGGTGAGATACGCATGGGAACGAGTCTCGGGGTGGTGCGTGGGGGCATTATGCGCCGTGCAAGGATGCCCTGGTCCATTCCGTGCAGACGGCATGATGTCCGGAAGGTTCGCAGGGTGTGTCGCACGGCGCCGCCCAGGCTGGCTGCCTGGGCAAGCCGCGCGGCGCAGGCTGCGGGCCTTCTGGACATCACCCCGTCATTCGACTTCAAAGGTTGGGGCCGACGCTGTCTGCCCGCATCTCTTCGGCGCGCCGGCTCGACAGACGGCCAGTCTGCCTTCGCCGGCGCACCTGTGATCTGCAGGCAGACAGCGCCGGTGACGCCTGCACGGAATGGACCAGGGCATCCTCAATGCCGCGTCGCCAGCCAGGGCCGCGGATCGACCGGCTTGCCGCCCTGGCGCAGTTCGAAATACAGGCCGCGCGCGCCGTCGGCGCCGCTGCCGCTGGTGGCGATGGCATCGCCGGCGTTGACCCAGTCGCCGACCTCGCGCAGCAGCGACTCGTTGTCGCCGTACAGGCTCATCCAGCCGTCGCCGTGGTCGACGATGATCAGCATGCCGTAGCCGCGCAGCCAGTCGGCGTAGGCGATGCGGCCGTGCGCGACGGCGCGCACCGGCGTGCCGGGCTTGGCGGCGATCACCAGGCCGTGGCTGGCGGCGCCGCTGCGGTCGCGCGCGCCGAAGGCCAGCGCCAGCCTGCCGGCCAGCGGCCACGGCAGCCGGCCGCGCAACTGCGCGAACGGCTGGTCGGCGGGCAGCGCCTTCGGGATGTCGGCGAACACGTCGCGCAGGCGCTGCAGCAGCTGGTCGAGGTTCTGCGCGTCGCGCTGCAGCGCGGCGAGCTGCGCGCCCTGCGCCTTCAGCCGCGCCTCGGCCTCGGCCAGCAGCTTCTGCTGCCGCGCGCGCGCCTGCTCCAGCGCCTCGGCCTGGCGGGCGCGCTGGTCGCGGACGGTTTCGAGGGCGGCGCGTTCGGTCACGATGGAGGCTTGGACCGCGTCCAGGCGCGAAAGGTCCGCGGCCAGCGCCTGGATGCGCGCGACGCGGTCGCGCTGGAAGTAGCGCGAGTAGGCCAGCGCGCGGGCGATCCGCGGCAGATCCTCGCCGCCCAGCAGCAGACGCAGGTCCTGGCCGCGGCCCAGGGTGTAGGCGGCGCGCAGCAGGTCGGCCAGCGCGGCGCGCTGGTCGGCCAGGCGCCGCTCGATCGCCGCGCGCTCGTCCTGCAGGCGGTCGAGCGCCTGCTGTTTGGCCGCGACCGCCGCCTCGGCGTCGCGCAGCGCCCTGGCGGCGTCGGCCAGTTGCGCCGCCTGGCGCGCCAGCTCGGCCTCCAGGCTGTCGCGCGCGGCGCCGGCCTCGCGCTGCGCCTTGGCCAGCGCCTCGATCTGCGCGCGCACCTCCGTCAGCTTCTGCTTCGCCGCGGCTTCCTGGGCCTGGCGCTGAGCGTCGTCCTGCGCGGCGGCCTGCGCGGCGGCGAGCGCGAGCATGCCCGCGGCGGCGAGCGCGAGACGACGGAGCGGGGAGGTGCGACGACCGGACGGCGACGGCATGCGCCGCGATTATGGCCTGCCCGCGCGATCGCCGGCGAGCGCGCCGCGCCTCAGGCGGCGGACGCGCTCCAGGCGCGCAGCGCATCCAGCGCCGCGTGCGCGTCCTCGGTCAGCCGGCGCGCCGCGGTCACGCCCTCGCCGCGCGCGGCATGCTCGATCGCCTCGGCCGCGCCGGCCAATGCGTGCGCGCCGACCAGCCGCGCCGCTGCCGTCTGCGCCGCCAGCAACTGCCCGGCCTCCTGCATCTTCAGGTCGGCGAGGAAGTTGAGGCGGGTGGTCACCGGATCGATCGCCGGATACAGCTCGGTGTCGGCGAAGCGGCCCAGCGCATGGATGTCCTGCGCCTGCAGGATCGCGCGCAGGCGCGCGCTGGCGCGGTCGGCGTCGCCGCGCGCGCGGGCGATCTCCTCGAGCAGGGCGCGCTGTTCCGGCGGCATGCTGCTGCGCTCGAGCTGCGTCCAGGCGGCGGCGATCGACGCCTGCGCGCGGTCCAGCACGGCCACGCCCTGCTCCCAGCCGAGCAGGTAGTTGCGCACGCGGAACGCGGTGTCGACCACGTCGAGGCCGTAGGCGTCGGACACCGCCTTGGTCGCGCGCAGGCCGGCCAGGGCGTCATCGTGCAGGTGCGTCAGCGCGGCGATCTCGGCGCGCTGGCGGTACTCGTCCAGCACGATCACGATGGCGCCGGTGGCGAGCAGCAGGCCGAACAGCCACAGCAGCTGCACGCGGATGCCGGGCGCGCGCCGCGCCGCGCTCACTTCGGTTGCGGACGCCGCCACGCCTGCACGCGCTCCGCCAGCAGATGACCGGGCACGGCCATGCCGATCAGCGCGCCCTGCGCGTGATCGCAGCCAAGCTCGGCCAGCATCTGCCACTCCTCGATGGTTTCCACGCCCTCGGCGATGCTGGACAGGCCGAGTTTGCGCGCGAGGTCGAGGCTGGCTTCGACCACCGCGCGCTTGCGCGGCTGGCGCGGCGCGCCGGCGACGAAGCCCTGGTCGATCTTCAGCTCGGTCACCGGCAGGTGCGAGAGCTGCGCCAGCGAGGAGTAGCCGGTGCCGAAGTCGTCGATGCTGAGGCCGAAGCCCTTCAGGCGCAGCCGCGCCAGCACGTTCAGCGCGTGCGCGGCCTCGTCGATCACCGCGCTCTCGGTCAGCTCCAGCACCACCTCGCGCGGCTTCACGCCGGCCTCCTGCACGATCGCCTGATAACGGTCGGCGGCATCGGCGCGCACCAGGTTCAGCATGGAGATGTTCACCGACAGCTTGAGCTCCACGCCCTGCTGCAGCCAGCGCGTGCGCCAGGCGCAGGCGCGCGCCAGCACGCGTTCGGTGAAGCTGTCGATCAGGCCGCTGCGCTCGATCAGCGGCACGAAGCGCGACGGCGCGATCACCTGGCCGCGGTGCTGCCAGCGCACCAGCGCCTCGACGCCGCTGACGAAGCCGCTGTCGATCGCCACCTGCGGCTGGAACCACGGTTCGAACTCGTCCAGCGCCAGCGCCTCGGCGAGCGCCGATTCGGAGACGTCCAGCAGGCCCTCGTCGCGCGCCTGCTCGTCGTCCTGGTGGTACAGCGCCAGCACGTCGGCCAGCTTGGCCGCGGTCAGCGGTTTTTCCAGCGCGCCCAGCACGCGCAGGCCGCTGGCGCGGGCCACGGTCTGCACGGTGTTCAGCAGGGCGGGATCGAGCGCGGACAGCACCACCACCGCCTTGGCCAGCTGGCGGCTGGCGACGTGGCCGATCAGCTCGATGCCGTCCATCTGCGGCAGGTCGAGGTCGATCAGCAGCACGTCGGGCGGCGGCTCGGCGGCCGCCATCACGCGCAGCGCCTCGTGGCCGTCGCCGGCCTCCAGCGTGCGTTCGACGCCGATCGTGCCCAGCAGCCGCAGCGCGATCCCGCGCTGGAAGGCATGGTCTTCCACGACCATCACGGAAAGCTGGTCGTACCGCGCGTTCATCGCGGATCCCCCTGTCCCAGGCGGCTACCTTACGCCGCTGCGCCCGCGGAGGGGTAGGGTAGGCACGGGCCGACGGGAGTCCGCCCCGGCCCGGATGCTAAAATCGACGATCTTTGCCCCCTGAAAACGGCCCGCCGCCATGTCCGCGACCGCTCCCGCCCTCGACCTCGGCTACACGCTGGACGACAAGTACACGCGCACCGCCGGGCGCATCTACCTGTCCGGCGTGCAGGCGCTGGTGCGCCTGCCGCTGATGCAGGCCGCCCGCGACCACGCCGCCGGACTGAACACCGCCGGCTTCGTCTCCGGCTACCGCGGCTCGCCGCTGGGCGGCTTCGACCTCGAGCTGTGGCGCGCGCGCAAGCACCTCGCCGCCGCCCGCGTCGAGTTCAAGCCCGGCCTGAACGAGGACCTCGCCGCGACCATGGTCTGGGGCAGCCAGCAGGCCAACCTGTTCCCCGGCGCGAAGTACGACGGCGTGTTCGCCATGTGGTACGGCAAGGGCCCGGGCGTCGACCGCTGCGGCGACGTGTTCAAGCACGGCAACGCCGCCGGCACCTCGCCGCACGGCGGCGTGCTGGTGCTGGCCGCCGACGACCACGCCTGCCGCTCCTCCACGCTGCCGCACGGTTCCGAGCAGGAATTCGTCTCGGCGATGATGCCGGTGCTCAATCCGGCCGGCGTGCAGGACATCCTCGACATGGGCCTGCTCGGCTGGGCGATGAGCCGCTGGACCGGGCGCTGGGTCGGCTTCAAGACCATCGCCGAGACGGTGGAATCCTCGGCCTCGGTGGAGGTCGACCCGCACGCGCGCGAGATCGTCGTTCCCGCCGACTTCGAGCTGCCGCAGGGCGGCCTGAACATCCGTTGGCCGGATCCGCCGCTCGACCAGGAGCTGCGCCTGCACCAGTACGCGGTGGACGCCGCGCAGGCGTTCGCCCGCGCCAACCGCATCGACCGCGTGACGATCGACTCGCCGCGCGCGCGCCTCGGCATCGTCACCACCGGCAAGAGCTACCTCGACGTGCTGCAGGCGCTGGAGTTCCTCGGCATCGATGCGCGCATGGCCGCCGACATCGGCATCCGCGTCTACAAGATCGGCATGACCTGGCCGCTGGAGCCGCACGGCCTGCGCGCGTTCGCGCATGGCCTGGAGGACATCCTGGTGGTGGAGGAGAAGCGCGCCTTCATCGAGTCGCAGATGAAGGAGTACCTCTACCACCTGCCCGGGCCGCGCCCGAGCATCGTCGGCAAGTACGACGAGGCCGGCAACTGGATCCTGCCCTCGACCAGCGAGCTGACGCCGGCGCGCATCGCCCGCGTGATCGCGCAACGCCTCGGGCGCTTCTTCGCCAGCGAGGCGATCCAGCAGCGCCTGCGGTGGATCGCCGCGAAGGAGCAGGAGCTGGCGCTGCCGCGCGCCAACTTTCCGCGCGCCGCGCACTACTGCTCGGGCTGCCCGCACAACACCTCGACGGTGGTGCCCGAAGGCTCGCGCGCGCTGGGCGGCATCGGCTGCCACTACATGGTCACCTGGATGGACCGCCGCACCGACACCTTCACGCAGATGGGCGGCGAGGGCGTCACCTGGTGCGGGCAGGCGCCGTTCACCGAAACGAAACACGTGTTCCAGAACCTCGGCGACGGCACCTACTTCCATTCCGGCTCGCTGGCGATCCGCCAGGCGGTCGCCGCCGGCGTGAACATCACCTACAAGATCCTCTACAACGACGCCGTGGCGATGACCGGCGGCCAGCCGGTGGACGGCACGCTCAGCGTGCCCGACATCGCCCGCCAGGTGCGCGCCGAGGGCGTGCAGACCATCGTCGTGATGAGCGACGACATCGGCAAATGGTCGAAGCCGGAGATCTTCCCGGCCGGCGTCGAGTTCGTCCACCGCGACGAGCTGGAGGCGGTGCAGAAGCGCCTGCGCGAGGTGCCCGGCGTCAGCGTGCTGATCTACGACCAGACCTGCGCCGCCGAGAAGCGCCGCCGCCGCAAGCGCGGCAAGATGCCGGATCCGCCGAAGCGCGTGTTCATCAACTCGCTGGTCTGCGAGGGCTGCGGCGACTGCGGCGTGAAGTCGAACTGCGTCAGCGTGCTGCCGCTGGAGACCGAGTACGGCCGCAAGCGCGCCATCGACCAGTCGAATTGCAACAAGGACTTCTCCTGCGTCAACGGCTTCTGCCCGAGCTTCGTCACCGTGCACGGCGGCGGCCTGCGGAAGCGCGGCGGCAGCGCCGAGGCGGTCGATTTCGAGGCGTTGCCCGAACCGGCACCGCGCGGCGACCTGGCGCAGCCGTGGAACATCCTGATCACCGGCATCGGCGGCACCGGCGTGGTGACGATCGGCGCGCTGATCGGCATGGCCGCGCATCTCGAGGGCAAGGGCGCGACGGTGCTCGACCAGACCGGCCTGGCGCAGAAGGGCGGCGCGGTGACCACCCACGTGCGCATCGCGCGCACGCCCGCCGACATCCACGCCGTGCGCATCGCCGCCGGCGAGGCCGACCTGGTGCTGGGCTGCGACATGGTGGTGGTCAACGACTACTGGTCGCTGTCGAAGATCCGCGCCGGCCGCACGCACGCGGTGCTGAACAGCTACGAGGCGATGCCGGGCACGTTTACGCGCCAGCCCGACCTCAAGTTCCCCGCGCAGCAGATCGTCGCCGCGGTGCGGCAGGCGCTGGGCGGCGCCGAACCGGACCTGCTCGACGCCACCGACCTCGCCACCGCGCTGCTCGGCGACTCCATCGCCACCAACCTGTTCGTGCTCGGTTACGCCTGGCAGAAGGGTCTGGTGCCGGTCGGCCGCGCGGCGCTGCTGCGCGCGATCGAGCTGAACGGCGCCGCGGTGGAGATGAACAAGCGCGCGTTCGGCTGGGGCCGGCTGGCGGCGATCGACCGCGCGCGCGTCGAGCGGGCGGCCGGCGTCGGCGCGGCGTCGGCCGCGGCCGCAAACGTCGCCGCGCTGCCGCTGGACGACCGCCGTCTCAGCCGTTCGCTGGAGGACGTGATCGAACGCCGCATGCAGTTCCTCGCCGGCTACCAGAACGCCCGCTACGCCGCGCGCTACCGCGCGCTGGTCGACCGCGTGCGCGCCGCCGAACAGCAGCGCGCGCCCGGGTGCAGCGGGCTCGCCGAGGCGGTCGCGCGCCACGCCTTCAAGCTGATGGCGTACAAGGACGAGTACGAGGTGGCGCGCCTGTACACCTCCGGCGAGTTCGCGCGGCAGATCCGCGAGACCTTCGCCGGCGACTTCAAGCTGCGCTTCCACCTGGCGCCGCCGCTGCTGGCGAAGAAGGACGCCGACGGCCATCTGCGCAAGGCCGAGTACGGGTCGTGGGTGTTCGTCGCGTTCAGGCTGCTGGCCGGCCTGCGCTTCCTGCGCGGCACGCCGCTGGACGTGTTCGGCCGCACCGCCGAGCGGCGCCTGGAGCGGCGGCTGATCGAGGACTACTTCGGCTGCGTCGAGGAGCTGATCGCGACACTCGATGCCGGCAATCACGCGCTGGCGGTGACCATCGCCTCGATCCCCGACGCGATCCGCGGCTACGGCCACGTCAAGGAAGACCGCTACGCGCGGGCGCGCAAGCGCTGGGACGAGCTGATGGCGCAGTGGCGCCGGCCGCGCGGCGAGTCGGCGCGCGCGGCCTGAGCGCTCAGGCCGCGTGCAATTGCGGGCCGGCCGCGGCCCGCGCGTGCGGCGTGGCCGGATTGTCGCCGGGCGCCGGCACCAGCATGTCGGCCAGCAGGTGCAGGCGCCGGCAGGCGCGCTGGCGCGCGGCGCGCACGTCCGCGTCGCCCTGCAGCAGGGCGAGGCGCAGCAGCGCGCGGTCGAGGCGCAGCAGCGCGCCGCCGGCGCACAGCGCGTCGCGGTGGTAGGTCACTTCGGCGTCGAGGTAGCGCAGTGCCTCCTCGGCCTGCTCGAGGAAGGCGTCGCGCTCCGGCACCCAGGCCAGGCCGGCGGCTTGCGCCAGCAGCGCGCGCAGCTCGCCGGTGCTGCGCTTCCACGCTGCCGGCGGGCAGGAATCGCAGGCGACCAGTTGCTTCAGCACGTTCATGTGCGCGAACGCCCGCAGCAGCAGCTGCTCGAAGGCGTCGGAGATGCCGGCCTCCGCCAGCATGGCGGCGATCTCGGGGTATTCCTCGGCCAGCGTGCACAGGCGTTCCACCGTCGCGCCGTCGACGATGCGCGCGTGTTCGCGGGTATCGGCGCAGGCGATGGTGAGGGCGATGCGCAACTGCCGCCACACCGGCAGGGCGTCGGGCCGACGGCTGGCGGCGATGGACGCCTGCGGTTCGGCGAGATCGTGAGGGACGCGGGTCATGGCGTGGGCTCCTTGCTCGGCGCATCGCCCTTGCGGTGCGCTCACCCCGGGAGCAGCAAGCGCTGTGCCAGCGCCGGCGCGCACGCGTGCCACCGCCGCCGAAACGGCCGCCGCGACAAGCTTGTTCATAGTCGATGTGACGGGCGTCCCATTTCGCGCCCCTCGCGGGCGAGGCCGGCCGCGCGGGGCGACAACCTTTGTTGCGATCGCGCGGCGCGTCCGGCGGCAGGTGACGCTGCGCGCCATGTCGACTGCCGGCCCGCGCGCCGCCGACAATGGCGGCATGCCGTCCCGCCGCCGCCCCGCATGTGCCTGATCGCCGCCGCCTGGCAGGCGCACCCGCGCTGGCGCCTGCTGCTCGCGGGCAACCGCGACGAATACCACGCGCGCCCCGCGGCGCCCGCCGCGCGCTGGGACGACGCGCCCGAGGTGCTGGGCGGGCGTGACCTCGAGGCCGGCGGCACCTGGATCGGCGTCAGCGAGCGCGGCCGCGCCTGCGTGGTGACCAACTTCCGCGACCCGCGCGCCGACCGCGGCGGCCGCTCGCGCGGCCTGCTGGCCGCCGAGTTCCTGCGCGCCGGCGCGTCGGCAGGCGCCTGGTCGGAGGCGCTGGCCGCGCGCGCCGCCGATTACCGGCCGTTCAACCTGCTGCTGTTCGACCGCGACAGCGCGCGCTACGTCGGCAACCATCCGGCGACGCGCATCGCGCCGCTCGCGCCCGGCGTGCACGGCCTGTCCAACGGCCCGCTGGAGGCGCGCTGGCCGAAGAGCGAGCGCCTGACCGCGG
Organism: Mizugakiibacter sediminis; assembly: GCF_000953855.2. Classification (GTDB taxonomy): domain Bacteria; phylum Pseudomonadota; class Gammaproteobacteria; order Xanthomonadales; family Rhodanobacteraceae; genus Mizugakiibacter; species Mizugakiibacter sediminis. Next base: position 10,158 of record NZ_DF970247.1, read on the forward strand.
CGCTGCGCGACTGGCTGGCGCGCGGCGAGGACGACTTCGCGCCGCTGTTCGCCGCGCTGGCCGACGACGCGCCGGCGCCCGACGACGCGCTGCCGCACACCGGCATCGACCTCGAATTGGAGCGCCGCCTGTCCGCGCCGTTCATCCGCGGCGAGCGCTACGGCACGCGCGCCAGCACGGTGATCGCGTTGGCGCACGACGGCGGCGGCGTGCTGATCGAGCGGCGTTTCGGCGCCGGCGGCCGCGCCGACGGCGAGACCGTGCTGCGCTTCGTGACGCAGGCGTGAGGCCGCCTCAGAGCACGCGCGCGCCGCGGATCCAGCGGAACTTGCTGTCGAAACGGGCGTTTTTGCCTTCGACGCAGAACACCAGCGTGGTCGCCGGCAGCGCCACCGTCTCGACGATGCGCTGCTGCACCGCTGCGGCCTCGGCGGCGCGGCGCCGCCGCCACCACGGCGTGACGCGGAAGCCGAGCGCGTACAGCGGCCGTTCGGGCAGGTGCTTCACGCGCTTGCGCACCAGGTAGGCGCGGCGCGCGCCGGCGGCGGCGAGCGCCGCGCGCAGGTCGGCGACCGCCGGCGGCGCCAGATCGTGGCGCAGGAACTTGTCGTTGCCGCGGATCTGCGCGCGCTCGGCGCGCGCCGCTTCCAGCAGCGCCCGGCGTTCGCACAGGCGCGCGTGCCAATGGTCGGCGGCGGCGCGGTCGCCGCGACGCCAGTGGAAATCGCGCAGCGCCTCGGCGCCCGGCGCGATCGCCTCCTCGTCCAGCTGCATCGCGCGCTCGACCAGCGCCACGCCCGCGGCGTCGTCGCGTGCCAGCAGGCGCGTGCCGAGCGCGTAGCACGTCGGCGCCGAGTCCGGCGCGCGCGCGTGCAGGGCGCGGAACTGCGCCAGCGCGGCGTCGGCGCCGGCGCCATAGGCTTCGTCGAGGCGCGCGCGTTCGAACGCTTCGTCGAGCGACAGCTCGCCCGTCTGCGCCGCGGCTTCCAGCGCCGCCAGCCGCGCGCGCCCCTCCTGCACCCGGCGGTAGTGCTCCTGCCAGTCGTGGCGGATGCGCTCCGCCCAGCGCGCGTCGAGTTCGGCGACCAGGCGCTCGCGCGCCGCGCCGAGCAGACGGTCGGCGCCCTCGCCTTCGCCGGGCGGGTTGAAGCGCGGCGCTTCGCCGACCGCCCGCAGGCGGTCGGCGAGGCAGGGGTGCGTGTCGTCGGCGGTGGTGCGCGCGGCCAGCGCGCCGTCCAGCCAGGCGCGCGCGGCGGTTTCGTCGATGGCGCCGCGCAGGCCGGCGCCCAGCCGGGCGAACGGCGCGAAGGCGGGCTGCGGCTGCTCGTCGGCCTGGCGGTGCACGTCCGGCCAGTAGCGCTCGCCGAGGTAGCGGCCGATCACGCTGGTGCCGGTCAGCGCCTCGGCGACGGTGCGCGGCGAGGTCAGCCGCGCGGACACCGCGTCGGCTTCGTACTCGTTGGCGCGCGCCAGCGGGAAGGAGTAGGCGGCGAAATACGGCGCGTACCAGCGGAAGAACGGGCGGAACAGGAAGGAGCCGCGCTGGCCGGGCCGTTCCAGCGCGGCCTGCAGGCGCGCCCAGGCCATGCGCAGCCGGTAGATCTGGTTGCCGAAGCGCGCGTGGCCGCCGGCGAGGTGGCCGAATTCGTGGGCGAGGATCGCCTGCAGCTGCGCCGGCGTGGTGCACTTCAGCAGCGGCAGGCCGAGCAGCAGGTAGTTGCGGTGCCAGCCGAACAGGCCGAGCCGCGGCACCTGCACCACCGCGGCGTTGAAGTCGTCGGTCAGCAGTACGCGGTGGAAGCACGGCGCGCGCAGCGCGCGGCGCAGGCGGTCGATGACGACGAACAGCTCGGGCGATTCGCGGCGGTCGAGCGCGATGCCCTTCGGCGCCTCGATCCGCACCCACAGCGCGCGCAGCACCAGCCACAGGAACGCGCCCAGCGGCAGGATCAGCTTGATCGCCAGCGCCTTCAGCCACAGCGTCGAGGCCAGCGAGGCCAGCACCAGCGCCGCCAGCGCCAGCAGCACGCCGGCGAGATAGCCGTAGCCGAGCAGCGCCAGCAACGCCACCCGCAGGCGGTAGGCGCGCGGCCGCTGCCGCGCCTGCGGCTCCAGGCGCGCGACCAGCGCCTCGAAAGCTTCCCGGGTGATGGCCATGCGCCCCCCCACGCATTGCACGAGACCGGCGCGCAGTGTACGGAGCGCGGACGCCGGCGGAAATGCGGCGGCCGCCGCGCGGCCGCGGTCAGCGCACCGTGCCGGAGACGATCAGCGGCGCGAGGTCGTAGCCCATCGCCGCGGCGCGCGCCTTGAGGTCCTCGAAGGTGGCGCGGTCGAGGCCGGGTTCGCGCGCGAGGATCCACAGGTGCTCGCGCGAAGGCTCGCCGACCATCGCCCAGCGGTAGCCGGGATCGAGCGCGATCACCCAGTAGTCGCCCCACACGAACGGCAGGAAGCCGAGCCAGGACGGCGCGAAGCGCACCTCCAGTTCGGCCGGCGCGCCCGAGGGATCGGGGCGGCGCGCCACGCCGTCGGCCGATTTCACGCTGCCGTCGGCCTTCACGCAGGTGTTGCGCACGCCGAGCGTGCCGTCCGGGTTGGCGGTGTAGGTGGCGGTGATGTCGCGCGCGCAGTCGCGCTCGAAGTAGAGCGGCAGGCGCGCGATCTCGTGCCAGCTGCCGAGGTAGCGCGCGATGTCGATGTCGGGGATCGCGCGCACCGGCTCGGCGGCGCGCGCGGTGCCGGCGGCGGCGGCGACGCAGAACACGGCAGCGGCGATACGCATCGCGGTCTCCTCGGAGCGACGGCGCCTATTGGCGTCCCGCGGCGGTGAACCCGCGATGAAGCCGCCGCCGGGCCTTCCGGGCATCGCGCCGTCATTCGATTTCGTGAGGCCGGCGCCGCCTGCGTAGAATGGACCGGACCATCCCCGACATCGGCGCGCGGCCGCGCCGGCCGCGGCGACGACGGGACGCGCATGCTCGACAGGCTCTGGCTGGGCTTCTTCCTGACCGCCGCGGTCGCCGCGCTGGCGCACTGGCTGGTCGGCGGCGACGCGACGGTGTTCGCGGCGATGGTCGAAAGCCTGTTCGCCATGGCCAAGCTGTCGGTCGAAGTGATGGTGCTGCTGTTCGGCACGCTGACGCTGTGGCTGGGGCTGCTGGGCATCGCCGAACGCGCCGGCGTGGTCGACGCGCTGGCGCGGCTGCTGGGGCCGCTGTTCCGGCGGCTGATGCCGGAGGTGCCGGCCGGCCATCCGGCGATCGGCCTGATCACGCTCAACTTCGCCGCCAACGTGCTCGGCCTGGACAACGCCGCCACGCCGATCGGCCTGCGCGCGATGCGCGAGCTGCAGACGCTCAATCCCAGCGCCGACACCGCCAGCAACGCGCAGATCCTCTTCCTGGTGCTGAACGCCTCCTCGCTGACCCTGCTGCCGGTCGGCATCTTCATGTACCGCGCGCAGCAGGGCGCGCCCGACCCGACGCTGGTGTTCCTGCCGATCCTGCTGGCCACCAGCGCCTCGACCCTGGCCGGCCTGCTCGGCGTGGCGCTGGTGCAACGCCTGAAGCTGTGGGATCCGGTGGTGCTGGCCTGGCTGGGCGGCGCGGCGTTGCTGCTGGGCGGCGCGATGGCGCTGCTGGCGGCGCTGTCGGCGACGGCGCTGGCGGCGCTGTCGTCGCTGCTGGGCAACCTCGTGCTGTTCGCGATCGTGATCGCGTTCCTGCTGGCCGGCGCGCGGCGGCGCGTGCCGGTGTACGCCTGCTTCGTCGATGGCGCCAGGCAGGGCTTCGACGTGGCGAAGGACCTGCTGCCCTACCTGGTGGCGATGCTGTGCGCGGTCGGCGTGCTGCGCGCCTCCGGCGCGCTCGACTACGCGCTGGACGGCATCCGCTACGTGGTGCACGCCGCCGGGCTGGACGCACGCTTCGTCGACGCGCTGCCGACCGCGCTGGTGAAGCCGTTCTCCGGCAGCGCGGCGCGCGCGATGCTGATCGAGACCATGCAGCACAACGGCGTCGACAGCTTCCCCGCGCTGCTCGCCGCCACCGTGCAGGGCAGCACCGAGACGACGTTCTACGTGCTGGCGGTCTATTTCGGCGCGGTCGGCATCCGCCGCGCGCGCCACGCCGTCGGCTGCGCGCTGCTGGCCGATCTCGCCGGCGTGCTGGCGTCGATCGCGGTGTGCTACCGCTTCTTCGGCTGACGGCGGCCGCGTCGCCCGCCTGCAGGCAGGGGACGAGGGGGCGGCTTCACTGCCGGCCCGGCCCGCGCAGCACGCGCGCGGGCAACAGCAGCAGGGCGCGCAGGAAGGCGAACACACCCTCGACGGCGATGCCGAGCAGGCGGAACGGCAACAGCAGCAGCCAGACCAGCGGATACAGCAGCAGCGCCAGCAGGGCCAGCGGCCAGCACGCCACCAGCAGCAGCAGCCACAGCAGGAAGGTCAGCATCGGCGGTCTCGCGGGGCGCCGGCGTGCGGCGGATGCGCCATCGTAGCGCCGTGCGGCGCGCTCAGCGCCTGTGAAAAAACTCACGTCCCGCGAGTTTTTTCAGTCGTGAATCCGGCGCATGTCCGGACTCACTCCCGCGCAGCGAGCGCTTGCGCGCCCGCTGCGCGCGAGCCGTCCATGGCTCGCCTGAGAGGCTGTTTTTCACAGCCTCTCAGTGCGCCGGCAGCGTCTGCCCGGCCAGCGCCGCGCGGATCTCGCGCAGCTTGGCCTTGACCCGGGCCTCGTTGTCCGCGCCGATGCGGATCATCGCCTTCTGCCCGAACGAGCGCGCCTCCAGCGCCGGATCGGCGTAGGTGTAGTACACGTTCGGCTGCGCCAGCGCGACCGGCGGCTGGACGTCGGGCGCGGCCAGCAGGTGGTCGATCACCGCGATCAGGCGGTCGTTGAAATAGCCCTTGGGATAGCCGAGGTCGCGGTAGGCCTGCTGGAACAACGGGTAATAGTGCACGTACCAGGCGACCGCCGCCTGCGTGTCGACCGCTTCCAGCAGGCGCACGTAGGCTGCATAGCGCGCGGCATTGCGCTCGGCGATCACGCGCCGGCCGTTCGCCTCGGCGGTCTGGAACGCGCCGGGCGGGGTGCGCAGCGGCAGGATGTTGTTGCCGATCTGCGGCCGCGGCAGCGCGTCGATCGTGGCGACGATGCGCGGGATGATCGCCTGCGGCAGCAGCAGCGCCTGCAGGCCGTCGGCGCCGGGCAGCGCGGACAGCGACCGCAGCACCGCGTCGTCGCTGTCGGCCAGCGCGGGCAGCGGCGCGGTCGAGGCGGGCGCGGCGGCGACGCGCTCGATCGGATGCTGGACGGGCGGCGGCGCGGTGGTGGTCGGGGCCGGTGCCGCCGCGGTCGCCGGTGCGGCGGTCCGCGCCTTCTGCTGCGCGTGGTACAGCCAACCCGCGATCGCCGCCGCGAGCGCGATCGCGCCCGCGCCCGCGATCCACCATCCGCCAGAGCTTCGTTGGGCCATCGTCAATCTCCGTGCGCCGGATCGAACGGGGGATTGGACGCGCCGGCCGGCGAATCGTTCCGCGCCGGCGCCGACCCTCAGCCGAATGGACTGACGCCGATCCAGCGCGCGTGCAGCCAGAACGCGAACGCCGCCCACGCCGCCGCGCCGATCACCAGCGCGCCGAGGTCGCCGGCGAGCGTGCCCGCCGGATAGGTGGTGCCGGCGATCCGGTCGCGGCGCCGCCACATCGCGTAGTCGCCGGCCGCCCACAGCAGGAACGCGCCGAACAGCAGCACGTCGTGCAGGGAACCGTTCGTCAGCAGGTGGCCGAGCGCCCACAGCGCCGTGCCCGCCAGCATCGGGTGGCCGAGTTTCGCCCTGAAATGGTTGGCCGGCCCGCGCGCGGCGAAGAACAGCACCAACGCGGCCAGCGTGAACAGCGCGTTGACGTGCCGCGCCCAGGCCGGCGGGGCGTACAGCGGCACCGGCTGCTGGCGGGCCTCGCCGAAGCCCCACACGATCAGCACGAAGCCGACGATCGACACCACGGAATACAGCGCCTTCCAGCCGCGCGCGCCGAGGCGCGCCAGCATGCGCGTGCGCCAGCCTTCCGCGTACATGCGCAGCGAGTGCGCGCCGAGGAAGATCGCCAGGCCGAGGATCAACATCGCCATGCTGCAGTTCTCCGGGAGCGGTACGGGCCTCGCGCGCAAGGGTCCGACAGGCGGCACCCGGCGCGCAAGTCGCGCCGCGGCCGGCCCGGGCGCGGGGCCGGCCGCGGCGGCGTTCAGAACGCGCCGATGAAGTCGGCCTTGCCCAGCTCCACGCCGCAGTGGCGCAGGATCGCGTAGGCGGTGGTGCAGTGGAAGAAGAAGTTGGGGAACACGTAGTCGAGCAGGTAGGGCTGGCCCTGCAGCGTCAGCGGACCGCTGCGCCGCGGCACGGTGACGGTGCGCGCCTCGCTGCCGTCGATCTGCTCCGGCTTCAGCGAGTTCAGGAAGGCGATCGCGCGGTCCAGGCGCGCGTACAGCTCGGCGAAGCTGGTCTCGTTGTCCTCGAACCTGGGCGCTTCGATGGCGGCCAGGCGCGCGGCGCCGTTCTTGACCATGTCGGTGGCGATCTGCACCTGGCGGGTCAGCGGAAACATGTCGGGATACAGGCGCGTCTGCAGCAGCACCTCAGGCGCGAAGCCTTTCGCCTGCGCGTGCGCCTCGCCCTTCTTCAGCACGTGGGCGAGGTTGGCAAGCGCGCGCACGAACACCGGCACCGAAGCCTGGTACATCGAGAGCGTCATGTCGGACTCCTGTCGATACGGGGAAAGGGCGCGGCCGCACGGCCGCGCGACGCGCCAGTGTAGCGCCCGACGCCGGCGGCAGACGCGGCGGCCGGCGCGATCCGTCGCGGCGGTCAGAGCTTGTGAAAAAACTCGCGTCCAGTGGGTTTTTTCAGTCGTGAGTCCGGCACAGGTCCGGACTCACTCCCGCGAAGCAAGCGCTTACGCGCTCGCTTCGCGCGCGAGCCGTCCATGGCTCGCCTGAGAGGCTGTTTTTTTTCACAGCCTCTCACGCCTACGCCGGCTGCGGCACCGGCTGGCGCGCGACCCGCCGCGCCAGCAGCGCGCCCGCGGTCAGCAGCAGCGCGGACAGCAGGAACGCCGCGCCCGGCAGGTGCAGATCGGCGTACGCGCCGATGAAGGCGGCGAACACCTGGGTGAACAGCGCCGGACCGAAGATGCCGGCGAGGCTGGCCAGGCTGGTGATCGCGCCCTGCAGGCGGCCCTGCTCGTGCGGGTCGACCTGGCGCGTCATCAGCGCCTGCGTCGACGGGCCGGCCAGGCCCCACAGCGCCAGCAGCGGAATGCCGACGAGGAACACCGGGCCGCTGGTGGCGAGCCCCATCACCGCGAAACCTGCTGCGCCGCAGACCAGGCCGATCAGCAGCGTGCGCCGCTCGCCGAGGCGCGGCACCAGCCGGCCGACCAGCCAGGCCTGCGTGAAGGCGTTGCACAGGCCGACCAGCGCCAGCGTGTAGCCGACCGCCTGCGCGCCCCAGCCGTAGCGGTAGTCGGCGTACAGCACGAACACGCTCTGCAGCACGTAGTGGGCGAGGTTGGAGAGGAACACCAGCGTCGCCAGGCCGAACACCTGCGGATAGCGACGCAGCAGGAACAGCGAGCCGAGCGGATTGGCGTGCGCCCAGTCGAAGCGCGCGCTGCGCCGCTCCGGCGGCAGCGCCTCGGGCAGGATGAACCAGCCGTAGCAGAAGTTGGTCAGCGCCAGCAGCGCCGCCGCCCAGAACGGCGCGCGCAGGTGCCAGTCGCCGAGGAAGCCGCCCAGCGCCGGGCCGACGATGAAGCCGATGCCGAACGCCGAACCGAGCAGGCCGTAGCTGGCGGCACGCTTCTCCGGCGGCGTGACGTCGGCGATGTAGGCGTTGGCGGTGGTGAAGCTGGCCGCGGTCATGCCGGAGATGCAGCGGCCGATCAGCAGCAGCGGCAGCGTGCCGACCAGCGCCATGAACAGGAAGTCGATGCCGATGCCGAGGTTGGACAGCAGGATCACCGGTCGCCGTCCGTAGCGGTCGGACAGCGCGCCCTGGATCGGCGAGCACACGAACTGGATCAGCGCGAACAGCGTGCTGAACACGCCCACCCACATCGCCGCGCGCGCGACGCCGCCGCCGGCCAGCCGCTCGACCAGATGCGGCAGCACGGGAATGATGATGCCGAACGACAGGATGTCGATCAGCACGGTCACGAACACGAAGATCACCGCGGCGCGGCGCACGGGAGCGCTTAAGGACATGGCGGGTCTCGGGGGCAGGGGATCGGGCGCCGGCTGGGGCCGCGAAGGCGCGATTGTACGGATTCGGCGCGGCCGCTGCGCGGCCGTTCGCCGGGCGATCCGGCCAGCGGCGCCACGGCCGCAGCGGCGCGGCCGCCGCCGCCGCGTGGCGGCCGCCGCGCCGCCGGCGTATGCTGGCCGCATGCGTCCGCGCGCCCGCCGCCGCCGCAGTCCCGCCCCGCGGCTGTCGCCGCACCCCTCGTAGCGTGCCTTTCCGTCCGCGGCCCCGCCGCGCGCGGCGGGCCGCCTCGTCCTCGCCGTCGTCGCAGGGAGGTCCCATGACCACGCTCAAGCTCAACGGCCGATCCGTCGACACCGATGCCGCGCCCGACACCCCGCTGCTGTGGGTGCTGCGCGACCACCTCGGCATGGTCGGCACCAAGTTCGGCTGCGGCGCCGCGCTGTGCGGCGCCTGCACGGTGCATCTCGACGGCGAACCGGTGCGCTCCTGCGTGACGCCGCTGTCGGCCGCGGCCGGCCGCGCCGTCACCACCATCGAAGGCGTCGACGGCAAGGTGGCGGCGGCGGTGCTCTCCGCCTGGGATGCGATCCAGGTGCCGCAGTGCGGCTACTGCCAGCCGGGCCAGGTGATGAGCGCGACGGCGCTGCTCGCGCGCAACCCGCGGCCGAGCGACGCCGAGATCGACGCGGCGATGCAGGGCAACCTGTGCCGCTGCGGCACCTACCCGCGCATCCGCGCCGCGATCCACGCGGCCGCGCGGAGACTGGAGGGCGGCACATGAACGCGCAGATCGATCTCTCCCGCCGGCGTTTCCTCAAGGTTTCCGCGCTGGCCGGCGGCGGCCTGCTGCTGGGTTTCCGCCTGGCGCGGGGCGCGGAGCGTCCGCCGGCGCAGGCGCTGGCGCAGGCCAACGGCGACCTCGCGCCGAACGCGTGGCTGGCCGTGCGCGGCGACGGCGGCATCCGTTTCGTCTGCCCGCGCAACGAGATGGGCCAGGACGTGTTGACCTCGCTGGCCATGCTGCTGGCCGAGGAGCTGGGCGCGGCGCCGCGGCAGATCGAGGTGCTGCAGGCCGAGGTCGATCCGGCCTACGTCAACGGCCTGCTGGGCGCGCAGATCACCGGCGGCAGCACCAGCGTGCGCGACGCCTGGGACAAGCTGCGCCAGGCCGGCGCCACCGCGCGCGTCATGCTGGTCGCCGCCGCCGCCGCGCAGTGGCAGGTGCCGGCCGCCGAGTGCACGGTCGCCGACGGCGTGATCCGCCACGGCAACAAGCAACTGCCGTTCGCCGCGGTCGCCGCGGCGGCGGCCAAGCTGCCGGTGCCGGCGGAAGTGCCGCTGAAGCCGCGCGCGCAGTTCGGCGTGATCGGCAGGCCGCTGCCGCGCCTGGACGGCGCCGCCAAGTCGCGCGGCCGCGTGCTGTACGGCATCGACGTCGCCGCGCCCGACATGTTGTACGCCGCGCTGCTGCCGTGCCCGGTGCTCGGCGGCAGGCTGGCGCGCTTCGATGCTGCCGCTGCCGAAAAGCGCCCGGGCGTGCGCAAGGTGGTGGCGATCGACGACGGCGTGGCGGTGCTGGCCGACCACTGGTGGCAGGCGCGGCAGGCGCTGGCCGGCCTCGAGGTGGAATGGGACGAAGGCCCGGCGGCGACGCTCGACAGCGCGGCGATCCAGGCCGCGCTGGAAGCCGCGGCCGAGCAGCCGGGCGCGGTGGCGAAGCAGGCCGGCAACGCCGCCGCCGAATTCGCCAAGGCGAAGCCGATCGAGGCGCGCTACACCGCGCAGATGCTGGCGCACGCCACGCTGGAGCCGCAGAACTGCACGGCGCGCGTCGGCGGCGACGGCGTCGACGTCTGGGTCAGCACGCAGTTCCCGCAGGGCGCGCGCGACATCGCCGCGAAGGCGGCGGGCGTGAAGCCGGAGCAGGTGCGCATCCACGCGCAGTTGATCGGCGGCGGCTTCGGCCGGCGCCTCGAGGTGGACTTCGTCGGCCAGGCGGTGGCGATCGCCAGGGAGGTGGCGGGCAAGTCGGTCAAGCTGATCTGGACGCGCGAGGACGACGTGCGCCACGACTTCTACCGACCGCCCTCGCTGCACCTGATGCGCGGCATCATCGCCGACGGCCGCGTGCGCGCCTTCAGCCAGAAGATGATCTCGCCGTCGATCACCGCGCGCATGTTCCCGGACGCGGTGAAGGACGGCATCGACGCCTTCATGGTCGAGGGCGCGGCCAACCTCGTCTACGACATCCCGCACCTCGACCTGCGCACGGTGATCCAGGAGGTCGGCGTGCGCGTCGGCTACTGGCGCTCGGTCAGCAACGCGCTGAACGCGTTCGCCATCGAAAGCTTCGTCGACGAGCTGGCGCACGCCGCCGGGCGCGATCCGGTCGCGTTCCGCCTGGCCATGCTGGACCGGCAGCCGCGCCAGCGCGCGGTGCTGGAACGCGCGGCGAAGGAGGCCGGCTGGAAGACGAAGCCGGCGCGCGGACGCGCCTTCGGCTGCGCCTCGATGGAGTGCTACGACACCCACGTCGCGCTGGTCGCGCAGGTCGCGGGCGGCGCCGGCCGCGTCAAGCTGGAGCGGCTGACCTTCGCCGTCGATCCGGGCATCGCCGTGCATCCGGACCAGGTGATCGCGCAGATGCAGGGCGGCGCGGTGACCGGGCTGATCGGCGCGCTGCGCGGCAAGATCACGATCAAGGGCGGGCGCGTCGAGCAGTCCAACTTCCACGACTTCGCCATTCCGCGCATCGCCGAGGTGCCGCCGATCGACGTGCACGTCATCGAGGGCGGCGACAAGCCGGGCGGCATCGGCGAGGTCGGCGTGCCGCTGGTGGCGCCGGCGATCGCCAACGCGGTGTTCGCGCTGACCGGCACGCGCATCCGCGCGCTGCCGCTGGCCGACGGCGGGGTGGCGTTCGCCTGAGATTCAGTCGTCGTCGGCCACGGTCGCCGGCGCCGGCGACACGGCGGCGTCTTGCCCGCCGTCGGCGGCGACCACGCGGTTGCGGCCGGCGCGCTTGGCGGCGTACAGCGCGCGGTCGGCGCGGTGCAGCAGGTCCTCCAGGCCGCCATCGCCGGGCTGCAGCGCGGTGACGCCGATCGACACGGTCAGCGCGTGCGGCTGGCCCGCCACCGTGAGCGCATCGGCGGCGATCGCCGCGCGCACGCGCTCGGCGGTTTCCAGCGCGGCCGCCGCGCCGGTGTCGGGCAGCAGCGCGACGAACTCCTCGCCGCCGAGGCGGCCGAGCACGTCGCTGGCGCGCAGCGCGCGCTGCAGGCGCGCGACCAGCGTGCACAGCACGCTGTCGCCGCCGGCGTGGCCGAACTGGTCGTTGACGCGCTTGAAGTGGTCGGCGTCGATCAGCAGCACGGCGAACTCGCGGCCGTGGCGCACGGCTTCGGCGATCATGCGCCGCGCGTGCTCGGCCAGCGCGCGCCGGTTGGCGATGCGGGTCAGCGGGTCGATGCGGGCCATGCGCGCCAGCTCCGACTGCGCGGCCTCGTTGTAGAGCAGCAGGAAGCCCACGCTGGCGAGCAGCGGCTCGATCATCAGCACCAGCGTGTTGACCTCGTCGGCCAGGCACGGCGCGAGGTCGATGCCGGCGCCGAGCGCGGCCAGGTCGGCGGCCAGCACGCGCCAGCCCATGCTCGCCACCACCAGCAGCATCATCAGCAGGATCACCCGCCGCCCGGGCGAACCGCCGCGGCCGAAGCTGTCCCGCAGCGGCCAGATCAGTTGCAGCGAGAACGCCGTCGCGGCGAGGCCGAGCGCGTTGATGCGGCCGACGTAGCTCGGCTGCAGCCGGGTGAACCAGGCGATCGCCAGCGTGGTGAGCAGCGCCGTCGTCCACAGCAGCGCGCGATGCTGCGGCGCGCCGCACATGATGCGCAACGTGCGCGTTGCTTCGGCGAAGCCCAGCACCAGCAGGCCGTTGCCGGCGATGCGCACGAAATCGGCATTGAAGAAGGCGTGCTGGCGGAACAGCATCCAGCCGGCCGCCTGCAGCAGCAGGGACGCCACCCAGACGTGCACGCTGCGCCGCGCCGGCCCGACGTAGCCGCGCGTGGCGAACACCAGCGTCGCCGCCAGCATCGTCGCCTGCGTCGACCCCATCAGCGCCGCCGTGGGGATGTCGAACGGCATGAGCCCCCCTGTTGGCCCATCGCACCGGGATGCGCGCGGAGCATAACGGCGAAGCGGGCGCGCGCAACGTGACGGCCGGCGGCGCCGGCCGTCGTTCGACAGATGTTCACGATTGCCGGCCGCGGCGCGGCCGGCCCGCTCAGGCGTGATTGTCGATGTCGATGAAGCGCAGGAACTCGGCGCGGGTGCGCGCGTCGTCGCGGAACGCGCCGAGCATCTGGCTGGTGATCATGGACACGCCGCGCTTGTGCACGCCGCGCGTGGTCATGCACTGGTGCTGGGCGTCGATCACCACCGCCACGCCGCGCGGCTGCAGCACCTTGTCGATGCAGTGGGCGATCTGCGCGGTGAGCTTTTCCTGCACTTGAAAGCGGCGCGCGTAGGCGTCGACCACGCGCGCCAGCTTGCTGATGCCGACCACCTTGTCGGTGGGCAGGTAGCCGACGTGGGCGCGGCCGATGATCGGCGCCATGTGGTGCTCGCAGAACGACTCGAAGTGGATGTCGCGCAGCACGATCATCTCGTCGTAGCCGGCGACCTCCTCGAAGGTGCGGCCGAGGTATTCGGCGGGGTCGATCGCGTAGCCGGAGAACCAGTCGCGATAGGCGTCGACCACGCGCCCGGGGGTGTCGAGCAGGCCCTCGCGCGCCGGGTCCTCGCCGGCCCAGCGCAGCAGCGTGCGCACCGCCTCCTCGGCGGCTTCGCGGGTGACGGCGGCCGGCGCGACCTTCTTGTTCTTCGCCATGATCGACTCCTGCAGGGGGCGGACGCGCCAGTGTAGCGTCCCGCGCGGGTTCAGCCGATGCCGTCGTCGTCGCCGGCTTCGGCGTCGTCGGCAGCGGCCAGCGCGTCGCCGAGCAGCGCCTGCGCCTGCTCGCCGGGCAGCGACTCGACCTCGCGCAGCCTGCGCTGGATGGCGCGGGTGCGCACGCCGGTCGCCTCGATGTGGTTGCCGGCCTCTTCCAGCTTCTTCTTCACCTTGGCGAGCACGGCGCCGAACTTGTCGAACTCGGACTTGATCGCGCCGAGCAGCAGCCAGACCTCGCTGGAGCGCTTCTCGATCGCCAGCGTGCGGAAGCCGGCCTTCAGGCTGGTGAGGATCGCGGTCAGCGTGGTCGGTCCCGCCACGGTGACGTGCAGGTCGCGCTGCAGCGCATCGAACAGGCCCGGTCGGCGCAGCACCTCGGCGAACAGGCCTTCGGTGGGCAGGAACAGGATGGCGAAGTCGGTGGTGTGCGGCGGCGCCACGTACTTGTCGCGGATGCGCCGCGCCTCCTCGCGCACGCGGCGCTCCAGCGCCTGGCCGGCGGCGGCGGCGGCGTCCGGATCGGCGCGCTCCTGCGCATCCTGCAGGCGCTGGTAGTCCTCCAGCGGGAACTTGGCGTCGATCGGCAGCCAGACCGGTTCGCCGTCGCGCTCGCCGGGCATGCGCACGGCGAACTCGACGCGCGCGTCGCTGCCGGGCCGGGTGGCGACGTTGGCGGCGTACTGGTCGGCGGTGAGGATCTGCTCGAGCAGCGCGCCGAGCTGCACCTCGCCGAGGATGCCGCGCGTCTTCACGTTGCTCAGCACGCGCTTCAGGTCGCCGACGCCGGTGGCCAGCTCGCGCATCTCGCCCAGGCCGCGCTGCACCGCCTCCAGGCGCTCCGACACCAGCCGGAACGACTCGCCGAGCCGCGCCTCCAGCGTCGCCTGCAGCTTCTCGTCGACGGTGGCGCGCATCTTCTCCAGCTGCTGCGCGTTGTCCTGCTGCAGCGCCTTCAGCTGCGCATCCAGCGTGCCGCGCATCTCCTGCAGGCGCTGCTGGTTGTGCTCGGCCAGCGCCGCGAGGCGCTGCTGCAGCGTGTCGGCGAACTGCTGCATGCCGCGGTCGGTGCGTTCGGCCAATTGGTCCATGCGCTTGCCGACGCCCTCGATGCGCTCGTGCTGGCGCGCGTTGGCGGCGTCGAGCTGCTGCTGCACGTGGCCGCGGAACTGCTCGAACGACTGCGCCAGCTCGCCGCGCCCGGCGCGCTGCTCCTCGCGCAGCGCGCGCTCGATGCGGTCGCTGTCGGCGCGCAGCGCTTCCAGCCGCGCCGCCAGCGCGGCGTCGCCGCGGCCGCGCAGCAGCGCGACCAGCTGCAGCGCCAGCACGGCGAGCACGGCGACGGTCAGGACGGCGAGCAGGGCGGCGGCGGACATATGCGGGATTCCGGCGGCGGATGCCGCCAGTGTAGCGGCAGCCGTCTCAGATGCTGCGCCGGCCGCGCCGCGGCGCCGCAGCGCGGCGCGCGGGCCGCGCCGCGACCGGCGCCAGCACCCAGGTCAGCGACAGCAGGCGGTCGCGGCGCGGAGCGCGCGGCCGGCGCAGCAGTTCGCCGAGGCGCAGCAGCAGACGGTTGATCTCCTCGAGCTCCGCGGCGCCGACCCAGCCCTTGGTGCGCGACGCCCACAGCGCGCGGCGCGGCCCTTCGACGGCGACCGCAGGGTCGCCCAGCGCGGCGCCGAAATCGCGCCCGGCGATGCGCAGCATGCCGGCGGCGACGCGCGCCACCGCGCGCGCGTTGGCGGTGGCGCCGGGGCGGTAGCGCAGCCGCAGGCGCGCGCCGCCGCTGCGCGTGCGGTAGCGCCGGCCGTCGCCGTCGGTCGGCAGTTCGTCCAGCAGGCCGCCCGCGGCCAGCAGGCGCAGGTGGTAGTAGAGGCCGTCGGCCGGCCGCCCCAGTTGCGCGGCGATCGCCGCCACCGGCGCCTCGCCGCCCAGCGCCTCCAGGGTGTCGACGATCTCCTGACGGATCGGCGAGGCCAGCAGTTCGACCTCGCGCGGGTGCTCCAGTTTGCCGTCGTGGCGCTCGCGCCGTGCCATCGGTTGGCTTGCCTTGTTTGAAATTTGCGATCATTCTTCAAAACACGACCTTCCTTTGCAAGCGCCGCGCGGCGCCAGGTTACGAGCATGAAACGAACGACGATGCGCCTCCTCGCCGCCGCGGCCGCCCTGCTGCTGGCGGCGGCCGCCTGCGCGGAGGACGCCGGCGCGCTGCTGGCGCGCTACAAGGCGGCCAGCGGCGGCGCGCGCTGGGACGCGGTGCAGGCGATCGCCTCCCGCGGCACCCTGCGGGCCGGCGGCCTGTCCGGCCCGATCGCCACCCTGGAGGACCTGCGCGGCGGCCGCCACGCCAGCCGCTACACGCTGGGCCGCCTCGAGGGCGCCGACGGCTACGACGGCCGCACGGCGTGGGAGCAGGATCCCGGCGGCGAAGTGGCGCGGCTGGACGGCGCCGAGGCGATGGCGCGGGCGCGCACCGAAGCCTGGCTGACCGCGCGCGCCTACTGGTATCCGCAGCGCGGCGCCGCGCGCTACGGCGCGGTGACGACGCGCGAGGCGGACGGCCGCCGCTACGCCGTGGTCGAGGCGACGCCGGAAGGCGGCGCCGCGGTCGCGCTGTGGTTCGACGCGGCCAGCGGCCTGCTGGCGCGCACCACGCAGAAAGTCGGCCAGAACGTGCTGACGGTGCGCTACGAGGACTGGCGCGCGGTCGACGGCGTGCGCCTGCCGTTCCGCAGCGTCAGCGACCGCGGCGATCCGCGCAGCCGCGTCGAGGTGGCGCTGACGCAGGCGCGTCTCGATCCGGCGCTGCACGAGGCCGATTTCGCCATGCCGCAGGCGCCGGCTTCGCGCGCGCGCATCGCCAACGCCGCCGCCGTCACGCGCGTGCCGTTCGAGCTCGTCAACAACCACATCTACGTGCGCGCCGAGGTGGACGGCAAGCCGGTGCGCCTGCTGGTCGACACCGGCGGCTTCAACCTGCTGACGCCGGCCGCGGCGAAGCGCCTCGGCCTCGCCGCCGAGGGCAAGCTGCTGGCGCAGGGCGTGGGCGAGAAGGGTGGCGACGTCGCGCTGGCGCCGGCGCGGTCGCTGCGCGTCGGCGACGCCGTGCTGGAGCGGCCGGTGATGTACGTGATCGACCTCGGCGCGCTGGGCGCCGTCGAGGGCCTCGACTTCGACGGCCTGGTCGGCTTCGAGATGTTCAGCCGCTTCGGCGTGCGGATCGACTATGCGCAGCGCGAGCTGGTGCTGAGCGAACCGGCGAAGTTCGCGCCGCCGGCCGGCGCGCGGGCGATCCCGTTCACGCTAGAGGAGCGCATCCCGGTGATCGCCGGCACGCTGGACGGCACGCCGCTGCGCATCAGCGTCGACACCGGCTCGCGCGCGTCGCTGACCTTCCACGGCCCGTTCGCGCGCGCGCACGGCCTGGCCGAGCGCTACGGCGCGGCGCCGGAGAGCGTGGTCGGCTGGGGCGTGGGCGGACCGTCCTACGGCCGCCCGCTGCGGCTCGGCACGCTCGACCTGGGCGGCATCGACGTGCCCGGCATCGCCGCCGACATCTTCACCGGGACGAAGGGTTCGTTCGCCAATCCCGATCTCGACGCCAACCTCGGCGGCGGCGTGCTGAAACGCTTCACGGTGGCCTTCGACTACGCGCAGCGGCGCATGTACCTGGCGCCGAACGCCGACTTCGCGCGGCCCGACCTCTACGACCGCAGCGGCCTGTGGCTGCTCGGCGACGGCGCCGCGCTGAGGGTCGGCGCGGTGGCGCCGCAGAGCGCGGCCGCGCGCGCCGGCCTGCGCGCGGACGACCGCCTGCTGGCGATCGACGGCGTCGCCGTCGCCACCCGCACGCTGGCCGCATGGCGGCAGCGCCTGCGCGAGCTGCCGGCGGGCACGCGCCTCGCCGTGCGCTACGCGCGCGACGGCCGTGCGGCCGAACTCACCCTGACACTGGCCGATCAGATCCCGCCGCCGCGTTGAGCGGGGCGCCGTCCGCCGCGGCGCCCGCGCGCGCCGCCGGGTTGCCGGCGTGCGTGTCGGCCGCCGGCGCGTCGCCGATGGCGACGACGCGGTTGCGGCCGGCGTGCTTGGCGGCGTACAGCGCGGTGTCGGCGCGCTGCAGCAGGGCGTCGAGGTCGGCGTCGCCGGTGCGGTAGACGGCGACGCCGATCGACAGGGTGAGCGCCACCTCCGAACCGTCGGCCCGCAGCGGCGCCATGGCGACGGTTTCGCGCACGCGCTCCGCGACCTCGCGCGCCTCGGCGACGCCGGTCGTCGGCAGCAGGATCACGAACTCCTCGCCGCCGGTGCGGCCGATCAGGTCGCTGGCGCGCAGGGTGCGCTGCATGCGCGCGACCAGTGCGCACAGCGCCGCGTCGCCGACGCCGTGGCCGTAGCGGTCGTTGACGCGCTTGAAGTGGTCGGCGTCGACCATCAGCGCGGAGAACGGCCGGCCGTCGCGCTGCGCGGCGGCGATCAGCCGCGCGGCGTGCTCGGCCAGCGCGCGGCGGTTGTTGACGCCGGTGAGCGGATCGACGCGCGCCAGCCGGCGCAGTTCGGCGTGCGCGGTCTCGTAGTAGAGCAGCAGGAACGCCGCGCTGGCCAGCGCCGGCTGCAGGCTCATCAGCACCAGGTGCGCCAGATCGGCGGCGCGCGCCTGGAACATCGAGACGGGCGGACGCTCCGCCAGCGCCAGTTCGACCAGCCGCCAGACCTCGATGCCCACCACCGCCAGCATCACCAGCATGGTGACGCGGTAGGCGAGATGGCCGTGGCGCAGCCAGGCGCCGCGCAGCGGCCACAGCACGGTCAGCGCGAATGCGGCGATGCCGGTGCAGAACACGTAGACGCGCGCGGCGTAGTCGGGCTGCACGATCTGGAACCAGACGATGCCGGCGACGACGGCCGCGCCCAGCGCCAGCATGCGCCACTGGCGCGCCGGCGCGCCGGTCAGCATGCGCAGCGCGTACGCGCCGAGGCCGAAGGCGCTGACCAGCATGGCATTGACCACCGCGCCGAACGGCGGGTACTCGGGATGGCCGGCGGCGAACGGCGTGACGATCCACGCCGCCGCCTGCAGCAGCAACGAGACGATCCATACGCGCAGGCTGCGCCGCGCCGTGCCGGCGAAGGCGCCCATCACCATCCACAGCAGCACGCCCATCGCCAGGGTCTGGATCCATCCCAGCGCGATCACCGTGGGTAAGTCGATGTGCATCCGCGCCCCTCCGCAGCTACGCATCCCTGGCGATGCAGGACCGATACCAGCTTAGGGCATCGGCATCCGCGCTGCAGGCGGGAACCGTGACGGCGTTCCGCTGCGGTTACCCTCGTTCACCGCGTGCGGCGCGCCTTCAGGCGCGGCCGCCGGCCACGCGCAGCACCAGCCAGGCCAGCAGCGCCAGCACGTCGACGCCGATGCGCGTGCCGTAGGGCGCGGCGCCCAGCAGGCCGACCAGCCAGCCGTGCGACAGCCCGCTGACGTGCAGCGACCAGGCCGGCGGCCAGGCGAAGCCGGCCAGCACCAGCACGGCGGCGCCGACGTGCACCGCATAGCTGACGATGCCGCTGCTCAGCACCGGCACCTGCGCGAGCTGCACCCAGCGCGACCAGCGCAGGCCGCGCTCGCTGCCGGCGATCAGCAGCACGCCGGCGACGAGCGCCCAGGCGAAGAACAGCGCGGCGACCGCCGCGGCGACGATCGCCAGCGGCGCGCGCAGGCCGGACAGCCGGTGCACGGCCGCCTCGAGGCCGAGTGCACCGCCCACGATTTCCAGCACGCCCACCGCCCGCAGCAGCCATTCGCGCATCGTCGTCGTCCCCGTTCGCAAGGCGCGCGATGGTAGCAGGGCGCCGCGGCCGCGGCTTCAGCCGCGGCCGCAGAAAGCGGCGCGGCGCCGGGCCGGTGCGGGAAGGGCTTCGGCCCCGGGCTCAGGCCAGCGCCTCGGCGGCCTCGCCGAGATCGGCGACGTGCTGCTCCCACCAGCGCGCCTCGGCGGCGAAGGGGAACGCCGCGGGAAAGGCGGGATCGGCCCAGCGCGCGGCGATCCAGCCGGCGTAGTGCAGCAGGCGCATCGCGCGCAGCGCCGGCACCAGCGCCAGCTCGGCGGGATCGAAGTCGCGGAACTGCGCGTAACCGTCCAGCAGCGCGTCCATCGCCGCGGCGTCGGCGGCCAGCATCCACAGGTCCTGCACCGCCGGGCCCATGCGCGCGTCGTCGAGGTCGACGAAATGCGGGCCGGCGTCGGTCCACAGCACGTTGCCCGGATGGCAGTCGCCGTGCAGGCGCAGCGTGCGCAGCGGGCCGACCGCGGCCTGACGCGCGGCGATCGCCGCGTCGAGGCGCGCGCCGGCGGCGCGATAAGCGTCGGCGAGGCGCGCCGGCAGCAGCGGCGAGGCCAGCACCGCCTGCATGGGCGCGGCGACGAAGGCGGCGCGGTCGAGCGCGCCGCGATGGCGGAACGGCGCGCGCGCGCCGACCGCGTGGATGCGCGCGATCAGCCGGCCCATCCACTCGAGGTGTTCACGCGACTCCAGCATCGGCGCGCGCCCGCCGCGGCGCGGATACAGCGCGTAGCGGAAGCCGGCGTGCGCGAGCAGGCTGCGGCCGGCGAAGACCAGCGGCGCCACCACCGGGAGGTCCGCCTCGGCGAGTTCGCGCGCGAAGGCGTGCTCTTCGTCGATCGCCGCGTCGCTCCAGCGCGCCGGCCGGTAGAACTTGGCGACGACGAAGCCGCCGTCCTCGAGGCCGGCCTGATAGACGCGGTTCTCGTAGCTGTTCAGCGCCAGCAGGCGGCCGTCCGGACGCAGGCCCGTCGCGGCCACCGCGTCCAGCACCAGGTCCGGCGACAGGCCGGCGTAGGGCGCGGCCGCGCTCACGTCGCCGCCGCGCGCGTGCCGACCGCCTGCGTTGGCACCACGGCCATGGTCAGGCGCGCGATGCACACCAGCGCGCCGTCCTCGCGCTCGATGCGGATCTCCCACACCTGCGTGGTGCGGCCGAGGTGCAACGGCCGCGCGGTGCCGGTAACCGTGCCCGCGCGCACCGCGCGCACGTGGTTGGCGTTGATGTCGAGGCCGACCGCGACCTCGCGCGCGGGGTCGAGGGTGAGCAGCGCCGCGGTGCTGCCCAGCGTTTCCGCCAGCGCCACCGAGGCGCCGCCGTGCAGCAGTCCGAACGGCTGGTGCGTGCGCGCTTCGACCGGCATGGTGCCGCGCAGGAAATCCGCGCCGATCTCGGTGATGCGGATGCCGAGCGCCTGCATCATGGTGTGCTCGCTCCAGCCGTTGACGCGGGCGAGGTCGGTGTCCTGTTTCCACAGCGGCATGGCGCGGCTCCGGGCGGGGGGCGGAACGCGCATTCTCGGCGCCGGGCGCCGCCGGCGCGACGGTTCCGGCGCGAGGCCGGTTTCGGCGACAATGCGCGCCTGCCCCTGCGGACGGACCCGTGCCGTTTACCGTCACCCTCGAGGCCAGCGGACGCCGCTTCGGCGTCGCCGCCGGCGAAACCGTGCTCGAGGCCGCGCAGCGCGCCGGCCTCGCCTTGCCGTATTCCTGCCGCGCCGGCGTGTGCGGTTCGTGCAAGGCGGTGCTGCTGCAGGGGCGCTGCGCGTACCCGCGCAACCCGCCCTCGGCGCTCAGCGCCGCCGAGCAGGCGCGCCACGCCGTGCTGCTGTGCCAGGCGGTGCCGGCCAGCGATCTGGTGATCGCCGCGCGCGAGGTCGCCTCGGTGGAGGACATCCCGCGGCGCACGCTCGATCTCGCCGTCACCGCCAAGGACGTGCTCGCCCCCGACGTGGTGCGGCTCGAGCTGCGTCCGGCCGACGGCACGCGCCTGCGCTGGCTGCCCGGCCAGTACCTCGACGTGCTGCTGGACGGCGGCAGGCGCCGCGCGTTCTCCATCGCCAACGCGCCGCACGACGGCGCCGCGATCGAACTGCACGTGCGCCACGTCGCCGGCGGCGGCTTCACCTCCTACGTGTTCGACACGCTGCGCGTCGGCGAGCGCCTGCGCGCGGAGGGGCCGCTCGGCACCTTCGTGCCGCGCGAGGACTCCGAACGCCCGGCGATCCTGATGGCCGGCGGCACCGGCTTCGCGCCGGTGAAGGCGATCGTCGAGCACTTCCTGCATCTCGGCACGCGCCGGCCGCTGCACCTCTACTGGGGGGCGCGCGGCGCCGCCGACCTCTACCTGCGCGCGCTGCCGGAACGCTGGGCGCGCGAGACACCGACGCTGGGATTCACGCCGGTGCTGTCCGATCCCGAGGAGGCGGCGCGCGCCGGGCTGCGCGCCGGCCTGGTGCACGAGGCCGTGCTCGAGGACCACCCCGACCTCGCCGGCTACGACGTCTACATGAGCGGCCCGCCGGCGATGATCGACGCCGGCCGGCGCAGCTTCGTCGACGCCGGCCTGCCCGAGGAGCGGCTGTACTACGACTCGTTCGACTACGCGCCGGACGTGCTGGCGCAGATCCTGCGCAACCGCGCCGGCATCCACGGCCTGTAGCGCTTCAGCGCTGCAGCGCGGTGCCGCCGAGTCCGAACATCGCGCCGACGTAGACCACCGCCGCGATCGCCAGCAACGGCAGGCTGAGCCCGGCCAGCGCGGCGAACACGCCCGCTTCGAGCAGCGTGCCGGCGATGCCGGCGGCGCCGTGCGGGCGCAGCAGCCGGGCCGTCGCGACGACCGACGCGGCGAGCGCGCCGAAACCGAGCAGACCGAAGGCGAGCCAGGCGGGGGCGTCGCCGTCGGCCAGCAGGTCGGCGCCGAACACCAGCAGCACCGCCGCGCCGAGGATCGGCGCGAACAGCGGCATGCTGAAGTGGCGGCGGCCGTGGCGCTGCTCGCACCAGGCGTCGAACTTGGCGAGCGCCAGCAGGCCCAGCAGCGAGACGACCAAGGCGGCGGCGAGATCCAGCAGCATGGGAAACCTTCCGTGGAATCCGGTGTGCATGGACGAACATGCTCGTACAAACGCGCGCGGCGCGCAACGCGCCGGCGTCGCGCGGCTCAGCGCGCCGGCTTGCCGCCGAAGCCCGGCAGGCGCGGCACGCCGTGCTCGTCGCGTTCCTCGACGGCGATCGGACGCGTGTCCATGCGGCCCGGACGTGCGGACAGCGGCTCGGTCGACTCGCCGCGCGCCAGCCGCATCGCGTTGCGGTAGCAGCGCGCCGCCGCGGCGGGGTCGCCCTGGCCGGTGCAGGCATCGCCCAGCGTTTCCCACGCGGCGGCGCTCGGTTCCAGCGCGACCGCGCGTTCGAGGAAATCCTGCGCCTTGCCCCACAGTTTCAGACGCACGCAGATGCGGCCGAGCGCGGTCAGCAGTACGGCGTCGTTGGGGTGCGCGGCCAGCCAACTTTCGGCGCGCTTCAGGCGGGCATCGAGATCGTCGCCGGCGATGTCGCCGTAGGCGGCGACCAGCAGCGGATCCCAGCCGCGGCGCAGCGCGCTCTCCACCTCGTCCATCGCCGCCAGCGCGGCGCCGTGCCGCGAGGCGGCGCGCGCGTAGGCGGCGATCACCGTCGGCACCTGCCGCTGCGCGCGGCCGAGCCCGGCCCACAGCGTGTTCAGCGCGGCGGCGTCGGGCGCGGCGGCGATGGCCGCGGCCAGCACGCGCGTCTCGAGATCGGCGTAGCCGCGCGCCCCCAGCGCGCCGCTCTGCCGCAGCGGTTCCAGCGCGCCGCGCGCGCGCTCGGTGCGGCCGGCCAGCAGCGCCGCCTCGGCCAGTTCGCGCCAGCCGGCCGGCGGCAGCTTGCCGGCCTCCGCTTCCGGCACCAGCAGCGCCAGCGCGTCGTCGGCGCGGCCCTGGCGGCGCAGGATGCGCGCGCGCAGCACGCGCGCCGCCTGCGGCGCGTCCTGCGTGGCCTCGTCCAGCATTTCCAGCGCACGCTCCGGCTCGCC
>NZ_DF970248.1 GCF_000953855.2 Mizugakiibacter sediminis
CGGATGCGCGAACCGGTGACCACGATGGTTTCGAGCGACTGCGCCTTCTGCGGCGTCGGCGAATTTCCACCGGCGTCCTGGGCGCTGGCGACTCCGGGACTGGCCAGCAGCATGGCGGGCAGCATCAGCGATGCCGTTCCCAATGCACGTGCTTCGAGGATGGTGCGGATGGACCGCCGCAGCAGCGGGTTGGACATGATCTTCTCCTGCTAATGGAATTAGGGTCGGTACACAGGCCGCCCAGCAGGAGTTTAGATTCCGTAAAAATATCGCAAAGACACGCCGCTGCGGGATGAAGTCTCATTTACTGTGGAAATCAGCCCGCCGCCTTCTTGGTGACTTCCGGAATGGACGCTTCCGGTTCCGTTCCATATGTCGCAGTGGAGGCGCGGCGCAATTCCGATGCGGACGTGCTGAAGCGCTGCCGGAAGGCGCGGCTGAAAGTGGCCCGGCTCTCGAAGCCGGCGGCGCGCGCGGCTTCGCCCACGGCGAGCGCTCCCTGTTCGATCAGCCGGCGGGCATGCTCGACCCGGCAGCGCATCAGGTAGGCGTAGGGCGCCTCGCCGAACACCGCATGAAACACCTTGATGAAGTGCCACGGCGAGTAGTTCGCCATGCGCGCGAGCTGCGGGATGTCGAATTCGATGCGGGGATTGGTGGTGACGTGATGGCGCACGCGCTGCAACCGCAGGAACACCTGCCGCTTGCGCGCGGCGGTACGGCCAGGGCAGCGCGCCACCAGCGGCGCAAACTCCGCCTGCAGATCCTGCAGCGTCTGCGAGAGCCACAGCATGCGCCAGGCCGGCCACGGGCGCTTGCCGTCTTCCTGGGCGGCGTCCTGCGCCAGCCGCAGCAGCCGCTGGCCGAGATCGCCGCCGACGCCGTGCACGGCCGGAAACAGCACGGGCGGCGCGTCGCGCGTGCGATCCGAGATGACGGCGATCTGCGCCCAGGCGGATTGCGAAGCCAGCAGCGCCACGCAGGTGCCGCCCACGCCCATCGACACTTCGACGGGACGCTCCGAATCCGAGACGCAGATCGCGCCGGCACGGATCTGGAACTGCCCGTCGGGTGTCGCGATCTGCACGCGTCCGCCCAGCGGACACCACAGGCCGGCGATTTTCGCGGGCAGAGCGACGGCGGCGCCTTCGCCCAGTGTCAATGCAAGCAATCCATGCGCCGGTACGCCGCCCGCTTGGTCGCGGTCCAGCGACAGCAGCGCGCCCGCTTCGACCCGTCGCGCGAGCATCCTCATGCCGACGTACCGCCCGGCATGGCGCGCGCCACATGGATCGTGCGTGCGCAAACGAAAAGAGGCAGCCATCGGGGTCCCGGTCCCGATGGCGTGCCGAGGGGCTTGCTTGTGTCACAACTCTGCCCGTTGGAGGGCGAGCAAAGCCTATCCAATCGGGCTGTCATGGTGGTCTCGAATACGGTTCATTGATGTCGCATTCGTTGTCGGAAAATGGCGTGTCGATCGCATCTTCCGTGGCACTTCCAGACATCGCTCCGGGCGTGTTTCGATCATTGCGAATACACACTCCCAAAACCGCCTGATCGGCGCATGGCGACATTCGGACACGCAGCGGGCGGCAGCAAGTGATTCGCGTAATGCCCCAATTGCCGGCAACTGACTCAATTGCTGCGTTTTCGCCGTTCCCGCATGGCCCGTGTCGGCCGCAGGTGGTGCGATGCGGCCCGCCCCGCTTCCGTTGCGCCAGGACCTCCTGCCAATCCGCCCCGCGGCGGCGCCCGTCGCCGGCACGCGCAAGGCCATGCGTGCAACGTAATACTACGTACGAATAGCATCGTATATGCGGGCGCGGCCAATTTCCAGTCCCCTGCGTCCGGCGCGGCATCCCGGCGGACGTCGGCGCCGCAGTGGCGCGGCGCAGAACGGCCGCGCGATCCGTGCCCGCCGCGGCTCAGAGCCCGAGCCGCGGCCCCCACAGCGCCCGGTCGAGGTCCGGATCGAGGCCGAAGCTCGCCAGCGGCACGCGGCCCGCGCGCACCTGCACGCCTTCGGCGCGCAGGCGGCGCGCCTGCTCGCGGAAACCGCGGCTGCCGGGCGGAAAGGCGATGCGCCCGTCGGCGCGCAGCACGCGGTGCCAGGGCAGTTCCGCGCCGTCCGGCGTCTCGCGCAGCACGCGGCCGACCAGGCGCGCGCGCCGCGGCAGCCCGGCGCGCGCGGCGATGGCGCCGTAGCTGGCGACGCGGCCGCGCGGAATCGCGGCGATCGCCTGCAGGATGCGGTCGTGCTCGGGTTTCATGCGCGTGCGGTCGTGCGGACAGGCAGGGTACCATTCCCGCCGACGGTTCCGCGGGAGGTGCCCGATGCAGAGTTTCGAACAGATCCGGGCGCACGTCAGCGGACGCTATCCGCTGCGCACCAACGATCCCTACCTGATCAGCTTCGACCTGACGTTGGCGCGCAGCCGCCGCCACCAGGGCATCTACCTGGCCGAGCTGGAGGGCGAGGACGGCCGCAAGTTCCTGCGCATCTCCACGCCGATCGGGCCGCTCACCGGCACCGACGCGCGCCGCTGCCTGCAGTTCAACTGGGAGCAGCGCGTCGGCTACCTGGCGGTGAGCGATCTGGACGGCTCGCCCTACCTGCACCTGTGCGAGAACCGCCCCTACGAGCTGCTCGACGAGCGCGAGCTGGAGCGGCTGATCGGCGAGATCGGCCCGCTCGGCGACCAGCTGGAACAGGCGATCTCGAGCGAAGCCGACGCGTTCTGAGCCGCGCCGGCGTTCCCCGTATGGGATACTCGCGGCCTCGATTCAGGGGAGACCGCGCATGTCCCAGAGCACTGCCATCGTGACCGGCGCCGGCGGCGCCATCGCCGCCAGCGTGATCGACGCCTTCGAGGCCGCCGGCTGGCGCCTGGCGCTGATCGCCTACAACGACGCCGAACGCCAGCGCCTCGAGCGCGATCGCCCGCGCCACCTGGTGGTGCAGGCCGACCTGGCCGACGACGCGGCCGCGCACGCCGCGCTGGCGCACGTCATCGGGCATTTCGGCGCGGTGGACGCGCTGCTCAACATCGCCGGCGGCTTCGCCATGGCCGCGGCCGCCGAAACCGCGCCGTCGGCGCTGGAGGCGCAGCTCGACATCAACCTGCGCACCGCCTTCAACGCCACGCGCGCCGTGCTGCCGCACATGTTGCAGCGCAAGCGGGGCTTCGTGCTGGGCGTGGGCGCCGTGGCCGCCATCCGCGGCGGCGCGCAGGTGGGCGCGTATGCGGCGTCGAAGGCGGCGCTGGTCGCCTGGCTGCGCTCGGTGCGCGCGGAGGTATCGCCGCAGGGCGTCGAGGTGGCGATCGTCTACCCGATGGCGTCGGTGGACACGCCGGCCAACCGCGCGGCGATGCCCGACAGCGACCCCAGCCGCTGGATCGGCCCGGACGAGCTCGCGGCCACCATCCTGCATCTCGCCACGCGCAGCGGACGCGGCCGCATCCACGAGGTCGAGGTCTACCCGCCGGCCTAGGCGGGCAGCACCGTTCGCGCGCTCAGCGCGCGAACAGCGCGTCGGCCAACCGCACCAGCGCGTAGGCCAGCAGCGCGGTGATCGGCAGGGTCAGGATCCACGCCCACACCATGCGCTCGACCACCGTCCAGCGGATGGCGTTGAGGCGCTTGGCCGCGCCGACGCCCATGATGGCCGCCGAGACGTTGTGCGTGGTCGACACCGGGATGCCGAACAGCGAGGCGAGGATGATCACCGTCGCCGAGCTGCCCTCCGCGGCGAAGCCGTTGATCGGGTGCAGCTTGACCATCTTGTGGCCGAGCGTCTTGATGATGCGCCAGCCGCCGCCGGCGGTGCCGGCCGCCATCACCAGCGCGCACAGCGCCTTCACCCACACCGGCACCGGGAAGCCGCCGCCGGCGTCCTCGGGGATGCGCAGGAACTGCAGCCAATGCGGCAGGCCGTCGAGCTGGCCGGCCGCGGTGGCGCTGGCCAGCGCCAGCGCGATGATGCCCATGGTCTTCTGCGCGTCGTTCATGCCGTGCGAGAGGCCCATCGCGCTGGCCGACAGGATCTGCGCCTTGCCGAAGAAGGCGTTGACGAACGGCGTGCGGCCGAGCCGGCGCAGGAAGCCGCGGCGGTTGCCCAGCCAGGCGACCAGCGCCAGCAGCAGTCCCATCAGCAGGAAACCGAGCGCGAAACCCATGATCGGCGAGGCCACCATCGGCACCACCACCTTGGGGATCACGCCCTTGCCCTCCCACCAGTGCGCGCCGCCCTGCGACCAGATGATCGCGCCGAAGTCGCCGCCGGAAGCCGCCAGCGCCGCGCCGCACAGTCCGCCGACCAGGGCGTGGCTGGAACTGGACGGCAGGCCCCACCACCAGGTGATCAGGTTCCACAGCGTGGCGCCGAGCAGCGCGCAGATCAGCAGCCGCGCGCCGACGTCGACCACGCCCGCGTCGATCAGGCCGGAGGCGATCGTCTTCGCCACCGCGGTGCCCCACAGCGCGCCGAGCAGGTTGGTGATCGCCGCCAGCAGCACCGCCTGGCCGGGGCTCAGCACCTTGGTCGCCACCACCGTGGCGATCGAATTGGCGGTGTCGTGGAAACCGTTGATGTAGGTGAAGACGAGCGCGATCAGGACGACGACCAGGACCAGCGTCAGGCTCACGGCACCGGCCTCACGAATGCTTCAGCACGATCGCGTAGACCACGTTGCCGACGTCGCGGCAGCGGTCGATCGCCTTCTCCAGCAGCTCGAACAGATCCTTGGCCAGGATGGCGCGCATCGGATCGGTGGCCGTGGCGTACAGCGTGCGGTACGGCTCCAGCAGCAGGCGGTCGGCCTCGGACTCGATGGACTGCAACTGGTCCTGCAGCTTCTTGGTGCGGTCGATGCGCATGCCGTCGCGCAGCAGGCCGACCATCCGCGCGACCACGTCGGTCGCCTTGTGCAGCAGCTCGGCGCGCGGCAGGAAGTCGATGCCCTGCAGGCGTTCGCCGACCAGCGCGTAGCGCTCGGCGAACTTCTCCACGGTCTTCGGGATCTTGTACAGCGCCGAGGACAGCGCCTCGATGTCCTCGCGGTCCAGCGCGGTGACGAAGCTGTTGACCAGCTCCTCGCTGATCTGCGCGGCCAGGTCCTTCTCGCGGCGGCGCGCCAGGCTGAAATCCTCCAGCGAGGCCCCGCCCCCCTTCCCCACCTGCGCCACCAGCGCCGCCGCGCTCTCGCGGGCGGCCTCGGCGCTGGCCTCGAGCAGGCCGTAGAACTTGTCGCCCTTTCCGAACATGGTCTGCAGCGAAAACATGCGTGCGGCCTCTCGATGCGCAGGATGGAACCGCCTGCACCTCGCGGGTGCGGCGCAAATTGCGCCTATGTTACACGACGCCCCGGCCGGCCCGGACGGCAGCGGCAGGCGGCGGCTTGCTACACTGCCCGGGATGCCCACTGCGATCCCCCCGCGATGCTGACCGAACTCGGCCTGGTGTTCCTGCTGGCCCTGCTGAACGGCTTTTTCGCGCTGTCCGAGATCGCGATGGTGGCCGCGCGCAAGAGCCGCCTGAAGCAGATGGCGAAGCACAGCCGCCGCGCCGAGATCGCGCTGGCGCTGGCGGAAACGCCGGAGCGTTTCCTGTCCACGGTGCAGGTCGGCATCACCCTGATCACGCTGATCACCGGCGCCGCCACCGGCGCCTCGATCGGCCACCGCCTGGCCGACTGGCTGGCGCTGCACGGCGGCGACTGGCTGGTGCCCTACGCGCCGCTGATCGGCCTGCTGATCGGCTTCACCCTGATCACCTTCGTCAACATCGTGGTCGGCGAGCTGGTGCCGAAGCGCGCCGCGCTGGTCGCGCCCGAGCGCATCGCCGTGACGGTGGGCGTGCCGATGCTGGTGCTGTCGCGCCTCGCCGCGCCGTTCGTGTGGGTGCTGAACCGCGCCAGCGGCCTGGTGCTGAAGCTGCTGCGGCTCGACCGTGCCGGCCGCGGCGAGGTCACCGAGGAGGAGATCCGCCTGCTGATCGCCGAAGGCGCCGAGCAGGGCGTGATCGACATGGACGAGCGCAACATGGTCAGCCGCGTGCTGCGCCTGGGCGACCGCACCGTCGACAGCGTGATGACGCCGCGCCCGCGCATCGCCTGGCTGGACGCCGCCGCGCCGCTGGCGGAGAACCTCGAGGTACTGCGCGAGACGCCCTACTCGCGCTACCCCGTCTACCGCGGCAGCGAAAGCGAAATCCTCGGCGTGCTCGAGGTGAAGAGCCTGCTGGAGGCGTTCGCCCGCGGCGAGCGCGCGCTCGACCTGTTCCGCACCCTGGCCAGGCCGCTGTACGTGCCGGCGACGGCGCGCGCGCTCGACCTGCTGGAGGAATTCCGCGACGCGGAGACGCCGCTGGCGCTGGTGGTCGACGAGTACGGCGACATCGAGGGCCTGGTCACGCTGAACGACCTGCTGGCCGCCGTGGTCGGCAAGTCCGCCCCGCCGGAAGGCCAGGCGCCGCAGGACGCGCCGATCGTCCGCCGCGACGACGGCAGCTATCTCGTCGACGGCGCCCTGCCCACCGACGACCTGCGAGAGCTGCTGCTGCTTGAGCAGCTGCCGAACGAGGAGGACCACGACTTCCGCACCGTCGCCGGCATGATGATGGCGCAGTTCGGCCGCATCCCGCAGACCGGCGAGGCATTCACCTGGCGCGGCGTGCGCTTCGAGGTGCTGGACCTCGACGGCGCGCGCATCGACAAGGTGCTGGTGGTGCCGGCCGCGCCGGAACCCGAACCGGACCGCGACGACTGAGCAGGCGCGCGCGACCGTCGCCGGTTCAAACCGCGTTCAAGCCGGTCCGGCATGATGGAAGCCGCATGATGCATCCCCACGAACGCCGCACCACCGAACTGCTCGTCGACACGGTCGCCGCGCACCCCGAGGACACCATCGGCTTCGACACCCTGCTCGAGCCGCTGCGCACGCGCGCGTTCGGCTTCCTGCTGCTGTTGCTGGCGATCCCCAACTTCATCCCCGTGCCGATCGGCGTCGGCGGCGTGATGGGCACGCTGGTGGTGCTGGCCGGCGGGCAGATGCTGCTCGGCCTGGAGCGGCCGTGGCTGCCGGGCTGGCTGCGGCGGCGGCGCTTCGCCCGCGCCTCGGTGCTGCGCTTCCTCGAACGCACCGCGCCGGCGATGCGCCGCATCGAGCGCGTCTGCCGGCCGCGGCTGGAAGCATTGACGCGGCGGCCGGCGACGCTGTTCTCGGGGCTGCTGCTGGTGCTGCTGGGGCTGCTGCTGTCGCTGCCGATCCCGTTCACCAACTACCTGTTCGGCGCGCTGCTGCTGGCCTTCGGCATCGTGCTGAGCGAGCGCGACGGCGCCCTGCTGCTCGGCATCTGGGCCGCTTCCGTCGCGGTGATCGCGGCCGCGGCACTGTTGAGCGGCAACCTGCTCGCGCTACTCGGACGCCTGTTCTGAGCCCGCGCCGCGCGCGCCGGCCGCGCGCGCCAGCCGCGCCATGCGCTGCGCGTCGGAGAGGATGCCGCGCAGCACGCGCAGCTCGCGGCTGTCCGGCTGCGCGCGCAGGAACAGCTTGCGCAGGCGTTGCAGGATCGTGCGCGGCGAGCGGCCCTTGTGGAAGTCGATGTCATCGAGCGTCGCGGCGAGGTGGCCGAAGAACGCCTCCATCTCCGCCGCCGTCGCCGGCGGATCGCGCGGCGCGGGCGGCGCCGGCGGCGCCTCCAGCCCGGCCAGGCGCAGTTCGTAGGCCATCACCTGCACGGCCTGGGCGAGGTTGAGCGAGCCGAAGTCGTCGACGCTGGGGATGCGCACCATCGCGTGGCAGCGCTGCAGCTCGTCGTTCTCCAGCCCGGTGCGCTCGTTGCCGAACACCAGCGCGATCTCCTCGCCGCGCGCCGCGGCGGCCTGCGCCTCGGCGGCGGCGCCGCGCGGCGTATGTTCGGCCAGGGTCACGCCGCGCCGGCGCGCACTCAGGCCCAGCACCAGCCGGCAGTCGGCCATCGCTTCCACCAGATCGGGAACGACCACGATGCGCTCGAGCACGTCGTCTGCCCCCGCCGCCAGCGCCTGCACCTCGGCGTCGGGATAGCGCATCGGCGCCACCAGCACCAGCCGCGCGAAGCCCATCGTGCGGATCGCCCGCGCCGCCGCGCCGATATTGCCGGGATGCGAGGTGCGGACCAGCACGAAACGGATGCGGTGGGAGGATGGAGGCATGGCGGAGACGGAAGACGGAAGACGGAAGACGGAAGACGGAAGACGGAAGACGGACAAGCATCGTTGGACCACCGCCGATGCGCAAGCGGGATTCCATGCCGAATCGTTTCGAAAAACCCGTCATGCCGGCGCAAGCCGGCATG
Source organism: Mizugakiibacter sediminis (assembly GCF_000953855.2). Lineage (GTDB taxonomy): Bacteria > Pseudomonadota > Gammaproteobacteria > Xanthomonadales > Rhodanobacteraceae > Mizugakiibacter > Mizugakiibacter sediminis. The sequence goes on from NZ_DF970248.1 coordinate 8,339, forward strand.
ACGGCGCGGGGAGTGCGCGGCTCGCGTCGTCGATCCGCCTCCCGATGCGCTTCCCGCTTCCCGTCTCCCGCCTCTGCTAAACTTGCCCGCCGCCGCCCGGCCCGACCGCGCGGCCCGTTCTTTCCCAGCCGTCCGACGAAGCCATGCCCAGACCCGCCGTCAACGTCGCGGTACGTGCCGCGCGCGCCGCAGGGAGCGTGATCCTGCGCTACATGAATCGCCTCGACAGCCTGGCGGTCGTGGAGAAGCAGCGCATGGACTTCGCCAGCGAGGTGGACCGCCTCGCCGAGGCCGAGATCATCCGCGAGCTGAAGCGCGCCTACCCCGGCCACGCCATCCTCGCCGAGGAGTCCGGCGCCGCCGGCGGCGGCAGGCAGACCTGGGTGATCGATCCGCTGGACGGCACGCACAACTACCTGCGCGGCCTGCCGCACTTCTGCGTCTCCATCGGCATGCTCGACCGCGGCGAGCCGGTGTACGGCGTGATCTACGATCCGCTGCGCGACGAGATGTTCACCGCCAGCAAGGGCGACGGCGCCTTCCTCAACGACCGCCGCCTGCGCATCAACGCGCGCGAGGGCCTGGCCGGCGCGCTGCTCGCCACCGGCTTTCCGTACCGCCAGCGCCGCCACCTCGACGCCCAGCTCGGCATGACCCGCGCGCTGCTGGTGGAAGCCGAGGACATTCGCCGCACCGGTTCCGCCGCGCTCGACCTCGCCTACGTCGCCGCCAACCGCCTCGACGGCTACTTCGAGATCGGCCTGAAGCCGTGGGACATGGCCGCCGGCTGCCTGCTGGTGCGCGAGGCCGGCGGCCGCTACTGCGACTTCGCCGGCCGCGACGGCATCCCCGCCAGCGGCAACATCATCGCCGGCGGCCTCAAGGTCGCGCAGGCGATGCAGGCGGTGATCGAGGCGCATTCGCCGCCGGAGTTGCTGAAGGCCTGAGACACCGCCGTCGACGGGACGCCGCTCGGTCCCCGCCAACCTCGCTTGCGCAGGAGCGGCCGTGGCCGCGACCGGTTGCCCCGGGTCGCGGCCACGGCCGCTCTGCCCTGCAAAACGAAACGGCCCGGATCGCTCCGGGCCGTCCGCGTTTTCGAGACCGCGCAACGCGCCGTTCAGGGCCGGCGCGCCAGCTCCGGATTCTCGCGCGTCACCGGCATCAGGTCCTTCTTCGACACGCCCAGCCACAGCAGGATCGGGTTGGCGAAGAAGATCGACGACAGCGTGCCGATCAGGATGCCGATCAGCATGGTGATGGCGAAGCCGTGCACCACCGGGCCGCCGAAGAAGTACAGCGCCGCCATGGTGATGCCGGTGAACAGCGAGGTGATGATCGTGCGCGAGAGGGTGGAGTTGATCGCGCGGTTGAGGATCTGCTCCGGATCGGCCTTGCGCGAGGAGCGGAACAGCTCGCGCACGCGGTCGAACACGACCACCTTGTCGTTGATCGAGTAGCCGACCACCGCCAGCACCGAGGCCAGCACCGTCAGATCGAACTCGCGCTGCACCAGCGCGAACACGCCGACGGTCAGCACGGTGTCGTGCACCTCGCTGGCCAGCGCCGCCAGCGCGAAGCGTTTCTCGAAACGCAGGCCGAGATAGATCATGATGCCGATGATCACGAAGATCACCGCGACCACGCCGCCGGTGCGCAGCTCCTCGCCGACCTGCGGGCCGACGAAGTCGTGGCGCTGCAGCTTGACGTCGGCGCGCTTCGCCTTCAGCGCGGCGACCACGTCGCCGGCGACCTTGTCGGCATTCTTCTGGTCGCCCTTCGGCTGCAGGCGGATGGCCAGCTGGCGGGTGCCGCCGAGGCTCTGCACCACCGCGTTCTCGAAGCCGCCGGCGGACAGCGCCTGGCGCACCTCGCCGACGTCCACCGGCTGCGCGTACTCGACCTCGACCACCACGCCGCCGGTGAAGTCGAGGCCGTAGTTCAGGCCGCGGGTGAAGATCAGCACCACCGAGGCGATCATCAGGATCGCCGAGATGGTGACGCTGACGCGGCGCCAGCCGAGGAAGTCGATGTTGCTGTTCGGGTTGAAGATTTCCATGCAGGTGTCTCTATGCGGAAGTCCGAGTCCGGGCAAAGCGGCCGTCCATGGCCGCACGATGCGACAAAACCCTTACACCGACAGCGTCTTCAGCTTGCGGCCGCCGTGCAACAGCGCGGTGATCGCGTGCGTGACGGTGACCGAGGTGAACATCGAGGTCAGGATGCCGATGAACAGCGTCACGCCGAAGCCCTTGATCGGGCCGGAACCCAGCGTCATCAGGCCGAACGCGGCGATCAGATGGGTGACGTTGGCGTCGAGAATGGTCGCCCAGGCCTTGTCGTAGCCGGCGCGGATCGAGGCCAGCGGCGTCGAGCCGTTGCGCAGTTCCTCGCGCACGCGTTCGCAGATCAGCACGTTGGCGTCGATCGCCATACCCAGCGTCAGCACGATGCCGGCGATGCCGGGCATGGTCAGGGTGACGCCGATCATCGACATCACCGCCAGCAGCAGCACCAGGTTGAAGAACAGTGCGATGTCGGCGACCAGGCCGAACAGCTTGTAATACAGCGCCGCGGCGAGCAGCACCGCGCCGAGGCCGAGCAGTACCGACTGCTCGCCCTTGCGGATGTTGTCCTGGCCGAGGCTGGGGCCGATCACGCGCTCCTCGACGATGTCCATCGGCGCGGCCAGCGAGCCGGCCTTCAGCAGCAGCGCCAGCTCGGAGGCTTCCTTCGGACTGGCGAGGCCGGTGGTCTGGAACTGCTTGCTGAACACGCCCTGCACGGTGGCGTAGCTGATCACCTGCTCGGTGATCTTGGTGGTGCGCACTTCCTTGCCGTCGACGATCTTGGTCTCCGGGGTGCGCTCGATGTACACCACCGCCATCGGCTTGCCGACGTTGTCGGTGGTGAAGTCCAGCATCTTCTTCGCGCCGGCCGCATTCAGCGTCACGTCGACCTTGGGCGAGCCGGTCTGCTGGTCGAAGCCGGACGCGGCGTCGGCCAGCTCGTCGCCGGTGACGATCACCTTCTTGCTGAGCAGGTAGGGCTCGCCGTTGCGGCCGTAGTACAGGCGCGCCTCCGGCGGCACGTTGCCGTTGCGCACCGCGTCGGTGGTGCGCGGATCGCCGGGGCCGGCGATGCCGGCGCGGTATTCCAGCGTGGCGGTGGCGCCGAGGATCTTCTTCGCCTCGGCGGTGTCCTGCACGCCGGCCAGCTCGACGACGATGCGGCTGTCGCCCTGCTGCTGGATGATCGGCTCGGACACGCCCAGCGCGTTGACGCGGTTGCGCAGCGTGCCGAGGTTCTGCTTGATGATGTTCTGCGCGATCTCGCGCAGCTTGTCCGGCTTGATCGCGATGTTCAGCGCGTAGGCGTCGTTGGCGACCGCGCCGTTCTCGACGGTGAGGTCCGGCATCTCGCCGACGATCAGCGTCGCCGCCCGCTCGCGGTCGGCGTCCGAACGCAGCGTGGCGACCACGCCCTGCGCGCCGCGCTCCACCGACAGGTAGCGGACGCCCTTGTCGCGCAGCAACGCTCGGATGTCGTCGACGTAGCGCTGCTGCTGCTTGTCCAGCACCGCCTTCTGGTCGACCTCCATCAGGAAGTGCACGCCGCCCTGCAGGTCGAGGCCGAGCGGCATGGCGTTGGCGCCGATCGCGCGCAGCCACGACGGCACGGTCGAGGCGAGGTTCAGCGCGACCACGTACTGGTCGCCCAGCGCCTGCCTCAGCACGTCGGAAGCGCGCAGTTGCACCTCGGTGTTGGCGAAGCGCACCAGCAGGCGGTCGGCGCCGAGTTCCGCCGACTGGAAGGCGATGCCGTCCTTGCGCAGCGCGCCCTGCACCTTGTCCTGCAGCGCCTGGTCGACAGTGGCGCCGCGGTTGGCGGAGATCTGCACGGCCGGCTGCGGCGGATACAGGTTGGGCAGGGCGTAGAGCACGCCCAGCAGCAGCACGATCGCGACCAGCGCGTACTTCCAGCGGGGAAAATCGGTCATCTCTGGGTCCTTTGCGATCGTCCGTGATCGCGAGCATCAAGGCAGCGGCCACTCCCGGCCGCACCGTTCAACAAAGCCCCGTTCCTCAGGCCTGCCGCTCAGGAGGACTTGAGGGTGCCCTTCGGCAACACCTGCGAGATCGCCTGCTTCTGCAGCTTCACCTTGACGCCGGGCGCGATTTCCAGCGTGACGAAGCTGTCGCCCAGCTCGTCGACGCGGCCGGCGAGACCGCCGTTGGTGACCACCTCGTCGCCCTTGGCCAGCGCCGCGACCATCGAGCGGTGCTCCTTGGCGCGCTTCATCTGCGGCCGGATCAGCATGAAGTAGAAGATGCCGAACAGGATGATCAGCGGCAGGAACGAGATCAGCGGGTTCTGCGCGGCGGCGCCGCCCGCTGCCTGGGCGTAGGCGTCGGAGATGAAGAAGCTCATGTCGTCACTCGCAAGTTGCGGCGCGGCCTGAGGAATTTCGGCCCGCCTACCAAAAGATCGCGGATTATGCCATGGGGGCAAGACCCGTGCATGGCCGGGGCGGCGCAGACGGAGACCGCCGCCGGGCCTGCCGGTTCCCCGCGTCCGTCAATCGACGCCGGCGGCGAGTCCCGCGTGGAAGGCCGCGGCGAAGTCCTCCAGCGTGCCCGCGGCGATCGCCGCGCGCAGGTCGGCCATCAGCCGCTGGTAGTGGTGCAGGTTGTGGATGGTGGCGAGCTGCGCGCCGAGGATCTCGTTGCAGCGGTCGAGGTGGCGAAGATACGCGCGCGAGAAGCCGGAACGGCAGGCGTAGCAGGTACAGCCCTCCTCGATCGGGCGGGTATCGCGTTCGTACTTCGCGTTGCGGATGCGCAGCGTGCCGCGGCGGGTGAACAGGAAGCCGTTGCGCGCGTTGCGGGTCGGCATCACGCAGTCGAACATGTCGATGCCGCGGCGCACGGCCTCGACGATGTCCTGCGGCCGGCCGACGCCCATCAGGTAGCGCGGACGCTCCGCGGGCAGCAGCGGCACGGTGGCGTCGAGCGTGCGGTTGCGCGCCTCCTCCGGCTCGCCGACGGCGAGGCCGCCGACCGCGTAGCCGTCGAAGCCGATCGCGCACAGGCCCTCCGCCGAGCGCCGGCGCAGCTCCTCGTGCACGCCGCCCTGCACGATGCCGAACAGCGCGTTGGGATTGCCCAGCGCGTCGAAGGCGAGGCGCGAACGCTCGGCCCAGCGCAGCGACAGCTCCATCGAGCGGCGCGCCTCGGCTTCGCTGGCCGGCGCGCCGTCGATCAGGTAGGGCGTGCACTCGTCGAAGATCATCGCGATGTCGGAATCGAGCACGCGCTGGATGCGCATCGATTCTTCCGGCGAGAGGAACACGCGCGCGCCGTCCACCGGCGAGGCGAAGGCGACGCCCTCCTCGGTGATCTTGCGCTTGTGCGCCAGGCTGAACACCTGGAAGCCGCCGGAGTCGGTGAGGATCGGCCCGTCCCAGCCGATGAAGCGGTGCAGGCCGCCGAATGCGCCGATCACGTCCAAGCCCGGGCGCAGCCACAGATGGAAGGTGTTGCCGAGGATGATCTCCGCACCGACCTCGCGCAGGTCGCGCGGCGTCATCGCCTTGACCGAGCCGTAGGTGCCGACCGGCATGAACGCCGGCGTCTCGATCGTGCCGCGCGGGAAGGTCAGGCGGCCGCGGCGGGCGGCGCCATCGGTGGCGAGAAGGTCGAATTGCATCGGGAGCCGGGAGACGGGAGACCGCGGCTAGGATGCCGGATCGGGGTGCCGGCGCAAGTCTTCGCGGAAAGCCGGCACGGTCACGCGCCGCCCCCTTTTCCGCTTCCCGTCTCCCCCTTCCCGTCTCCCGGCCAGATCAACATCGCGTCGCCATAGGAGAAGAAGCGGTAGCGCTGCTCGACGGCGTGGCGGTAGGCGTCGAGGATCAGCTCGCGCCCGGCCAGCGCCGAGACCAGCATCAGCAGGGTCGACTCCGGCAGATGGAAATTGGTGATCAGGCCGTCGATGCTGCGGATGCGGTAGCCGGGGAAGATGAAGATCGCGGTCTCGCCGGCGAACGGCCGCAGCTCGCCGCCACGGCTGGCGCTCTCCAGCGCGCGCACCACGGTGGTGCCGACCGCGACCACGCGTCCGCCGCGCGCGCGCGTGCGGCGGACCTTCTCCACCAGCTCGGCGCCCACGTTCAGCCACTCGCGGTGCATCACGTGGTCTTCGATGCGCTCGACGCGCACCGGCTGGAAGGTGCCGGCGCCGACGTGCAGCGTGACGTAGCCGGACTCGATGCCGCGCGCGCGCAGCGCGTCCAGCAGCGGAGCGTCGAAATGCAGTCCGGCGGTCGGCGCGGCGACGGCGCCCGGCTCGCGCGCGAACACGGTCTGGTAGCGCTCGGCATCGGCGGCGTCCGCCTCGCGCGCGATGTACGGCGGCAGCGGCATGCGGCCCAGCCGCAGCAGCAGCCGTTCCAGCGGCTCCTCGCCCTCGAAACGCAGCAGGAAGAACTCGCCGTCGCGGCCGAGCACGGTGACCACGCTGCCGTCGCCCAGCAGGATGCGGCCGCCCGGCCTCGGCTTCTTGCTGACGCCGAGCTGCGCGCGCGCTTCCCGCGCGCCGGTGACCCGCTCGATCAGGATCTCCACCGCGCCGCCGCTTTCCTTGCGCCCGTGCAGCCGCGCCGGCAGCACGCGGGTGTCGTTGAACACCAGCAGGTCGCCCGGCCGCAGCAGTTGCGGCAGCTCGCGCATCGTGCGGTCCTGCCAGGCGCGCGCGGCCGCATCCAGCACCAGCAGACGGCTGGCGGAACGCTCGGGCAGCGGCGCCTGCGCGATCAGCTCGGCCGGCAGGTCGTAGTGGAAGTCGGATTTCTTCACGAGACGGGAGACGGGAGACGGGAGACGGGATAGCGTACACGCGGCCCGTGGCCCGCTCACCCCCGGGCGCCCTCTCCCCTTACAGCCAGCCTTTCTGCCGGGCGATGCGGTAGGCCTCGATGCGGTTGCCGGCGCCGAGCTTGCCGATCGCCTCCGACAGGTAGTTGCGCACGGTGCCGTGCGAGAGGTTGAGACGCTCGGCGATGTCGCCCGCCGACATGCCTTCGCCGGCCAGGCGCAGCACCTGGCGCTCGCGGTCGTTCAGCGGATCGGCGTCCGACCAGGCTTCCAGCGCCAACTGCGGGTCGATGGCGCGGCCGCCGCGGTGCACGCGGCGCAGCGCCTCGGCCAGTTGTTCCGCCGGCGCATCCTTCAGCAGGTAGCCGGACACGCCGGCGTCGAGCGCGCGGCGCAGGAAGCCGGGGCGGGCGAAGGTGGTGACGATCACCACCTTGATCGGCAGCTCGTGGCGCTGCACGCGCTGGGCGAGCTCGAGGCCGGTCAGGCCCGGCATCTCGATGTCGGTGACCAGCACGTCCGGCACCAGACGCTGCAACTCCCGCCACGCGGTTTCGCCGTCGGCCGCGCTGCCGACCACCTCGATGTCCGATTCCAGCCGCAGCAGCGCCGCCAGCGCGCCGCGCACCATGGCCTGGTCTTCGGCGAGCAGCACGCGAATCATGCGTCGCGGTCTCCGCAGGGAAAGGCCGGCACCTTAAGGCGTCGTTCCACGCGGCTCAATGCGCCGCCTGCTGCGCGATTCTCGGCACCCTCGGCGCGGATTCGCGCGCCGCGGATGCGGACGCCTCGGAACCCTGCGCACGCAGCGGCACGCGCACATCCAGCCTGGTGCCCGCGCCCGGCGGCGAGCTGATCAGCAGCGACCCGCCCAGCGCGCTCAGGCGCTCGGCCATGCCGCACAGGCCGTTGCCCTTGGCGTCGACGCCGCCGCAGCCGTCGTCGCGCACGCTCATCGCCACCGCGTCACCGTCGCGCGCCACGGTGACCTCGACGCGATGCGCGTTGGCATGGCGATGCACGTTGGTCGCCGCCTCGCGCAACACCAGCGCCAGGCAGTTCTCGATGTCCGCCGGCAGCGCGAGATCCTCGCCGCAGTAGTCCAGGCGGATATTGGCGGATTCCAGCAGCAGCCGCGCCGAGGCGAGTTCGGCGGCCAGGCTGGCGGCACGGATGCCGGTCACCGCGCGGCGCACCTGCGCCAGCGCGTCGCGCGCGACGCGCTCGACCTCGCGCACTTCCTGCAGGGCCGCCGCCGGGTCGCGCTCCAGCAGCTTGCCGGCCAGCTCCGACTTCAGCGCCACCAGCGACAGCGTGTGCCCGAGCAGGTCGTGCAGGTCGCGGCCGATGCGCTCGCGCTCGGCCATCGCCGCCAGCCGGCGCACCTCCTCGTGCGACAGGCGCAGCTCGGCGTTCTGCTGCTGGTTGCGGCGGAACATCACGTTCAACAGGCCGATCGCGAAGCCCACCAGCACCGAACTGACGATGAAGACCCAGTGCGTGCCCAGCCACGCGCATTCCAGCGCGTACAGCGCCAGCATCGCCAGCATGCGGCGCACCGACATCCACGGCGTGCGCCCGGTGAAGGCCATGAACGCGCAGGCGTAGACCACGTAGCCCTGGCCGCCCGGATTGACCGGCGTGATGATGAAGCCGAGCGCGGCGATGCCGTAGGCGCTCCAGTGGACCTCGGCGACGCTGCGGTAGTAGGCGCGGAAATACAGCCACAGGAACACCGGGAACGACGCCAGCGTCGGCACCAGCCAGGGGCGGTCGCCGCCGTCGAACAGCGGCGTGGCGAAGATCCAGAACGTCCACACCAGCATCACCGCCGGGATCCAGCGCGACAGGCGCGGATCGCGGCCGGTGGCGCATGCGTTGCCGATCACCGAATCGGGAGCGACTTCGAAGAACATCCCGCAGCCTCCTTCGAGGGCATCCGCGCATGATACGCGCCAACGCGCCCCTGCCTCGCAGGCGGGCGGACGCATGGGACTAGCGATGGCGAACGCGGCGCCGGCGCCGCGCCGCCTGCAGCACGCATGCTCGGTCGCGCATACCGGCACAGGCAGTCGCTGGCATCACCGCCCGCTCGTGACAGCCGTCACTCGGGGTACCGCGGCCCTGCCCCCTGTGCTATCCTGAGCCGTATTTTTCTTTACCCATAACGAGTTACGAAATTCCGGCGGCGCCGCGGGCGCGCCGGAAGGCAGGAGGAGGAGCGATGGGCCCGATCGACAAACTGAAAGAGATGCGCGCCTGCGGCGGCCGCATCCGGACTCCCGGTCTGGACGACGCCACGGTCGAGCGCTTCGTCGCGCGCGACGCCGCGCTGGCCGGGGCCATCGAGGATGCCTACGCGCTGCACCGCGGGCTGCGCGCGTCGATGGCCGACTTCCTCGCCCTCGAAGAGCAGGAACAGATCCGCCGCGTGCAGGCCGGCTTCGTCAATTTCTATCCCGACGACGCGGTCAACCCGTACGTGGCGCTGGCCGCGCGCGGCCCCTGGATCGTCACCCTGAAGGGCGCGGTGATCCACGACAGCGGCGGCTACGGCATGCTCGGCTTCGGCCATACGCCGCAGCCGGTGCTGGAAGCGATGGCGAAGCCGGCGCCGATGGCCAACGTGATGACGCCGAATCTCGCCCAGCTGCGCTTCAGCGAGGCGGTGCGCCGCGAGATCGGCCACACCCGCGGCGGCTGCCCGTACGTGCAGTTCCTCTGCCTCAACTCCGGCTCGGAGTCGGTGTCGCTGGCCGGCCGCTTCGCCGACGTCAACGCCAGGCTGATGACCGAGCCGGGCGCGCGCCATGCCGGCCGCACGATCAAGCGCCTGGCGGTCAAGGGCGCGTTCCACGGCCGCACCGAGCGTCCGGCGATCTATTCGGACTCCTCGCGCAAGACCTACCAGCAGCACCTCGCCAGCTTCCGCCACGAGGACACGCTGATCACCGTCGAGCCCTACAGCGTCGAGCAGCTGCGCGCCGCGTTCGCGGAGGCGGACAAGCAGGGCTGGTTCATCGAGGCGATGTTCCTCGAGCCGGTGATGGGCGAAGGCGATCCGGGCCGCGCCGTCACGCCGGAGTTCTACCGGGCCGCGCGCGAACTCACCCAGGCGCACGGCACGCTGCTGCTGGTGGACTCGATCCAGGCCGGCCTGCGCGCGCATGGCGTGCTGTCGATCGTCGACTATCCGGGCTTCGAGGGCCTGGAAGCGCCGGACCTCGAGACCTATTCGAAGGCGCTGAACGCGGGCCAGTACCCGCTGTCGGTGCTGGCGGTCAACGCGCGCGCCGCCGCGCTGTACCGCAAGGGCATCTACGGCAACACCATGACCACCAATCCGCGCGCGCTGGAAGTGGCCTGCGCGGTGCTCGGCATGCTCACCCCCGAGGTACGCGCCAACATCCGCGCGCGCGGTCGCGAGTTCGTCGACAAGCTCGGCAGGCTGAAGGACGAGCTGGGCGGCCTGATCACCAAGGTGCAGGGCACCGGCCTGCTGTTCTCCTGCGAGCTGGCGCCGGTGTTCAAGTGCTACGGCGCCGGCAGCATCGAGGAGTACCTGCGCGAGCGCGGCATCGGCGTGATCCACGGCGGCGCCAACTCGCTGCGCTTCACGCCGCACTTCGACATCGGCGGCGAAGAGGTCGACCTGATCATCGCGCACGTGCGCCAGGCGCTGCGCGAGGGGCCGCGCCAGGACGCCGCGACGCCGGTCAAGGCGGCGGCCGCCTGATCCGGCGGAAAACCTGCGGACGGGTGCGCCCCACCCGCCCGCGGCGCGCGGGCGACGCGTCTCCGGCAGGCCGGGTTCAGCCGCGGAAACGGTCGGTGGCTTCGACCAGTTCGTGAGTGATACCCGGCTCGAACGCCGAGTGCCCGGCATCCGCCACGATCTTCAGTTCGGCTTCCGGCCAGGCGCGGTGCAGGTCCCAGGCACTGCGCAGCGGGCAGACCACGTCGTAGCGCCCCTGCACGATCACCGCCGGGATGCGGCGCAGGCGGTGCACGTCGCGCAGCAGCTGGCCGTCCTCCTCGAAAAAACCGCCGTGCACGAAGTAGTGGCACTCGATGCGCGCGAAAGCGAGGGCGAACTCGTCGTGGCCGCTGGCCTCGATGAAGTCCGGGTCCTGCAGCAGGAAACTGGTCGCGCCCTCCCACATCGACCAGGCGCGCGCCGCCTCCAGCCGCACGGCGGGATCGGCGTGGGTCAGGCGGCGGTGGTAGGCCCCCATCAGGTCGCCGCGTTCGCCCGGCGGGATCGGCGCGAGGTACTGTTCCCACGCGTCCGGATAGAGCGCGTCGCAGCCCTTCTGGTAGAACCACTCCAGTTCCCAGCGCCGCAGCATGAAGATGCCGCGCAGCACCAGCTCGGTGACGCGCTCGGGGTGGGTTTCCGCGTAGGCCAGCGCCAGCGTCGAGCCCCAGGAGCCGCCGAACACCTGCCAGCGCGCGATGCCGAGGTGCTCGCGCAGGCGCTCGATGTCGGCGACCAGGTGCCAGGTGGTGTTGTCGGTCAGCTCGGCGTGCGGCGTGGAGCGCCCGCAGCCGCGCTGGTCGAACAGCACGATGCGGTACGCGGCCGGGTCGAAGAAGCGCCGGCACTTCGCATTGGTGCCGCCGCCCGGGCCGCCGTGCAGGAACACCACCGGCTTGCCGGCCGGATTGCCGCACTGCTCGTAGTAGAGCGTGTGCAGATCCGAGACCTTGAGGAAGCCGCTGTCGTAGGGTTCGATCTCGGGGTACAGCGTGCGTCGCTCGGCGCTCATGGCGGATTCCGGAAACGCATCCGGCGCCACGAGGGCGCCGGAGCGGGAAACGGCAAGCCGCGATTGGTCGGGGCGGCGAGATTCGAACTCGCGACCCCCACAACCCCATTGTGGTGCGCTACCAGGCTGCGCTACGCCCCGACAGCGGCTTGCGGGAGCGGCAAGTCTAGCAGCTTTGCGGCCTCTGCTTGAAGCTCAGCGGCGCAGGATCTGCAGCACTTCCTCCAGCTCCATGCGCACCTGGCGCACGATCTGGTTGGAAATGCTGGCTTCCACGCGCGCCTGCGCGCCTTCCAGGCGCTGGCGCGCGCCGGTGATGGTGAAGCCCTGCTCGTACAGCAGCGAGCGGATCTGCCGGATCATCAGCACGTCGTGGCGCTGGTAGTAGCGCCGGTTGCCGCGCCGCTTCACCGGTTTCAGCGCCGGGAATTCCTGTTCCCAGTAGCGCAGCACGTGCGGCTTCACCCCGCACAGCTCGCTGACCTCGCCGATGGTGAAGTAGCGCTTGGCCGGGATCGCCGGCAGCTCGCTGTTACTCCCCTGATCCAGCATAGGCCTCGACCCGCACCTTGAGTTTCTGTCCCGGACGGAACGTGACCACGCGCCGGGCGGAGATCGGAATCTCCTCGCCCGTCTTGGGGTTACGACCGGGACGCTGATTCTTCTGGCGCAGGTCGAAGTTGCCGAACCCCGACAGCTTGACCTGCTCCCCCCGTTCCAGCGCCTCGCGCACGACCTCGAAGAACGCGTCGACGAATTCCTTGGCCTCGCGCTTGTTCAGGCCGACGTCCACGAACAGACGTTCAGCCATTTCCGCCTTGGTCAGCGCCATGTCAGCCTCGCAACTTCGCCCTGCATTCGCGTTCCAGCGCGGCGACCGCCGAAGCCACACAGCGATCCGCGTCTTCGTCCGTAAGCGTGCGGGAACGATCCTGCAAAATCAAGCCCATAGCGACACTCTTTCGTCCATCGCCCAAACCCGGGCCGCTGTAGCGGTCGAACACGAACAAGTCCGCGAGCTGCGCTCCCACCGCGCGGCGCACCGTGGCCTCGAGCGTATCCCAGGCCACCTCCTCGGGCAGCTCCACGGCGATGTCGCGGCGCACCATCGGGAAGCGCGAAACCGGCTCGGCACGCGGCACGCGACGCTGCGCCAACGCCTCCAGTTCCACCTCGAACGCGTAGACGTCGCCTCCCAGGTCCAGCGCCTTGGCCAGACGCGGATGCAACGCGCCGACATGGCCCACCGGCCTGCCGTCGCGCAGCACGCGCGCGCCGCGACCGGGGTGCAGCCAGGCCGGCAGCCCTTCGGTGTCGTAGCGCCATGCGCCCGGCTCGCCGCCCAGCGCGCACAGCGACTGCAAATCCCCCTTGAGATCGAAGAAATCCGAGGCGCGGGCCGGCTCTCCCCATTGTTCGGCCGCCGCCTCCCCGCAGGCCACCGCAGCGACCCGCGCCGTCTCCAACGGTGCCCCGTTCCCGGCGAGGAAACTGCGACCGATTTCAAACAGCCGCACGCGCGCCTGCTGGCGGTTGCGGTTGAGCGCCAACGCCTGCACCAGGCCCGGCAGCAGCGAGGTGCGCATCACCGCCAGGTCGGCCGACAGGGGGTTGGCCAACGCGACCGCGCCGTCCTCCAGCCCCCAAGTCCGCAGCAGGTCGGCACCGACGAAGGCATAGCAGATCGCCTCCTGGTAACCGCGCGCGGCCATCTGTTCGCGCAGCGCCGCCTCCGGCAGCCGCGCTTCGCTCTCCGGCGCCAGCGCGAACGCGCCCGCGGGCAGGCGGGCGGGGATGCGCGCATAGCCGTGGACGCGCGCGACTTCCTCGATCAGGTCTTCCTCGCGTTCGATGTCGAAGCGGCGGCTGGGCGGCGTGACGCGCCAGCCGTCGTCGTCGGCCGCCACGGTCATGCCCAGCGCGGTCAGCATGCGCGCCACCTCGGCGTCCGCCACCGCGACACCGAGCACGCGCGTCAGCCGCGCGCGGCGCAGGCGCACCGATGGGCGCGAAGGCAGGTCCTGCGCGCGCTCGGCGCTGCAGACCGGCCCTGCGGTGCCGCCGGCGATCGACAGCAGCAACGCGGTGGCGCGCTCCAGCGCGAGGCGCGGCAGCTCCGGATCGACGCCGCGCTCGAAACGGTGCGCCGCATCGCTGCTGAGACCGAGGCGGCGCGCCCGACCCATGATCGCCGGCGGCGCGAAGTGCGCGCTCTCCAGGAACACGTTGCGCGTGTCGCCGGTGACGCGCGAGGCCATCCCGCCCATCACGCCGGCCAGCGCCAACGGCCGCGCTTCGTCGGCGATCAGCAGGAAGCCCTCGTCGAGCTTCGCTTCGGTGCCGTCCAGCAGGGTCAGCGTCTCGCCGGGACGCGCGCGGCGCACCACGATGTCGCCGTCGAGCTTGTCGTCGTCGAACGCATGCAACGGCTGGCCCAGCTCCAGCATCACGTAGTTGGTGACGTCGACCACCGCCGCGATCGGCCGCAGGCCCGCGCGGCGCAGGCGCTCGGCCATCCACAGCGGCGTCGGCGCGGCGGGATCGATGCCGGCGATCACGCGGCCGAGGTAGCGCGGGCAGTCGGCGCCGGCCTCGAGCCGGATGCCGCGCGTCGCGTCGGCGGCGGACGCCACCGGCTCGATGCGCGGCGGGCGCACCGCGCCGCCGAACTGCGCGGCGACATCGTAGGCCAGGCCGAGCATGCCGAGACAGTCGGGGCGGTTCGGGGTCAGCTTCAGCTCGATGCTGGCATCGGGCAGGCCGAGGTAGCGCGCCAGCGGGGTGCCGACCGGCGCGTCAGCCGGCAGCTCCAGCAGGCCGGAGGCGTCGGCGTCGAGGCCGAGCTCCTTTGCCGAGCACAGCATGCCCTGCGATTCCACGCCGCGCAGCCTGGCGGCCCGGATCGCCACGCCGTCCGGCAACCGCGCGCCGATCGTGGCCAGCGGCGCCTTCAGGCCAGGACGCGCATTGGGCGCGCCGCAGACGATCTGCAGCGGCGCGCCCTGCCCCACATGCACCGCGCACACGCGCAGACGGTCGGCGTCGGGATGCGGCCGCGCCTCGACGATCTCGGCCACGACCACGCCGTCCAGGCCGCCGCCGAGCGCGCTCACCGATTCGACCTCGAGGCCGGACATGGTGAGCCGTTCGACCAGCGCCGCGCGGTCCGCCGGCACATCCACCAGTTCGCGCAGCCAGTTCTCGCTGAATTTCACGGCGTACTCCGCGGGACTCGGAACTCGGGACTCGGGACTCGGGCGAGGCGGCACGCCCTCGTGTGCGGCACGCGGCATGCCGCTTTCCGCGTTTTCGGGAAGCACGACGTTTTCCGGCAATCGTCGAGCAGGCGTGTCATGGCGTCGACTCCAACGGTGGCGCACGAGAACGGAGGCATCCGGACAGGACCGGAGCCGGCGACGCGTCCGCGTCCCGTCGAGCCCCGCGTCCCGAGTGCCGCGTCCCGCGCCATCAGGCGAACTGCCGCAGGAAGCGCAGGTCGTTCTCGAAGAACGCGCGCAGGTCGCCGACGCCGTAGCGCAGCATGGCGAAGCGCTCGATGCCGAGGCCGAACGCGAAGCCGGTGTAGCGCTCCGGATCGATGCCGCAGTTGCGCAGCACGTTCGGATGCACCATGCCGCAGCCGAGCACCTCCAGCCAGCGCTCGCTGCCGTCGGCCGCGTCCCAGCGGATGTCGACCTCCGCGGACGGCTCGGTGAACGGGAAGTAGCTCGGACGGAAGCGCATCTCGAAGTCGCGCTCGAAGAAGGCGCGGATGAATTCCGCCAGCGTGCCCTTCAGGTCGGCGAAGCTGGAGGTTTCGTCGACCAGCAGGCCCTCGATCTGGTGGAACATCGGCGAATGCGTCTGGTCGGAATCGCTGCGGTAGACCTTGCCGGGCGCGATGATGCGGATCGGCGGCTGCCGGCCCTGCATCGCGCGCACCTGCACCGGCGAGGTGTGCGTGCGCAACAGGCGCCCGTCGCCGAAGTAGAAGGTGTCGTGCATCGCCCGCGCGGGATGGTGCGGCGGGAAGTTCAGCGCCTCGAAGTTGTGCCAGTCGTCCTCGATCTCGGGGCCGTCGGCGCGCTGGTAGCCGAGCCGCGCGAAGATCGCGGCGATGCGCTCCAGCGTGCGCGTGAGCGGATGGATGCCGCCGCGCTCGCCGCGCCGGCCCGGCAGGGTCACGTCCAGCCGCTCGGAAGCGAGGCGCTGCGCGAAGGCAGCCTCTTCCAGCATCTGCCTGCGTGCGGCGATCGCTTCCGCAAGGCGGTCGCGGGCGCGGTTGAGCTCGGCGCCGCGCGCCTTACGCTGCTCCGGCGGCAACGCGCCCAACTGCTTCAACTGTTCGGTGATGAAACCGCTCTTGCCGAGCAGGGCCACGCGCTGCGCCTCCAGCGCGTCCAGGCTGTCGACGCCGGCGATCGCGGCCAGCGCTTCTTCGATGCGGGTTGCGAGTGCGTCCATCGCCCTTTCCGGGTCAAATCGTGCCCAGCAGAAACGGCGTGGGGAGCGAGACCGGCCCGCTCCCCACGTGATCCGCTGCGCCGGCGCGCGGCCGGCGCATGAAGCGCCTGCGTCGGATTACGCGGCCAGGCTGGCCTTCGCTTTCTCGGCGAGCGCGCCGAACGCCTTGAGGTCGTGCACCGCAAGGTCGGCCAGCACCTTGCGGTCGACCGCGACCTGCGCCTTGGCCAGGCCGTTGATCAGCCGGCTGTAGGACAGGCCGAACTGGCGGGCCGCGGCGTTGATGCGCACGATCCACAGCGCGCGGAACTGGCGCTTGCGCTGCTTGCGGCCGATGTAGGCGTACTGGCCGGCCTTGGTGACGGCCTGCTTGGCGACGCGCAGGACCTTGCGGCGCGCGTTGTAGTAGCCCTTGGCCTGGCCGATGATCTTCTTGTGACGACGACGGGCGGTTACGCCACGCTTGACACGAGCCATGGTGGTGACCTCCTCGTCTTACAGGTAGGGCAGCATGCGCGCGACGCTCTTCTGGTCGCACTCGCGCACGTGGTTGGGGGCGCGCAGGGCGCGCTTACGCTTGGTCGCCTTCTTGGTGAGGATGTGCGACTTGAAGGCGTGGCCGGCCTTGAACTTGCCGGAGGCGGTCTTGCGGAACCGCTTGGCGGCGGCCCGGTTGGTCTTGATCTTGGGCATGTCGATGCTCCAACGACGGTTATTGGACTGATCCGGGCGACGGCCGCAGCCGCGCTTTCCATCCCTGCCCGAACCGGCTTGTGGATCCGCCGGAGCGGATCCTTGCTGCGCCGCCGGCCGCCTCCGCGGCCGGCGGGATGCCCTTGCGGGCGAAACCGGCTTCCTCTGCGGGCCGAAAGGCGCCGCAGGGCCGCCTAGTCTACCCGATCGGAAGCGGGCCGGCTCGCGCAAGCGGGAAACCCGGCCCTCGACGCAAACCTGCCCCTCACGCCTTGATCCCGTCGGCGCGAGATGCGCTTCGACGCATCTCGCGTCACTTCGCGGCTCGCCCTCTCCCGTCGGCGGGAGAGGGGCACGCGACGGGCCGCACGGGAGTCGCACCACTCCGCTTCTGTCGCGAGCCGACGCTCCCGGCCGGAATCAACTCTTCTTCTTGGGGGCGATCATCATCACCATCTGCCGCCCCTCGAGCCGCGGGAACTGCTCGACCACGCCCTCCTCGCCCACATCCGCCTGGATGCGCTGGGCCAGGTTGTGGCCGAGTTCCTGATGCGACATTTCGCGGCCGCGGAAGCGGATGGTGACCTTGACCTTGTCGCCTTCCTCGAGGAAGCGAAGCATGTTGCGCAGCTTGATCTGGTAGTCGCCGACGTCCGTCGTGGGACGGAACTTCAGCTCCTTGATCTCGACCTGCTTCTGCTTCTTCTTCGCCGCCTGCGCCTTCTTCTGCTGCTCGAACTTGAACTTGCCGAAGTCCATGATGCGGCAGACCGGCGGCTCGGCGTTCGGCTGGATCTCGACCAGATCCATGCCCGCGTCCTCGGCCATCCTCAGCGCCTCGTCGCGGGACAGGATGCCGACCTGTTCCCCGTCGGCGCCGATCACGCGCACTCGCGGAACACGGATCTCGTGATTCCGGCGGGTGGCCTTGTTGTCGGTGGTGGCGATACTGCGTCCTCCCAGCGGGTTTCAGTCTGCGGTGCCGCCCGAGCGAGCGGGGCCGGCTTCCGCACTCAGCCGCTCGACGAAGGCCGGCAGCGGCAGGCTGCCGAGGTCCTCGCCCGAGCGAGTGCGCACAGAAACGGCGCCCGTCTCCTTCTCGCGGTCACCGACCACGAGCAGGTAGGGCACCTTCTGCAGCGTATGCTCGCGGATTTTATAGCCGATCTTCTCGTTGCGCAAATCCGCCTGCGCACGGAAGCCTTTGTCTACAAGGGCTTGCGCCACCCCCCGGGCATAGTCGGCCTGGGCGTCGGTGATGTTGAGGACCGCCGCCTGCACCGGCGCCAGCCACGGCGGCAGGTTGCCGGCGTGGTGCTCGATCAGGATGCCGATGAAGCGCTCCATCGAGCCCACGATCGCCCGGTGCAGCATCACCGGATGGCGGCGCTGCGAGTGCTCGTCGACGTACTCGGCGCCGAGCCGCTGCGGCATCATGAAGTCGACCTGCATGGTGCCGACCTGCCAGGCGCGGCCGATCGAGTCCTTCATGTGGTACTCGATCTTCGGACCGTAGAAGGCGCCCTCGCCCGGTAGCTCTTCCCAGCCGACGCCGGCGCTGCGCAGCGCGGCGCGCAACGCCTCCTCGGCCCTGTCCCAGACCTCGTCGGAGCCGAGCCGCTTCTCCGGACGCAGCGCGATCTTCAGCGCGATGTCGCTGAAGCCGAAGTCCGCGTACACCTGCATCGCCTGCCGATGGAACGCCGTCACTTCGGGCTCGATCTGGTCCTCGGTGCAGAAGATGTGCCCGTCGTCCTGGGTGAAGGCGCGCACGCGCATGATGCCGTGCAGCGCGCCGGACGGCTCGTTGCGATGGCAGCCGCCGAACTCGCCGTAACGGATCGGCAGGTCGCGGTAGCTGCGCAGGTCGGAGTTGAAGATCTGCACGTGGCCCGGGCAGTTCATCGGCTTCACCGCGTAAGTGCGCTTCTCCGACTCGGTGAAGAACATGTTCTCCTTGTAGTTGTCCCAGTGGCCGGAGCGCTGCCACAGCGACACGTCGAGGATCTGCGGGCAGCGCACCTCCTGATAGCCGGACGCCTTGTAGACGCGGCGCATGTACTGCTCGACCGTCTGCCAGATCGCCCAGCCTTTCGGGTGCCAGAACACCATGCCCGGCGCCTCTTCCTGCTGGTGGAACAGGTCGAGCTGCCTGGCGATCTTGCGGTGGTCGCGCTTTTCCGCCTCCTCGAGCATGGCGAGGTAGGCCTTGAGATCCTTGTCGTTCAGCCAGGCGGTGCCGTAGATGCGGCTGAGCATCTGCTTGCTGCTGTCGCCGCGCCAGTAGGCGCCGGCCACTTTCATCAGCTTGAACGCGCGCAGCTTGCCGGTGTTGGGCACGTGCGGGCCGCGGCAGAGGTCGGTGAACTCGCCCTGCGTGTACAGCGACAGTTCCTCGCCGGCCGGGATGCCCTCGATGATCTCGGCCTTGTAGATCTCGCCGATGCCGCGAAAGAAGCGGATCGCTTCGTCGCGCGACTTCACGCTGCGCACGACCGGCAACTGCTCCTTGACGATCCTCTCCATCTCCGCCTCGATCTTCGGCAGATCCTCCGGCGTGAACGGGCGCTCGTAGGCGAAGTCGTAATAGAAGCCGTTGTCGATCACCGGGCCGATCGTCACCTGCGCGCCGGGGTACAGACGCTGCACGGCCTGCGCCAGCAGGTGCGCGGTGGAATGGCGCAGGATCTCCAGCGCCTCCGCGCTCTTCTCGGTGACGATCTCGACGCGGGCATCGCGGTCGATGACGTGGCTGGCGTCGACCAGCCTGCCGTCGACCTTGCCGGCCAGGGCGGCCTTGGCCAGGCCGGCGCCGATCGAGGCGGCGACCTCCTGCACCGACACGGGATGATCGAAGGATTTCGTGCTGCCGTCGGGAAGGGTGATCGTGATCATGGATGGCCGGATCGCAAGCAACAAAAAAGGGCGCGAGGCGCCCTTGGGTCACAGACAAGGCAAGGCCGCGCGCGTCGGTTCAGCGTGGGAAGCGCGTAGTCCTCATGTCGCACACTCGACCGCCGGTTGCCCGCGGCCACCTCGTCGTGGTGATGGTGGAGAACCGGCGTCAAGCTTGGTCATCGCGGCGCCGCTTGTCAATGCGGGGCCGCAAACGACGAACCCCGCGCGGCGGCGGGGTTCGCGTGCAACAGCGGTCGCCGACCGCGATCAGCGGGCCGAATCCGCCCTTTCCCCGCCGCGACGGCGCTGTGTCGTCGCATCGACCGCCGATGCCCCGCTCGGCGCATGGCGATGCTCGCGCAGCGGGTCCTTCATCGTCCCGGCGGTATCGCCAAGCCGGTACCAGCGCGCGCCGTTCGATGCGTTTGCCGTCTGCTGCGAGTCGTCGTCGTTTGCGGCAGGCCCGTTGCTGGCACTGCTGGCGGGCGTCGCCGGCGTCGGCTCCACCGCCGGCGACGAGGACGGCGCAGCGGTGCTGCCGGAATCGTAGACGGCGAGGCGCTTCTTCAGGCCGGACGCAGGCACGGCCCCGGCCGGCAACTGCACCATGTACGCATCCACGTCCGTGTCGCTGCTCGAACCCCAGTTCGAGTTGAACAGGATGCGCGTGAAGTCCCGGTTCACCGCCGCCTGCGGCTCCGACCAGTAGCCGGCCACGTTGCTGTGGTGGAACGCGATGTTGTAAATCCGCGGGTTCGCCTTCAGCTCCAGCGCGAACAGGTGGTCCATGTACCAGCGGTGCGGCCCCGTCCCCGCATAGGTGCCGATCAGCGCCCAGCCCGGCTTGTTGAACGCCTTCATCGACACGTGCAGCGCCGTCGCGCTGCCGCTGATGTACGTCGGCATCAGGTCCGTGCGCACCCCGGTGTCCAGGTCCACCATGAAGATGTCGCCCAGGTTCGCCTGGAAGTCGATCGACACGTACACGTCGTCCCCGTTCGGCAGCACGCCAAGGTCCGAGTGCTCGCTCGAATGGTGCAACTGCACCCGCCGGCTGAAGTCCGGCGTGTAGGCATAGGTCCCGTCCAGCCACGACGGCACCACCCAGCGCCCCGACGGGCTCATGCTGATGTGGTCCGGACGGTTGCCGTTCGTGCTCATCGAACCCACCAGCCGGTTCTGCACCGTGTCCCACACGATCAGCCCCAGGCTGTTCCAGTTCGCGTCGTCCACCATCAGGCCCCAGTAGCGACCGTCCCGCGACGGCGAGCCTTCCGACTTCGTCCACACGTGCGCCGCGCTCGGCCACGGCAGCTTGCCGGTGAAGTCCGCCACCGTGGTGATCGCCCCGGTGTCCACGTTCATCGCATACAACTTCAGCCCGCCGTTGGTCGGCGTGAAGTACAGCTTCTTCGGGTCCACCGGGTCCCATTGCAGCTCGGCGTCGCCGGCCGGACCGTTCAGCACCTTGATGTACTTCAGCGTGTTGGCGTCGTACAGGTGCCAGTAGCCGCCGTCCGAATAGACGAAGAAGTAGCTCATGTCCGCGTTGAACGGCTCGCGGCGCGAGTAGTCGTTGCGCGCGAAGGTCGTCGGCGGCTCGACGTCATGCTGGGTCGCCCGCACCACGCAGGTGCCGAACACCGGATCCGTGGTGATCGCGCCCTTGGCCGGGCGCGCCAGGTTGGGCACGGCCGCATCGACCTGCCCTTGCGGCAGCTGGAAACCCGACGCGTAGAAATTCGCGCAGGGGCCGCCGGAAACGGTCTGGGAGAACGTCGGCGCGCTGGCCACGCTGGCCAGCAGCCCGACTGCGAGCGCCACCGGGAGAAGCTTTCTGTTTGGGTACATCGCGTCACCTTCGGTACTGCAACTGCAGGGGACGCGGACCTTAGCCCGCCCGTACGCACGCGAATTGCGAACGGGATCGCATTCGAGCGCGACCAGGGGCGGGATCACGCGCATTTCGTGACGTGCGTTTCAGGAACATTCACGAAACAAATCAACGCGTTAAGAGTACATATTTCGAACATTGATAATCGCACATGAATATTTTTGTATACATTTTCTAAATTGTGGCCGTGATTCCGCCGCGGACCGCGCCATGGCGGCCGCGGCCATCGCGCATCCCCTGCTGCTGCGCGCGGGGACGGCGGCGGGGATTGCAATTCGCGGCGCGCTTGCCGAGAGTGCGCGCACCTTCGACGACAGACCCACGCACGCGGATGACTCGTCCCCGCATCACCCTGATCGGCGCCGGCCTGGTCGGCGGACTGCTGGCGACGCTGCTGGCGCAGCGCGGCTTCCGCGTCGAGGTGTTCGAGCGCCGCCCCGACCCGCGCGTCGCCGGCTTCACCGGCGGCCGCTCGATCAACCTCGCCCTGGCCGAGCGCGGTTTGCACGCCTTGCGCCAGGCCGGCCTGAACGAGGCGGTGATGCGGCAGGCGGTGATGATGCGCGGACGCATGGTCCACGACCGCGACGGCCGCACCAACCTGCAGCGCTACGGCGTCGACGACCGCGAGGTGATCTGGTCGGTGTCGCGCGGCGGCCTCAACATGCTGCTGCTGGATGCCGCCGAACGCGCCGGCGCGAGCCTGCATTTCGGCCAGCGCCTGCTGACCGCCGACTTCGCCGCCGGCACGATCGAGCTCGAGGACCCCGCCGGCGCGCGCCGTACGCACGCCGCCGGGCTGCTGCTGGGCGCGGACGGCGCGGGCTCCGCGCTGCGCGCGGCGATCGACTGCGTGACGCCGCTGGGCGAGCGCGTCGAGCCGCTGGGGCACGGCTACAAGGAACTGGAGATCCCTCCGCTCGCGGACTTCCCCGCCGGCACCCTGCCGCCCGCGCTGGCGGCGGCGCGCGCGCGCGGCGAGCGCTTCGCGCTGGAGGCGCACGCGCTGCACATCTGGCCGCGCGGCGGCTACATGTGCATCGCCCTGCCCAACGCCGAGGGCAGCTTCACCGTCACCCTGTTCCTGCCGAATACCGGCGCGCACCCCAGTTTCGCCACGGTGCGCAACGCCGCGAAGGCGCGGCCGTTCTTCCGCGACGACTTCGCCGACGCGCTGGAGCTGATGCCGGCCTTCGACGTCGACTACGACGCGCATCCGGTCGGCGCGCTGGCCACGCTCTACCTCGACCGCTGGCGCCTCGGCGGCCAGGCGCTGCTGCTCGGCGACGCCGCGCACGCCATCGTGCCGTTCCACGGCCAGGGCATGAACGCCGGTTTCGAGGACGCCGCCGAGCTGGCGCCGCTGCTGGACGCGGAGCCCGGCGACCCCGCCGCCGTGTTCGCCGAGTTCGAGCGCCGCCGCCGCCCCAACGCCGAGGCGATCGCGGCGATGGCGATCGAGAACTACATCGAGATGCGCGACGCGGTGGCCGATCCGCACTTCCTGCTGAAGCGCGCGCTGGGCGAGGCGCTGACGCAACGCGCGCCGCGGCATTTCAAGTCGCGCTACCGCCTGGTCAGCTTCACCCGCGTGCCCTACGCCTACGCGCGCGAACGCGGCCGCGCGCAGGACGCGCTGCTCGAGGAGCTGCTGCGCGGCCACGCCTCGCTGGACACGCTGGACATGGAGGCCGCCGCGGCGCGGGTGCGCGCCGAATTGCCGCCGCTGCCCGCCGATGCCGGCGTCTGAGGCGCTGCGGCGCGCCTGGCTCGCCACGCAATACCGCGTGCGCCTGCCGCGCGGCGGCTACGCCGCGATCCGCATCGGCGCGCCGCTGCCGGCCGCGCTGCGCCCGCTGCTCGTCGCGGAGGACGAGCCATGGGGCTTCATCACTGCCTGGAATCCGCGCGCGCAGGCGCGTGGGCGCGCCGCCAACCGCGCCGCGCAGCGCGCGCTGCTGCAGGCGCTGCGCGAGCGCGGCGCGCGCCTGCGCGCCGGGACCGGCGTCGGCGCCGACGGCTGGCGCGAGCCCAGCCTGTTCGCGCTCGGCATCGACTTCGATGCGCTGGATGCGCTGGCCGCGCGCTTCGAGCAGGCCGCGATCGTGCGCGGCCGCGGCGGCGGCCGCGCCGAACTGCGCGAATATGTCTGAGACCGCGACGCAAGGCCGCATGGACAGCCCGCGACCCCGCTGGGACAATGGCCGGCCGGAGTTCCGCCCTCGATGACCACCAGCCCTCCCACCGCAGCCCTGCTCGAAGCGCGGGGCCTGGCGTTCGCGCGCAACGACGAGCCCGTGTTCGGGCCGCTCGACCTCGCGCTGGGGCGCGGCGAGACGCTGCTGGTCGAGGGCGACAACGGCTCCGGCAAGACCACCCTGCTGCGCGTGCTGGCCGGGCTGCTGCCGGCCGGCGCGGGCGAGATCCGCTTCGACGGCGCGCCGCTGCGGCGCGAGGCGCTGGCTGGACGCGCGCTGTTCCTCGGCCATCAGCTCGGCCTCAAGCTCGACCTGTCGTGCATCGAGAACCTGCGCCACTTCGTCGCGCTGTACGGCCAGCGCGACGGCCTCACGCCCGCCGCGGCGATCGACCAGGTCGGCCTCGCCGGCTACGGCGACGAACCGGTGCGGCGCCTTTCGGCCGGACAGAAGAAGCGCGCCGCGCTGGCGCGCCTGCTGCTGGCGCCGGCCGAGCTGTGGCTGCTGGACGAGCCGTTCGCCAACCTCGACCGCCACGGCATCGCGCTGGTCAACCGCCTGCTGGCCGCGCATGCCGCGCGTGGCGGCGCGGCGCTGGTGACCAGCCACGGCGCGGTCAGCTTCGTCGATCCGTCGGCCAGGCACCTGTGCCTGGAATTGCGCGCATGAGGCCCGGCTCGACCGCCGCCGCCTGCGCCGCGGTGCTGCGCCGCGACCTGCTGCTGGCCTGGCGCCGCCGCGGCGATGCCGCGTTCCCGGTGCTGTACGCGCTGATCGTGGCGACGCTGTTTCCGTTCGCGCTCGGCCCGGAGGACGCGCTGCTGGCGCGCATCGCCGCCGGCATCGTGCTGGTGACGGTGCTGCTGGCGATGTTGCTGGCGCTGGACGCGCTGTTCCGCCCCGACCTCGAGGACGGCAGCCTCGAGCTGCTGCTGCTGGCGCCGCAGCCGCTGCCGCTGCTGCTCGGCATGAAGATCCTCGCGCACTGGATCACCACCGCGCTGCCGCTGATCGTGATCGCGCCGCTGCTGGCGACGATGCTGCACCTGCCGGCGCAAGCGCAGGCGGTGCTGCTGGCGGCGCTGCTGCTGGGCACGCCGCTGCTCAGCCTGCTCGGCGCCGTGCTGGTCGCGCTCACGGCCGGCACGTACCGCTCTGGTATGCTGTTGGCCTTGATGCTGCTGCCGCTGACCGTGCCCGTGGTGATCTTCGCCGCCGGCGCGGTGTCCGCGGCCGAGGCCGGGCTGCCCCACCTCGCGCCCCTGCTCTGGCTGGGCGCCGCACTGGCCCTGGCCCTGGTGCTGGCGCCGCTGGCCTGCGCGGCCGCCCTCAGGATCGCCCTCGACGCATGAACACGCTCGCCCTGTGGTTCCACAAGCTCGGTTCGCCACCGACCTTCTACCGCTTCGCCGGCGCGCTGCGGCCGTGGCTGCTGGCGCTGGCGCTGCTCGCCGGCGCGATCGGCCTGTACGGCGGCCTGGTGCTGGCGCCCGCCGATTACCAGCAGGGCGACGCCTATCGCATCATCTTCATCCACGTGCCGAGCGCGTGGATGAGCCTGTTCGTCTACGCCTGCATGGCGGTGGCCGGCTTCGTCGCGCTGGTGTGGCGCATCAAGCTGGCCGAGATCGTCGCCATGGAATGCGCGCCGATCGGCGCCACGTTCACCTTCATCACCCTGGTCACCGGCTCGCTGTGGGGCAAGCCGATGTGGGGCACGTGGTGGACCTGGGACGCGCGGCTCACCTCGGAACTGGTGCTGCTGTTCCTCTACCTCGGCGTGATCGGCCTCTACTACGCCATCGAGGACCGCCGCAAGGCGGCGCGCGCGGCGGCGTTCCTCGCCCTGGTCGGCATCGTCAACCTGCCG
This sequence comes from Mizugakiibacter sediminis, assembly GCF_000953855.2. Taxonomy (GTDB): domain Bacteria; phylum Pseudomonadota; class Gammaproteobacteria; order Xanthomonadales; family Rhodanobacteraceae; genus Mizugakiibacter; species Mizugakiibacter sediminis. The sequence goes on from NZ_DF970248.1 coordinate 34,000, forward strand.
ATCGTGCATTTCTCGGTGGTGTGGTGGAACACGCTGCACCAGGGCTCGACCGTGCGCATCCTCGGTCCTTCGCACATCGCGCCGTCGATGCTGTGGCCGCTGCTGACGATGGCCCTCGCCGCCAAGTTCTATTTCGGCGCCAGCCTGCTCGGCCGCGCGCGCGTCGCGCTGCTGGCGCAGGAAGGCGGCAAGGACTGGGTGCGCGCGCTGGCGCAGGCGGAGGGCGGGGCATGAGCGCGTTCTTCGCCATGGGCGGCTACGCCGCCTACGTCTGGCCGGCCTACGCGGTGTTCTTCGCCGTGCTGGCCTGGGACTACGCCGCGCCCGCGCTGCGCCGCCGCCGCGCGCTACGGGAACTGCGCGCGCGCCTCGCGCGTCAAAGCGCGCGCAAGGGAGCCTCCGCATGAATCCGACCCGCAAGCGCCGCATGACCCTGGTGCTGCTGATCCTCGGCGCCGTCGGCGTCGCCGCCGCGCTGACCGTCTACGCGCTGCAGCAGAACATGAACTACCTGCTGACGCCGAGCCAGGTGCTGGCCGGCCAGGGCGCCGGCTACAAGACCTTCCGCCTGGGCGGCATGGTCAAGACCGGCTCGGTGCGCCGCGACGCGCATTCGCTCACCGTCGACTTCACCGTCACCGACGGCGACCACGACCTGCCGGTCGAGTACACCGGCATCCTGCCCGACCTGTTCCGCGAGAACCAGGCGGTGATCGCCACCGGCCACATGGACGGCGCGCGCTTCGTCGCCACCGAGGTGCTGGCCAAGCACGACGAGAACTACATGCCGAAGGAGCTCGCCGCGGCGATGGCGAAGGCGCACGCCAAGCATCATGTCGGGACTCCGGACCCGGGCCCCGGGACTCGGCAAGAGTCCGCTCCCGCACCGAGCCCCTGAATCCGGAATGCAACGCATGAGTAGCCGCATGCTTCGCTTTGCAGCCGAGTCCCGCGCACCATGATCCCCGAACTCGGCCAGCTCGCGCTGATCCTGGCCCTGCTGCTGGCGCTGGCGCAGTGTGCGCTGCCGCTGCTCGGCGCCTGGCGCGGCAACGCCGCGCTGATGGCGGTGGCGCGGCCGGCGGCGGCCGGCCAGGCGGTATTCGTGGCGCTGGCGTTCAGCGTGCTCGCCTACGCCTTCCTCGGCTTCGACTTCTCCGTCGCCTACGTCGCCGACAACGCCAACCTGGCGCTGCCCTGGTACTACCGCTTCGTCGCGGTGTGGGGCGCGCACGAAGGTTCGCTGCTGCTGTGGATCCTGATCCTGAACTTCTGGACGGTCGCCTTCGCCGCGCGCAGCCGCCACCTGCCGGAACCGTTCGCGGCGCGCGCGCTCGGCGTGCTCGGCTTCGTCAGCGTCGGCTTCCTGCTGTTCATCCTGCTCACCTCGAATCCGTTCACGCGGCTGCTGCCGATGCCGGCCGACGGCGCCGACCTCAACCCGCTGCTGCAGGATCCGGGGATGATTTCGCATCCGCCGATGCTGTACATGGGCTACGTCGGTTTTTCGATCGCCTTCGCCATGGCCATCGCCGGCCTGCTCGGCGGCGAGCTCGACAACGCCTGGGTGCGCTGGTCGCGGCCGTGGACCAACGTCGCCTGGGGCTTCCTCACGCTCGGCATCGTGATCGGCAGCTGGTGGGCGTATGCCGAACTCGGCTGGGGCGGCTGGTGGTTCTGGGATCCGGTGGAGAACGCCTCGTTCATGCCGTGGCTGGTCGGCGCTGCGCTGATCCACGCGCAGGCGGTCACCGAGAAGCGCGGCACGCTGCGCGCGTGGACGCTGCTGCTGGCGATCTTCGCCTTCGCGCTGTCGCTGCTCGGCACCTTCCTGGTGCGCTCGGGCGTGCTGACCTCGGTGCACGCCTTCGCCAGCGATCCGCGCCGCGGCATCTTCATCCTCGGCTTCCTCACCGCGGTGGTCGGCGGTTCGCTGCTGATCTACGCGCTGCGCGCGCCCAAGGTCGCCGCCGGCAAGGCATTCGCCACGCTGTCGCGCGAGACGCTGATCCTGATCGCCAACCTGATGCTGGTCGCCAGCGCGGCGATGGTGCTGCTGGGCACGCTGTATCCGTTGATCGGCGAGGCGCTGAACCTCGGCCGCATCTCGGTGGGCCCGCCCTATTTCGGCTTCCTGTTCATGCTGCTGATGGCGCCGGCGCTGTTCCTGCTGCCGTTCGGCCCGTTCGCGCGCTGGGGCCGCGCCGACGCCGGCGAACTGGCGCGCGTGCTGCGCATCGCCGCGATCGCCGCGGTCGCGCTGGGCGGCACGCTCGGTTTCCTCGCCTGGCGCGGCGCGCACGAATTCCGCGCGCTGCTCGGCTGGGTGGCCGCGGTGTGGGTGCTGGCGGGGGTGATCGCCTACGCGCGCAAGCGCTGGCGCGAGGCGCCGGCCGGCCGCCGCTATCCGGCCGAGCTGCTCGGCATGCTGCTGGCGCACGCCGGCATCGGCGTGTTCGTCGCCGGCGCGCTGCTGACCACCGCGCTCAGCGTCGAGCGCGACGTGCGTCTGGCGCCGGGCGAATCCGTGCGCGTCGGCGGGTTCGATTTCCGCTACGACGGCGTGCGGGAAGTGAAGGGCCCCAACTGGCTGGCGCAGCAGGGCACGGTCAGCGTGTTCGACCACGGCCGGCCGGTGACCGTGCTGCATCCGCAGAAGCGCACCTACGAGCGCGGCCAGGTGCAGACCGAGGCGGCGATCCGCCCCGGCGCCGTGCGCGATCTCTACGTCGCGCTGGGCGAGCCGCTCGGCGACGGCGGCGCGTGGGCGCTGCGCGTGTACGACAAGCCGTTCGTGCGCTGGATCTGGGCCGGCGGCCTGCTGATGATGGTGGGCGGCTTCGTCGCCGCCGCCGACCGCCGCTTCCGCGCGAAGCGCGCGCCGCAGCCGGCGCCTGCCGCCGCGACACCGGCGCCCGTGCCGGCGGAGTCCGCCGCATGAGCCGCGCGCTGCCGCTCGCCATCTTCCTCGCCCTGGTCGGCCTGTTCGGCTTCGGCATCTGGTGGAACCAGCGCCACGATCCGCGCGAAGTGCCCTCGCCGCTGATCGGCAAGCCGGCGCCGGCGTTCGACCTGCCGGTGCTGGGCGACCCGGCGCGGCGCGTCAGCAAGGCGGCGATGCTGGGCAAGCCCTACCTGCTGAACGTGTTCGCCAGCTGGTGCTTCGCCTGCCGCGACGAACACCCGGTGCTGATGGCGGAGGCGCAGAGGCTCGGCATCGCCCTGGTCGGCTACAACTACAAGGACGATCCGGCCGATGCGCAACGCTGGCTGGCGCAGTTCGGCAATCCCTACGGCCTGATCCTGGCCGACCGCGACGGCCGCACGGCGATCGACTTCGGCGTGTACGGCGCGCCGGAAACCTTCCTGATCGACGCGCAGGGCGTGATCCGTTACAAGCGCATCGGCGCGCTGACGCCGCAGGTGCTCGCCGAGCAGATCGAGCCGCGCGTGCGCGCGCTGAGCGGAGGCGCGCCGTGAAGCGCGCGGCGCGCATCGGCCTCGCGCTGGCCGCGCTGCTGGCCTGCGCCCCGGCCTTCGCCATCGACCCGCTGCCGTTCAAGGACGCGCAGCAGCGCGAGCGCTTCCAGAAGCTGACCAGCGAGCTGCGCTGCCTGGTCTGCCAGAACGAGAGCCTGAACGACTCCAACGCCGATCTCGCCAGGGACCTGCGCCACGAGGTGTTCCAGCTGATGCAGCAGGGCAAGTCGGATGCGGAGATCAAGCAGTACTTGGTCGCACGCTACTCCGACTTCGTGCTGTACGACCCGCCGCTGAAGACGTCCACGCTGCTGCTGTGGTTCGGGCCTGCGCTGGTGCTGGCGATCGGCGCGGCGGCGGTCGTGCTGACCGTGCGCCGTCGCGCCGGGAGCGGCCCCGCGGAAGCGCCGGCCGCGGAGGAAGAATGGTGACGCCCGTGTTCCTGATCGCCGCGGCGGCGATGATCGCCGTCGCGCTCGCCTTCGTACTGCTGCCGCTGCTGCGCCGCGGGCGCGCCGCCGGGCGCGCCCGCGGCCCGTTCATCCTGGGCCTCGCGCTGGCGCTCGTGCTGCCGGCGGCGACGCTCGGCCTGTACGCGCTGGTCGGCACGCCGCGCGCGCTCGATCCCGCCGCCTACCGCCCGGCGCCGATGAATCTCGACGATGCGGTCGCCTCGCTGCGCGCCAAGCTGGAACAGACGCCCGACGACCTCCAAGGCTGGCTGCTGCTCGGCCAGGCCTATGCGTCGATGCAGCGCCCCGCCGACGCGCGCGACGCCTTCGCCCACGCGCTGAAGCTGGCGCCCGACAACCCCGACGTGATGGTGGCCTACGCCGAGACCGATTCGCTGGCGCGGCCGGATCATCGCATCGAGGGCGAGACGCTGGCGCTGCTGCGCCGCGCGGTCGCCGCCGAACCGAATCACCAGCGCGGCCTGTGGCTGCTCGGCATCGGCGAGTTCCAGGCCGGCCGCTTCGCCGACGCGGCGGCGACCTGGAAGCGCCTGCAGCCGCTGCTGCCGGCCGGCTCCAAGGTCGCGAGCGCGGTCGCCGGTCAGATCGCGCTGGCCGAGGCGCGCGCGGCCGGCAAGCCGGAAGCCGAGGCCGAGCGCGCCGCCGCACGGATCACCGCCGCCGCCGCGGCCGCCGGTCCGCGCCTGACCGTGCAAGTGCGCCTCGATCCCGCCCTGGCATCGAAGGTGGCGCCCGACGACACGCTGTTCGTCTACGCGCACGCGCCGTCCGGCCCGCCGATGCCGCTCGCCGTCGCCCGGCTGCGCGCCGCCGACCTGCCGGCCACGGTCACGCTGACCGACGGCATGGGCATGGTGCCGCAGCTCACGCTGTCGTCGGTGCCGCAGGTGCTGGTCGCCGCGCGCATCTCGAAAAGCGGCCAGGCGACGCCGCAGGCCGGCGACCTGGAGGCCGAGCCGGCGCAGGTGGACGTGAAGACGCGCACGCCGGTGGCGTTGCTGATCGACCGCGCGCGGCCCTGAGGTTCCCGCACGCAGCGGAGATCCGTCGCCTGCGCGCGGGCGCCTGCGACGACGCCGCGCGCGACGTCGTCGCAGCGAGCATGCTGGCGACCGACCATGCGACAAGCGTCTTGAACACGCGGCGCAGAGGTCGCCTGTGCGCGGACGCCTACCCCGCGCCGTCCGCATCGAGCCGCGCGCGGACGCGCCACAACGCGTGGCCCGAGGCGGCGTACTTGCGCTCGAACGGCGTGAGCGGATCGGCGGGAATGAATGCTTCCGCTCGCGCATCCGCGCCGGCGAGGCGCAGCGCCGACGCGAATTCGTCGGCATAGACGCGCCAGTTGCAGCGCAGCTCCAGCGTGCCGCCCAGCGCCGAAAGCGCGGCGAACGCCGGGTGCGCGTGCCAGCGCCGCGCGAGCTGCGCCGGTTTCGGCCACGGATTGGGGTAAAGCAGGTAATGCCGATGCAGGCGCCAGCCGGCGTCGCGCATCAGCCGCCAGAGATCGCCCAGCTCGGCGCGCAGCAGCAGCGCGTTCGCCGGCGCGTCGGCCGCCGCGAGCAGGCGCGCGCCGACCGCCAGCCGCGCCGCCGACTTGTCGACGCCGATCACCCAGCAGTCGCGATGCCGCTCGGCCAGCCGCAGCGTGGACGCGCCGGTGCCGCAGCCGGCGTCCAGCACCAGCGGGCACGGCGCGTCCGCGATGCGCGCGCGCAGCGCCTCGAAGGCGCGCACGTTGTGCGCCGCCGGCGGCCGCCGCCACGGAACGTCGAGATGGCGGCGCACGCGCGCCTCGAGCCGCGCATGCGGCGCCTGCTGCGCACTGGCGACCACGCGGGAGTTGGCGAACATCGGCACGGCTTGGCGGCGACCGCGGGGCTTTCAGTATAGTTGCCGCTTTGACCGGCGCCCCTGCGCCGCCTTTCACGGACACCGCATGGCCGACGCCCGGCGATATTTCGACCTGCCCTCGCCGTTCCGCATGAAGCGCGGCGGCGAACTGCGCGGCGCGCGGCTCGCCTACGAGACTTGGGGCACGCCGAGCGCGGCGCGCGACAACGCCGTGCTGATTCTCACCGGCCTCTCGCCGGGCGCGCATGCCGCGTCCAACGCCGAGGATCCGAGCCCCGGCTGGTGGGAAGGCATCGTCGGTCCCGGCAAGGCGATCGACACCGACCGGTTCTTCGTCGTCTGCGTCAATTCGCTGGGCAGCTGCAAGGGTTCCACCGGTCCCGCCTCGATCGATCCCGCGACCGGCGAACCCTATCGCCTCGATTTCCCCGAGCTGACCCTCGAGGACGTCGGCAACGCCGCCTACGAACTGGCGCGCGGGCTGGGCATCGAGCGCCTGGCCTGCCTGGTCGGCTGCTCGATGGGCGGCATGAGCGCGCTCGGCTACATGCTGCACCATCCGGGCAGCGTGCGCGCGCATGTCAGCATCTCCACCGCGCCGCAGGCGCAGCCGTTCGCCATCGCGATCCGCTCGCTGCAGCGCGAGGCGATCCGCCTCGACCCGAACTGGAACGAGGGCCGCTACGACGACGCGCACTATCCCGAAATGGGCATGCACATCGCGCGCAAGCTCGGCGTGATCACCTACCGCTCGGCGATCGAATGGAGCGGCCGCTTCGGCCGCATCCGCCTGGAGCCGGACAAGCGCGAGGAGGACCCGTTCGGCGCCGAGTTCCAGATCGAATCGTATCTACAGGGCCACGCGCGTCGGTTCGCGCGCAGTTTCGACCCGAACTGCTACCTGTACCTGTCGCGCGCCAGCGACTGGTTCGACGTCGCCGAGTACGGCCACGGCAGCATCGCCGAGGGCATGCGCCGCATCCGCCTCGAACGCGCGCTGGTGATAGGCGTCGAGACCGACATCCTGTTCCCGCTGCAGCAGCAGGAGCAGATCGCCATGGGGCTGCGCGAAGCCGGCGCCGAGGTCGATTTCGTGGCGCTGGACTCCCCGCAGGGCCACGACGCCTTCCTGGTCGACATCGAGCGTTTCGGCGCGGCGATCGGCGCCTTCATGGCCAAACTCTGAATCCGCGGCGGCCGTCGCTGGCCGCCGCGGGGGGCGCTGCTAGAATGGGCGCCGGCTCAAACCATCCGCACCCGCCATGCTCGCTCTCGACTTTCCCGGCTGCCGCACCCTCGTCGATGCGCTGGACGCCGCCGTCGACCAGGGCTCCGCCGCCGAGATCACCGACGCGCTGCGCAAGACGCTGTGCCGGCTGATCCGCAACCGCGAGGTCGAACTGCCCGCCTGCGTGTTCGAGGCCTGCAGCGACCACTACGCGCGCCGCGAGCTGTACCGCAGCGAACGCCACGGCTACAGCGTGGTGGCGATGACGTGGGGCCCCGGCCAGGGCACGCCGATCCACGACCACTCCGGCATGTGGTGCGTGGAGGGCGTCTGGCACGGCCAGCTCGAGATCACGCAGTACGAACTCATCGAACGCGCCGAGCCGCGCTTCCGTTTCCAGTCGGTGGGCGCGATCCAGGCCGGCGCCGGCTCCGCCGGCAGCCTGATCCCGCCGCACGAGTACCACGCCATCCGCAATCCCAGCGACGACGCCATCGCGGTCAGCCTGCACATCTACTCCGGCGCCATGACCTGCTGCTCCGTGTTCCGCCCGTTGGGCGACCGCTGGTACGAGCGCGGCGAGCGCAGCCTCGCCCTCGACCAGGTGCACTGATTCGCGCATACTTGCGCGCCTTCCCCGCGCCGAAGTGGCGGAACCGGTAGACGCGACGGACTCAAAATCCGTTTCTGGCGACAGAGTGTGGGTTCGAGTCCCACCTTCGGCACCAATCGGGGATTCAGGGGCGTCCATGCAAGTCCGGCGAATCGCCCGAAATCCCCGTAAATCCTAGATTTTCTGTCCACGACCGCCCAAGGGCGTCTCCTTGCAGCCGGCTCGGCCTGTGAGTAGATTCGTGAGTAGGTCGCCCCTATCGCGTCCGGGGGGCGGCAGCACCATCCCGATCTACTCACAGGATCGCCCGCCGATGCCGCTGACCGATACCAAGCTCCGGAGTCTGCGCCCGCGCGCGACGCTGTACCGCGTCGCCGACGCCGATGGGCTGTGCGTCGAGGTCACGCCCAACGGTTCGCGCCTGTGGCGCTACCGTTATAGGCACGCCGGCAAGGCCAAGATGGTGAGCTTGGGCGCCTACCCGGAAATCGGCCTGGCGCAAGCGCGGGAGCGGCGCGACGCGGCCCGCCGCAAGCTACGCGAGGGGGTCGATCCTTCCACCGCACGCCGCGCCGAACGCAAGGCCGCTGCCGTCGCCGCAGCGACCACGTTCCGCGCGGTCGCCGACGAATGGCTGCGCCGCCAGCGCGCGCGGATGGCCCCTGCCACGGCCGAAAAGGCCGAGTGGCTGCTCGGCCTGATCTACTCACACCTGGCGGAAGTGCCCGTAAATCTACTCACACCGGCCAAGGTGCTGGCCGCCCTGCGCGCGGTCGAGGCGGACGGCCGGCACGAGACGGCACACCGCGTCAAACAGCGGATCGGCGCCGTGATGCGCTTCGCCATCGCCGCCGGACTGGCCGAATCGGACCCCACCGCCCCACTTCGCGGCGCCTTGACGCCCGTCGTCCCGAGGAAGCGCGCGGCCATCACGGACCCCGCGCGCGTGGGCGACCTGCTGCGGGCCATCGACGGTTACGCCGGCCTGCTGCCCACCCGCTGCGCCCTGCAACTCGCGGCGCTGACCTTCGTGCGTCCCGGCGAACTTCGGCAAGCCGAATGGACCGAATTCGACATTGACGGCCACGAGCCGACCTGGCGCATTCCCGCCGCCAAGACCAAGGTCCGCGAGGAGCACCTGGTGCCACTGGCGCCGCAGGCGGTCGCAATCTTGCGCGAACTGCATCCGTTGACCGGCAGCGGCCGCTATCTTTTCCCGAGCGCCTGGGGGCGCGGCAAGCCGATGAGCGAGAACACGCTCAACAGCGCCCTGCGCCGGCTCGGCTTCGACAGCGCCGAGCATTGCGCGCACGGCTTCCGCGCGCTCGCGTCCACGCGGCTCAACGAAATGGGCTGGCCTCCCGACGTGATCGAGCGCCAGCTAGCGCATGCCGAGCGCAACAAGGTGCGTGCTGCCTACAACCGCGCGCAGTACATGGCCGAACGCCGCAAGATGATGCAGGCTTGGGCGGACTACCTGGACGCGCTACGCGAGACGCCCGCCAAGGTGACTCCGATCAAGCGCAAGGCAGGCTGACCGTCGCCGAGCTTGCGGGCACGCCTGCTGAAAGCACTACGACCGCGTGCAGCCGCCGCGACCTGACAAAACCCAACATGCCGGCGGCATCCGCTTGCGCCGTGTAGCGTATCGCTATACGCTACAGCCATGATCCGCAGCTTCCGGCACAAGGGCGTCGAGACGTTCTTCCGCACCGGGAGCACCAGCGGCATCCAAGCCAAGCACGGCAAGCGCCTGCGGCTGCAACTGGCGCGCCTGGACGTGGCGCGTGGCCCGCACGACATGAACGCCCCCGGCTGGCGGCTGCATCCGCTGAAAGGGAAGCTGGCCGACCATTGGGCCGTTTGGGTCGATAGCCATTGGCGGCTGACCTTCGCATTCGAGAACGGCGACGCCGTGCTGGGCGATTATCAGGACTACCACTGAGGACGACACCATGACCGCCATGCACAACCCCCCGCACCCCGGCGAAGTGCTGCGCGAGTGGCTGGAAGGCGTCACCGTGACCGATGCCGCCGCGCGGCTGGGCGTGACGCGCGTCGCGCTGTCGCGCGTGCTGAACGGCGCGGCCGGCATCAGCCCCGACATGGACCTGCGCCTTGCGCGCGCGCTGGGCACGTCGCCCGGTAGCTGGTACGCGATGCAGGCCAACTACGACATGTGGCAGGCGCAGCGCCGCTTCCGCGCCAAGGTGCGCCCCATCACGACCGGCACCACCGGCTGACCGCACCGCCACGGCTAGGCCGACGGGCCGAAAGCGCGGACACCTTCACCGCGTTGCCGTGGCGATCCTTTGAAGGGCGCAGGGAAGGGGCGCGCATGGCGAAACGAAAAGCGCCGAAACCCACACCCGAACAGGAACGCGAGACCGCAATCCAGTCCTTGCGCGAATTGCTACGGCCCGGCGCACCGTTGCCACCCGGTACACCCGTAGAGCGGTCCCGGCACAAGATGACACCGCAAGAGCACGAGCTAGCGGAAGTGATCGACGGCATCAAAAGCGGCCGCCTGAAGGTATTCAACCCCCACAAAGATCCATTGCCCGCGTGGAAGATTCAAGGCAACGGATGGGGAAGTCAAAACCCGCCCAGTGCCGGTTACGTTTGCGACGATCCCGGCGAACAAACGTTTGCGGTCATGGTCATGATTCGCACAGGTTGGAGCCTGCCCGACTTCGACCTATGGCTTGATTCCATCGGCCAATGCGGCGCGCGCGTCGAATTGATGATTCGTCGCGAGTGGCTGCGCACAGCCATGCAGGAGAACGACGAGAACGCCATCTATCGGCATTTGGAGTGGATGCAGAACCGCCGCCGGGGCATTGAGCGAGAACAGGCATTGCTGCCGATGGCGCAAACCGGCGCGAAAGTACGCAAACCGTTCGATGACGCGAACAAGAAGCGCAAACGCCAAGCCGGCGACAACGTCGGGGCGTGGAAAGCGCGCGCGGCTAAACTGTGGGCGATGCCGCGGCACAGGGGCAAAAGCGCATCCGATATAGCGCGGTTGATTGATCCGGCGCGCTGGAACACGATTCGACGCCACCTGCGCCGACCCAGCAAATAGTTGTCCACGCCGGGCGCTTGGACAGCGCCCCATGCATAGTATTCGCAGTCGCCCGCCCGGACGCATCCGGGCATACCCGAGGCGACACGCCATGCAAGGCACCACCACCCCGCCGCGCCTGCTGCGGCTCCCCGAAGTCATCCGCACCACCGGCCTTTCCCGCAGTTCGATCTATGACCTGATTGCGCAGGGCCGCTTTCCCCGACCGATCCCGCTGACCGCCAGCGCGCGCGCCTGGGATTCGCGCGAGATCGAAATCTGGATCGCCGAACGCATCGCCGCGCGCGATGAAGGGGCGGCGGCATGAACGCCGGCCGTTTTGTCAGTCCCCAAAATGCGAAACCCCACGCTGGCGGACGTGGGGCTTCAATGAGTGCCGATACCTGGGCAGGCGGCGGCGACAGGCATCCTACGCCGCAGACGTTCGCGCCGCTATCCCTCGCCTTGACTGCCGTGGACGCCGCGCGCGCCGCGCTGGACCGCTACGCACTCGCCACCGATACCCCGGCATGGGGCGCGGTCGAGGCGGCGGACCTGCTGGACGCATCGCGCGCCGCGCTGACCGATGCCATGACGGAAGGAACACACCATGAAGCCGCGTGATCGCCTGCCGCTGACCGGCAATCGCTGCCAATGCCCGGCATGCGGCGAGTATTTTTCCCGTGTGCGTGCGTTCGACCGGCATCGCGTCGGGACCGTGGGGATCGGCCGCCGCTGCCTGGCCGAAGCGGAGATGATCGCGCGCGGCTGGCAACGCAACGCGGCCGGCTATTGGGTCACAACCGCGCTGGATGGTGCCGGGCGGCGCCGACTTGCCGTGTCCGGGGGCCTACCCGCTACCACCCCACCGGGGAGGCGTCGCACCCCGGCAAGATCGCGGAACCTGGCGCGTTCGCGCGGAGGTGACGCATGAAGTCGCGCGACCGCACGAAGTACAAGGGGCGGCGCGAATCGGGCACGTTCCTGCGCCTGCCGACCGAAGTGCTGGATTCGCCCAAGTTCCGGGCGCTGCCGCACAAGGCGAAAGCGTTGCTGCTGGACCTGGGCGCGCAGTATCGCGGACACAACAACGGCGACCAGTGCGCGACGTGGAGCCTGATGCAGCGTCGCGGCTGGCGGTCGAAAGGCACACTGCAAAGCGCCCTGCGCGAACTGCTGGACGCCGGCATGATCGAGCAGACCCGGCAAGGCGGCAGGCACGTGTGCAGCCTGTACGCCTTCACGTGGCTGCCAATCGACCACTGCGGCGGCAAGCTGGACGTATCGGAAACGCGCGTGGCGTCCGGCCTGTGGCGGGGTGACGACACCAAGCCAAGCGATGCGCAAAAACGCGACGCCCACCCCGACCAGCGGGGCAAAGCGCCCCGGCCATCGGGGCAATCGGCGACGGACGCAACAGCAATTGCCCCGCCAGCCGTACACCTTCTAGATATCTACCAAGCGGGAGCGCGAAGGATGCACGCACGGTGACCATTGTTGACCTTGGGAACAACCGAAAACAACGGACCGATTCGATGACGTGGACACCTGGGCAGCCCGTTGTGACCGCCGCCGACGTGGCCGACTGGCAGGCATGGCGAAAGGCCCGCAAGCTGGAGCAGCAGCGCGAGCGCGAAGGGGGCAGCGCGCCAGCGAGCGTGGCGACCCTTCCCAGCATCGCGCCGAGCGGAGCTTAGCGAGTTTCCCGGCATGTACGCGCGCGCGAGGCCGCGCCCGGCCATCGCAAAGTGCGACCAATTGCGATGGGCAGGACTGCACGCGCGCGCGCGGGCTACGTAGCCGCCGACTGATCCGGAAAACTCCGGTCGCCGAGGACTACAGGCGCGCGACGCGGCTGGATCGCTTGAGCTAGAAAGACTTGATCGGCGCGCGCACGGCCACCCAACGCTGCCATTGAGTGCGTTCGCGCAGAGTCGCGCGCGAGGCGGCAAGGGACAGGTACGCGGCCCAACCTGCGAGGACGCCTGTATCCACAGGCCAGCAAGACAACCGCCCTCCACCCGCTTTCCGGCGTCGCGTGACGGCCCCCCAGCAACCCTCGACACCCTGCGGGCCTGTGAGTAGATTTGTGAGTAGATCGGGCGGACTCGATTCGTCCAGCCTTTTATTATCATGATCTTACTTCATCTGTTCGGTGCCCACCTTCCCAATCCCTTTCCGAACCCTGCCGTCCGCCGCCGGCGGCGTCGCTTCGTGTCGGCATCGTCCTACACGCGCCGGCGACAATGCCCGGTATCCGCGCGCCGCGGCGCAGCGCATGCTTGCGCCGTCCACGCGTCGGTGCGTCAGGGGAGCGCCTGCCGGCAGGAAGCCGGCCGGCGCGTGGCCGCGATTCGGTGCCGTGGGCGGCGCGCCGGAGCGGACGGTCCCCCGCTCCGGCGCGCGCGCAGCCACCGCCCCTCCTCGCGCGGCGAATTCCATCCGGAATGACTTCGCGCTGCTTGCGGGACGGCGCCCTAGAGATCCCGCGCGACGCGGAAGCCGACGCGGCCGCTGCGCGTCTCCGCCGAGGCCGACAGGCGGAACGCCGAGCGCACCTGGTCGGGATCGCTGCCCCAGGAGCCGCCGCGCACCACGCGCCGCTCGCAGCCCGGATTGACCCAGGCGCTGCCGTCGCGGGGCGCGCGCGTGTAATTGTCGTGCCAGCAGTCCTCGACCCACTCCGACACGTTGCCGTCCATGTCGTACAGGCCGAACGGGTTGGCGGCGAAGCTCATCACCGGCGCCGGCCCCCAATAGCCGTCGCGGTAGTCGGGAAAGGCGTTGCTCCACAGGCGATGCGCGGGCGAGCGATCGCCCGCGCCGGTGACGTTCTCCACCGGCCGCCGCGGCGCGCCGTCGCCCCACCAGTAGCGCGTCACGCTGCCGGCGCGCAGCGCGTATTCGAACTCGGCCTCGCTGGGCAGGCGGTAGTGCTTGCCGGTGCGCTGCGACAGCCACTGCACGTAGGCCTGCGCGTCGTCCCAGGAGACGTGGACCACCGGATCGTTGTCGCGCGCGCGCTCGCCGGCATAGTCGTCCTGCCAGGTGGCTCGGCGCGATTCGCGCATGGTGCCGCTGGACTCGTCGTACACGCTCGATCCGCCCAGCCGTTCGGCGGTGGTGACGTAGCCGGTGGCGCGCACGAAGTCGCGGAACTGGGCGACCGTCACCTCCGTCCGCCCCAGCGCAAAGCCGTTGGCGACGTCGACCTGGTGCTGCGGCCCCTCGCTGGCGCGATGGCCGGGTTCGCCGTCGGGCGAGCCCATCAGGAAGCTGCCGGTCGGCACCACCACCATCGCCGGCCCCTGCCCGGCGGTGTCGAGGAAACGGTCGGCGAACACCTGGCCCGGACGATAACTGGCGTACAGGCGCGCGTTGCGCAGGCGTTCGTTGAACTCGTCCACGCCCGGCACGTCGGGGCTGATGTCCAGCGCCTGCCGCGCCAGTTGCTGCGCCAGCGCGGGATTGCCGGCGTCGAGCGCCGAGCGCGCCTGCGCCAGCACGCTCTCCGCGCGCTGGCGGCGGATGCCCTCGACGCGGCCGCGCGTATCCTGCAGCGCCTGCGAGCCGGGCAGGATCGTCGCCGCCTGCGCCAGCGCGGCGTCGGCGCCGGCGAAATCGTCCTGGGCGACCGCCGCCAGCGCCTGGTCGAGCACGCCGCGCTGGATCTGCTCCAGCCCCTGCTGCGCGACCGCGTTCCGCGGATCGGCGGCCAGCGCCTTGCGGTAAAGGTCGAGGGCGCTGCCGCCGGCCGGCGCCGTGGCCTTGCCCTGCTTCAGCAGTTCGGCCGCCTGCACCAGCAGCGGGCGCACCTGCTGCTGCGCCTTGATGCGCTGGTCGAGCAGCGCGGCGTCGGCATCGGCTTCCGGCACCTGTTTCAGCGCGGCAAGCACGTCGCCGGCGGCATCGACGTCGCCGGCGGCCAGCGCCTGTTCGCCCTCGGCCATCAGGCGCGCGCGCAACTCGACGAGACCCGCCTTGGCCTGGCGGTTGTCGGGATCGAGCTTCAGCACCGCCGCGTACAGCGCCAGCGCGCTGTCTTCGCCCGGGCCGACCAGGCGATCGCCCTGGTAGGCCTTGCGCGCGCGGGCGAGCAGTTGGGTGATCTCGGGCGTCGACGCGGTCTCGGGCGTCGCGCCGGCGGCCGCGGCGGCGTGCCGCTGCGCGATCACCGCCGCCGGCGCCAGCGAGATCGGCGGTCCGGCATCGCGCTCCGACGCCTGCGGCGCGCTCTCGCTCGGCCGCCGCTCGAAGCCCATCGGCGCCGCCGCGCTGCCCGTCACGCCGACGCGCTCCTGCGCGGGCACGCCCGGCCGCAGGTGCAGCAGGTCGGGATAGAAGCGGTACACCAGCGCGAAAGCGAGCAGTGCCACGCCGGCCGCGCCCCCGAGGGCATGCTGGCGGCGGACGGTTTCGGTGCTCGGCATGGTTGGGTCCGGGCGGTGGCGCTGCTATCGTGGAGCGTTCACCATAGGCAAAGCCACGCGACAGGGCAACGGGCCCGGGAGGCGCATGCAGCACGACACCGGACACGCCGCGCAGACGGCCTGGATCGCCGACGACGCGACCCTCGCCACGTTCATCGATCGCCTGCCGGCCGGCGCGCCGCTCGGCCTCGACACCGAGTTCATGCGTCGCAGCACTTTCTATCCGCAGCTCGCGTTGCTGCAGCTCGCCGCCGACGGCCGCGCCGCCCTGGTCGATCCGCTGGCATTCGCACCCGGCCCCGCGCTGCGCGCGCGGCTGGCCGATCCGGCCACCGTCTGCGTGATGCACAGCGCCAGCGAGGATCTGGAAGCGCTGGCCGCCGTGCTGCCCGCCGAGCCGATCCGCCTGTTCGACACGCAGATCGCCGCGGCGATGGCCGGCATGGGCTACGGACTCAGCTACCAGAAGCTGGTGGCCGCGGTCACCGGCGTCGAACTGCCCAAGGGCGAGACGCGCTCGGACTGGCTGCAACGCCCGCTGACCGCGGCGCAACGCGAATACGCCGCGCAGGACGTGCATCACCTCGACGCCCTGCACGCGGCGCTGCGTAAACGCCTCGAGGCCCGCGGCCGGCTCGCCTGGCACGCCGAGGACTGCGCGCGCCTGGTCGAACGCAGCCGTGCCCGCGAAGGCGACACGCAGCCGCAGCGCGCGTTCCGCAGCGCCGCCGACTGGCCGCGCGAACGCCAGGCCCTGCTGCGCCGCGTGCTGCGCTGGCGCGAAACCAGCGCGCGCGC
>NZ_DF970249.1 GCF_000953855.2 Mizugakiibacter sediminis
GTCGTCGCCCGCTTCGTGTACGGCACGCGGGTGAACGTGCCGGATTACATGATCAAGGGCGGCAAGATCTACCGCCTCGTGGCCGACCACCTGGGCAGCCCACGGCTGGTAGTGGACACGGCCACGGGCGAGATCGCGCAGCAGCTCGACTACGACGCATGGGGCCGCATCACGCAGGACACGAACCCGGGCTT
>NZ_DF970250.1 GCF_000953855.2 Mizugakiibacter sediminis
CGGGTTCGCCCCGGGTGAACAACCTACTGAGAGATCACAGCTAGTCCGGCAGCAGGTCGCGCGAACGTGTGGCGCGCCAGCCGATCCAGCCGGCCAGGCCGGCGCCGGCGGCCGCCAGCAGGCTGATCGCCGACAGGCTGGCGCCGATCGCGCGCAGGCCGTTCAGCGCGCTGGTGATGGCCAGATCGCCGAAGCGCCACACCGCCGTCTCCACGAAATTCTTGCCCTTGTAGCGCGCCTCGCGCACGGCCCGCGTGTACAGCGCGTCCGAAGTCGGCTTGGTGACGCCGTAGGCGAAGCCGCGACTGAGCACCAGCATCGTCGGGATGATCGGCAAGGCGAAGCCGGCGACGGCCACGCTGCCCGAGCCGAGCGAGGCCACCGCCAGCAGCAATCCGATATTGACCAAGGCCGGCAACACGAAACCCGCGGCGAAACCGACGCGCACCAGCAGCCAGCGCGTCAAGGTGAGCTGCAGCAGCACGCCCAGCAGGTTGATGCGCAGGTCGAGGCCGGCGAAGAACGCGGTGCGCGCGACCTTGTCGGCGAAATGCGCGTTGGCGTAGTCCGCCACCAGCGCGTAGGCCAGGGTGCCGACGCCGTCGGACAGCAGCATCAGCAGCGCCATGCGGCGCACGAACGGCTCGACGAACACCGCACGCAGCCCGGCGAGCAGCGCGCCGCCGACCGCCTCGGCGTCGGCGGCGGGCGCCGCACCTGGCGCTTTCGGCGCGTGCGCGGAAAGCGCCAGCGCCGCCGCCAGTGCCGACGCCAGCAGCGCGGCGGACACCAGCAGCAGCGGTGCGACGCCGATGCGCACGGCCAGCACGCCGGTCAGGCCCGGTCCCGCCAGCGCGCCGGCATTGCCGCCGATCGCGATCAGCGGAAACAGCCGCCGCGCCTGCTCGCTGGAACAGATGTCCGCCAGCAGGCTCCAGAACAGCGACACCACGAACAGGTTGAACACGCTGACCCAGACGAAGAACGCCACGCCCAGCGTGCGCGCGCCGATGCGGTCCTGCCAGGCGAACAGCGGCGCGAATCCGATCAGGCAGGCGATGAAGAAGCCGTAGCTCCACGCCAGCAGCCGCCGCCGCGGCAGGCGCGCCACCAGCCAGCCGAACAGCGGCGCGATCAGCAGCGTGGCGGCGAAAGTGGCGGCGTAGAACAGCGGCAGCGCGATCGAGCCGACCGCGCCGGCCAGCTGGTCGCGCACCGGACGGATCACGTAGTAGGCCGCCAGCACGCAGAAGAAGGCGAGGCTGGCGAGCGCGAGGGCGCGCCCCTCGCCCGTCCGCACGGCGAATCGCGTCATCACGCGGTCTGGCGTCCCGGCAGCCTGGAATGGGCGGCAAGACTATCATGCGGCGATCGCCGGCCCGCGCATGGAGCAAACGCTCTAGCGCACGGCGCTACCGTCGCCGCGTCCGAGGACCGTCCATGCTCTACGACTTCGTCATCGTCGGCGCCGGCTCCGCCGGGTGCGTGCTGGCCAACCGGCTCAGCGCCGATCCAACCCGGCGCGTGCTGCTGGTCGAGGCGGGCCCGCGCGACTGGCACCCCTTCATCCACATGCCGGCTGGCCTGGCCAGGCTGGTCAACCGCAAGGGCATCAACTGGAACTACGTCACCGAGCCGGAAGCGCGCCTCGACGGCCGGCGCCTGTGGTGGCCGCGCGGCAAGGTGCTGGGCGGCTCCAGTTCGATCAACGCGATGTGCTACGTGCGCGGCGTGCCGGCCGACTACGACGGTTGGGCGGCGCAGACCGGCGATCCGCGCTGGGCGTGGGCGAACGTGCTGCCCTATTTCCGCCGCGCCGAAGGCAACACGCGTGGCGCCGACGCGCTGCACGGCGGCGACGGCCCGCTGACGGTCTCCGACCTGCGCCATCGCAACCCGCTGTCGCAGGCTTTCATCGAAGCGGCCGCGGCGGCGGGCTTCGCCCGCAACGACGACTTCAACGGCATCGACCAGCAAGGCTTCGGCTACTACCAGGTCACCCAGCGCGACGGCGCGCGCTGCTCGGCGGCCACTGCCTATCTCGCGCCGGCGCGCGCGCGCGCCAACCTGACCGTGGTCACCCATGCGCTGGCCGAGCGCGTGGTGCTGGACGGCACGCGCGCCGTCGGCGTCGACCTGCGCCTGCGCGGCGGCAAGCGCAAGCGCGTCGAAGCCGGCGAGGTGATTCTGGCCGGCGGCGCGATCAACTCGCCGCAACTGCTGATGCTGTCCGGCATCGGTCCCGCCGACCATTTACGCGAGCACGGCGTCGCCGTCGCGCTCGACCTGCCCGGCGTCGGCGCCAACCTGCAGGACCACCTCGACATCTGCACGCTGGTGCGCTGCACGCAGCCGATCACCTACGACCGCACCAACGACGTGGCAATCGCGCTCGAGTTCCTGCTGCGCCGCAGCGGCATCGGCACCTCCAATATCGCCGAGGCCGGCGGCTTCGTGCGCTCGCGCCATGCCGAGGACGCGCGCTGCGACCTGCAGTTCCACTTCGTGCCGGCGCTGCTCGACGACCACGGCCGCCACCGCCTGCCCGGCGACGGCTACACGGTGCACGCCTGCGCGCTGCATCCGAAGAGCCGCGGCCGCATCCGTCTCGCCAGCGCCGACCCGACGGCGAAAGCGGCGATCCACGCCAACTACCTCGGCGACGCGGAAGGCTACGACCTCAAGCTGCTGATCGAGGGCGCCAAGGTGGCGCGCGCGATTTTGGCGCAGGCGCCGTTCGCGCCCTACCGCGGCGAGGAGATCTTCCCCGGCGCCGAGGTGCAGGACGACGCCGCGCTGGAAGCATTCGTGCGCCGCAAGGCGGAAACGATCTACCACCCGATCGGCACCTGCCGCATGGGCGTCGACGCCGCGGCCGTGGTCGATCCGGCGCTGCGCGTGCGCGGCATCGATGCCCTGCGCGTGATCGACGCCTCGGTGATGCCGGTGTTGCCCACCGGCAACACCAACGCGCCGACCATCATGATCGCGGAAGTCGCCAGCGACCTGCTCCTCGGCCGCGCCTGAGCGGCCTTACGCCACCGTCGGCAGCAGCGGCGGCAGCGGGCAGTGCAGCGCGGCGCAGACCACGCGCAGCAGCTCGGCCTCGGCGACGCCGACCACGCCGTCGGCGCCGATCGCGCGCACCAGCGCGCGCACCACCAGCTCCTTGCCTTCCGGCGCCAGCCGCGCCAGCTTCGCCAACGCCGCGTCCAGCGCGGCGCGCCAGTCGTCGGGCCAGGCGAACAACGGCGCCGCGTCGGGCAGCGCCTCGTGCATCGCCAGCAGGAACGCGCGCCGCGCCGCGTCGTCGTCCTCGTGGCCGTGGCGGGCGACCAGCGCGCACAGGTCGCGTACCTCGTCCGCGCAGTCGGCGAGGCGCAGGCTGCCCGGCACGAAGCCGCGCGCCGGGTCGAGCGCGGCGACCACCTGCAGGCGCACCAGCGTCGCCAGGCAATACTCGTCGAGTTCCACGCGGCCGTCGGCGTGCACCACCGCGTCCAGCGCGGCGACGAAGCGCTCGAGCTGCGGGCGCGGCCGCCGCCGCAGCGCCGGGAACGCCAGCTGCGCCAGCGGCAGGCGCAGCAGCGGCGGCAGCGCGGCGAGCGTCTCGGCGGTGCCGCGCGCGGCGCCGGCGGTGGCGGCGTCGAACGCCTTGGCGAT
>NZ_DF970251.1 GCF_000953855.2 Mizugakiibacter sediminis
AAAGTGCACTCTGAAAACTCATGTCGCCGCCTCCTGCGCGTGGCGGTACGTTCGAGACACCACGTTTCGAACCGCGCCCGCGACAGGAGGCAGCCATGTCACTCTACGCAGCCATCGATCTGCATTCCACCAACAGCGTGCTGGCGGTGATGGATGCCGACGGCAAACCGCTCCTGCAGTGCCGCCGCCCCAACGCCTTGCCCGGCATTCTCGCCGAGCTCGAACCGTTCCGGCCGCAGCTGGCCGGCGTGGCCGTCGAGTCGACCTACAACTGGTACTGGCTGGTGGACGGCCTGATGGATCACGGCTACGCCGTGCACCTGGTGAACACCACGGCCATCCCGCAGTACGACGGGCTCAAGCACGGCGACGACCACACCGACGCCCTGCACCTGGCGCAACTGATGCGCCTGGGCCTGTTGCCGGAGGGTTACATCTACCCGCGCGAGCAGCGCGCTACGCGCGACCTGCTGCGCCGTCGCTTCACCCTCGTGCGCCAGGCCGTGCAGTTGATGCTGATGATCCAATCGAGCGTCAGTCGCTGCAGTGGTCGCTGCCTGTCCAGCAACGCCATCCGCCAGCTCACCGCGGCGCAACTGGAATCCCTCTTCCCCGATCTGGCCACGCGCTACGGCGTGCTGGTCCAATTCAGGCTCTGGCTGACCCTGCAGGAGCAGATCGCTGCGCTGGAGCGGTGGGTGCGCAAGGACCTGGCCCGGCCCGATCTCCTGCTGCGCCTGCAAAGCGTGCCGGGCATCGGTCCGATCCTCGGCACGACGATCCTGCTGGAAACCGGCGCCATCGAGCGCTTCGCCTCGGTCGGCGACTACGCCTCGTACTGCCGCATGGTGGAGAGCGTCCGACTGTCCAACGGCAAGCGCAAAGGCCACGGCAACCGCAAGTGCGGCAACCGCTACCTGTGCTGGGCCTACATGGAAGCCGCCCATCACGCCACCCGCCACAGCGCCCCGGTCCGGCGCTGGTATGAACGCAAGCGCGCCCGCAAACACCGCGTGGTCGCCATCAAGGCCGTGGCGCACAAACTGGCGCGCGCCAGCTACTACATGCTGCGCGAAGGCACGCCGTTCGATCCGAAGCGTGCCTTCGGCTGATCATGCCGGCGGTCGCAGGACGGATTGGGGAATGGCACGCAACCAGCCCTCTGAATGGCCGCGACCGCCGGCACCCGTGTGGAACGCAGGACCGCGCGCGGACCGAACCATCGAGGGGTGGGCCGACAGCCCGAGACTCTGTGCAGCGCGTGGCGCGCACTTGGACGGACACCGCGATGACCGATAAGTGTTTGGGCAACGGCCGGGGCCGCTACGGCGGCCTGGATCCAGAAGGG
>NZ_DF970252.1 GCF_000953855.2 Mizugakiibacter sediminis
GCCGATCACCCGCATCGACATGAACAACCTGGTGGGTTTACACAACTAGCTGGCGATGTAGCGCTGCAGGTGCTCGATCTGCTCGGCCTGCTCGTCGATCACCGCCTTGACCAGGTCGCCGATCGAGACCACGCCGATCACCTTGCCGCGCTCCACCACCGGCAGGTGGCGCATGCGGCGGTCGGTGCACAGCCGCATGCACTCCTCGACGGTGGAGTCCGGGCCGACCGTGACCACCGGCGCCGACATGATCTCGGCCACCGGCGTGTCGGCCGAGGCGCGGCCGAACAGCACCACCTTGCGCGCGTAGTCGCGCTCGGAAATGACGCCGACCAGGTCGCCGCCGCGCATCACCAGCAACGCGCCGATGCGGTGCTCGGCCATCGCCTTCAGCGCGTCCAGCACCGGCCGATCCGGCTCGATGGCGAAGACCTGCCGCCCCTTCGCCTCCAGGAGATGCTTGACCTGCCGCATGAGGCCCTCCCGAACCGGTCCTGGGTGACCGGCCCGGACAGTCTAGCGCGGCCGGCGGAGCGGCGCTGCTGCGCTGCGGCGGCGGGACGGGCGGGCGCTTGACGTCGCAAATGAAATATCGATAATTCCGGAAACATGAAAACATCGAATGCGCTCGACGCGTTGAAGGCGTTGGCCCAGGAAAGTCGGCTGGCGCTGTTCCGCGAGCTGGTCCAGGCCGGTCCCGAGGGGCTGCCGGTGGGCGTGCTGGCCGAGCGGCTCGCGCTGCCCGGCGCCACCCTGAGCAACCACCTCAACGTGCTGCGCGCGGCCGGACTGGTGCGTGACGAGCGCCGCGGGCGTTCCATCCAGTGCCGCGCCGACTACACGCGCATGAACGCACTGATCGCCTACCTCAGCGAGAACTGCTGCGCCGGCGATGCGACCGCCTGCGCCCCCGCGCCCGGATGCGCACCCACCTCCCGGAGCAAACGCCCATGAAGCGCTTCCATGTACACGTCAACGTCCGCGATCTCGAGGCCAGCATCCGCTTCTACGCGCAGCTGTTCGGCGCCGCGCCCAGCGTGGTCAGGCCGGACTATGCGAAGTGGATGCTCGACGATCCGCGCCTCAACTTCGCCATTTCGCAGCGCGAGCGCGCACCCGGCATCGATCATCTCGGCCTGCAGGCGGAGGACGCTCGCGAGCTTCAGGCGATCGGCGACCGCCTCAAGGCGGCCGACGCCGTCGCGCTGGCCGAAACCGGCACGACCTGCTGCTACGCGCGCTCGGACAAGTACTGGGCGGAGGATCCGCAAGGTTTGCGCTGGGAGAGCTTCCACACCCACGGCGAGGCGGGCACCTACTACGCGCCGCAGGACGCGCATCCCGCCGAGGCCGACGCGTGTTGCGGCCCCGGCGCCGCGTGCGCCACGCAGGCGCCGACGACGCCGGCTGGCGGCGCGGCGTCGGCCTGCTGCGGCGGCGGCTGCGCATGAACATCACCGCACCTCCCTACCACGTCCTGTTTCTGTGCACCGCAAATTCGGCGCGCAGCATCATGGCCGAGGCCCTGCTCGGCGTGCTGGGCGGCGGCCGCTTCGTCGCGCACAGCGCCGGCAGCCATCCGCGCGGACGCGTGCAGCCGTTGGCGGCGGAACTGGCGGTGGCGTTCGGCTATCCGGCCGAGCGCCTGCGCAGCAAGGCGTGGGATGAATTCGCCGGGGCCGACGCTCCGGCGATGGACCTGATCATCACCGTCTGCGACAACGCCGCCGGCGAAGTCTGTCCGGTCTGGCCGGGACATCCCGCCGTCGCGCATTGGGGCGTGCCCGATCCAGCCGCGGTCGAGGGCGACGAGGCGCGGCGGCGACAGGCGTTTCTCGAGGCGTGGTCGCGGCTGCGCCGTCGCGTCGAACTGCTGGTCGCGCTGCCCGACGACAAGCTGCACGGACTGGCCGCGAGCGAGGCGCTGCGGCGTATCGCCGAGGCCACGGCATGAATGCGGTCGCCGCGGAGGCGGTGAGGCCTGCGCTGGGCACGTTCGAGCGCTGGCTGACGCCATGGGTTGCGCTGTGCATGGTCGTCGGCGTGCTGCTGGGACGACTGGCGCCGGAGGCGTTCCGTGCGTTGGGCGCGCTGCAGTTGGCGCGCATCAACCTGCCGGTCGGCGTGCTGATCTGGGCGATGATCGTGCCGATGCTGATGCGGGTGGACTTCGGCACGCTCGGTACGGTGCGCCGGCACTGGCGCGGTTTCGGCGTCACGCTGTTCGTCAACTGGGCGGTCAAGCCATTCTCGATGGCGATGCTGGGGTGGATGTTCGTGCGTCATCTGTTCGCGCGCTGGCTGCCGGCGGAACAGCTCGACAGCTACGTCGCCGGCCTGGTGCTGCTGGCTGCGGCGCCGTGCACGGCGATGGTGTTCGTGTGGAGCCAGCTCGTGCGTGGAGAGGCGAACTTCACCCTCACCCAGGTCGCGCTCAACGACACCATCATGGTGTTCCTCTTCGCACCGATCGTCGGCCTGTTGCTCGGCGTCGCCGCCATCCAGGTGCCGTGGGCGACGTTGCTGCTGTCGGTCGCCCTGTACATCGTGCTGCCGCTGGCGATCGCGCAGGCACTGCGCGCACGCCTGCTGCGGCGCGGCCCGGAAGCGCTGGAAGCGGTGCTGCGGCGCATGCAGCCGTGGTCGCTGATCGCGCTGCTGACGACGCTGGTACTGCTGTTCGGCTTCCAGGGCGAGGCAATCGTCGCGCAGCCGCGGGTGATCGCACTGCTGGCGGTACCGATCACGCTGCAGGTGGTGTTCAACGCCGCGCTCGCCTACGGGCTGAACCGATGGCTGGGCGAAGCGCACTGCGTGGCCGGGCCCTCCGCCTTGATCGGCGCCAGCAACTTCTTCGAGCTGGCGGTGGCGGCGGCGATCAGCCTGTTCGGCTTCGCCTCCGGCGCCGCCTTGGCGACCGTGGTCGGCGTGCTGATCGAGGTGCCGGTGATGCTTGCTGTGGTCGCGGTGGTGAATCGCAGCCGGCGCTGGTACGAGGCGGCGTGATTCATTGCGGCAGGTAGGACGTGCCGCCGAGTTGCGCCATCTGCCGCTGGGTCCAGGCGGCGTGGCGCAGCACGTAGGGCGAGGGGCGGTCGGCGTGCAGGCGGCGCGGGTTCGGCAGCACCGAGGCGAGCAGCGCGGCCTGCCAACCGGAGAGATGCGCCGGCGTGGTGTGGAAGAACGCCTCGCTGGCGGCGCCGACGCCGTAGATGCCGTCGCCCAGCTCGGCGATGTTGACGTACACCTCGAGGATGCGCCGTTTCGGCCAGGTCGCCTCGATCAGCACGGTGAAATAGGCTTCGAGCCCCTTGCGCACGAAGCTGCGTCCGGGCCACAGGAACAGATTCTTCGCCACCTGTTGTGAGATCGTGCTGGCGCCGCGCAGGCGCTCGCCGTCCTCGGCTTCGCCGATCGCGTCGCGGATGGCCTCGACGTCGAAACCGTGGTGGTAGGGAAACTTCTGGTCCTCGCTGGCGACCATCGCCAGCGGCGCCACCGGCGCGATCTTCTCCCACGGCGTCCAGCGGTAACGCAGGTGGAAGCCGCGTTCGCCGCGCACCCACGCGCCGATGCTGCGTTCGATCATGAACGCGCTGGTCAAGGGCGGCACGAAGCGCAGCAGCAGCACGACCGCCCAGGTCAGCGCGATCCAGGCGAGGGCGGCGAGGCCGAGCGCGCGCAGCAGGCGGCGCGCGAATCCACGGGAGGCAGTCGACATGATGGCGGAAGGCGCCGGATCGGCCGGCGCGGGCAGAGTATAGGGGCTCGGGCGTGGCGCCGCGCGGTTGAAATCGCCGCCCGGCCGCCTCACCTGATGCGCGACGCCCCGCCGTTGCCGCGGCCAGCGCCGATGCCTTGCCGCCGCTTGACGCGAGGGGGCGCGGCGCGGTTACCGTCCCGCTCGGGGCGCATCCTTACGCTTGTTTCCCGCGAGGTCCTTCCAGCCGTGTCCCACGACCGCGATGTCCTGCACCGTTTCATGCTCGAGCGCGCCGGGGTGCGCGGCGTGCTCGTGCAGTTGTCCGACGCCTGGCAGGAGGTCGCCGGCCGCGCCGACTATCCGGCGCCCCTGCAGCGTCTGCTCGGCGAGGCGCTGGCCGCCAGCGCGCTGCTCACCGGCAACATCAAGTTGCGCGGCAGCCTGTCGCTGGAACTGAAGAGCCAAGGCCCGCTGCGCCTGCTGTTCGCCGAGTGCAGCGACGAAGGCCGCCTGCGCGGACTGGCGCGCTGGGAAGGTGCATTGCCGCAGCCGCTGGACCTCGGCGCGCTGCCGCAGGCCCTGCTGGCGATCACCATCGGCGGCACCGAGGCGGGCCAGCAGCGCTACCAGGGGCTGGTCGCGGTCGAATCCGCGCCGCTGGCGCAACTGCTCGAAGGTTACTTCGAGCGTTCCGAGCAGATGCCCACGCGCATCGTGCTGGCCGCCGACGGCGGACGCGCCGCGGCGCTGATGCTGCAGCGGCTGCCGCGCGAAGGCGGCATCGCCGGCGAGGTCGACGAGGATAGCTGGTCGCGCGTCGGCCACCTCACCGCCACGCTCGGCGAGGACGAGCTGCTGCGGCTGCCGGTCGAGGCGCTGTTGCGCCGCCTCTACCACGAGGAGGGCGTGCGCCTGTTCGCCGCGCGGCCGCTGGCGTTCGGCTGCGGCTGCTCGCGTGAACGCGTGGAGAACGTGCTGCGCGCGCTGGGTCGCGACGAGGTGGAGGCGGCGCTGGCCGCGCGCGGCGGCGAAATCGAGGTGACCTGCGAGTTCTGCGCCAGCCGCTACCTGTTCGACCGCGTCGACGCCGAGCGGCTGCTCAGCGCGACGCCGGCCGCGCCGGCCTCGCCGCTGTCGCACTAGCGCTCAGGACAGCCACACCGCCGGCGGCTGCGCCTGCCCGAACAGGAAACCCTGGCCGTAGACGCAGCCCATGCGCAGCAGCACCTGGCGCTGGCTTTCCTGCTCGATGCCTTCGGCAATGGTCTGCATGCCGAGCGAGCCTGCCATCGCCAGGATGGCGCGCACCACCGCGCTGCTGCCGCTTTCGCCGTCGGCCGGCAGGTCGGTCACGAACGAGCGGTCGATCTTCAGCGCCTGCATCGGGTACTGGTGCAGGTAGCTCAGCGACGAGTAGCCGGTGCCGAAATCGTCCAGCGCCACGCCGATGCCGTGCGAGCGCAGGGTCTCCAGCGTGCGCTTCACCCGCGCCGGGTTTTCCAGCAGCGCGCGCTCGGTGACCTCGATGCGCACGCGATGCGCGGCCACGCCGTGCTCGGCCATCAGACCGAGCAGGCGGCGGTCGAGATCGATGGAGCGGAAGTGGCGTCCGGACAGGTTGATGCTGACGAAGGCGCCGCCGGCGGTGAGCGCGGGCGACGCCGCGAACACCTGCTCGAACACTTTCCAGTCGATCGCCTCGGCGGAGCCGTTGTCCTCGGCGATGGCGAGGAAGTCGGCCGGCAGCAGCAGGCCGCGCTCGGGATGGCGCCAGCGCAGCAATGCCTCGTAGCCGACCGTGCCGCCGTCGTCGAGGCGCACGATCGGCTGAAAGTGCGCCTCGAATTCGCCGCGCGCCAGCGCGCGGCGCAGGTCGTTCTCGGTCTCCAGCAGGCTGACCGCCTCGCGGCGCAGGCGCTCGTCGAACAGCGCGTAGCGCTGGCGGCCCTCGTCCTTGGCGCGGTACATCGCCGAGTCGGCGTCGCGCAGCAGTTCTTCCGGACGGCGGTAGTGCGGCGCGGCCAGCGCGATGCCGATCGAGGTGGAGGTGAACAGTTCCTTGGCGCCCAGCCGGAACGGCGCGTTCAGCTCGTCGATGATGCGCTGCGCGACCTTGCACGCGCCCTCGGCGTCGCCGATGTCCTCGAGCAGCACGGCGAACTCGTCGCCGCCGAGGCGCGCGACCACGTCCTGCGCCTTCAGACAGGCGCGGATGCGCCCGCCGGCCTGGAACAGCAGGTCGTCGCCGATCAGGTGGCCGACCGAGTCGTTGATCACCTTGAAGCGGTCGAGGTCGAGGAACAGCACGGCGAACACGCGCGCGGCGTCCTCGTGGTAGCGGCCCAGCGCGCGCTCCAGGCGCTGCAGCAGCAGGCTGCGGTTGGGCAGGCCGGTCAGCGAGTCGTGCAGGGTTTCGTGCTTGAGGCGGCGCTCGATGCGCTCGCGCTCGGCGATCTGCTCGCGCAGATCGCGGTTGGCCAGCGCCAGCGCGCGCGTGCGTTCGGTGACGCGCCGCTCGAGCTCGGCGTTGGCCTGCTTCAGCGATTCCGCCGCGCGCCGGCGCTCCAGCGCGTTGGCGACGTGGTAGCTGACGAAGGTCAGCAGCTCCTGGTCGCGCTGGCTGTAGCGGTGCTCCTCGCTGTAGCTCTGCACCGCCAGCACGCCGACCGTACGCTCCTCGCACACCAGCGGCACGCCCAGCCAGTAGACCGACTGCGCGCCGCTCTGCACCAGCTCGCCGGTCGCGCACAGGCGCTCGATGTCGTCGGTGTGGGCGAGCAGGGCGGTGCCGTGGCGCAGCACGTACTCGGTGAGGCCGCGGCCCAGCCGGCGCGGCCGGCGCGAGGCGTCGAACTCGTCCACCGAGTAGGGGAAGTGCAGCTCGCTCTGGTCGTCGGAGAGCAGCGCGATGTAGAAGTTGCGCGCGTACAGCAGGCCGCCGATCACGCGATGCACGGCGGCGTAGAACTCGTCGATGCTTTCCGTGGTGCCGGCCAGCTCGGCGATGCGGAACAGCGCCGCCTGCAGGCGCTCGCCGCGCTGGCGCTCCAGCACCTGTTGCTGCAGCACGCGGTTGGCCTCGCGCAGCGCCTCCGTGCGCTCGGCGACGCGTCGTTCCAGCTCCTCGTGCGCCAGGCGGCGTTCCAGCGCGGTCTGGATGTGCTGGGCGACGTAGGTGAGCAGCGCGCGGTCCTGCTCGGTGTAGCGGGCTTCCTCGGTGTAGCTCTGCACCACCACCACGCCCATCACCTGCTGGCCGTGCAGCAGCGGCACGCCCAGCCAGTCCACGCAGTCCGGGCCGGTCGCCGCGAGCGGGCCGTCGACCTGCGCGGCGAGTTGCTCCATCGAGCCCATCAGCGGTTTGCCGCGGCGGATCACGTGCCAGGTCAGGCTGTGGCGCATTTCCTCCAGCGGGTAGTCGCGGCCGGAGTCCGGCGGATCGCGGTCGGCGACGTCGACGTAGTAGGCGAAACGCAGGGTGTCGCGGGCGGGATCGCGCAGCGCGATATAGAAGTTTTCCGCGTACATCAGGCTGCCGACGATGCCGTGCAGCGCGCGCATCACCTCGCGCATCTCGCGGTCGCCGCTGGCCTGGTCGGCGATGGCGTACAGCGCGCGCTGCAGGCGCTCGGCCTGTTCGAGGCGGGCGACCGACTGGCGCAGCCTCGCCAGTTCGGAAAGGGTGCCGAGGCGCAGGCCGCCGACGCGGGCCAGTTGGGCCAGCGCGGTCAGCAGCTCGAGGCGCGGGCTTTCGCCGGGGAAGACGGCTTCGAGCGCCAGCGGCAGACCCGCGCCGAGCGCCAGCCGCAGCCGGGTCCGGCCGTGCTCGCCGCGCCGGTCGAGCAGGGTGCCCGCAGGAGCCGGCGATGGCTTCGTCGGGGCGAGCCGCAGTTCGGTCTCCGGAAAGCGGGTGCGCGCATAAGCCCGCCAGGCGGCCTCGACGGCAGCCGGGGTATCGACGACCAGCAGGGACTCGAGCGCGTCCCAGGGCGATGCATTCGCCCCGACCACGCTCGTGCCCCCTGCCGAGAGCGCGGGATACGCTGGCGTCATCAGTCGTTCGCGCCGCCGGTAGTGGCCGGCAGTGTAGCGCTGCGACCCGGGGTCCGCACCGCCGAAGCTGTGAGCGGGCGCACGCCGTGGCCTGTTAGCAAAACGTAAAGAAGCGTATAATCCCCAGTCGTGCGGAACCGGCTGCCGTGGGGGCGGTCGATGGAAGCACAGCAATATTCATGCCCTTGAAGATGCGACGCCACCTCGCCCCGCTGGCCTTCCTGTTGGCCCTGCCGTTCGCGGCCTGGGGGCAGGCGCCCGTGGCGGCGCACGCGAAGCGGCTTGCCGTCACGCCGTTGAACCAGGTCGCCGAGGTGGCGCCGGGGGTGTACCTGCCGCTGTGGCGGTCGCCGAATGGCCGGGTGCTGGCGCTGGTCGCCGCCGGACAGACCCAGCCGGCGCCGCTGCAGCCTGCCGCGCCGCAGATCGGCAGCCTGCTCGACTACCGCCTGATCGGCGCATCCTCCTATCTGAACAGCGGCCTGAAACTGGACGTCACGCCGCAGACCTACGTGCGCGGCGGCGTGTCGCAGACGACCTGGTCGAATGCCGCTGCCGGCTGCGTGCCGGCCCAGCCCGGCGTCGACCACAGCATCTGCCTCGGCAGCAGCGGCTTGTCCCTGTTCGGCACCGAAGTGGGCGCCGGTTACAGCGGACGTACCTTCGGGCTGGACCTTTCGCTGGGGTTGAGCCGCGCCGAGGGTCCCCGCCGCGACGCGCTGCCGCAGATCGTGCCGCAACTGCCCACCCTGATCCCCGGCCTGCCGGCCGGCGGCCTCGAGGGCGGCAGCAGCCTGAATGCCCGCGGTCAGCTGCTGCTGGGCGACGACACCCATCTCGACATCGGCGCCGGCGTCGGCCGCATCCGCGTGCTGCCCCAGCTCGTCGCGCCCGGCGCCGACAGCTTCGACAGCAAGACCCTCAGTCTGGGCCTGGACCGCGGCCCGCTGAGCGGCAACATCGTCGGCCGCGTGCTGGAGCCTTCCGCCGGCACGAACTTCTCCATCCCCGGACAGCGCTGGACGGCGATCGACCTGGGCGTGACCCTGCGCCTGCCTTGGCAGGGCGAGCTGAGCATCGGCGCGCAGAACCTCTGGTCTTCGGGCACGCCGCCGCTGATCGCGCCGGGTGCGACTTCGCCCGAGCAGACCCGCGTGCCGTACGTCCAGTACCACCAGGACCTGTAAGTCCCTCTCCCCACGATTCGGCGGAGGCGATCTCCCGGGCCTCGCTTGCCTGCAAGGCCCGGTCCTTGGGGCGTGCGCCCTCCCATCCCCTGCGGCCGCCAAGTGCACGGCGTGGCGCCGTGCCGGTCCGCACCCGATCGCGCGCCCCGAGACATCGCTGGCCGCGCTCACCCCGCCTGCGCGGACCGCTCCGGGATCAAGGAAGCCGGCGCCCTGGGCGCAGGCGGAATCGGTCGGGATTTCCGCCACTTGGATGCAGGCCGGCGGCAGGCGTCGAGGCCTTGGACCCCATGCCCCGCGGCCCTCCGGCAGGGATTCCCAAGGGGTTATAAAGTTGTTAGCATCGGCCGCTGCCGAGGGTGCGGCAGGCCGCCATGGCGGCTCTTCCCGGAGGGGAACACTTGTCCCGAGTGGTTTTCCAGGACGGAAGCACTTGTCCCGAGCTGTGTCACAACTCTGACGTTGGAGAGTGTAATGAGACTCGACGTGAATAAACTTTCGTCGGCGGTCCGCCTTGCCCTTTCGGTGGGCGCGGTCGCCGGCATGGGGGTCGTCGGAACTGCCTACGCGCAGGATCAGGCCAGCCAGCAGCCGAGCGAGCAGAAGGCCCAGTCGCTCGAAACCATCGTGGTCACCGGTTCGCGCATCCGCCGCGTGGACCTCGAGACCGCCAACCCGGTGTTCGCCATCGACCGCGCGCAGATCCAGCAGTCGGGCAAGGTCACCCTGGGCGACCTGGTGCAGGAAGCCCCGTCCATCGCCGGTGCGGCGCAGAATCCGCAGGTCAACAACGGCGGCGGCGACGGCGCCTCCACGGTGTCGCTGCGCGGCCTCGGCGCCCAGCGCACCCTGGTGCTGATCAACGGCCATCGCATCATCCAGAGCCCGTCCGCGGGCGGCGTCGACATCAACCAGATCCCGGCCAACCTGGTCGAGCGCATCGAAGTGCTGAAGGACGGCGCCTCGGCGGTGTACGGCTCGGATGCGATCGGCGGCGTGGTCAACATCATCCTGCGCTCGAACTACCAGGGCGCGGAGTTCAGCGCCGACTACGGCATCTCCGACCGCAACGACGGCGAGCGCCGCGGCTTCTCGGCGACGTTCGGCCAGACCGGCGACAAGGGCTCGGTGATCGCCGGCATCAACTACAACAAGTTCGACCCGATCTCCTCGGCGGACCGCGACTTCGCCAAGGACGCCACCTACCTTTACAGCGGCAGCGTGATCAAGCTGGGCTCCAGCCGCAATCCGAACGGCCGCATCTTCCTGCCGGCCGGCGACCCGACGCGTACGGCATTGGGCTGCTCCTCCGTGACGAAGCTGCCCGGTACCGACGGTACCAGCCGCGCCGACTACCGCTGCTATTCGGGCGCGACCGACAGCTTCAACTACCAGCGGCTGAACCTGATCCTGACACCGCAGGAGCGCACCAGCGCGTTCGCGCTGGCGAACTACCAGCT
>NZ_DF970253.1 GCF_000953855.2 Mizugakiibacter sediminis
CGGGGAGGGCTTTTCGTTTGCGTGCGCGCGCGGCGGGAACTTTCGCCGGACGATGCGGTACATTGCCTGTCGTCGCGGACGCCTGCCGCGACGCGCCGCCGCGCGAGGGGCGCGGCGGCGGGGCACCGCCGTCCGATCCGCGCGCGCCCGCCGCGGTGCGCGAGGCCGGTCGGCGCGCCGAGCGAATCGCTGCACCGGACCCGCGATGATCGAGACCGACAACCTCACCCGGTACTACGGCGACATTGCCGCCGTGGCCGGCATCAGCTTCCGCGTCGAACCCGGCGAGGTGCTCGGCTTCCTCGGCCCCAACGGCGCCGGCAAGTCCACCACGATGAAGATGCTGGCCGGCTTCCTCGCCCCCAGCGCCGGCACGGCGCGCGTGTGCGGCCACGACGTGCAGGCCGCGCCGCTGGCCGCCAAGCGCGTGCTCGGCTACCTGCCGGAAGGCGCGCCCAGCTACGGCGAGATGAGCGTGCGCGAATTCCTGCAGTTCATCGTGCGCATGCGCCGCGTCGATCCCGAGCAGCGCCGGCGCCGCCTGCACGACGTGATCGCCCGTCTGCAGCTCGAGCGCGTGCTGGAGCAGCCGATCGACACGCTGTCGAAGGGCTTCAAGCGCCGCGTCGGCCTGGCGCAGGCGATCGTGCACGATCCGCGCGTGCTGATCCTGGACGAGCCCACCGACGGCCTGGACCCGAACCAGAAGCACGAGGTGCGCGGGCTGATCAACGCGATGGCGCGCGAGCGCACGATCGTCATCTCCACGCACCTGCTGGAGGAAGTGCACGCGGTATGCAGCCGCGTGGTGATCATCGCCCACGGCCGCCTGCTCGCCGACGCCACGCCCGCCGAGCTGGAGGCGCGCTCGCGCTACCACGGCGCGGTGTCGTTCAGCGCGGTCAGCAGCCTCGCCGCGCGCGAGGCGCTGGAGCGGCTGCCGAGCGTCGACGGCGTCGAGGTCGATCCGCTGGACGGCCGCATCACCGTGTTCCCGCGGCCGGGACGCGATATCCTCGGCGACGTGCAGGCGCTGCTCGCCGCGCAGGGCATCCGCATCACCGAAATCCAGCTCGAGCGCGGCCGCCTCGACGAGGTGTTCCGCCGCATCACCACCGGGCCGGCCGCGGAGGCAGCGGCATGAGCGCGATGTTCGGCGTGTTCCGCCGCGAGTTCGCCAGCTACTTCGCCACGCCGGTGGCCTACGTCTTCATCGTCATCTTCCTGCTGCTGTCCGGCGCGCTGACCTTCTACCTGGGCGACTTCTACGAGCGCGGCCAGGCCGACCTGCAGCCGTTCTTCCAGTTCCAGCCATGGCTATACCTGTTCCTGGTGCCGGCGGTGGCGATGCGGCTGTGGGCGGAGGAGCGCAAGAGCGGCACGATCGAGCTGCTGCTGACGCTGCCGGTGACGATGACGCAGGCCGTGCTGGGCAAGTTCCTCGCCGCCTGGGCGTTCATCGCCATCGCGCTGGCGCTGACTTTCCCGATCTGGCTGACCGCGAACTACCTCGGCCGGCCGGACAACGGCGCGATCCTGGCCGGCTACTTCGGCAGCCTGCTGATGGCAGGCGCGTTCCTGGCGATCGGCTCGTGCCTGTCGGCGGCGACGCGCAGCCAGGTGGTGGCGTTCATCCTCACCGTCGCGGTGTGCTTCCTGTTCCTGCTCGCCGGTTTCCCGCTGGTGCTGAATTTCTTCCGCAGCTTCCTGCCGCAGGGGCTGGTGGACGGCATCGCCGCGCTGGGATTCCTCGCCCACTACGCGTCGATCGCCAAGGGCGTGCTGGACCTGCGCGACCTGCTGTTCTTCGCGCTGGTGATCGTGTTCTGGCTGTACGCCGGCGCGCTGCTGCTCGACCTGAAGAAGGCCGACTGAGGGCGCGCGCATGAAGCCGAACCGCCGCACTTCCGCCGTCGTCCTCGCGCTCGCGCTGCTCGGCGTGCTGTTCGTCGCCCTGGTGCTGGTCGGCAACCAGGCGCTGCGCGGCGCGCGCATCGACCTGACCGCGGACCATCTCTACACGCTATCGCCCGGCACCCGTTCCATCCTCGCCGGCATCGACGAGCCGGTGCATCTGACCCTGTACTTCTCCGACCACGCCACCCGCGACCTGCCGCAACTGCGCAGCTACGAGCAGCGCGTGCGCGAGATGCTGGAGGAGATGGCGCAACGCGCCAACGGCAAGCTGCAGCTCGAGGTGATCGACCCGCTGCCGTTCTCCGAAGACGAAGACCGCGCCGCCGGCGCCGGCCTCTCGGCCGCGCCGATCGGCAGCGGCGGCGCCAAGGTGTTCTTCGGCCTGGTCGGCACCAATTCCACCGACGGCCAGGCGGTGATCCCGTTCTTCCAGGCGGACAAGGAAACCTTCCTCGAATACGACATCGCCAAGCTGATCCACGACCTGACCATGCCGCGCAAGCCGGTGGTCGGCGTGCTGAGCCGCCTGCCGCTGGACGGCGAGGTCGATCCGCGCACCGGCGGCGTGCAGCCGGCGTGGGCGGTGTTGCAGGAACTGCGCCAGTTGTTCGACGTGCGCATGCTCGATGCGCAGCGCCTGCGCAAGATCGGCGACGACGTGCAAGTGCTGATGCTGGTGCAGCCGCGCGACCTGCCGGAGGACGCGCTCTATGCCATCGACCAGTTCGTGATGCGCGGCGGCCGTCTCGCCGTGTTCGTCGATCCGGACGCCGAGACCGACACCGCCGGCGCGGCGGACGCGGAGGGCGCCACGCCGCTGGCGCCGCGCAGCTCCGACCTGCCGCGCCTGTTCAAGGCCTGGGGCGTCAGCTACGACCCCAACATGGTGGTGCTGGACCGCGCGCGCGCGCTGTCGATCGCGATGAGCGCCGACGCCGCGCCGGTGCGCCATCCCGCCGTGCTCGGCTACACCGCCGACGACCTCAACCACGACGACGTGGTGACCGCCAACCTGCAGAGCATCAACGTCTCCAGCGCCGGCGCCTTCGCCCTGGCGGCGGACGGCACGGCGCGGCTGGTGCCGCTGCTGCAGAGCACCGCCGACGCGATGCGCGTGCCGGCGGCGCGCGTGCGCCTGCAGCCGGATCCGAGCGCGCTGCTGGTCGGCTACCGCCCCGACGGCGTGCACTACGTGATCGCCGGCTGGCTGGAAGGACGCTTCCGCAGCGCCTTCCCCGAGCGCAGGGACGCCGGCCACCTCGACGAGGCGAAGGCGCCCGGACGCATCCTGCTGGTCGCCGACACCGACATCCTGTCCGACCGCCTGTGGGTGCAGATGACGCCGTTCTTCGGCCAGACCCTGCTGAACGCGTTCGCCAACAACGGCGACTTCGCGGTCAACGCGGTCGACTACCTGACCGGCTCCTCGGCGCTGATCTCCATCCGCGGCCGCGCCACCGCGCGCCGTCCGTTCACCCGCGTCGAGGCGCTGCGCCGCAGCGCCGACGCGCGTTTCCGCACCAAGGAAGCGGAGCTGGAGCGCGAGCTTGCCGACACCGAGCGCCGTCTCGCCGGCCTGCAGCAGGAGAAGGGCAAGGACAACGCGCAGATCCTCAGTCCGGCGCAGAAGCAGGAGCTGGAGGCCTTCCTCAGGCGCAAGCTGGCGATCCGTCGCGAGCTGCGCGACGTGCAGCGCCAGCTGGACGCGGAGATCGAAGCGCTCGGCTCGCGGCTGAAGTTCATCGACATCCTGCTGATGCCGATCCTGGTGACGCTGGCGGCGCTGGCCTACGCCTGGCGCCGCGCGCGCCGCCGCAGGGCCGCGGGAGGCGAGCCGTGGTGAAGCTGCGCACGCTGGCGGTGCTGGCGCTGCTGGCCGCGCTGGCGGTGGCGGCGGCGGTGGCGCTGAACTGGCGCCGCGCGCCGGCCACTTCCCGCGAGGAGGGCGGCGCGCTGCTGCCGGGCCTGCAGGCGCGCCTCAACGACATCGACCGCGTCGAGCTGACCGGCGCCGGCCGTCGCCTGCTGGTGACGCTGCGGCGGGAAGCCTCCGGCTGGACGGTGGCGCAGCGCCACGGCTATCCCGCCGACATCGCCGCGCTGCGCGGCCTGCTGCTGCAACTGGCGCAGTCGCGCCTGGCCGAGCCGAAGACGACGCAGCCGGCGCGCTATGCGGTGCTCGGCGTCGAGGACGTCGCGCAGCCGAAGGCGGGCGGCGTGCAGGTCGCGCTGCACGGCGCCGGCGGCATGCCGGCGCTGATCGTCGGCCGCTACGATCCGCGCGCCGGCGGCACCTTCGTGCGCCGCGCGGGCGAGGCGCGCAGTTGGCTGGTCGCCGGCGACCTGCGCGTCGACACCGATCCCACCCACTGGCTCGACCGCGCGATCGCCGACATCCCCGCCGAACGGGTGCGCGAGGTGACGGTGCAACCCGGCGAAGGCCCGGCGTTCACCGTGTACAAGGCGCATCGCGGCGACAGCCACTACAGCGCGCGCGAGCTGGAACGACGCCGCGAGCTGGCCGCGCCTTACGACGCCGAGGAGATCGCCGGCGCGCTCGCCGGCCTCGAGCTGGACGACGTCTATCCCGCCTCGACGCGGCCGCGGCCCGCCGGCCTCGAGGCCGCGCATCTCGCGTTCCGCACCTGGGACGGCCTGGTCGTCGACGCCGATGCCTGGCAGCAGGACGGCCGCGATTATCTGCGCCTGCGCG
>NZ_DF970254.1 GCF_000953855.2 Mizugakiibacter sediminis
TCCGGCGTGTGCGTAGCGGAGAAACCGTACCCGCCGCGCCGCTCTCATTTGACACTCATTCTCATTTGCGTTCCAATGGCGCCCCGGAGACCCGCGCCATGTACGTCTGCATCTGCAATTCCGTCAGCGATCGCGACATCCGCCGTGCCGCCGAGGCCGGGGTGCGCAGCTTCGTCGAATTGCAGGCGCACACCGGCTGCTCGACCACCTGCGGCTGCTGCGAGGCGCTCGCGCGGCAGGTGCTGAACGAGGCCGTGGCCGAGACCTGCATGCAACTGCCCGCCGCCGCGGCCGCCTGATTTCCCGTCGTCCCCCATCGCGTTGCCGTCCGGCGCGGCGGCGCTATAGTCGTCGCTTACGCGCAGCCGGGAGACCGCCATGAAGGGCGACGCCACCGTCATCGAGCACCTCAACAAGGCGCTGTACAACGAGCTCACCGCGATCAACCAGTATTTCCTGCATGCGCGCATGCTGCGCAACTGGGGCTACAAGGAGCTGGCGGAGCACGAGTACAAGGAATCGATCGACGAGATGAAGCACGCCGATCGGCTGATCGAGCGCATCCTGTTCCTCGAGGGCCTGCCCAACCTGCAGCATCTCGGCAAGCTGTTGATCGGCGAGACGCCGAAGGAAGTCCTCGCCTGCGATCTCAGGCTGGAGCAGGCCGCGCACCCCGACCTCAAGGCGGCGATCGCGCATTGCGAGAAGGTCGGCGACTACGTCAGCCGCGAGCTGTTCGAGGCCATCCTCGCCTCCGAGGAAGAGCACATCGACTGGCTGGAAACGCAGCTCGGCCTGATCGAGCGGCTGGGCGAGACCACCTACCTGCAGACCAAGCTCGACGGCTGACTCCGCCCGGCTTTCCGCCTACAGCGCGAAGCGGCGCCGCAGCGCGGTGGCGGTGGCGCCGTAGGCCTCCATCAGCGCGGCGACGCGCGCCGGCGGATCGGCCACGTGGCCCGCGCGCGCATCCAGTTCCAGGCTCTTCGCCAGCGCCGACAGTGCGCGCGCGCCGAGGTTGGCGCTCGCCGACTTCAACGCATGCGCATGGGCGCTCAGGCCGACGATGTCGCCCTGCGCGGCGGCGGCGTGCAGGCCGTCGAGGCGCTGCGGGCTGTCGTTGAGGAACACCTGCACCAGCATGCGCAGTTCGTCGCCCATGATGTCGACGAGATCGTCCAGCACGCTGTTGTCCAGGATCGGCTCGTCGAACACCGGCGCGCGCGGCGCGGCGGGCGGCGACGCGAGTGCGGCAGAGGCCGCGGGCGACGCCGCCGGCCGCGCGGGCGGCGGCACCGGCACGGCCGCGGGGGGTTCCGGCGCGGCCATCGCCGCGGTCGGCAGGTCGGCGAAGGGGTCGTCCTCCTGCGGAGCCGGTACCGCGCGCGCGCCCAGCCAGCGCTGCAGGGTCTCGGCGAGCAGCGCGCGGTCGAGCGGCTTGGTCAGGTAGTCGTCCATGCCGGAGTCGAGGCAACGTTCGCGGTCGCCGGCCATCGCGTGCGCGGTCATGGCGATCACCGGCAGCCGCGGCGCGCCCGACGCCGCTTCGCGACGGCGCAGCTCGCGCGTCGCGCTGTAGCCGTCCAGCACGGGCATCTGGCAGTCCATCAGCACCAGATCGAAGCGCTGCTGCGCCAGGTGCTCCAGCGCTTCGGCGCCGTGCGCGGCGTGGGTGACCTCGAGGCCGAGGCGGCTGAGCAGCTTGCTCGCCACCTGCAGGTTGACCGGGTGGTCCTCGACCAGCAGCACGCGCCCGTTCAGGCGCGGCGGCGCATCGCCGGCGGCGGGGGGCGGCGACGGCGGTTTCGATACGGGCGTGAGCATGGGCGCGGGCCTGCTGTCGGCGATGTCGTAGAGGGACTGCAGGGCGGCGCGCAGCCCGACTTCGTCGGAGACGCGCGCCAAGGTGGCGACGCGGCCGCCGCCGTCGTCGGCGCGGCCGCCGCCGAGCAGCAGCACGCGCACGCGTTCGAGGCGCGGCTCGCGCAGCACGTTGCGCACCAGCGCCTGGGCGTCGCCGCGCACCGTGGCAGGGTCGACCACCACCAGTTCGTAGGCGAACGAGCGGCCCAGCGGCGCGGCATGGCGCAGCTGCGCCAGCGCCTCCGCGGCGCCGCCGACCTGGCTGTGCTGGATGCCGAGGCCGGCCAGCAACGGCGCCAGCTGGTGGGCGGTGGCGGGATCGGCCGCGACCAGCGCGCGCAGGCCGGTGAGGTCGTGGCGCGTGCCGGGGATGTCGCCCGGCATCTTCGCCAGTGGCACGCTGAACCAGAACACCGAGCCGCGGCCGGGCTCCGAGCGCACGCCGATCTGCCCGCCCATCATCTCGACCAGGCGCTTGCAGATGGTCAGGCCGAGGCCGGTGCCGCCGTAGCGGCGCGTCACCGAGGCGTCGGCCTGGGTGAACGGCCGGAACAGGCGCTCGGCCACCTCCGGCGCGATGCCGATGCCGGTGTCGCGCACCGCGAACAGCACCTCGTGGTGGGTGCGTGTGTCGCCGCGCTTGCTGACCCGCACCGAGACGCCGCCGCGCTCGGTGAACTTGATCGCGTTGCCGACCAGGTTGGTCAGCACCTGGCGCAGACGCACCGGATCGCCGCGCAGGTTCGGGCGGACCTCGGGGTCGATGGCGAAGCGCAGCGCCAGGCCCTTGCTCTCCGCCGCGCGCTGCATCAGCGCCAGCACGCTGTCGCCGAGGTCGCGCAGGTTGAGGCTGACGCTCTCCAGCTCGAGCTTGCCGGCCTCGATCTTCGAGTAGTCGAGGATGTCGTCGACGATGTTCAGCAGCTCCTGCGCGGAGCGATGCGCGGTGCCGAGGTACTCGCGCTGCTCCGGCGTCAGCGAGGTGCCGAGCACGATGTCGAGCAGCGGCAGGATGCCGTTCAACGGCGTGCGGATCTCGTGGCTCATGGTGGCGAGGAACTCGCTCTTCGCCAGCATTGCCGCTTCCGCCGCCTGCTTGGCGGCGATCAGTTCCTGCTGCACGCCGCGCAGCGAGGCGAGTTCGACGTTGAGCGCGTGGATGCGCTCCTCGGCGTCGAACAGCGCGCTGCGCGGCACCGCGGGCACGGCCGGGGCGCGCGCTGCGCGCAGCGCGGCGGCGACCAGCAGGGCGGCGCCGCCGAGCAGCAGCGCGGCGATGCCCGCGGCGGCCGCGG
>NZ_DF970255.1:0-49316 GCF_000953855.2 Mizugakiibacter sediminis
GTTCGCCCCGGGTGAACAACCTACTGAGAGATCACAGCTAGGCCGGCGTGCCGACATCCAGGAGGAACCGCTGCTTGGCCTTGCCGCGCGCGCCGATGCGCCGGTAGAAGGCGATCGCATCGGCGTTGTCGGCCGGCGTCTGCCACTGGATCTCGGCGCAGCCCTGCGCGGCGGCGAAGCGGCGCAGTTCCTCGATGAACCGCCGGCCCAGGCCGGCGCGGCGGTACGCGGGGCGGAGATACAGGCAGTCCATGTGCACGAAGCGGCGCGCGTCCCAGGTAGCGTAGTCGAGCGTGGCGGTCATGTAGCCGGCGAGTTCGCTGTCGCCTTCGACCACCCAGCCGTGCAGCGCGGGCGCCGCGCCGAACAGTGCGGCCGGCAGCGCCTGCCGCTGGCCGTGCTCGACGTAGGTCGCGCCCTCGAACGCCGCATGCTCGCGGCACAACTGCAGCAGTGCCTCGAGGTCGGCGGGCTGGACGCGGCGGATCCGCACGTCAGCCCTGCCCTGCCGCCGCGCGTAGCGGCGCCTGGCCCGCATCCTCGCCGTGGGCGAAGGCGAAACCTTCGTCGGCCCAGCCGGTGATGCCGCCGATCATCTCCTTGACCGCGTAGCCGAGTCGCGCGAGGCGCACCGCCGCCTTGTTGGCGCCGTTGCAGTGCGGGCCGGCGCAATAGACGACGAACAGCGTGTCCTTGGGGAAGCGGCTCATGGTGGAGGCGATCATCTTGCCGTGCGGGATGTTGATCGCGCCGGGCACGTGCGCCTTCGCGTACAGGTCGGGGCTGCGCACGTCGACCAGGGTGAAATCGATGGGGCCGGATTCCAGGCTGGCGTGCACGTCCCAGCAGTCGGTCTCGAAGCCGAGGCGGTTCTCGAAGTGGCGCAGCGCGGCGTCGGACGCGGCGGCGGGAATCTGGGCGACCAGGCTTGCCATGGCGATCTCCTCGGGTGGGCGGGAATGGCGGCATTGTGGTCGTGCGCGCCGTCGCGCTACAGTGGCGGTAACGACAAACTTCGGTGGATTCTCGCCAAGCGTGGACAAGCCCTGCCGCGTCGTCGCGCTCGTGCCGGAGCGCGCCTGCCTGTTCGAACTGGGCATCGCCGCCGAGCTGTTCGGCCTGCCGCGCCCGGAGCTGGGCGTGGACTGGTACCGGTTCGAGGTGGCCACCGCGAGCCGCGCCCCCAGCCGCGGCGTCGGCGCGCTGGCGCTGACCGCCGCGTCGGGCCTCGCCGCCCTGCGCCACGCCGACCTGATCGTGGTGCCCGGCTGGTCGACCGACGCCGCGCCGCCCGCGCCGGCATTGCTGCGCGCCCTGCGCCGCGCGCACGAGCGCGGCGCGCGCTTCATGACGATCTGCTCGGGCGCGTTCCTGCTCGGCCACGCCGGCCTGCTGGACGGCCTGCCGGCCACCACGCACTGGAACTACTGCGCGCGCTTCGCGGAACTGTTTCCGCGCGTGCGGCTGCAGCCGGACGTGCTGTACGTCGACGCCGGCCGCATCCTCACCTCGGCCGGCAGCGCGGCCGGCATCGACGCCGGCCTGTACCTGTTCGCCAAGGACTACGGCGCGGCCGTCGCCAACCGCGTGGCGCAGCGCCTGCTGGTCGCGCCGCACCGCGACGGCGGCCAGCGCCAGTTCATCCCCAGCGCCTATCCGCAGCGTCGCTCCGACCGCTTCGATCGGGTGCTCGCCTGGGCGGAGGCGAACCTCGCGCAACCGATCACGCTGGCCGATCTCGCCGCACGCGCGGCGATGAGCGAGCGCAACTTCCTGCGCCGCTTCCTCGAGGCCACCGGCAGCACGCCGAAGGCCTGGCTGCAGCGCCTGCGCATCGCCCGCGCGCGCGAACTGTACGAGACCACCGCGCTCGACCTCGAAGCGATCAGCGCCGCCTGCGGATTCGCCTCGCCGGAAACCTTCCGCGCGGCATTCCGCCGCGAGGTGGGCGTGTCGCCGGCGGTGTACCGCCGCCGCTTCCGCATGCAGGGCGTCGCCACCGCGGCGCGCCGCCGCGGCATCGCGCACGCCGCGGCGACGCGGCCGGCGCCGCGCGCCCGGACCCCGGCACGGCGCTGAGGACAGCGGCGCCGTCCGCTCAGAACTCCTCGCTGCGCGGCGTCTCCAGCGTTTCCTTGATCGCCGCCTGCAGGCGCGCGTGCACGGCGACCAGGCCGCGCCACAAAAACCAGGTCGCCACCGCGAACACCAGCAGCAGAGCCAGCAGCACCTGACGCGGCGGCAGGATCGCCGAGCCGAGCACGCCGACCAGCAGCGCCAGCGCCAGCAGCGTCGCCAGCGGGATCAGCTTGGCCAGCGCGCGCCGCAGCGGATAGGTGCGCGCGCCGGCGAAGCGCTCGCGGATGCCGAGTTCGGCCAGCAGCAGGCCGAGCGCGTCGGCCTTGCGGTAGGCGGCGACGATCATCGGCAGCGCCAGCAGCGCCGCCAGCGACCACGCCAGCGCGCGCTGCAACCCGGCGCGCGCGTCCAGCGCGTCGAGATGGAGATAGCCGCGCCGGTAGAGAAACGCGACGGCGATGAACACGGCCACCACCAGCATGGCGTTGATGGCGACGTGCCAGAGCAGGCGGCGGATCATCTTCGCCACCGCCGCGCCCTCCTCGTTCAGGCGCAGGCTGTCCAGCCAGGCGGTATAGGCGGCGAACATGCCGCGCGCGCCCGCCGGCATCGCGCGCGCCAGCACGTCCGCCGCCGGCGCCGAGGCGCGGATCAGGTACGGCGTCAGGAAGGTGGTCAGCACCGACACGGCGACGGCGACCGGATAGAGGAAACGGCTGATCACGCCGAGGCCGAGGCCGAGCGTCGCTATCACGAACGAGAACTCGCCGATCTGCGCCATGCCCATGCCGATGCGCAGCGCGGTGCGGCCGTCGTTGCCGGCGACGAAGGCGCCGAAGCCGCAGGCGACCACCTTGCCCAGCAGCACCGCCAGCGTCACCGCCAGGATCGGCAGCGCGTACTGCACCAGCACCTGCGGGTCGATCATCAGGCCGATGGCGACGAAAAAGATCGCGCTGAACATGTCGCGCACCGGCTCGACCAACTGCTCGATGCGCCCCGCGCAGCGCGCCTCGGCGACGATCGCGCCGATCATGAAGGCGCCAAGCGCCACGCTGTAGCCCATGCCGGCGACCAGCAGGCAGAAGCCGAAGCAGACACCCAGCACGGTCACCAGCAGCACGTCGTGGCGGCCGAAGTGCGCGACATAGTCGAGCAGGCGCGGGATCAGCAGCAGGCCCGCCACCAGCGCCACCGCCATGAACAGCGCCAGGCGGCCGATGATCGCCGCGGCATCGCCCGCCGCGACGCCGCCGGTGCTGGCGATGCCGGTCAAGAGCGCCATCATCACCACGGCAACGATGTCCTCCATGATCAGCAGGCCGAACATCTGCTGCGCGAAGCGCTCCTGCTTCAGGCCCAGCTCGTCCAACGCCTTCATGATGATGGTGGTCGACGAGATGGTGATCATCGCGCCGAGGAACACCGCGTCCATGGTGCGCCAGCCGAACAGCCGGCCGATCTCGAAGCCCAGCCACGGCAGCAGCAGCACCTCGACGCAGACCACGACCAGCGCCTTGCCGCCCACCTGGCGCAGTTTCTTCAGGCTGAATTCCAGGCCCAGCGAGAACAGCAGCAGGATCACACCCAATTCGGACAGCGTGCGGATGGTCTGCTCGTCCTGGATCAGCTTGAACGGCGGCGTGTGCGGGCCGATCAGCACGCCGGCGAGGATGTAGCCCAGCACGACCGGCTGGCGCAGGCGCTGGAACAGCACGGTGGTGCAGCCGGCGACCAGCAGGACGACGGCGAGGTCCTGGATGAACTGCAGTTCGTGCATCGGGCCTCCTGCGTCGTGCGTGCCGGAAGCCTAACCCATGGCGCAGGGTGTTG
The DNA here is from genome assembly GCF_000953855.2 of Mizugakiibacter sediminis. Lineage (GTDB taxonomy): Bacteria > Pseudomonadota > Gammaproteobacteria > Xanthomonadales > Rhodanobacteraceae > Mizugakiibacter > Mizugakiibacter sediminis. The sequence continues at coordinate 3,913 of NZ_DF970255.1, forward strand.
ACGGCCCCGGCGCGCGCCCGTATTCTTTCGCGTCTCAGCAGTGGGGCCATAGCTCAGCTGGGAGAGCGCTACAATGGCATTGTAGAGGTCGCCGGTTCGATCCCGGCTGGCTCCACCACTTCACCCCGTCCCCATCGTCTAGAGGCCTAGGACACCACCCTTTCACGGTGGCGACCGGGGTTCGAATCCCCGTGGGGACGCCAGTCCGGTCGAGCCTTCCCGGCGACACCGGCGGGTGCGGAAGCTGGGTTGCCATGCAAACGCGGAGCGGTAGTTCAGCTGGTTAGAATGCTGGCCTGTCACGCCGGAGGTCGCGGGTTCGAGTCCCGTCCGCTCCGCCACCTTGCACCGTCGACGCCCGCCCCGCGCGGGCGTTTTCGTTGGCACCGGCCGCCGGCGTTCAGGCCGCGCGGCGCTCCAGCGTGCCGACCGAATGCCCCTGCTCCGCCAGGTATTCCAGCCAGCGGTTGAGGAAACTGTTCATGCGCATGCGGTGCTGCAGGACGGTGTGCGCGGGCGGGAACGGCCCCAGCACCTGCCACAGCTCGCGTCCGGGGTGGCAATGCATGGCCTCGGCGACGTGCGCGTCCAGGTACATGCGCAGCTGCGCCGAAGGCGACGGGTGGCCGGTCTCGTCGTCGATGAAGCCGTAGCTCAGGCTGAGCTCCAGCGTGTACGGATGCCGCTCGATCACGCGCAGGTGCACCGGCAGGCCGTCGTCGACGTCCGAGACGTAGTCGCCCGCCGCCAACTGCTGCGGCGCGAACAGGCGTACCAGCCGGTGGTAGTTCTCGGCGTACAGCCCCATCAGGAAGCCGAAGCGTCCCGGCAGCAGCGACGAGGCGGCGTGGGCGATCGCGGCGCTCATGGGGCGATCTTAGCATCCGTGCCGCGATCGCCCCGCGACGGCCGCCGGTTCAGAACATGTGCTTCTCGATGCCGAGCTGGACGAGGATCTTGCTGGCGATCTCCTCGATCGAGGTGTGCGTGGTGTTCAGCGACTGGATGTTCTCCCGCCGCATCAGCTTCTCGGCCTGCTCCAGCTCCCAGCGGCACTGTTCCAGCGTGGCGTAGCGGGTGTTCGGGCGGCGCTCGTTGCGGATCTGCATCAGGCGCTGGGCGTCGATGGTCAGGCCGAACAGGCGCTCGCGGAACGGCCGCAGCAGCGCCGGCAGTTCCTGCCGCTGCAGGTCTTCTTCGGTCAGCGGGTAGTTGGCGGCCTTCACGCCGTAGTGCAGCGCCATGTACAGGCAGGTCGGCGTCTTGCCGGAACGCGACACGCCGACCAGCACCACGTCGGCGTCGGCGTAGTTGACGTTGACGCCGTCGTCGTGCGCCAGCGCGTAGTTGGTGGCGTTGATGCGCGATTCGTACTTGGCGAAGTCGACCAGGCCGTGCGCGCGGTTGACCGCGCCGGAGCGCTTGCGTCCCAGCTCCTCCTCCAACGGTCCGATGAACGGCGCGAACACCTCCAGCATCAGCGCGCCGCTGCCGGCGAGGATCTCGTTGAGCGCGCTGTCCATCACCGTGTTGATCACGATCGGCCGCTCGCCGTTCTGCGCCAGCGCGGTCTTGATGCGCAGCGCCGCCGCCTGCGCCTTTTCCGGCGTGTCCACGAACGGGATGCGGTGGGTCTCGAAGGCAAGCCCCTCGAACTGGGCCAGGATCGAATGGCCGATGGTCTCGGCGGTGATGCCGGTGGAATCGGAGACGTAGAAAACCGTCCTGCGCATGAACAGCTCCTCGCGGGGGCGGCCAGTTTAGCCTCGCGCCGGCCCCGCGCGCTTGTTTCGCGGCGCCCGGAAAGGGACAATTTGCCTTCTTTGCGGGGCCCTTTCCCCCCGCTCACCCCGGACTTTGAGGAGATCTCCCTTGAGCGAGCTGGTGCTTTGGCTGGATGGCCTGCGCATGTCCGACCTGGGCAAGGTGGGCGGCAAGAATGCCTCGCTGGGCGAGATGATCGGCAACCTGTCCAAGCTGGGCGTGTCCGTGCCCGGCGGCTTCGCCACCACCGCGGACGCCTATCGCCAGTTCATCGCGCAGAGCGGTCTGGCCGAACGCATCCAGCGGCGCCTGGCCGGGCTCGACGTCGAGGACGTCGCGGCGCTGACCCGCGCCGGCGAGGAGATCCGCGGCTGGGTGGTGGAGACGCCGCTGATCCCCGCGTTCGACCAGGCGGTGCGCGCCGCCTACCGCAAGCTCTGCCACGACGCCGGCGCCGACAACGTCGCCGTCGCCGTGCGCTCCTCGGCCACCGCCGAGGACCTGCCCGACGCCTCCTTCGCCGGCCAGCAGGAAACCTTCCTCAACGTGCAGGGCGAGGACGACGTCGTGCACAAGGTCAAGGAGGTGTTCGCCTCGCTGTACAACGACCGCGCGATCGCCTACCGCGTGCACCACGGCTTCAAGCACGAGGAGGTGTTCCTGTCCGCCGGCGTGCAGCTGATGGTGCGCTCCGACATCGGCGCCTCCGGCGTGCTGTTCACCCTCGACACCGAGTCCGGCTTCCGCGACGTGGTGTTCGTCACCGCCAGCTACGGCCTCGGCGAGATGGTCGTGCAGGGCGCGGTCAACCCCGACGAGTTCTACGTCTACAAGCCGACGCTGCAGGCCGGCAAGCCGGCCATCCTGCGTCGCCAGCTCGGCGCCAAGCAACTGCAGATGGTGTATTCGAGGAAGCCCGGCGAGCGCGTGACCGTCGAGGAGACGCCGGCCGCCGACCGCCACCGCTTCTGCATCAGCGACGACGACGTGCACGAGCTCGCCCGCCAGTCGCTGATCATCGAGCAGCACTACGGCCGGCCGATGGACATCGAGTGGGCGAAGGACGGCCGCACCGGCAAGGTCTACATCGTGCAGGCGCGTCCGGAGACGGTGAAGTCGCGCGCCCGCGCCACGCAGATCGAGCGCTACCAGCTGAAGCAGCGCGGCGAGACGCTGGCCCACGGCCGCGCGATCGGCCAGAAGATCGGCGCCGGCACGGCGCGCGTGGTGCGCTCGCTGGCCGACATGCACAAGGTGCAGCCGGGCGACGTGCTGATCGCCGACATGACCGACCCCGACTGGGAGCCGGTGATGAAGCGTGCCGCGGCGATCGTCACCAACCGCGGCGGCCGCACCTGCCACGCGGCGATCATCGCCCGCGAGCTGGGCGTGCCGGCGGTGGTCGGCACCGGCCACGCGCTGGACACCATCCCGGACGGCATCGAGGTGACGGTGTCCTGCGCCGAGGGCGACACCGGCTACATCTACAAGGGCAGGCTGCCGTTCGACAAGGTCAGCGCCGACCTGGGCGCGATGCCGCCGGCGCCGCTGAAGATCATGATGAACGTCGCCAACCCGGAGCGCGCGTTCGACTTCGCCATGCTGCCCCACGCCGGCGTCGGCCTGGCGCGGCTGGAGATGATCATCGCCAGCCACATCGGCGTGCACCCGCAGGCGCTGCTCGACTACGACAAGCAGGACGCCGACACCCGCCGCCGCATCGACGAGCGCATCGCCGGCTACAGCGACCCGGTCGGCTTCTACGTCGACCGCCTCGCCGAAGGCATCGCCACCATCACCGCCGCGTTCGCGCCGCATCCGGTGATCGTGCGCCTGTCCGACTTCAAGTCGAACGAGTACGCCAACCTGATCGGCGGCCGCCAGTACGAGCCGCACGAAGAGAATCCGATGATCGGCTTCCGCGGCGCCAGCCGCTACGTCGATCCCAGCTTCGAGCCCAGCTTCGCCCTCGAGTGCCGCGCCATGCGCAAGGTGCGCGAGGAGATGGGCCTGACCAACGCCTGGGTGATGATCCCGTTCGTGCGCACGCTGGAGGAAGGCCGCAAGGTGGTCGAGGTGCTGAAGCGCCACGGCCTCGAGCAGGGCAAGGACGGCCTGAAGATCATCATGATGTGCGAGGTGCCGTCGAACGCGCTGCTGGCCGACGAGTTCCTCGACATCTTCGACGGCTTCTCGATCGGCTCGAACGACCTCACCCAGTTGACGCTCGGCCTCGACCGCGACTCCAGCATCGTCGCCCACCTGTTCGACGAGCGCAACGCGGCGGTGAAGAAGCTGCTGGCGATGGCGATCAGCACCGCGCGCGCCAAGGGCAAGTACGTCGGCATCTGCGGCCAGGGCCCGAGCGACCACCCCGACCTCGCCGAGTGGCTGATGGACCAGGGCATCGAGTCGGTGTCGCTCAATCCCGACACCGTGGTCGACACCTGGCTGATGCTGGCCAAGAAGAAGGCCCGCTGAGAGCCGCCGCGCCAACGCCGGCGGCCGGGCCCTACTTCGCCGCCGCCGGCGTCTCCAGGCCCGCCAGCGCGCCCATGTAACCGCGGTAGTAGCGCAGCTCCGCGATGGAGTCGTGGATGTCGGCGAGCGCGGTGTGGGTGGACTCCTTGACGAAGCCCTTCAGCAGGTCGGGCGCCCAGCGGCGCGCCAGCTCCTTGAGCGTGGAGACGTCGAGGTTGCGGTAATGGAAGAACCGCTCCAGCCGCGGCATCTGCCGGTAGAGGAAACGCCGGTCCTGGCAGATCGAGTTGCCGCACATCGGCGACTTGCCCGGCGCGACCCACAGTTCGAGGAACTCCAGCGTGCGCGCCTCCGCCTCGGCGTGGTCGACGGACGACTCCAGCACGCGCCGCCACAGCCCCGACTTGCCGTGCTGATTGCGGTTCCAGTCGTCCATCGCCTCCAGCCGCGCCAGCTCGTGACGCACCGCGAACACCGGGCCCTCGGCCAGCACGTGCAGGTCGCGGTCGGTGACGACGGTGGCGATCTCGAGGATCGAATCGCGGTCGGGATCGAGTCCGGTCATTTCCAGGTCGATCCAGATCAGGTTCTCTTCGGCGTTACCGGCCATGGCATCCCTCCTCGAACCCGGAAAGTCTAACCCAGCCGTGCTTGGAGACGGCCGGCGAAGCCGCTACGCTCGCCGCCGATGGCCACGCCCACTTTCTTCTGGCACGACTACGAAACCACCGGCTCCGACACGCGCCGCGACCGCCCGGCCCAGTTCGCCGGCCTGCGCACCACCCTCGACCTCGAACCGCTCGGCGAGCCGGTGTCGTTCTTCTGCAAGCCTCCGCGCGACGTGCTGCCCAACCCGCAGACGGCGCTGATCACCGGATTCCCGCCGCAGCAGCTCGAACGCGACGGCATGATCGAGGCCGAATTCGCCGCGCGCGTGCAGGAGGCGCTCGGCGAGCCCGGCACCTGCGGCGTCGGCTACAACTCGCTGCGCTTCGACGACGAGATCACCCGCCACCTGCTCTACCGCAACTTCTTCGATCCCTACGAGCGCGAGTGGAAGGACGGCAACTCGCGCTGGGACCTGATCGACCTCGCGCGCATGTGCTATGCGCTGCGCCCGGAAGGCATCGAATGGCCGCGCCGCGACGACGGCACGCCCAGCTTCCGCCTGCAGGATCTCGCCGACGCCAACCGCATCGAGCAGCGCCGCGCGCACGACGCCGTCTGCGACGTGGAGGCGCTGGTCGCGCTGGCGCGGCTGCTGCGCGTGCGCCAGCCGCGGCTGTGGGAGTGGTGTTTCGCGCTGCGCCGCAAGCAGCGCGTGTTCGAACTGCTCGACGTCGCCGGCATGACGCCGCTGCTGCACGTGTCCTCGCGCTACCCGGCCAGCCGCGGCTGCCTCGCGGTGGTCGCGCCGCTGGCGATGCACCCCAGCCAGCCGAACGCCGTGATCGTGGTCGACCTCGACAGCGACCCGGACGGCTGGCTGCACCTCGACGCCGACGAGATCGCCGACCGCGTGTTCACCCCGCGCGCCGACCTGCCGGAAGACGTCGCCCGCGTGCCGCTCAAGCTGGTGCACGCCAACCGTTCGCCGGCGCTGGCGCCGCTGTCGGCGCTGAAGGGCGTCGACACCGCGCGCATCGGCCTCGACCTCGCGCGCTGCCTCGCCCATGGCGAGCGGCTGCGCGCCGCCGACGGCGTCGCCGAGCGCGTGCGCCGCGTGTTCGCGCAGCCGGAAGAACGCGGCGCGGTCGACCCCGAGCTGGCGCTGTACCGCGGCTTCGCCGGCGACGCCGACCGCCGCCTGTGCGCCGAGGTGCGGGCGACGCCGCCGGCGCAGCTCGGCACGCGCCGCTTCGCCTTCCGCGACGCGCGCTACGCCGAGCTGCTGTTCCGCTACCGCGCGCGCAACTGGCCGGAGACGCTGGACGCCGGCGAGCAGGCGCGCTGGGAGGCGTTCCGCGTCGAACGCCTCACCCGCGAGACGCCGCTGACCCCGCTGACGCTGGACGCCTACTTCGCCGAGATCGCGCGCCTGCGCGCCGAGCCGGCGCGCGCGCCGGCCGAGCACGCATTGCTCGACCGGCTCGAGCAATGGGGGCGCGACATCCTCTGACGCCGCTCAAGCCCCCGCGCCCCGACGTCGGTCGGGGAGAGCCGGGACGAGGGGGTGTCTTTCGCGTCGTCGGCCGCATCGTGCGCGCTTCCTCACTGCCGCGCCGTTTTCGCCGGGAGACGGCCAAGCCGCATAATGCCGCGCCGCCCCGGAACGCTTTCACGCCCGATCGCACGCCATGGCCGACACCTATTTCACCGCCGCCACCTTCCGCTTCCTGCGCGACCTCGCCGCCCACAACGACCGCGCCTGGTTCAAGGCGCAGCAGGCGCGCTACGAAGAGCACGTGCGCGAGCCCTACCTGCGGCTGATCGCCGACCTGCAGGCGCCGCTGGCGAAGATCAGCCCGCACTACCGCGCCGATCCGCGCAAGGTCGGCGGCTCGCTGTTCCGCATCCAGCGCGACACGCGCTTCTCCGGCGACAAGCAGCCGTACAAGACCTGGGCCGGCGCGCGCTTCTTCCACGAGCGCCGCCACGAGACGCCGGCGCCGTCGTTCTACCTGCACATCCAGCCGGGCGACTGCTTCGCCGGCGGCGGCATCTGGCATCCGCAGGCGCCGACGCTGAAGCGCATCCGCGACTTCCTCGCCGACAACCCCGCCGCATGGAAGCGCGCGGTGCACGCCAAGGCGTTCCGCGACCGCTTCGAACTGTGGGGCGAGCGCCTGTCGCGGCCGCCGCGCGGCTACGATCCCGCGCACGAATTGGTCGAGGACCTCAAGCTGAAGAACTTCGCCGGCGGCGCCGGCTTTCCCGACAAGCTGGCGACGTCGTCCGAACTGCTGCCGCACGTGATCGACACTTTCAAGCGTCTCGCGCCGATGATCGACTACCTGTGCGCGGCGCTGGACCTCGAATTCTGAGCGCGGGCATGGCGCCGCTGCCCGCACCGCGCCTGGCGGGGTTCTACTTCGCCTACTACGCCGCGCTCGGCGCGTTCCTGCCCTACTGGGGCGTGTACCTCAAGGCGCGCGGCTTCGACGCCGCGGCGATCGGCGTGCTGACCAGCCTGTGGTACGGCACGCGCGTGGCCTCGCCCTCGACCTGGAGCTGGCTGGCCGCGCGCAGCGCACGTCCGATCGTCTGGCTGCGTCTCGGCTGCGCGGCGACGCTGCTGTGCTTCCTGCCGTTCCTGCTGCCGCTCGGCTTCGCCGCCGGCCTGGCGGCGATGGCCGCGTTCTGCTTCTTCTACAACGCGGTGATGCCGCAGTTCGAGGCGATCACGCTCTCGCACCTCGGCGCGCGCGCCGAGCGCTACGGCCGCATCCGCGTCTGGGGTTCGATCGGCTTCGTCGCCGTGGTGCTGCTGTACGGCGCCCTGCTCGACCGCCTGGGCGCCGAGTCGCTGCCCTGGCTGATGCTGCCGCTGTACGCCGCCCTGCTCGCCGCCGCCGCGCTCAACGACTACGGCCCGGCGCACCATGCCCGCGGGGACGGCGAAGCGGCCGGCTTCGCCGCGCGCCTGCGCCGCCCCGAGGTGCTGGCGTTCCTGGCCAGCGCATTGCTGCTGGCGCTGTCGTTCGGGCCCTACTACACGTTCTACTCGATCTACCTCGCATCGCGCGGCTACAGCGCCGCCGCCACCGGCACGCTGTGGGCGGTCGGCGTGCTGGTCGAGATCGCGATGTTCTGGCTCGCCGCGCGGCTGTTCGCGCGCTGGCCCGCGACCGCGGTGCTGAAGGTCGCCCTGGCCTCCGCCGCGCTGCGCTGGCTGCTGGTGGCGTGGTGCCCGCGGCTGCTGCCGGCGATGCTGCTGGCGCAGGCGAGCCACGCGCTGAACTTCGCCGCCGCGTTCGCCGCGTCCATCCAGCTCGTCGCGCGCTTCTTCCCCGGCCGCATGACCGGCCACGGCCAGGGCGTCTACTACGCCGTCGGCGGCGTGGGCGGCATGCTGGGCGCGCTGGGATCGGGCCTGCTGTGGCGCACGCTGGGCGACAGCCGCGTGTTCGAACTGGCCGCCGGCGCCGCCGCGCTGGGCGCGTGGGTGGCATGGCGCTGGCTGCGGCTGGACGCGGCCGATGCCGAAGCCGCGACAGCGGCGGTTTCGAGCCGCGGCGATTGACCGAAGATCAGCAACTTGCGCCGGTGATCTACGGCGGTTTCGAGCACGGGTTCGCGCCGTCCCCGCGCCGCGGACGCACCCCGCGCACTCAGGCCTCGGCGAACGGAAACGCCAGCACGTCGGCGATCGCGTCGCTGCCGACCATGCCCATCAGCAGGCGCTCGACGCCCAGCGCGACGCCGGCGCAGGCCGGCACGCCGTCCAGCGCCGCCAGCAGGCGTTCGTCGACCGGCGGCGTGCGGCGGCCGCGCGCGCGGCGCGTGGCGAGATCGCGCTCGAAGCGCGCGCGCTGCTCGGCGGCGTCGGTCAGCTCGTGGTAGCCGTTGGCCAACTCGTGCCGCCCGAGGTACAGCTCGAAGCGCTCGGCCAGCGGCGGATCGCCGGGGCGGATCCTCGCCAGCGCGCACTGCGTCGCCGGATAGTCGTGGACGACGGTGATGCGGTCGGAGGGAAACGCCGGCTGCAGGCGGTGCGTGATCAGCAAGTCCAGCCAGTCGTCGCGCGTCAGGTCCTCCGGTTCGATGCCGAAGTCCGCCAGCGGCGCGCGCAGCGCTTCCACCGGGGCGGTGTGCGGATCGAGGCCCAGTTCCCGTTCGAACAGCGCGCGGTAGCTCAGCGTCTCCACCGTCGCCGTGCGCCCGACGAGGGCCAGCGCAGCCTGCACCAGCGCCACGGTTTCCTCGGCCAGCCGGCGATGGTTCCAGCCGACGCGGTACCACTCCAGCATGGTGAACTCGGGGTTGTGGCGTCCGCCCGCCTCGCCGTTGCGGAACACGCGCCCCAGCTCGTAGCAGTCGCCGACGCCGCGCGCCAGCAGGCGCTTCAGCGGATACTCCGGCGAGGTGCGCAGCCAGCGCTCGCGCGCGCCGCCGTCGACGTGGCCGTCGAAGGCGGTGACGAAGCTCTCGATGTGCGGATCGGTATTGCCCGCCGCCGACAGCATCGGCGTCTCCACCTCGAGCACGCCGCGCTCGGCGAAGAACGCGCGGATCAGCGCGTACAGGCGCGCACGCAGTTGCAGCGCGCCGACCACATCGGCGCGTTCAACCACCGTGATGCTCCAGAAATGCCAGCAGGCGCGCTTCGTCCCAGATCTCCACGCCCAGTTCCCGCGCCTTGTCGAGCTTGGAGCCGGCGGCCTCGCCGGCGACGACGAAGTGGGTCTTCTTCGACACGCTGCCGGCGACCTTGGCGCCGAGCGCCTCCAGTTTGGCCTTGGCCTCGTCGCGGGTCAGCGCGGACAGCGTGCCGGTGAGCACCGCCGTCTGCCCGGCCAGCGGGCCGCCGGCGTTGTGCTGCGGCGCGCCTTCCTTCCAGGTCACGCCGGCGGCGCGCAGCCTGGCGATGACCTCGAGGTTGTGCCGCTCGCGGAAGAACGCGGCGATGCGCGAGGCGACCACCGGACCGACGTCCGGCACCTCCAGCAGCGCCGCCCCGTCCGCCTGCGCCAGCGCGTCCAGCGCGCCGAAGTGGCGCGCCAGCGTCTTCGCGGTGGCCTCGCCGACGTCGCGGATGCCGAGCGCGAACAGGAAACGCTCCAGCGTGGTCTGCTTGCTGCGCTCGATCGCCGCGACCAGGTTCTCCGCCCACTTGGTGGCGACCTTGCCCTGCCTGGCCGTTTCCGGCACCGTGCCGTCACGCTCGTCGGCGCGGCGCTTCATCTCGAGGAAATCCTCCAGCGTCAGCCGGTACAGGTCGGCGACGGTCTCGACGTAGCCCAGGTCGCAGAGATCCTCGATGTAGCGCTCGCCCAGGCCCTCGATGTCCATCGCGCGGCGCGAGGCGAAGTGGCGGATCGCCTCCTTGCGCTGCGCCGGGCAGAACAATCCGGCCGAGCAGCGCCACGCCGCCTCGCCTTCCTCGCGCACCAGCTCCGAGCCGCATACCGGGCAGCGCTTCGGCATGTGCCAGGGATGCGTGCCGGGCGGACGGCGCTCCGGCACCACGCGCACCACCTCCGGGATCACGTCGCCGGCGCGGCGCACGATCACCGTGTCGCCGACGCGCACGTCGAGGCGTGCCACCTGGTCGGCGTTGTGCAGGGTGGCGTTGGTGACGGTGACGCCCGCCACCTGCACCGCCTTCAGACGCGCCACCGGCGTGATCGCGCCGGTGCGCCCGACCTGCACGTCGATCGCCTCGACCGTGGTCATCTGCTCCTGCGCCGGATACTTGTGCGCCAGCGCCCAGCGCGGCGCGCGCGAGACGAAGCCCAGTTCCTCCTGCCAGTCGTAGCGGTCCAGTTTGTAGACCACGCCGTCGATGTCGTAGGGCAGCGCGTCGCGTCGCGCGCCGACGCGGCGGTAGTAGTCGAGCAGGCCGTCCAGGCCCTTCGCCGTGGCGGCCAGCGGGCTGACCGGAAAGCCCCACTCGCGCAGCAGCGCCAGCGTGGCCGAATGCGTGCGCGGCAGCCGCCCGCCCTCGACCGCGCCCACGCCGTAGGCGAAGAAGGCCAGCGGCCGCGAGGCGGTGATGCGCGGGTCGAGCTGGCGCAACGAACCGGCGGCGCCGTTGCGCGGATTGGCCAGGGTCTTGTCGCCGCGCTTCAGCGCCGCGGCGTTGTAGGCCTCGAACGCGGCCTTCGGCATGTACACCTCGCCGCGCACCTCGAGCACGCGCGGCCAGCCGTCGCCGCGCAGGTGCAGCGGGATCGCCTTGACCGTGCGCAGGTTGGGGGTGACGTCCTCGCCGACGCTGCCGTCGCCGCGCGTCGCGCCCTGCACGAACACGCCGCCCTCGTAGCGCAGGCTGATGGCGAGGCCGTCCAGCTTGGGCTCGACCGAGAACTCCGGCGCCTCGACGCCCAGCGCGGCCTCGATGCGGCGCACGAAGTCGGCGGCCTCCTCGTCGCTGAAAGCGTTGTTCAGCGACAGCATCGGGATGGCGTGGCGCACCTCGGCGAACTCGCCGGACGGGCGCGCGCCGACGCGCTGCGTGGGCGAATCCGGCGTGACCAGCTCGGGATGCTCGGCCTCCAGCGTCTGCAGCTCGCGCAGCAGGCGGTCGTATTCGGGGTCGGAGATCGTCGGGTTGTCGAGGACGTAGTAACGGTAGTTGGCGTCGTCGATCTGCGCGCGCAGGCGCGCGGCGCGCTTGGCGAGCTCGGTGGGCACCTTGGCGTGGCTCATCGCGGGTGGCTCGTGGCCGGACGCGCGCAGTTTAGCCGCTTGTTGCGCCGGCCCGCGCGGCTGCGGGATGCTTGCCGCCACGCACGGAGGAAGCGCCATGGCGAAGAAGAGCTGGACCGCATTCCCCTACCCCGACGCCGCCTACGACTACCGCGGCGACGCCCTGGCCAAGGCCTGGAAGACGCTGCACGCGGGCGACCAGGAACCCTTCCCCGACGCCAGGCACGTCGGCGCGCTGCTGAAGGCCAACCCGAAGCTGGGCAAGGATGCGGCCGCCATCGCGGAGGCGCTGCAGGAAGCCTGGCGCGCCTTCCATCGCGGCGACTTCCAGGACGCCTACGAGCGCGGCGTGGCGCTGAAGGCGCTGGGCGCGTCGGTCGCGGTCAAGGCCGGCGGCATCCACGCCACCTACCTCGTCGACGCCGACAAGGAGAAGATCGCGCGCTTCGAGGCGCTGGCCGCGCTGGCGGCCGAGGCGGTCGACGCGCTGCCCGGCGAGGCCAACAGCCACTACCGCCACGCCTTCGCGCTGGGCCGGCTCAGCCAGACGCTGTCGATCGCCAAGGCGCTGGCGCAGGGCATCGCCGGCAAGGTGCGCGCCTCGCTGGAGGCGGCGCTGGAGCTGGCGCCGAAGCACGCCGAGGCGCACACCGCGATGGGCCTGTACCACGCCGAGATCGTCGCCAAGGTCGGCGGCATGCTGGCCAAGCTCACCTACGGCGCCAACGCCGCCGCCGCCGAAAAGCACCTCAAGGAAGCGCTGAAACTCACGCCGAACGCGCCGATCGCCTGGATCGAATACGGCAACGGCCTGCTGCTGCTGCACGGCGACAAGCGCGAGGACGAAGCCGCCGAGGCCTACGCCAAGGCCGCCAAGCTCAAGCCGCACGACGCCATGGAAGCGCTCGACGCCGCCTACGCGCGCGAACAGCTGGCCTGAGGCCGTACGCGCCGGGCGCGGCGAAAGTCCGTCGAAAGATGCGCGGTCCACGCTGATCCGGCCGGACGGGGTGGTTCCGCCGCCGGCCGTCGGAGGCCGCCCATGCGTCGCACCCTGCTGCTCGCTCCGCTGCTGATCGGCCTGCTCGCCCCTGCACTCGCCGCGGCCGGCGGCCCGTTCGGCATCGACCACCGCGTCGCCTACGACAACAGCGGCATCTGGAAGCGCAGCACACAGAAGGACGTCGAGTACGCGACCGCGCTGACCGTGCTCGGCGGCGCGCTGCTGCTCGGCGACCGGAGCGACACGGGCGACACCTTCTGGCGCGCCGTCGACGCCACCGCCTTCTCCGCCGCCACCGCGCAGGTGATGAAGTGGACGTTCGGCCGCGAGCGTCCCTCGGAAACCGACGATCCGAACCGCTGGTTCAAGGGCAGCGGCCACCAGAGCTTCCCCAGCGGCGAGGTCACCCTGGTGGCGAGCGCGGTGACGCCGTTCGTCGCCCGCTACGGCGCCGAGCATCCCGCCGTGTACGCGCTCGAGCTGCTGCCGCTGTACGACAGCATCGCCCGCGTCAAGGTGCGCGGCCACTGGCAGAGCGACGTGCTGGCCGGCTGGGCGCTCGGCACCGGCTTCGGCATCTGGGCCGCGCGCACCGACCATCCGCTGATCCTGAGCTGGCTGCCGGGCGGCTTCGCCGTCGGCATCGTGCATCGTTTCTGAGGCGGGCCGTCGACCGCCCCGCCGAACCGCGCGCCGCGTCGGCACGGTTCGGCGGCGACGGCGGCGGCTACAATACGCGGCGCATGGCTCCGCGCGCCGACGCCCCCGAAGCCCCGCCGGACACCACCGCCGCTTCCGCCGTTGCCGCCGTCGGCGGCGGCGATGCGCCCGCGCGCATGCGCGGCCTGCTGTGGCTGATCTCCGCGGCGTTCTTCATGCAGACGCTGGACTCCACCATCGTCAACACCGCGGTGCCCAGCATCGCCGCGGCGCTGGCGGTGCCGCCGCTGTCGATCAAGACCGCGCTGACCAGCTACGTGCTGACGCTGGCCGTGTGCATCCCCGCCAGCCCCTGGCTGACCGACCGCTTCGGCACGCGCCGCATCTTCGCCGCGGCGATCGCCGTGTTCACCGCGGGCTCGCTGCTGTGCGGCGTGGCGCAAAGCCTGCCGCAGCTGGTCGCCGCGCGCGTGGCGCAGGGCCTCGGCGGCGCGCTGCTGCTGCCGGTCGGCCGCTTCGTGCTGGTGCGCAGCTACGGCCATCGCGATTTCGTCGCGGCGATGAGCACGGTCGCCACCTTCGGCCTGCTCGGCTCGGTGCTGGGGCCGTTCCTCGGCGGCGCGCTGTCGCAGCTGGCGAGCTGGCGCTGGATCTTCCTGGTCAACGTGCCGGCCGGCCTGTTCGGGTTGTGGCTGAACCGGCGCGAGATGCCCGAGTTCCGCCGCGACGACGCCGGCCCGTTCGATCCGCTCGGCTTCGCGCTGTTCGCGCTGACCTCCTCGCTGCTGCTGGCGGCGGCCGAGCTGGCCGCGGTACGCGAAGCGGGCCTCGCGCCCATGCTCGCCTGCGCCGCCGGCGCGCTGCTGCTGGGCGCGCTGTACGTGCGCCACAGCCGCCGCGTCGCGCGGCCGGTGATCGATCTCGGCCTGCTGCGCGTGCGCAGCGTGGCGGTGTCGCTGGCCGGCGGCCTGTGCACGCGGCTCGGCGTGTCCGGCATGTTCCTGCTGCTGGTGCTGTTCCTGCAGATGGGCTGCGGCTGGTCGCCGATCGCCGCCGGCCTGATGATGGTGCCGCAGGCGCTGGGCGCGATGCTGGTCAAGCCGCTGATCCACCGCCTGCTGGGCCGCCACGGCTACCGCCGCCTGCTCGGCGCCAACACCGTGGTGGTGGCGCTGCTGCTGGCGCTGTTCGCGCTGTCGTCGGCGGAGACGCCGGCGGTGCTGATCGCCGCCCAGGTGTTCGTCTACGGGCTGGTGATGTCGCTGCAGTACACGGCGATGAACACGCTGACCTTCGTCGACCTGCCGCACGAGCACGCGGCCATGGCCTCGTCGATGGGCTCGACCGTGCAGTACCTGGCGATGAGCTTCGGCATCGCGCTGGCGACGCTGCTGATGGCCGCGTTCCTGCACGGCCACGCGCCGGCCGACTACGTCTTCGCCTTCCGCCGTGCGGTGCTGGCCCTGGCGCTGCTGACCCTGGCGGCGGCCGCGGTCTTCCTTCTGCTGCGGCGCGACGTGCCCAGCACCTCGGCGTCGACGCCGTAGCGCGCCAGCGTCGCCGCGGCGTCGGCGGACGTGATCGCGCCGCCCCACTCCTCCATCAGCGCGATCATCACCAGCTTTTCGAACTCGGCGCCGAAGCGCTGCACGATCGCCTGCGGATCGGCGATGCGCTTGGCGTCGGCGATCAGGCCGAAGTGCACGCGGCCGTTGTAGCTCAGGATCGACAGGCCGAGCCCGATGGTGCCGGTCTGCGGCACCCAGAACATCAGCTCGCGCAGCTCGCAGCCGGCGAGGAACAGCGGCTGCTGCGGACCCGGCACGTTGGTCGCCACCGCCGAGGCCTTGCGGCTGAACAGCTCCAGCGCCGGGCGCTGCAGCGCGGCCGGCGCCATGCCCAGCGCGGCGAGCACGCCGAAGGCCATGATCGCCTGCCGCGAGTTCTTGATCTCGCGCATGCTGGCGGCGACGCGCTCCAGCCGGCGCAGCGGATTCGGCTCGCCGACCGGCAGCTCGAGGAACACCAGGCCGAAATGGTTGCCGAGCTGCCTGGCGTGCTCCAGCGGCCGCAGGTTGACCGGCACGGTGGCGCGGATGGTGAGGCCGTCGACCGCATCGCCGACGTCGTGCAGGTAGGCGCGCAGCGCGCCGGCGGCGCAGGCCATCAGCACGTCGTTGACGGTGCAGCCGAGCGCGCGCCCCAGCGTCTTCACCTCCTCCAGCGGCAGCGGCTCGGCCCAGGCCACGCGCTTGACCACGCCGAGCGGACCCTTCAGCGCGGTCGGCGGATCGTCCGGCAGCGCCAGCGCGACGGCCAGCTCGCGGGCGATGTCGGAGCCTTCCATGATCAGCCCGGCGGCCTGCGCGGGATCGAGCAGCATCTCGGTCAGCTTGTCCCAGGCCTGGCCGCCGAACTCGACCGCGCGCCGCAGCCCGGCCTGCGCCGGTTCCAGCAGGCGCTGCAGCACGTTGCCCGGCTCGCGCTTCAGCCAGGTGCGCGCCAGCTCGGCGCGGCGCTCGGCCTCGGGCGCGGTGTCGGTCAGCGACAGCAGCACCTGCACCAGCGCCAGGCCGTCGGCGTAGCAATGGTGCAGCCGCGCCACCAGCGCGCTGCCTTCGCGGTAGTTCTCGACGACGTGGAACTGCCACGCCGGCTTGGAATGGTCGAGCGGCGTCGAGGCCAGCTCGCCGACGAAGCGCTCGAGCTCGACCTTGCCGGCCGCGCCCGGCAACGCGGCGACGCGCACGTGCCAGTCGAGGTCGAAGTCGGGATCGTTCTCCCAGTACGCGCCGGTGGCGGTGACGACCGCGCGCTGGGCGAAGCGGCGGTAGGCGAGGAAGCGCTCGGCCAGCATGCGTTTGAAGCGTTCGACGTCCAGCCTGCCGGCGAACACCATCACGCCGCAGATCATCATCAGGTTGGTCGGCGTCTCCATGCGCAGCCAGGCCGTGTCGACCTTGGCCATCGCCTCGCGCGCGCCCTGCAGCTCCTCGAACATCGCCGTCCCCGCCGATGCGGACGGGCCGACTGCGGCCCGCGTGCTCGTGTAGCATCCGGACTCGAAGCCGAAAACGCAACGGCCACGCAAGGAAATCATGCCCATGCACCACGCCAGCGAGATCCTGCTGAGCCTGTTCGTGATCTTCGTCGCCGCGCAGATCGGCGCCGAGATCGCCCAGCGCCTGCGCCTGCCCGGCGTGGTCGGCGAGATCGCCGCCGGCTGCGCGATCGGCCCGTCCGCACTGGGCTGGGTGACGCCGAACGAGCCGCTGGAGGTGCTGTCCGAGATCGGCGTGGTGCTGTTGCTGTTCGCCGTCGGCCTGGAGACGCGCCTCGATGACCTGAAGCGCGTCGGCCGCAGCGCCTTCCTGGTCGGCGTGCTGGGCGTGGCCGTGCCGTTCGCGCTCGGCACGCTGTGGGCGCACGGCTCCGGCTTCGCCTGGGACAAGTCGATGTTCGTCGCCGCCGCCTTCGTCGCCACCTCGGCCGGCATCACCGCGCGCGTGCTGCAGGAGCTCGGCGCGCTGCGCCGCACCGAGAGCCGCGTGATCCTCGGCGCGGCGGTGATCGACGACATCCTCGCCATGCTGCTGCTGGGCGTGGTGGTGTCGCTGCAGGGCGGCGGCGAACTCCAGCTCGGCAACCTGCTGGTGGTGCTGGGCGAGGCGGTCGGCTTCGTCGCGGTGATCGGCTGGGTGGGCACGCGCATGATGCGGCGCGGCTCGGCCTGGCTGGACCGGCCGATCCATCCGCTGTCGCCGCTGACAGTGGTGCTGGCGCTCTGCCTCGGCCTCGCCTTCCTCTCCACCGAGTTCGGCCTGGCCGCGATCATCGGCGCCTTCCTCGCCGGCATGATCGCCTCCGAGAGCCGCCAGCGCGAGACGCTGGAGCACCAGACGCAGCCGCTGCTGGCGCTGATGACGCCGTTCTTCTTCGTGATCACCGGCACCAAGGTCGACCTCGCCCTGCTCGGCAGCCGCGAGGCGCTGCTGATGCTGGCGGTGGTCACCGGCATCGCCATCGTCTCCAAGCTGCTTGGCGGCTTTCTCGGCGCGCTGGGCCTGGGGCCGCGCGCGGCCACCATCGTCGGCATGGGCATGGTGCCGCGCGGCGAGGTCGGCGTGGTGATCGCCAGCCTCGGCCTCGCCGCCGGCGTGTTCACCAACCAGGTCTATGCGGTGATCGTGGCGATGTCGCTGCTGACGTCGATGATCACGCCGCCCGCGCTGGCCTGGCTGCTGCGGCGCAGCCCCGAGCCGCGCGTCGTCCCGCCGTCCTGACGCGGTTCAGCGCCCGCGCATGCGCTGCCACGCGGCCAGCGCCGCGACGCGCGAGGTCTTCAGGTCGACCATCGGCGGCGGATAGCCGCTGCGCGCCAGCAGCGCCGCATCGCGCCACGGCTCGTGCAGCAGTTCGGGCGGCGCCTCCGCCAGTTCGGGAATCCAGCGGCGCACGTAGGCGCCTTCCGGATCGAACTTCCGCGCCTGCGCCACCGGGTTGAAGATGCGGAAATACGGCGCGGCGTCGGCGCCGGTGCCGGCGCTCCACTGCCAGCCTTGCGTGTTGTTGGCGAGGTCGGCGTCGACCAGCGTGTCCCAGAACCAGCGCGCGCCGTGCCGCCAGTGCAGGCGCAGGTTCTTGGTGAGGAAGCTCGCCACGATCATGCGCACGCGGTTGTGCATCCAGCCGGTCGTCCACAGTTCGCGCATGCCGGCGTCGACGATCGGCACGCCGGTGCGGCCGCGCTGCCAGCGCGCCAGCGTTTCGGCGTCGGGCTCGGCCCACGCGAACGCGTCGAAGCTCGCATCGAGATTGGCCTCGGGCGTCTGCGGAAAGTGGTACAGCAGGTGGTGCGCGAACTCGCGCCAGCCGATCTCGCGCAGATACGCCTCGACGGCTTCGCCGAGGCGCGCGCGGCCATGGCGGCGCGCGCCGTCCTCCAGCGCCCGCACGACCTGCCGCGGCGAGAGTTCGCCGAAGTGCAGGTGCGGCGACAGCCGCGAGGTACCGCGGCGGTCGGGGCGGTCGCGCTGCCCGGCGTAGGCGGACAAGGCCCCTTCGCAGAACGTGCGCAGCGCCTCGCGCGCGCCCGCCTCGCCCGGCCGCCACGCCGCGCGCAGGCCGTCGTCCCACGCAATCCGCGGCAGCAGTCCGAACGCATGCAACGGCAGGCCGCCGGCGAGCGTCGCCCAGCGCCGCGGCGGCGCCGCCGGCGATGGCGCGGCAGGCCGCAGGCGCACCCGCGCGCCGCGCCAGAACGGCGTGAACACGCGGTACGGTTCGCCCTTGCCGGTGGCGACCTCCCATGGCTCGAACAGCAGCGCGCCGTTGTGGGCGTGCGTGACGATGCCGACCGCGCGCAGCGACGCCTCGACCTCGGCGTCGCGGACGCGCGCCGCCGGCTCGTACAGGCGATGCCAGTACACGGCCTCGGCGTTCGCCGCGGACGCGACCGCCAGCAGCGCCTGGACCGACGGCCCACGCCGCAGGTGCAAGGCGCCGCCGCGCTCGCGCAACGCGCCGTCCAGCGCAGCGAGGCTGCGGTGCAGCCACCAGCGGCTGGCCGCGCCCGGCGCCCACGGCGCCTCCTCCTCCGGCGCGTGCACGTACAGCGGCAGCACGCGCTCGTGCGCCGCCGCGGCCGCGTCCAGCGCGGGGTGGTCTTCCAGCCGCAGGTCGCGGCGGAACCAGACGATGGCCGTGCCCATCCGGGGAGGTTAACCCATCGAGGCCGCGCGCCGTCATCGCGCCGCCGGGCGCGCGCCTCGGCTTCGCCACGATGCCCCGCCATACTCGCGGCCGACACCATGGAGAGGATGCCATGCTGCCCCACCCGCCGCGCACGCTCTATTCGCTCTCCTTCCTCCGGCTCGCAGCGCCGGCCGCGTTCGCCCTCGCGCTCGCCGCCTGCGGCGGCAAGCCGGCGGCCACGCCGCCCCTGCAGGGGAAGCCCACCGCGCCCGGCATCGCCGCCCAGGCGAAACCGCAGCCCTTCGCCCTGCTCTCCGCGCGTTCCGACGCGCAGGCCGCGCAGCCGACCCTGCAGCTGGAATTCTCGCGGCGCCTGGCCGGCGCGCAGGCGTTCGATTCGCTGATCGCGGTCGACGGCCCCAAGGGCGAGACGGTCGGCGGCAGCTGGGTGCTGGACGAGGACGGGCGCATCCTCGGCTTCCCCTACGTGCAGGCCGACGCCACCTACAGCGTGCGCATCAAGGGCGCGCTGATGGCCGCCGACGGCGCCACCCTGGGCCGCGACGTGCAGCGGAACGTCTACACCGGCCCGATCGAGCCCGCCGCGGGGTTCGCCTCGCAGGGCAACGTGCTGCCGGCGCGCGACACGCGCGGCCTGCCGGTGATCTCGGTCAACGTCGGCGAGGTCGACGTCGAGTTCCTGCGCGTGCGCGACGACGCGCTGCCGGCCTTCTTCGCCGCCTACCAGCGCAACGCGCGTCGCAGCGGCTGGGACCTCGATCCGCAAGGCCCCTGGTGGGGCCACAAGGGCGAGCCGCTGACGCGCATCGCCGAATCCGTGTACAGCAACCGCTTCGCGCTGCAAGGCAAGCCGAACGAGCGCACGATCAGCTACCTGCCGATCCAGAACGTGCGCGAGCTCGCGCAGCCGGGCCTGTACTTCGCCGCGATGAAGCGCGCCGGCACGTTCCGCGACAGCTACGAGACCTGCTACTTCTTCGTCAGCGACATCGGCCTGCACACGCGCGTCTACCGGCAGAGCGCCTTCGTGCACGCCGCCTCGCTGAAGAGCGGCGAGCCGCGGCACGACATCGCGCTGACCGTGCTCGACGGCGCCGGCCGCGGCATCCTCGAAGCGCGCACCGACCGCGACGGCAACGCACTGCTGGCGTGGACGCCCAAGCCGGATCAGGTGCTGGTGGCGCGCAGTGGCCGCGACGTCTCCATGCTGCCGTTCAACCGCCCGGCGCTGGACGTGTCCAACTTCGACGTGGCCGGCCGCAGGCAGGCGCCGTTCGAGGTGTTCGCCTGGTCCGGCCGCGATCTTTACCGGCCCGGCGAGACGCTGCGCGTCTCCGCGCTGCTGCGCGATTTCGACGGCCGCCCGCTGAAACCGCAGCCGCTGTTCCTGCGCCTGAAGCAGCCGGACGGCCGCACCTTCGCCGAGGCCGCGCTGCAACCGCGCGAGCTCGGCTACTTCGAGTGGACGCGGGCGATGCCGGCCGACGCCCCCACCGGCAGTTGGCAGGTGGAATTCCGCACCGATCCCGCCGGCAAGGAGGCGGTGCAGTCGTTCGCGTTCCATCTCGAGGAGTTCCTGCCCGAGCGCCTGAAGCTCGACCTCGGCAGCGCGCAGCCGCGGCTGCAGCCCGGCAAGCCGCTGCACCTCGCCGTCGCCGCCGCCTACCTCTACGGCGCGCCCGCCGCCGGCAACCGCTTCACCGCCAAGCTGCTGGTCGGCGCCGAGCAGCATCCGATCGACGCGTTGAAGGATTACGCCTTCGGCGATCCCACGCTGGAGCTGCCGAAGGACGCGCAGGACGTGATCGACGCGAAGCTGGACGAACACGGCGCGCTGCGCCAGGACATCGCCCTGCCGACGGAAGCGAAGCCGGTGGCGCCGCTGGCCGCGCTCGTCTCCGGCAGCGTCTACGAGAGCGGCGGCCGCGCGGTGACGCGCACCTTGAAGCGCGTGCTGTGGCCGGCCGATGTGCTGGTCGGCGTGCGCCCGCTGTTCGATCCCAAGGACGGCGCCGACAGCGAAAGCCGCGCCGGCTTCGAGATCGTGCGCGCGGACGCCGCCGGCACGCTGCTCGCCGGCAAGGGCCTCAAGGTACGGCTGATCCGCGAACGCCGCGACTACCACTGGCTGTACGACCGCGACGGCGGCTGGCACGTCGACTACGCCGCGCGCTTCGAGAACGTGGAGGAGCGCAGCCTCGACGTCGCCGCCGGCAGCAACGCCCGCATCGACTTCGCCGTCGAGTGGGGCAACTACCGCCTGGAGATCGACGATCCCGCCACCGGCCTGACCATGCGCTATCCGTTCTTCGCCGGCTGGCGCTGGGACGACAGCGACAACCTCGGCAAGGAGGCGCGCCCGGACAAGGTCAAGCTGAAGCTGGACAAGCCGCGCTACCGCGCCGGCGACACGCTGAAGGTGACGGTGACGCCGCCGCATCCCGGCCCGGGCGTGCTGCTGGTCGAGTCCGACCGCCTGCTGTACGCGCGCGACATCGACGCGCGCGCCGGCGCCACCTTCGAGATCCCGGTGAGCAAGGACTGGGAGCGCCACGACGTCTACGTCACCGCGCTGGTGTTCCGCGGCGGTTCCGCCGCCGAGCGCATCACCCCGGCGCGCGCGCTCGGCATCGCGCACGTCGACATCGACCGCGGCGACCGCCGCGTCGCCGTCAAGCTGGAAGCGGTCGAGCTGATGCGTCCCGACCGCAGCCTGGCGGTGCAGGTGAAGGCGCCGGCGCTGGCCGGCCGGAAGGCCTACGTCACGCTGTCGGCGGTCGACCTCGGCGTGCTCGACATCACCCGCTACGCGGTGCCCGACGCGGCCGCCTGGTTCTTCGGCAAGCGCGCGCTGGGCGTCGACGCGTTCGACCTGTACGGGCGCATCATCGAGAGCTTCGACGGCGTCGCCGCGCGCCTGCGCTACGGTGGCGACATGGCGCCGCCGGCGTTGCCGCACGCGACCCGCCCCGATGCGCGCGTGCGGATCGTCGACCTGTTCGCCGGCCCGGTCGCGCTGGACGCGCAGGGCAACGCCGCCGTGCGCGTGGACGTGCCCGACTTCAACGGCACGCTGCGCCTGGCCGCGCTGGTGTACGGCGAGCGCGCCTACGGCGCCGCCGAGGCGCAGACCGTGGTGCGCGCGCCGCTGGTGGCGGAGCCGAGCACGCCGCGCGTGATGGCGCCGGGCGACCGCGCCGCGATGACGCTCGACCTGCGCAACCTGTCCGGCAAGGACGGCACCGCCAAGGTGCGCGTGCGCAGCGAAGGCCCGCTGGCGATCGACGGCGCCGCGCGCAGCGTCGCGCTCGCCGACGGCGCCAGGCAGACCCTGACCTTCGCGCTGCGCGCCAAGGCCGGCAGCGGCGTCGGCGCCGTCGACATCCACGCCGAACTGGGCGACTACGCGGTCGACCGCCACTTCGAACTGATCGTGCGCCCGGCCTGGCCGGAGACGGTCGCCACCGCCGC
Source organism: Mizugakiibacter sediminis (assembly GCF_000953855.2). Lineage (GTDB taxonomy): Bacteria > Pseudomonadota > Gammaproteobacteria > Xanthomonadales > Rhodanobacteraceae > Mizugakiibacter > Mizugakiibacter sediminis. Next base: position 26,318 of record NZ_DF970255.1, read on the forward strand.
CTACGCGCTGGACGAACCGCGGCCGCTCGCCTTCGACGCCGGGGCCGCCAAAGGCTTGATGCCCGCCACCGTGCGCGCGCGCCTGACGCTGAGCGCATTGCCGTCGCTGCCCTACGCCAGCGCGCTGGCCGGCGTGCTGCGCTATCCCTACGGCTGCATCGAGCAGACCACCAGCAAGGCCTACGCCGCATTGCTGCTGGACGACGGCCTGGCGCGCATGCTGGGCGTGCCGCCGCTGGGCGACGCCGAACGGCAGGCGCGCATGGCCGGCGCGTTCGCGCGCATCTCCGGCATGCAGACCGCCGGCGGACACTTCTCGACGTGGGGCGGAGGCAGCGATGTCAATCCGTTCCTGACCCCGTACGTCGTCGAGTTCCTGCTGGATGCGCGCGACGCCGGCTTCGCCGTGCCGCAGGGTACGTTGCAGAAGGCCCTGCAGCGCCTCGGCGACGACCTGTTGGCCGGCGGCCATCCCTACTACGGCTACGAGCACGCCGACCACCTGCGCTTCGCCGACGAGGCGTATTCCGGCTACGTGCTGGCGCGCGTCAACCGCGCGCCGCTGGGCACGCTGCGCGCGCTGTACGACAACGACCGCGGCAAGGCGCTGACGCCGCTGCCGCTGCTGCACCTCGGCATCGCGCTGAAGCTGATGGGCGACGGGCCGCGCGCGGAGAAGGCCGTCGCCGAAGCGTTCGCCATGCAGGGCGAGCGTCCGTGGTACCTCGGCGACTACGGCTCGGAGCTGCGCGACACCGCGCTGATGGTGGCGCTGGCGCGCCGCTACGGCCTGGCCAAGCCGCAATACGACGCGCGCGTGCTGGCGCTGGCGCGCGCCGTCGCCGAGCGCAAGCACCAGGATGCGGTGATGAGCGCGCGCCATCCGTGGTGGGGCGGCTGGTCGCACCTCAGCACGCAGGAGCAGGTGGCGCTGGTGCGGCTGGTGCGCACGCTGGTCGGCGATGCGCACGCGCCGGTGCAAGGCTCGCTGGTCGTGGCCGGCAAGGCCGGGCGCGTCGACGCGGCGACGATGTGGAGCCGCGACTTCGACGGCGCCGAACTCACCCGCGGCGTGCGCTTCGAACCGGCGGCGGCGCCGCTGTTCGCCACCTTCGACGTCGCCGGCGTGCCGCAGCAGGCGCCGCCGGCCGACGGCGGCAGGATCGACGTGCGTCGCCGCTGGTACACCACCGACGGCAAACCCTGGAACGGCGACGCGCTGAAGGAAGGCGACACGCTGATCGTCGGCCTCGCCATCGAGGCGCGCGAGGACATGCCGGACGCGCTGGTCACCGAACTGCTGCCGGGCGGCCTGGAACTGGAGAACCTCAACCTCACCGACGCCTCGCAGTGGCAGAAGGTCGTCGTCGACGGCATCAACCTCGGCGAGCGCGGCTCCGCCGCCGACCTCGTGCACGAGGAGTTCCGCGACGACCGCTACGCCGCCGCGCTGCGCCTGTCGCGCGGACAGCGGGCGCACCTGTTCTATCTGGTGCGCGCGGTGACCCCGGGCAGCTACGCCGTGCCGCCGCCGCAGGTCGAGGACATGTACCGGCCGGAACTGCGCGGCATCGGCAAGGCGGAGCGCGCCACGCTGAAGGTGGTGGAGCCCTGAGGTGACGGCCCTGCGGCCACGCGCCGATTCGCAGCCGGCTCCCGCCGTGGCGGGGCGCCGGCAGCGCCTGCGGCGCGGGCTGGCGCGCACGTTGGCGCTGCTCGCCCTGCCCGTCCTCGCCGCGCTGATCCTCGACCGCCGGTTTCCGCTGCCGCTGCCCGATCCGCAGCGCGGCGCCACGCTGGTGCTGGCGCGCGACGGCACGCCGCTGCGCGCCTTCGCCGACGCCGACGGCGTGTGGCGCTATCCGAGCGCTCCCGAGCAGGTGTCGCCGCTGTACCTGCAGGCGCTGCTCGGCTACGAGGACCGCTGGTTCTGGAAGCATCCGGGCGTCAACCCGGTGGCGCTGGCCCGCGCGGCCTGGCAGTGGCTGCGCCACGGCCGCATCGTCTCCGGCGGCTCCACGCTCAGCATGCAGGTGGCGCGCATCCTCGACCCGGTGCCGCGCACGCCGCTCGGCAAGCTGCGGCAGATGCTGCGCGCGCTGCAATTGGAAGCGCACCTGTCGAAACGGCAGATCCTCACGCTGTATCTCGACCATGCGCCGTTCGGCGGCACGCTCGAGGGCGTCGAGGCGGCGTCCTGGGCCTATCTCGGCAAGCCGGCGCGGCGGCTGTCGCGTGCGGAAGCGGCGCTGCTGGCGGTGCTGCCGCAGGCGCCCAGCGAGCTCAGGCCCGACCGCCACCCGCAGGCCGCGCGCGCCGCGCGCGACAAGGTGCTGGCGCGCATGCGCACGCTGGGCGTGTGGACGCCGGAGCAGGTCGCCTCGGCGCGCCAGGAACCGGTGCTGGCGCGCTCGCTGCGGCCGCCGCTGTCGGCGGCGCTGCTGGCGCAGCGCCTGCACGCGGCGCGGCCGCAGGCGCGGCGCATCGTCACCACGCTGGACGCGGAACTGCAGCGCGCCGTCGAGGCGCGCGTCGGCGACTACCTGGCGCGCCTGCCCGAACACACCTCGGCGGCGCTGCTGGTGGTCGACAACGCCACGCTGGAGGCGCGCGTCTACGTCGGCTCCGGCGCGTTCGGCGACGAGGCGCGCCTCGGCCACGTCGACATGGTCGACGCGCCGCGCTCGCCCGGCTCGACGCTGAAGCCGTTCCTGTACGGGCTGGCGCTGGACGACGGCCTGATCCACTCCGAGAGCCTGCTGGTCGACGCGCCGCAGGACTTCGGCGGCTACCGGCCCGGCAATTTCGACGAGGCCTATGCCGGGCCGGTCAGCGCGGCCGAGGCGCTGCAGCGCTCGCTGAACGTGCCGGCGGTGGACCTGCTCGACCGCGTCGGCCCGTCGCGCTTCGTCGCGCGCCTGGCCAACGCCGGCCTGCGGCTGCGGCTTCCCGACGGCGACGGGCCGAACCTGTCGATCGTCCTCGGCGGCGCCGGCGCGACGCTGGAGGAACTGGTCGGCGCCTACACTGCGCTGGCGGAAGACGGCGTCGCCGGCACGCCGCGCTACACCGCCGATGCGCCGCGCCGGCGCCGGCGCCTGCTGTCGCCGGGCGCGGCGTGGATCGTCCGCGCGATCCTCGAAGCGAATCCGCGGCCCGGCTACTCGCCGGGCGAATTCGACCTGTCCGCGCGCACGCGCGTCGCCTGGAAGACCGGCACCAGCTACGGCTATCGCGACGCATGGGCGATCGGCGCGACGCACCGCTGGACGGTGGGCGTGTGGATCGGCCGGCCCGACGGCACGCCGATGCCGGGCCAGTACGGCGCCGTCACCGCGCTGCCGCTGCTGTTCCAGGTGGTCGACATGCTGCCGCAGCCGCCGCGGCGGCTGTTGCCGGAGCCGCCGCCGGCGACGGTGCGCATGGTCGACGTGTGCTGGCCGCTCGGCCTCGCCTTCGATCCCGCGCAGCCGCAACTCTGCCGGCGGCATCGCCGCGCCTGGACGCTGAACGGCGTGGTGCCGCCGACGTTCGCCGAGCGCGACGGCGGCAACTGGAACGCCGGCGCGCTGGCGCTGCGCGTCGATGTCGCCGGGCGGCGCCTCAGCGCCGGCTGCCGCGCGCCGCACGAACGCGTAACGGCCATCGCGCGCTGGCCGGCGCTGGCGACGCCGTGGCTGGGCGTGGCCGAACGGCGCCGCAGCGCGCTGCCGCCGCTGGCGCCCGGCTGTCCCGCCGACGCGCTGGACGAGGCCGCGCCGCTGCACATCGACGGCGTGCAACCCGGCGCCACGCTGGCGCGCGCGCCCGGTGCCGACCGTCCCGCACAGATCGCCTTGCGCGCGCTGGGCGCGCAGGGCGAAGTGCTGTGGCTGCTGAACGGCCGGCTGGCCGGCCGCAGCGAAGGCGCCGCGCCGATCACCCTCGCGCTGGCCGAGCCGGGCGAGCAGACCCTAACCGCGCTGTCCCGGCGCGGCGCTTATGCGCAGGTGCGGTTCGAGGTGTTGCGGTGAGGGTGGTACGCGGGAGCAGGGAACAATGCGCCGGGCACAGTGATCGAGGGGCTTATCGAGATTTTTGTGCGTCGAACCTTCCACGCCCGTTCGTGCCGGCCGGTACCAGAGGAGCCGTCCGCAAGACGGCGGTCTTGCCGCGGCCAAACGGAGGCGCGCGCGCCTGCGCGCAGGCGCCGCGGACACACATGCGCGTGCCGCGCGACGCGGACCGTTCAGGCGAGGCCGAAGCGGCGGATCAGCCAGCCTTTCGCCACCTGCGTCAGTGCCATGTAGGCGAGCACGATCGCGGCGAGGTACGGCCAGAAACCGCCGGGCAGCGGCACGAAGCCGAACCAGGACGCCGCCGCCGAGAACGGCAGCATCATGCCGACCAGGCAGATCGTCGCCGTCGCCACGCGCAGCGGCAGGCTGGCCATGCTCTGCACGAACGGAATGCGCCCGGTGCGGATCACGTGCACGATCAGGGTCTGCGACAACAGCGACTCGACGAACCAGCCGGTCTGGAACAGCGCGGCGTGCGCGGCGTCGTTGACCCGGAACACGTACCACATCAGGCCGAACGTGGCGTAGTCGAAGAGCGAGCTGATCGGGCCGATGCACAGCACGAAGCGCGCGATCGCCCGCATGTCCCAGCTGCGCGGCCGGGCGACGTACTCCTCGTCGACTTCGTCGGTGGCGACCGCGGTCTGCGAGAAGTCGTACATCAGGTTGTTCAGCAGGATCTGCACCGGCGCCATCGGCAGGAACGGCAGCAGCGCGCTGGCGCCCAGCACGCTCAGCATGTTGCCGAAGTTGGAGCTGGCGGTCATCTTGATGTACTTGATGATGTTGCCGAAGACCTTGCGGCCCTCCTGCACGCCCTCCTCCAGCACGATCAGGCTCTTCTCCAGCAGGATGATGTCGGCGGAGGCCTTGGCGATGTCGACCGCGGTGTCGACGGAGATTCCGACGTCGGCCGCGCGCAGCGCCGGCCCGTCGTTGATGCCGTCGCCCATGAAGCCGACCACGTGGCCCTGCGCGCGCAGCGCGTCGATCACGCGCACCTTCTGCTGCGGATTGAGGCGGGCGAACAGCTGCGCCTCGCGCGCCGCCGCCGCCATCTCGCCATCGTCCATGCGGTCGATCTGCGGGCCGGTGACGACGCGGGCGACGTCGAGGCCCACCTGACGGCAGACGTTGCGCGCGACGATGTCGTTGTCGCCGGTGAGGATCTTCACCGCGATGCCGTGCGCCTGCAGCGCCTGGATCGCATCGGCGGCGCTGTCCTTGGGCGGATCGAGGAAGGCCATGAAGCCGACCAGGGTCAGGTCGCGCTCGTCGTCGCGGCCGTAGGCCTCGCGCGTCGGGCTGAGCTCGCGGATGCCGACGGCGATCACGCGGAAGCCGTCCTCGTTCAGCTCGCGGGCGACGCGGCGCACTTCGTCCAGGCGCTCTCGCGTCAGCGGCTGCACCTTGCCGCCGACGTCGACGTTGACCGAGATGCCGAGCATCTCCGCCACCGCGCCCTTGCTGACCAGCAGGTGGCGGCCATCGTGGTCGCGCACCACCACCGACATGCGCCGGCGCTCGAAGTCGAACGGCACCTCGTCGACCAGCGCGAAGTCGGCGATCATGCGCGCCGCGTCCTCCGCCTCGACGCGCTCCAGCACGGCGACGTCCAGCAGGTTGCGCAGGCCGGTCTGGTAGTGGCTGTTGAGGTAGGCGAGCTGCAGCACGCGCTCGTCTTCCTCGCCGTCGGCGCCGACGTGTCGCTCCAGGATCACCTTGTCCTGCGTCAGCGTGCCGGTCTTGTCGGTGCACAGCACGTCGATCGCGCCGAAGTCCTGGATCGCCGGCAGGCGCTTGACGATCACCTCCTTGCGCGCCATCGCCATCGCGCCCTTGGCGAGGTTGATGGTCACGATCATCGGCAGCATCTCCGGCGCCAGGCCGACCGACACCGCGATCGCGAACAGGAACGCCTCCAGCCAGTCGTGCTTGGCCCAGCCGTTGAGCACGAACACCAGCGGCACCATCACCGCCATGAAGCGCAGCATCAGCATGGCGAAGCGGCGCACGCCGATGTCGAAGCTGGTGGCCTGGCGCGGCGCGGTCAGCGCGCCGGCGAGCGCGCCGAAGCAGGTGTCGCGACCGGTGGCGACCACCACCGCCAGCGCGCTGCCGCTGACCACGTTCGAGCCCATGAAGCAGAGGTTGCGCGCCTCCAACGGCGCGCCGGCGTCGGCGTCGGCCGCGGCGAACTTCTCCACCGGCATCGACTCGCCGGTCAGGCTGGACTGGTTGACGAACAGGTCCTTGGCGGCGAGCAGGCGCACGTCCGCCGGCAGCATGTCGCCGGCGGCGAGCAGGATCACGTCGCCCGGCACCAGATCCTCGATCGGCAGTTCGACGCGGCCGGCGGTATCGCCCTCGCCCTGCCGGCGCACGGTGGCGGTGTTGCTGACCATCTCGCGCAGCGCCTCGACGGCCTTGTCGGAGCGGCGCTCCTGCACGTAGGACAGCACCACCGACATCGCCACCATGCCGGCCATGATGCCGGCGGCCACCTTGTCGTCGACGAAGAAGGTGACCACCGCCAGCGTCAGCAGCAGCACGTTCAGCGGCGTGGCCGCGCGCACGAACAGTTCGCGCAGGATGGAATCCTTGCGGTCGTTGCCGACGACGTTGGGGCCGTACCGTTCGAGCCGTGCCTCGGCCTCGGCGGCGTCGAGGCCGGCGGTGCGGCTGTCCAGCCGGGCCAGCGCCTCGTCCGCGCCGAGGCGCGCGATCTCGAGGAAGCGGCGCTGCTGTTCCGGCGCGACGCTCGGCGCGGCGCGGCCGCGCCCGTGGGCGCGCTCGGGAATCAGGGCCATCAGCGAAACCAGTTTGAGCATCGCGGACTCCAAACGAGATCATCCGCGCACGCCGCGCGCGCGCGGAAAAGACGGAGCCGCCGGTGTACTTCGATGGAGCGCTCCGCCGGTTCGACACCCCTCGGGGTGGACCGGCGTAAGCGGGTCAGCCGCGCGAGGGGGACTTCAGGTATGCAGGTCTAGGGCAACTGCAACTGTCCACGCAGACGGACCTCTTGCGGGAAGGATGCGCAAGGTTAAACGCGGTGGCGCAGGCGGTCAACGCCGTCGGCGCGATGCTTCGCGCAGGCGTTCAGCGACGGCGTCGAGAAAGCCCGGCGCAAGCTTCGCGTCGACCGGCAGGCTCCACCAGCGCGGCGCGGCGAACGGCCGGCACTTCACCGCGTCCTTCTCGGTCATCAGCACCGGCAGCGCATCGCCGAAGGCGAGATCGGCCGGCGCGAAGGCGTGGTGATCCGGGAACGGATGCGCGATCACCTCGATGCCGGCCGCGCGCAGGCCGGCGAAGAAGCGCCCGGGGTTGCCGATGCCGGCGACGGCGTGCACGCGCTGGCCGGCGAACGCGGCCAGCGGCCGCGGTCGTTCCGCGCCGACCAACGGTTCGACGTAACGCGCCTCCAGCGTCATCGCCACCTCGCCCGGCGCCGCGCTGCCGCCGTTGCAGACGCGGAAATCGACCGTCGCCAGGCGCGCCGGCGGCTCGCGCAACGGCCCGGCCGGCAGCAGGCGGCCGTTGCCGAAGCGGCGGTCGCCGTCGATCACGCAGATCTCCACGTCGCGCGCCAGCCGGTAGTGCTGCAGGCCGTCGTCGGCGATCACCGCGTCGACGCCCTGGGTCAGCAGCAGTCGCGCCGCGGCCGGGCGGTCCCTGCCGACCGCGACCGGCACGCCGGTGCGCGCGCGGATCAGGCAGGGTTCGTCGCCTTCCTCGCGCGGGTCGCTGCCGTCGTCGAGCAGGCGGTTGCCGCGGCGCGAGCCGCCGTAGCCGCGGCTGACCACGCCCGGACTGAAACCGCGCGCGCGCAGCCCCTGCGCCAGCGCGATCGTCAGCGGCGTCTTGCCGGTGCCGCCGGCGGTGAGGTTGCCGACCACCACCACCGGCAGCGGCAGGCGCTGCGCCGACAGCCAGCCGCGCCGGTACAGCGCGCGGCGCAGCGCGGTCGCGCCGCCGTACAGCGCGGCGACCGGCCGTGTCCACGGCGGCGGCGGCAGGTCGGCGTACCAGCGCTGCTGCAGGCGGTCCAGCCAGGCCATCGCCGCTCAGCCCGCCTGTTCGCGGAACTGCATGCGGTACAGCGCGGCGTAGTGTCCGCCGCGCGCCAGCAGCTCGGCGTGGCTGCCCTGTTCGACGATGCGGCCCTGGTCCAGCACGACGATGTTGTCGGCGTGCTCGACCGTCGACAGGCGGTGCGCGATCACCAGCGTGGTGCGGTTGCGCATCAGCCGCGCCAGCGCTTCCTGGATCAGCCGCTCGGATTCGGTGTCGAGCGCGGAGGTGGCCTCGTCCAGCACCAGGATGGGCGCGTTCTTCAGGATCGCGCGGGCGATGGCGATGCGCTGGCGCTGGCCGCCCGACAGCATCGCGCCGTTCTCGCCGACGCGGCTGTGGATGCCTTCCGGCAGGCGGCGGATGAATTCCATCGCGTTGGCCGCCTCGGCGGCGGCGACGATGTCGGCTTCGTCGGCGCCTTCCAGCGCGCCGTAGGCGATGTTGCGCGCGACGGTGTCGTCGAACAGCACCACGCTCTGGCCGACCCAGGCGATCTGCGCGCGCAGGCTCTCCAGCGTGTACTCGCCGAGCGGCCGGCCGTCGAGGCGGACCTCGCCGGCGCTCGGCTCGTGGAAACGCGGGATCAGGCTGGCCAGCGTCGACTTGCCGCTGCCGGAGCGGCCGACCAGCGCCGTCACCGAGCCGGCCGGGCAATGCAGGGAGACGCCGCGCAGCGCCGGCGTGCTGGCGCCGGCGTAGGTCAGGTGCACGTCGCGGAACTCGAACTCGCCGCGGCATCGCTCCAGCCGCACGCTGCCGGTGTCGCGCTCGGGCGGCGCGTCCAGCACGCCGAACAGCTCCTGCGCCGCGGCCACGCCGCGCTGGATGTTCGATTGCACCGTGGTCAGCCGCTTCAGGCACGGCAGGATGCCGCCCATCGCGAACAGCACCGAGGTGAACGTGCCGGGCGTGATCGACGGCAGCATCGACGGCCGCGTGGCGAAGAAGATGATCAACGCCAGCGCGATCGCCGCGAACAGCTGCACCGACGAGGTGGACACGCCGTTGGTCACCGCCACCTTCAGGTTCAGGCGGCGCGCGCGGTCGCTGACCTTGGCGAAGCGCTGCGATTCGTAGCGCTGGCCGCCGTAGATCTTCACCTCGCGGTGCGCGCCGACCACCTCCTCGACCACGCCGGTGACCGAGCCCATCTGCCCCTGGATGTTCTGCGCGATGCGCCGGTAGCGCCGGCCCACCGCGGAGACAATGCCGGCCACCGCCGGCACCATCACGAACAGCGCCAGCGTCAGCGGCGCGCTGGCCCACAACATCACGCCGACGTAGAACACCACCGACAGGCTGTCGGTGATCGCGCTCTTCAGCGCGTCGGTCGAGGCCGAGGCCACCTGCTCCGAGGTGTAGGTGATGCGGGCGATCTGGTGGCCGGTGGATTCGCCGTCGAAGAACGCCGCCGGCATGCGCAGGTACTTGTCGAACACCTGCTCGCGCATGCGCTGCACCAGGCCGCGGCCGACGTAGGCCATGCCGTAGTCGGTGACGAAGTTGCCGCAGGCGCGCACCAGGAAGATCGAGACGATGACGATCGGCATCCAGAAGATGACCACCGGATCGTGGCGCACGAACAGGTCGTCGACCATCGACTTGGAGATGCGCGCGAACAGGGCGAGGCCGGCGGCGTCGATCACCATGCCGAGGATCGCCAGCGCGCCGATCGCCTTGTACGGCCGCAGGTACCCCAGCAGGCGCCGGTACGCGGCGAGGCCGGAGCCGCCGCTGTCGAACGCCGCGCTCACTTGCCGCGCGGCTCCGCGGACGGCGTGGTGGCGATGCTGAGGCGGGTGAAGCCGAGCTGGGCCAGCGCGTCCATCGCCGTGACCACCGACTGGTGCGGCGTCATCGCGTCGGCGCGCAGCAGCACCGGGCGATCGTGGTCGTCGCCGGCCACTCTCGCGATCGCCTGCTTGAGGCTGTCGACATCGGTGCCCAGCACCTCGTCGGAGCCGACCGAGTAGTGGCCTTCGCGGTCGACCATCAGGATCAGGGCGTCGCGCTGGTCCTGGGCCGGCTGCGCGCTGGCCTCGGGCAATGTCACCTTCATGCGCGCGTGCTGCACGAAAGTGGTGGTCATCACGAAGAACATCAGCAGCGTGAGGAGCACGTCGATCAGCGAGATCACGTTGATCTCGAAATCGTCCTCGCGCCGCGCCTGGCCGATGCGCATGGCCCGCCCTCAGCGCGCCACCCGCGCGGGCGCCGGCGCGGACGCCACGGCCGGTTCGACGGGCGCGGTCAGCTCGTCCAGCAGCAGCGTCGCCTGCTGCTCCATCTCCACCACGTAGCCGGCCACGCGCGAACGGAAGTAGCGGTGCAGCGCATACGCCGGGATCGCCACCACCAGGCCGGTGGCGGTGCACACCAGCGCCTCGCCGATGCCGCCGGCCATCTTCAGCGGGTCGCCGACGCCGTTGACCATCACCGCGAGGAACATGCGGATCAGGCCGATCACCGTGCCCAGCAGGCCGAGCAGCGGCGAGATCAGCGCGATCGTGCCGAGCGTGTTGAGGAAGCGCTCCAGGCGGTGCACGACGTGGCGGCCGGTGTCCTCGATGCGTTCCTTGACGATGTCGCGCGAGCGGTTGCGCACCGCCAGCGCGCCGGCCAGCAGCTCGCCCAGCGGCGAGTTGTCGCGCAGCGCCTGCAGGTGCTCCGGATCGAGCTTGCGCGAACGCGCCCAGGTGCGCACCTGGTCGCCCAGGCCCGGCGGCATCACCGCGCGCCGGCGCAGCGTCCAGAACCGCTCGAGGATGATCGCCAGCGCGATCGCCGAACACAGCAGGATGGGCAGCATCGCCCAGCCGCCCGCCATCAGGATTTCGAGCACGCAACCCTCCGCCAACCGCCACATCGGATGCGAGGCCGCATCATACCAGCGAACCGGCGCCGGCCTGTGTCGCGGTTGGCAGTGCGCGCCGGCCTATTCGCGCCAGTAGCGACGGCTCTGCGCGCGCCAGGACTCGGGCGGCCGCGGCGGCGCGTCGGCGGGAAAGCGCACGCGCACGGCGCCGGCCCATGCGGTGTCCAGCAGCGGCACGCCGGCGGCGGCGTAGCGCGCCGACACTTCCGGGTGCGGATGGCCGAAACGGTTGCGCCAGCCGGCGGAGACGATCGCCCACGCCGGGCGCAGCGCGGCCAGGAACGGCGCCGACGAGGAGCTGCGGCTGCCGTGATGCGGCACCACCAGCACCAGCGGCGGACCGTCGCCGACGGCGGCGGCGATGCCGGGCTCGACGCTGGCGTCGACGTCGCTCGGCAGCAGCAAGCGGCCGCCGCCGCCCTCGACGAGCAGCACGCAGGCGCCGTCGTTGCCCGTCCTCGTCCCCGGCTCCCGCGGATACAGCATGCGGAAGCGCACGCCGTCCCAGGTCCAGGCCTGGCCGGCGCGGCACGGCGCCAGCGGCAGGACGCCGCGCGCGGGCTCGCCGCCCAGCAGCCGCGCCTGCGGGAAGGCCGCGGCCACGGCCGGCGCGCCGCCGGCGTGATCGTTGTCGCCGTGGCTGACCACCAGCGCGTCGAGGCCGCGCACGCCGAGCGCGTGCAACGCCGGCACCGCCACCGCGGCGCCGAGGTCGAAGCCGGACGCATAACGCGCGCCGGCATCGAACAGCAGCGCGTGCCCGCGCGTGCGCACCAGCACGGACAGGCCCTGCCCCACGTCCAGCACCACGGCCTCGAAGCCGCCCGGCGGCGGCAGCGCCGCGCGCGGCCACAGCAGCGGCAGGAACAGCAATGCGCCCAGCGCGCGCGCCGGCATGCCGCGCGGCAGCAGCAGCCACAGCGCCCCCAGCGAGGCCAGCGCGAACGCGGCCAGGCCGGGTTCGGGAAAATACCCGTGCGCGCAGGGCCAGGCCGCCATGCGTTCCAGCAGCCACCACTGCGCGCGCAGCAGCGCGGCGGCCAGATGCAGCAGCGGCACGCCCAGCGCGGGCAGCGGCAGCAGCAGCGCGGTCGCCAGCAGCGTCAGCGGCACGATCACGAAGCTGACGAACGGCATCGCGACCAGGTTGGCCAGCGGTCCGACCAGCGAACTCTGCCCGAAGAACCACACGCCGAGCGGCAGCAGCGCCACCGCCATCACGCCTTGCGCCGCGCCCAACTCGTGCACCAGCCCGCGCCAGCCGCGCGGCGCGCGCCCGATCACCAGCACCAGGAAGGCCACGCCGACGAACGACAGCCAGAAACCGGCCGACAGCACGGCCAGCGGGTCGGCCAGCAGGATCGCCGCCAGCGCCAGACCGAGCGTGTGCGCGGCTCCCGGCGCGCGCCGCGACAGCCGCGCCAGCGCCACCACGCCGATCATCAGCAGCGTGCGCAGGGTCGGCAGGCCCAGCCCCGCCAGCGCGCCGTAGGCGCACGCCGCCAGCAGCGCCGCCGGCGCCTCCGCCCGCGGCCGCGGCAGGCGTTCGCCCAGCGCCGGCCACAGCCGCCACAGGCCGCGCACCAGCCACGCCGCCAGCACGCCGGCCAGGCCGACGTGCAGCCCGGAGATCGCGATCAGGTGGCCGGTGCCGGTGGCGCGCAGCACGCTCCAGTCGGCGTCGTCGAGGCCGCGCTGGTCGCCGACCGCCAGCGCCTGCAGGAGGCGCGCGGTCGGCGCATCCTCCGGCAGCGCAGCGGCGATCGCCGCGGCGAGCCGCGCGCGCAGACGATCGACGCAGGGACTTTCGCCGAGCCGCCGGTGCGCGCCGTCGTCGCGCACGTAGCCGACGGCGACGATGCCGCGCTCCAGCGCGTGCCGCTCGCCGTCGAAGCCGCCGGGGTCGATCAGTCCGCGCGGCCGCTTCAGGCGCACGCGCAACGCCCAGCGCTCGCACGGCGCCAGCGCCGGCGCGCCGCCGTACCAGGCCAGGCGCACCAGGCCGCGCAGCGGCAGCGGCGCCCCGTCCAGCGCGGCGGATGTCACGCGCAGTTCGAAACGCGTTTCGTGCGCGCCGGCGCGCGGCAGGTCGTCGATCGCGCCGATCACGTCCACGTCGCGGCCCTCCAGCGCGCGCGGCAGGCGCGCGTCCAGGGCCAGATCGGCGCGCAGCGCGGCCCAGCCGAAGCCGGCCACGACGATCGCCGGCCACAACAGGCGCGGCCGCCGCCACGCCAGCAGCGGGGCGAGCAGGATCGCGATGACATCGACCGCGCGCGGCGGCAGCGCGGGCAGCGCCTGCACCGCCAGCACGCCGGCCAGCAGCGCGACGCCGGCCGCCAGCCCGCCGGGCGGCGCGTGCGACGACGGGCGTCCCTGCCCCGGCGCGGTCATGGCGGCGCTAGGTGGTCTTCGGCCGCTCGTGCAGGCGGCCGCCGGACAGTTCCAGCACGCGGTCCATGCGCGCGGCCAACCGCGGGTCGTGGGTGACCAGCACGAAACTGGTGCCGATCTCGCGGTTCAGTTCCAGCATCAGCGTGTAGACCTGCGCCGCGTTCTTCTCGTCGAGGTTGCCGGTCGGCTCGTCGCCGAGGATGCAGGCCGGCCGCGTCACCAGCGCGCGCGCCACCGCGCAGCGCTGGCGTTCGCCGCCGGACAGCTCGCCCGGCTTGTGCTCGAGGCGCGCGCCGAGCCCGACGCGCTCCAGCAGTTCCTGCGCGCGCTGCTTCGCCTCGGCGATCGGCGTGCCGCGGATCAGCAGCGGCATCGCCACGTTCTCCAGCGCGGTGAATTCCGGCAGCAGGTGGTGGAACTGGTAGATGAAGCCCAGCGAGCGGTTGCGCACACGGCCGCGCTCGGCGTCGGACAGCCTCGACAGCGTGCGCCCTTCGACTTCCACCTCGCCCGCGCTCAGCGTGTCGAGGCCGCCGAGGATGTGCAGCAGCGTGCTCTTGCCGGCGCCCGAGGCGCCGATGATCGCCAGCGTCTCGCCGCGGCGCAGGCTGAAGCTGACGTCGCCCAGCACCTCGGTGCGCAGCTTGCCTTCCTGGTAGGTCTTGGCCACGCGCTCGGCGCGCAGCACGATGTCGTTGCTCTCGCCCATGCGCGTCTCACTCATAGCGCAGCGCCTGCGCCGGCTCGGTGCGGGCGGCGCGGCGCGCCGGATAGATCGTCGCCAGCAGCGAGAACAGGAACGACAGCGAGGCGATCCAGCCGACGTCGCGCCAGTGCAGGTCGCTGGGCAGCTCGCTGATGTAGTAGACGTCCGGCGAGAGGAACACCACGCCGAAGGTGTGCTCGATCCATTTCACGATCGCCTCGAGGTTCAGCGCCAGCAGCACGCCGAACAGCACGCCCAGCGCGATGCCGATCAGCCCGACCAGCAGGCCCTGCACCATGAACACGCCCATGATGCTGCGCGGCGTGGCGCCGAGCGTGCGCAGGATGGCGATGTCGGCCTGCTTGTCGGTGACCAGCATCACCAGCGTCGAGACCAGGTTGAACGCGGCCACGGCGACGATCAGCGAGAGGATGATGAACATCACCTTCTTCTCCATCGACACGGCGCGGAAGAAGTTGGCGTGGCCCTGCATCCAGTCCTGCACGCGGTAGAGCTGGCCGAGCTGGTCGGCGAGATCGCGGGCGACGCCGTAGGCGCGGAACATGTCGTCGAGGCGCAGGCGGATGCCGGTGGGGCCGTTCATGTCGTACAGCCGCTCGGCGTCCTGCATGTGCATCACCGCGAGGCCCGAGTCGTACTCCTCCATGCCGGCCTCGAAGATGCCGACGACGGTGAAGCGGCGCAGCCGCGGCACCGCGCCGACCGGCGTGGCGCGCACCTGGTTGGCGGCGACCGCGATCACCTTGTCGCCGACGTCGACGCCGAGCTGCAGCGCGAGCTCGCGCCCGAGGATGATGCCGTAGCCGCCCGGCTTCAGGTCGGACAGGCGGCCCGCGACCATCTTGCGGTCGATGTCGGAGACGTTGGGCTCCATCTCCGGCAGCACGCCGCGGACGGCCGCGCCGGCGCCGTCGCGGCGCATGCCCTGCAGCAGCGCGAAGCCGTCGACGTAGGGCGCGGCGCCGAGCACGTGCCGGTTGGCCTTGGCGATGGCGATCGCGTGCGGCCAGTCCTGCACCGCCTCGCCGACGCCGGAGATGGTGGCGTGCGCGACCATGCCGAGGATGCGCGTGCGCAACTCCTTGTCGAAGCCGTTCATCACCGAGATCACCGCGATCAGCGCGGTCACGCCGACGGCGATGCCGAGCATCGACACCAGCGAGATGAACGAGATGAAGTGGTTGCGGCGCTTGGCGCGCGTGTAGCGCAGGCCGATGAAGAGCTCGAGCGGTCGGAACATGTCGGATGGGAGGTCGGCGGCGGAGCGCGCCGCTTCGGCAGAACCGGCGCCGGCTCTGGGACCACGGTGCGCGCGCAGAGTGCCGCAAAGCGCCATCGAGCGGCAAGCGGCGCCCGCCGCGCCGGCGCGTCAGACGATGCCCTGCCCCGCGCCCAGGCGCACGCGCAGGCGCCGCCGGGTGTCGGCGTCGAGATTGTCGGGCAGCAGCACCAGCGCGGCGCGCGAGCCCGCGCCCCAGGCCAGCCGCAGCACGATCAGCGGCCCCAGCACGCGCGCGCCGCGCAGCGTGCCGGCGGCATCCCGGCCGTCGGCCAGGGCGAGTTCGACGGCGCCGTCGCCGCGCAGGCGCAGCGCGCGCAACGGCGGGCGGCGCAGGCGCGCCACGTCGCGGATCGCATAGGCCACGGCAGCGACGGCCAGCGCGAAGCGCAGCCAGCCGGGCAGCCCGCTGCTCGCGATCGCCAGCACGGCGAGCGCGGCCACGGCCCACAGCGCCGCGATCAGCGCGCGCGACGGCCGGTACTCAAAGCCGATGGTGGGCGCGGATTTCATCGACGATCGCCTGCCAGCGCGGATCGTCCGGGCGGGCGTGGCCCATCAGCCAGTCCCAGACGTCCGGATCCTGGCGCTCCAGCAGCGTCTCGAAGGCCGCGCGCGCGTCGGCGTCGGCGGACGCGTAGCGCTGCGCCAGCCACCAGCCGAGCAGCGCGTCGAGCTCCTTGGTGCCGCGCCGGCAGCGCCAGCGCAGGCGGCGCAGGCGGGCGTCGTCGTCCGCGGTCATGCTGTCGTCCCGGCGTCAGGTGCGACGCTGGATGATCAGCTTCTTGATCTCGGCGATCGCCTTGGCCGGGTTCAGGCCCTTCGGACAGGTGCGCGTGCAGTTGAGGATGGTGTGGCAGCGGTACAGGCGGAAGGAGTCCTCGAGTTCGTCGAGGCGCGCGCCGGTATCCTCGTCGCGCGAATCCACCACCCAGCGGTAGGCCTGCAGCAGCACCGCGGGGCCGAGGTAGCGGTCGCCGTTCCACCAGTGGCTCGGGCAGCCGGCGGTGCAACTGCCGCACAGGATGCACTCGTACAGGCCGTCCAGCTTCCTGCGGTCCTCGGGCGACTGCAGGCGCTCGCGGTCGGCCGGCGGCGCGCTCTGCGTGCGCAGCCACGGCCGGATCGAGGCGAACTGCGCGTAGAAGTGCGTCAGGTCGGGCACCAGGTCCTTCACCACCGGCATCGCCGGCAGCGGGTAGATGTGCACCTCGCCGCCCCTGCAGTCGCCGATCGCCTTGGTGCAGGCCAGCGTGTTGGTGCCGTCGATGTTCATCGCGCACGAGCCGCACACGCCCTCGCGACAGGAGCGCCGGAAGGTCAGCGTCGAGTCGATCTCGTTCTTGATCTTGATCAGCGCGTCCAGGACCATCGGCCCGCAACTGGCGAGATCGACCTCGAAGGTGTCCATGCGCGGGTTCTGCCCGTCGTCCGGGTTCCAGCGGTACACCTTGAACACGCGCACCTGCTTCGCGCCGGGCTTGGCCGGGAAATGCTTGCCGGGCTGGATCCTGGAATTCTTGGGTAGCGTGAACTCGGCCATGAGAAGTCCTCAATCGATATCCTGGCGGCCGCCGCGCCGCGCGCATCGCCGTCCGCCCGCGCCGCCTTGTCGCGGCAGCGGGACCCTCATCAGTAGACGCGCTTCTTCGGCGGAATCGGCTTGACCTCGTCGGTGAGCGTGTAGTCGTGCACCGGCCGGTAGCCGAAGCGCACGTTGCTCTTGTCGTCCACCCAGCACAGCGTGTGCTTCATCCAGTTCTCGTCGTCGCGCTCGGGGAAATCCTCGCGGGCGTGGGCGCCGCGGCTCTCGGTGCGCTGCTCGGCGGAGAACATGGTGGCGACGGCCTGGCCGAGCAGGTTGTCCAGCTCCAGCGTCTCGACCAGATCGGAGTTCCACACCAGCGAGCGGTCGCTGATGCGCACGTCGGCGAACGAGGCGCGCACCTCGGCGATCTTCCTGCACCCCTCCTTCAGCGACTCGCCGGTGCGGAACACCGCGGCGTCGCGCTGCATGGTGCGCTGCATGTTCAGGCGGATCTCCGCGGTCGGCGTCGAACCGTTGGCGTGGCGGATCGCGTCGAAGCGGCCGAGCGCCTTGTCCAGCACGCTGGCCGGCAGGTCCTTGTGCGGCGCGCCCGGCTTGATCACCTCGGCGCAGCGGTTGGCCACCGCACGGCCGAACACCACCAGGTCGAGCAGCGAATTCGAGCCGAGACGGTTGGCGCCGTGCACCGACACGCAGGCCGCCTCGCCCACCGCGAACAGGCCCGGCACGACGGCATCGGGGTTGCCGTCCTTCAGCTGCACCACCTCGCCGTGATAGTTGGTCGGGATGCCGCCCATGTTGTAATGCACGGTCGGCAGCACCGGGATCGGCTCCTTGGTGACGTCGACGCCGGCGAAGATGCGCGCGCTCTCGGAAATGCCCGGCAGCCGTTCGTGCAGCACCTCGGGGCCGAGATGCTGCAGGTTCAGGTGGATGTGGTCGGCGTGCTCGCCGACGCCGCGGCCTTCGCGGATCTCGATGGTCATCGCGCGGCTGACCACGTCGCGCGAGGCGAGATCCTTGGCGTTCGGCGCGTAGCGTTCCATGAAGCGCTCGCCCTTCGAATTGGTGAGGTAGCCGCCCTCGCCGCGCGCGCCCTCGGTGATCAGGCAGCCGGCGCCGTAGATGCCGGTGGGGTGGAACTGCACGAATTCCATGTCCTGCAGCGCCAGGCCCGCGCGCAGCGCCATGCCGCCGCCGTCGCCGGTACAGGTGTGCGCCGAGGTGCAGGAGAAGTAGGCGCGGCCGTAGCCGCCGGTCGCCAGCACCACGGCGTGGCCGCGGAAGAAGTGCAGCGTGCCTTCGTTGAGGTCCAGCGCCAGCACGCCGCGGCACACGCCCTCGCCGTCGAACACGAGGTCGGTGGCGAAGTACTCGATGAAGAACTGCGCCTGGTGCGCCAGCGACTGCTGGTACAGCGTGTGCAGCATGGCGTGGCCGGTGCGGTCGGCGGCGGCGCAGGTGCGCTGCGCCTTGCCCTCGCCGTAGTGCGTGGTCATGCCGCCGAACGGGCGCTGGTAGATCTTGCCTTCCTCGGTGCGCGAGAACGGCACGCCGTAGTGCTCGAGCTCGATCACCGCCGGGATCGCCTCGCGGCACATGTATTCGATGGCGTCCTGGTCGCCCAGCCAGTCCGACCCCTTCACGGTGTCGTACATGTGCCAGCGCCAGTCGTCCTCGCCCATGTTGCCGAGCGCGGCGGAAATGCCGCCCTGCGCCGCCACGGTGTGCGAGCGCGTCGGGAACACCTTGGTGACGCAGGCCGTCTGCAGGCCCTTCTGGGCGAGGCCGAACGTGGCGCGCAGGCCGGCGCCGCCGGCGCCGACCACCACCACGTCGTACTTGTGCTGCTGGATCTTGTAGCTTTCCATCATCCGGGCCTCAGCTCCCCAGCGCGACGCGGAGCACGGCCAGCGCGCAGGCCAGCGCGCCGAGCACCGCAAGGAATTTCACCAGCGCCAGCAGGACGATTTCCCGCCAGCGCACGTGTACATAGTCCTCGATCACCACCTGCAGGCCGAGCTGGGCGTGCCAGAACATCGTCGAGGTGAAGGCGATCATCAGCACCGCGTTCCACGGCCGCGCCAACGCCGCGCGCGCGGTCGCGTAGTCGGCGTGCAGCAACGAAAGCACCAGCCAGACGAACCACAGGCCGAGCGCGACCAGCGCCGCCGCGGTCAGGCGCTGCGTCCACCAGTGCGACGCGCCGTCCCTGGCCGAGCCGAGACCGCGCGCCCGCGCCAGCGGCGTGCGCATCGGCGAACCCATGCGTTCGTATTTCATGCCGCACCTCCCCGCACCAGCACGCAGGCCCAGACCAGCGCCGTCAGCACGATGCTGCCGATCGCCGCGAGCCAGCTCGAGCGCACGAACTGCTCGATGCGGAAGCCCATGCCGGCGTCCTGCAGCAGGTGCCGGATGCCGTTGCAGAGGTGGTAGAACAGCGACCAGCTCCAGCCGAGCAGCAGGACCTGACCGACCGGATGCGCGAGGAACGCGCGGAAATTCGCGAAGCCGGCCTCGCCCGCGGCCAGCGCGAAGAGGCCGCAGATCACCAGCAGCGTGCCGACCGAGAGCGCGACGCCGGTCGCGCGGTGCAGGATCGAAGTGACCATCTGCACCTGCCACCTGTAGACCTGCAGGTGCGGCGAGAGCGGTCGTTCCATCTGGGTCATGACGACAGTCCTTCCGGGTTGCGCGTGACGCCGTTCCGCTCCATCGCCGCGACGCGCGCGATCCGCGCGCACCGCCGGATGCGCTCAGAAATCGATGCAGCGGCCGTTCTTCTCCCAGTCGCCGTAGCGGGTGGGATCGGGCCGCGGCCGCGACTGCTCCGCATCCGGCGCCTTGGCGGGGGCGGACGCGGGCGACGGCTCCGCCTGCGCGGGCCGCGTGCCGTCGACGGGCTTTGAAGTCGGTTCGGACATAGGCGTGAAGCGGCGGAAGGTTAATACCAGGCGCAGACCAACACAACTGCGCGCGGCCGGTGCGCGGGACGCTCCGATGCATTTCCGGCGCGCCGGTTCGACAGACGGCCGGTCTCCCTTCGCCGACGCGCCGCGATCCGCGCGCAGACAGCGCCGGCGACGCCTACGTAGAATGCATCGGCACATCCTTGACCTTTCCGCGCATGTCCACCGACACCGTTTCCGCGGCCGGACTCGGTCGCGCCGAACTCCTCCTGATCGAAGGCAGCGACGCGCTCGCGTTCGCGCACGCGCAATTCAGCAGCGATCTGCACGCACTCGACGCGGGACGCTGGCAATGGAGCGCCTGGCTCGACGCGCAGGGACGCGTGCGCGCGCTGATGCAGCTCGGCCGCATCGACGCGACGCGTTGCGTCGCCCTGCTGCGCGGCGGAGAAGCGGCGACGCTGGTCGAAGCGTTGCGCCGCTACGTCTTCCGCTCGAAGGTCGCGCTGACGCCGTTGTCCGCGCGGCACCTCGCCGCCGGTCCGGCGATCGACATGCACGCGCTGCGCGTCGACGGCGAGAACTTCGAATTCGGGCTCGGCGCGCGCAGCCTGCGCGCGACGCCGACGGCCCACGCGGAAAACGCCGCGCATGCCGATGCGTTCCGTCTCGCCGACGTGCGCGCCGGCTGGCCGTGGCTGCCGCCGGCCGCGCTCGACGTCTACGTGCCGCAGGCGCTGGGGCTCGACCGGCTCGGCGCGATCGCCTGGGACAAGGGCTGCTACCCCGGCCAGGAGATCGTCGCGCGCCTGCGCTATCGCGGCGGACTCAAACGCCATTTGTGGCGCATCGGCAGCACCGCCGCCATCGCCGCCGGCGCCGCGCTGACGTGCGACGGCGAGCCCTGCGGACTGGCGCTGAATGCGGCGACGACGGGCGGCGGCGCCGAGGCCCTCGCGGTGCTGCACCGGGAACTGCCCGCCGGCTCGGCGCTGCAGGCCGGCGGATCGACGGCCGCACTGCTGCAATGCCTGACGGCCTGAACCGACGGCCGTCCCGCCTCCGGCGCCGTTGCGGCGACGCGGCGCGTTGCCGCCGCGACTTCGCTCGATGAGCGCATGTTGAACGAATTTCGCCGTCACTGTTTCATGCCTGCAACAATGCCGATGCCGACTGCGGGCTGAATGCGGCCCTCCGTCGGGTTGCCAAACCGCATCGGCGTGGGCTAGCCTTGCGCAAATGCCTCGGCGGCGCGCTCCATGCGCGCGCCGCCGGTGCGGCGAAACGGAAGTCCGTATCGCTGCACACGCTGGCAAGACGCCAGCCGGATCCGCCCGCGCAAGCGCGGGCATCGCTTCGGGGAGCAGCCGGCCCTTCATGCCCGGCAGACCCGCTCCCGGCGCAGATCACAGCGGCCACCCAGAGCCGCGCACGACAGGACAAGCCGCTCGATGCGGCTCAGGAAACGGCGTCCGCTGCCCGCGAGGGCCGGACGGCACGTAACTGGCGGAACGGGCTGCCCGTCCGCCGCCCAGGCGTGTGCGTGTCCGGCAATGGACATGCGCGCGTACAGCGAGGAGGCAGGACATGAAACTTTCCTGGCTGCTTTGGCTGGCATCCGTACTGCCGCAGCCGCTCGCCGACCAGACTTGTCTGGCGACGACCGTGTACCTCGAAGCGCGCAGCGAGCCGGCGCTGGGCCAGCTCGCCGTCGCCGAGGTGGCGCTGCGCCGGCGCGATCGCGGCCGCTGGGGCGACAACGTGTGCGCCGTGGTTTCCGCGCCGCGCCAGTTCGCCGTCACGACGACGCCGAAAAGCTTCGAGATCGCCAACGTGCCGGCATGGAACAAGGCGTGGCGCATCGCCGGCGAGGCGCTGACGATGTGGCAGCAGCCGCGCGGCAAGCGCGTGGTGGTGGTGCCGATGGCCGATCACTTCGTCAAGCTGGACGAGGCCCAGCCCGAGTGGGCGAAGGGCGCGCCGCTGGCGAGGATCGGCGAGCACAGCTTCTTCGCCGTCAATTGATCCCGAGACACGCAACTCGAGCGCGACGCCGCGGCACCGACGCGGCGCACGAAAAAAGCTCCCCGCCGGGGAGCTTTTTTGTCGGCGGCACGCGCCCGCGAAAATGCCATCAATGGAAAACCGCACGCGGGATGGCCGCTATCGCGGGAATGCCGGATGGTTCGGATGATCCTCAGCGCAAGCGATATACGCGATCGTTGCGGATCTCGACGTAATCGCCTTCGCGTATGCCGGCGGGCGGCTCGCGCTGCGTGACCGAGGCGAGACGGCCGTCATCCAGCCGCACCTCGATGCGCCACGCGCTCTCCTCGGTGCCGTTGCGTTCGCCGACCGCTTGGCCGATCGCGCCGCCGGCGACGGCGCCGGCGACGGTCGCGGCCTTGCGGCCGTCGCCCTTGCCGACCTGGTTGCCGAGCGCGCCGCCGACCAGGGCGCCGATCACCGTGCCGAGCGTCGCGTGGTCGCGCCGCACGTAGACCTGCTCGATGTCACGCACCACGCCGCAGTTGCCGCACACATGCCGCTCGTAGCCGTAGCCGCGGTCGTAGCCGTCGCTGGCGCAACCGGCGCCGCCGAGGCTGGCCGCGGCGGCGGCCGCGGCCAGCATCAGGCGACAGCATCGAACGACGCGCATCACGGCGATCCCGCGGCGTCAGCCGTTGTCGCTGCCCGTGCCCGCATCGGCGAGCGTGCCTTCTTCCTTGTCCACCGGCAGCTTGCTGCCGACGCCCGGATCGTGGTCCATGCGCACGTGCTTGGTGACGCCGTTGTAGTCGTACTCGACGTCGTAGGCGACCGTCTTCTCCGTCTTGTCGGTGACGGTGTTGCAGCGCGTCTCGGTGGTCGTGTAGGTGTTGTTTTCCTGGTGGCTCTTCTGGATCTCGTGGCCGGCGTAGCCGCCCGCCGCGGCGCCGGCGATCGTGGCCAGGGTCTTGCCCTTGCCGCCGCCCACCTGGTTGCCCAGCAGGCCGCCGGCGATCGCGCCGATCGCCGTGCCGGCGATCTGATGGGTGTCCTTCACCGGCTTGGTGTGCGTCACCACCTCGTCGTGGCAGACCTGACGCGGCTTGGAAACCGTCTCCTTGACCGGCTTGACGCCG
>NZ_DF970255.1:49403-52159 GCF_000953855.2 Mizugakiibacter sediminis
CGCGAGGCGAGGCCCAGTCCGGCGAGGACGCCGATACCCGCAATCACCACACCGATAATCACTGGCTTGTTCATGAAGTGTCCTCCTGAGACGTCCCGGAACCCAGGCACGCGGCTGCGTGCCGATTCATTCAAGCAATCGCGAACTGAACAGCCCCCAACGGCAACGGGCGGCGTATTCAGACCCGATTAACGCTTTTCCGCCGCGGCGCGAGGCAAGGCGCGCCGGCAGTCGCGCGATGCTAGACGGGCGCCCGCACGGCGGCGCTCGACGCCGTCACACGCCGTCACTATCGTGCGCGCATGTTGCGGATCACCGACAGCCACGCCCACCTCGACGCCCGCGAATTCGACGCCGACCGTGCCGCCGTGCTCGAGCGCGCGCGGGCCGCGGGCGTCGCCCACCAGATCGTGCCGGCGGTGAACGCCGCCGGCTGGGCGCCGCTGCGCGCGCTGTGCGCGAACCATCCCGACCTGCACCCCGCCTACGGCCTACACCCGATGTACCTGGCCGACCACGCGCCGCAGCACCTGCACGAACTGGGCGACTGGCTGCAGCGCGAGCGCGCCGTCGCGGTCGGCGAATGCGGCCTGGACTTCTACGTCGAAGGCCTGGACGCCGAACTGCAGCGCATGTACTTCGTGCGCCAGCTCGAGCTGGCGCGCGAGTTCGCCCTGCCGGTGATCGTGCACGCGCGACGCGCGCTGGACGAGGTGATCGCCGCGCTGCGCCGCATCGGCGGCCTGCGCGGCGTCGTGCACAGCTTCTCCGGCAGCGAGGAGCAGGCCCGCCAATTGTGGAAGCTGGGCTTCGGCATCGGCATCGGCGGGCCGGTCACCTACCCGCGCGCGCAGCGGTTGCGCCGCATCGTCGCCGCGATGCCGCTGCAATACCTGCTGCTGGAAACCGACGCGCCGGACCAGCCCGGCATCGGCCATCGCGGCGAACGCAACGAGCCCGCGCACCTGGTCGAAGTGCTCGACTGCATCGCCGCGCTGCGTGGCATGGAACGCGAGGCGCTCGCCGCGGCGACGAGCGGCAACGCCGCCGCGCTGTTCGGCCTGGCCTGAGCTTTGGCGACGCGACCGCCGCGCGCCATACTTGCGCGGTTTCCCCCTGCACGGACGTCCGCCATGAAGATCGCATTCATCGGTCTCGGCAACATGGGCGCGCCGATGGCGCGCCATCTGCAAGACGCGGGGCACGAGCTGCGCGCGTGGACGCGTTCGGCGGAGCGTCGCGCCGAACTGCGCGGCGCAGGGCTGAACGTGGTCGACGAACTCGCCGCGGCCGCCGCAGGCGCCGAGGCCGCGATCAGCATGCTCGCCGACGACGCCGCCGAGTTCGCCGTCAGCGAGGGCGACGGCGGACTGCTGCGGCATCTGCCGCGCGCAGCGGTGCGCGTCAGCATGAGCACGATCGGCGTCGACGCCTCGCGCCGTCTCGCCGGGCTGCACGCCGCGCACGGGCAGGGTTACGTCGCCGCGCCGGTGTTCGGACGGCCCGCAGCCGCCGCGGCGCGCGCGCTGTGGATCGCCGCCGCCGGCGACGACGGCGCGCTGGCGCGCGTGCGCCCGCTGCTGGAGACGCTGGGCCGTGGCCTCAGCCTGCCGGGCGGCCCGGCCGAAACGGCGCACGCGCTGAAACTCGGCGCCAACGCGCTGGGCGCGATCATCACCGAGGGCCTCGGCGAAGTGTTCGCCTTCGGCGCCAAGGCCGGCGTGGCGCCGGCCGCGTTCCTCGAACTGCTCGACCAGGCCATGCTGCAGGCCGGCTTCGTCGGCAACTACGCGCGCATGATCGTCGCCGGCGGCACCGACAGCCGCGGCGGCTTTCCGTTGCGGCTGGCGCTGAAGGACGTCGGCCTCGCCCTCGATGCCGCGGTCGGCCTGCGCGCGCCGCTGCCGCTGGCCGCCGCGGTGCGCGACCGCATGCTGCGCGCGGTCGCCACCGGCCGCGGCGGGCACGACCTCCCCGCCCTCGCCCGCCTCGCCTTCGAAGACGCCGGCCTGGACGGACGCCCCTGACGCGCGGCCGCCGGTTGCGTGGAACGACGATCGTCGCTAACCTTATAGTTCATTACTGAACTATTTTTCGCGCAATCATGACCGGCCACGACCGTCCGCTGACCGCGCGCGTCGAAGCCCTCAGGGAGGGCGTGCGCCGCGTCAACGCCAAGCTGCCCGACCTGCCCGCGCGCGAGGTGGTGCTGATGCGCATGCTCTGCCTGCTGGGCTGGGAATTCACCACCAACCTCGACCGCCGCCTGCGCAAGCACGGTCTCAACGACACCGACTTCCGCACGCTGATGGTGCTGTTCAGCAGTCCCGACGGCATGGCGCACCCCAGCGACCTCTGCCATCTCGTCACGTTGAGCCGCACCAACATGACGCGCATCGGCGACGTGTTGGTGGCGCGCGGCCTGGTCACGCGCACCCCCAGCCTGGAGGACCGCCGCCGCATCGTCATGCGCATCACGGCCAAGGGCGAAGCGCTGGTGCGCAAGCTGGTGCCGCCGCTGTACCCGGTCCTGACCGCGCTGTTCGCCGATTTCGGCGTGCGCGAGAAGCGGCAGCTGGAGGCGCTGCTGCTGCGCCTCGCCGCCGCCTTCGATGCCGTCGATTTCCGCAAGGAATCCTGAGATGCCGCCGAAACCGCTCGCCGCGGCGCTGGCCGCCGCCCTGCTGCTCGCCGCCTGCATCGGCGTGCCGCCGAAACCCGCCGCGCCCGCGCTGCGCGGCGCGGCGCCGCTGGCC
>NZ_DF970256.1 GCF_000953855.2 Mizugakiibacter sediminis
AGGCGCACCCCCACAACCCCCATCCCTCGCTGCGCGAGGGATCGCCCCCTTGACTCAAGGGGGCTCGAGCGGCGCGGCGGGTACGGTTTCTCCGCTACGCACACGCCGGA
>NZ_DF970257.1 GCF_000953855.2 Mizugakiibacter sediminis
CGCCTCCGCGTCCGCACGCGCTCCCGGCGCGCGCGGTCGAACCCGCGTGGCTTCTCGCCCACCCTCTCCGAAACGCCGACGGCCCCTCGCGGGGCCGTCCGCGTTTCCGGCGGAGAGGGTGGGATTGTGCAGGCC
>NZ_DF970258.1 GCF_000953855.2 Mizugakiibacter sediminis
CATGTCCAAGGAAAAGTTCGAGCGTAAGAAGCCGCATGTGAACGTGGGCACGATCGGTCACGTGGACCACGGCAAGACGACGCTGACGGCGGCGCTGACGAAGGTGGGCGCGGAGCGTTTTGGCGGCGAGTTCAAGGCGTACGACCAGATCGACGCGGCGCCGGAAGAGAAGGCGCGCGGCATCACGATTTCGACGGCGCACGTGGAGTACGAGAGCCCGAACCGGCACTACGCGCACGTGGACTGCCCGGGTCACGCCGACTACGTGAAGAACATGATCACGGGTGCGGCGCAGATGGACGGTGCGATTCTGGTGGTGTCGGCGGCGGACGGTCCGATGCCGCAGACGCGCGAGCACATTCTGCTGGCGCGGCAGGTGGGCGTGCCGTACATCGTGGTGTTCCTGAACAAGGCGGACATGGTGGACGACGCGGAGCTGCTGGAGCTGGTGGAGATGGAGGTCCGCGAGCTGCTGTCGAAGTACGACTTTCCGGGCGACGACACGCCGATCATCAAGGGGTCGGCGCTGAAGGCGCTGGAGGGCGACCAGTCGGAGATTGGCGTGCCGGCGATCATCAAGCTGGTGGACGCGCTGGACTCGTACATTCCGGAGCCGGTGCGCGTGCTGGACAAGCCGTTCCTGATGCCGGTGGAGGACGTGTTCTCGATTTCGGGGCGCGGCACGGTGGTGACGGGTCGCGTGGAGCGCGGCGTGGTGAAGGTGGGCGACGAAATCGAGATCGTGGGCATTCGTCCGACGACGAAGACCACGGTGACGGGCGTGGAGATGTTCCGCAAGCTGCTTGACCAGGGTCAGGCGGGCGACAACGTGGGCGTGTTGCTGCGCGGCACGAAGCGCGACGAGGTGGAGCGCGGCCAGGTGCTGTGCAAGCCGGGGACGATCACGCCGCACACGGAGTTCGAGGCGGAGGTGTACGTGCTGTCGAAGGACGAGGGTGGTCGTCACACGCCGTTCTTCAAGGGTTACCGTCCGCAGTTCTACTTCCGCACGACGGACGTGACGGGCGCGGTGGAGCTGCCGGAGGGCGTGGAGATGGTGATGCCGGGCGACAACGTGAAGATGAAGGTGTCGCTGATTGCGCCGATCGCGATGGAAGAGGGCCTGCGCTTCGCGATCCGCGAGGGCGGCCGCACGGTCGGCGCCGGCGTCGTCGCCAAGATCATCAAGTAACG
>NZ_DF970259.1 GCF_000953855.2 Mizugakiibacter sediminis
ACGGCCGGCGGCACGGACGCGATCGCGGCCAGCGTCGCCGCCGGCGGCGTCGGCGCCGCCGCGGCGATCGTCGCGCCGTCCTGCGAGCGCGCGGCGATCGCCGGCGGGGCCGGTTGCGCGATAGGCGCCGGCTGCGCGGCCGGCGCCGTGTCCCAGGCCTCGACGTACACGCCGAGTTCGTCGGCGACCGCTTCGGCCAGCGTCGGCGTGCGCGCGTCGGCGCCCAGCGCCGCGACGGGCGCGAGCCACGCCAGCCCGGCGCCGATCGCGGCGCCTGTCCATCTCCCTCTGCCGGGCGCGTCCCGCATCATGGCGATTCCTAGATGTCGCCGGGCCCGTGCTTCGGCACCACGATGTTGTAGAGGCCCTCGCGGCCGACGGCGAGCTGCAGCGGCGCGCCCGGCGCCACGCGCCAGTCGCCCGGGGCGTTGAAGCGGGCGAGCTCGCGGCGGTTGTGCACCACGAACAGGATGTGGTCTTCCCAGATCCGCTCGAAGCGTTGCCGCGACATCGCGCGCGTGCCGGTGGCGGGATCGCCGATCAGCACGCGGCCGTAGGCCACGCCCTTGATCACCACGAAGTGGTGGTAGCCCTTCTCGCTGATCAGCACGATCGCCGGCAGGCGGTTCTCCGCCAGCTTTTCCAGCGGCACCTCGAAGCCGTCGGCGGCATAGCCGCGCGCTTCCAGATAGCGCTTGATGTCGAGCAGGGAGAAGCCTTCCTTGCGGATCTTGGCCTGGTTGCCGTGCGCGTACATCTGCGTGAACACGGCCTCCTCGCTGACCGGTTGGCCGTACTGGTAGGTGAGCAGGGTGGCGACGGCGGCGGAGCCGCAACTGAAGTCGTAGCGCTGGTGCACGGTGCCCTGGAAGCGCGCCTCCTTCAGGCTGGTCACCGCCATGCGATAGCGCCCGCCCTGCACGCCGGCGAGCTCGAGCGCGTTCGCGCCGGTCGCTGCGGCCAGCAGCGTCAGCGCGAGCACGACCGGCGCGGCGCGTCTCATGGCGAGGTGAACTGCACGTTGACGATGGTCGCGTTCTGGATCAGCACGTTCGCGCCGGAGTTCTGGATCACCGTGGCGATGCCGCTGGCGTTGGCGAAGGCGCCGCCGCCGATGGCGTTGCCGCCGGTCAGCACGTCGGTGGCGCTGGTGTCGGACACCGTGCCGTCGATCCAGATGCCGTTGTCGACGCTGGAATCGCCGCCGCGGTGGCGGTCGAGCGCGAATGCGCCCAACGGCGTGCCCAGGCCGGCGACCGCGGACGGCGCGGGCGCCGCCGCGACGCCGGCGGCCGCCGCGCCCTGTTGACCGAAGGCCTGGACGCAGGGCAGGCAAAGCAACGCGCCGGTGATCCAGACAGGCATGCGGGTGTTCATGGTCTTCCTCCTTGTCTGCGGCGTTCGCGGCGGCGACGCGCGGCGCGGCCGCCCGCACCGGCTCTCGTCGGCGCGCGGCTCACGCGGCGCTTGCGTGCCGCAGCCGCGGAGCGCGTCCCTGCGCTCCGCGGTTCCGCTCCGCTCGATCGCTCACGGACCGCCGACCGTCAGGTTGGCCTGCACCGTGACCGCCTGCTGCACCAGGGACGCCATGCCGCTGTTCTGGTTGGCGACCATGATCCCGGCCGCGGACTGGCCGACGCTCGTCATGTTGTTCGACATGTCGAACGAGCCGGCATCCGCGTAGGCGCTGCCGCCGGATCCGCCCGCACCGCCGACCGCGCCGTTGCCGACGCCGCCGTTGCCGGTGCCGCCGTTGCCGGTGCCGCCGTTGCCGGTGCCGCCGTCGCCGCCCGGCGCGCCGACCGCGCCGACCGCGCCGTCGCCGGCGCTGGCGCTGCCGTTGGACGCGCTCGAGGATGCGCCGCCGTTGGTGGCGCTGCCGTTGCTGGCGCTGCCGCCTGCGCCGCCGGTGCCGCCGGCGCTGGCCAGCGAGCCGCCGCTGCCGCCGCTGCCGGTGCCGGCGCCGCCGCTGGCGCTGGAGGTGCCGCCCGAGCCGCTGCCGCTGCCAGCGCTGCCTGCGCCGCCGGTCGCGGTCGAACCGTCGCTCCTGCGGTTGCGCGCGTCACCGCCGTAGGCGTCGCCGCCGGCGCCGAGGCCTGCCGACAGCGAACCGGCGTGACCGCCCTTGCCGTAGCCGTCGCCGCCGTTGGAGCCCTTGGCGTAGGCGTCGCCGCCGTGGCCGCCGTCGCCGGCGCTGGCGTCGCCGATCGTGGCGCTGCCGTTGCTGGAATCGCCGGCGCTGGCGCTGCCGTTCACCGCGCTGCCGCCGTCGCCGCCGTGGCCGCCGTTGCCGCCGTCGCCGCCGTTGCCGGCGTAGCCGTCGCCGCCGTAGCCGTCGCCGCCGTAGCCCTTGCCGCCGTAGCCGGCGCCGCCCTTGCCGCCGGATCCGCCATTGGCGTTGCCGGTGTTGTCGGCGACATTGCCGATGCCGTAGACGCTCACGTTGCTGACGGCGCCTTCCAGCTTGCTCATCGCCACGGCCTTGCTGGTGTTGAACGAGCTGGCGAAGCTGGCGCTGGCGCTCGAGCCGTTGTTGGCGGCCGCCGTGCCGTAGCCGTCCGCATAGGCCTTGCCCTTGTTGTCGCGGTTGTCGCCCGTGCTGCTGTCGCTCTTCTGGAGCGCGTACGAGCCGTTATCCGCCATCGAACCGGTTCCCGACTGGGTGTCGTCGGCCCACGCCAGGCTACTGAGGCCGAGCGCGAGACAGACGGCAGACGCGAGCAGTGTGCGTTTCATAAAGTCCTCCTTGGGTTGTCGCGGGCCCGCCGATCAGGGGGGCGGGTCGACGCGTGCCGACGAGTGCAAACTTGATGCCGGATTTCGCGCGATGCGCGCGCACCCCGCGAAAACTGCGCGGCGGCGCGGGTTTGCGGCGGCGCGCCCGGCGCGGGCCGGCATCCGTCGGCGGGGGCGGTCGTAAACCCGGCGATACACCGCATCGGACGGATCGCCGGCGGCCGCGACGGATTCGCCGCCGTGTTCAAGCGCTTGCGGTGGATTCCGCGGCCGCGCGGGCTGTATCGCCGCTGTTACATCCGCATGCGTGTGCACGCGCGGGCGCGCGACGCATAATGCGCGGCTGCGGCGCATCTTCCTTGGCGCGCCGCGGAGCCCGCGATGATCGATCCCCTCCCGTCCGCCACGGCCAGCGTCGAACTCGTCCGCAAGGGTCGGCGTTACTACCTGCCGGTGTACCGACCGCGCGAGGTGATCCTCGACCGCGGCCGCGGCGCGCGCGTGTGGGATCTGGACGGCCGCGAGTACGTCGACTTCGCCGCCGGCATCGCCGTCAGCGCGCTCGGCCACGCCGACCCGGAGCTCGTCGCCGCGCTGACCGCGCAGGCCGGCAAGCTCTGGCACACCAGCAACGTGTTCTACAGCGAACCGCCGTTGCGCCTGGCCGAGGAACTGGTCGAGGCCTCCGGCTTCGCCGCGCGCGCGTTCCTGTGCAACTCCGGCGCGGAGGCCAACGAGGCGGCGATCAAGCTGGTGCGCAAGTGGGCGGCGGCGCAGGGACGCCCGCCGGAACGCCGCACGCTGCTCAGCTTCGCCGGTTCCTTCCACGGCCGCACGCTGGCGACGGTCACCGCCACCGCGCAGCCGAAGTACCAGCAGGGCTACGAGCCGCTGCCCGCCGGTTTCCGCTACTGCGACTTCAACGACTTCGAACAGGCCGCGGCGGCCTTGGCGCAGGGCGACGTCGCCGGCGTGATCGTCGAGCCGGTGCAGGGTGAGGGCGGCGTGACGCCGGCGGCGCCGGGCTTCCTCGCGCACTTGCGCGCGCTGTGCGACCGCCACGACGCGCTGCTGGTGTGCGACGAGATCCAGGCCGGCATGGGCCGCACCGGCACGTTGTTCGCGCACGTGCAGGACGGCGTGGTGCCGGACATCGTCACGCTGGCGAAGGCGCTGGGTGCGGGCTTTCCGGTCGGCGCGATGCTGGCCGGCCCGAAGGTCGCCGAGGCGATGCAGTACGGCGCGCACGGCACCACCTTCGGCGGCAATCCGCTGGCGGCGGCGGTGGCGCGCGTGGCGCTGCGCCGCCTGCGCTCGGCCGAGCTGCTCGCCAACGTCGAGCGCCAGGGTCGGGCGCTGCGCGACGGCCTCGCGCGCATCGATGCCGAGCTCGGCGTGTTCGCCGAAGTGCGCGGCCGCGGCCTGATGCTGGGCGCCGTGCTGCGCGAGCCGTACCAGGGCCGCGCCGGCGACGTGCTCGAGCTCGCCCTGCGGCACGGCTTGCTGCTGCTGCAGGCCGGCCCTGACGTGCTGCGCTTCGTGCCGCCGCTGGTGCTCGGCGACGCCGACGTCACGGAAGGCCTGCGCCGCCTGCGCGAGGCGCTGGCAGCGTTCGTCCGCCGCTGAGCCGTCAGCCCGCCTTCGCCTCGCGGAACGCCGCGCGCGCGGCTTCCAGGGTGTCGGCGATGTCCTGCTCGCCGTGCGCGGCCGACATGAAGCCGGCCTCGAACGCCGACGGCGCGAGATACACGCCGCGCTTCAGCATGCCGTGGAAGAAACGGTTGAATGCGGCGGTGTCGCAGGCGGTGGCCTGCGCATAACTCTCCACCCTGGCGTCGGTGAAGAACAGGCCGAACATGCCGCACACGCGGTTGACGCTGAACGGCACGCCGGCCTCGGCGGCGACCGTGAGCAGGCCGTCGGCGAGCAGGCGCGTCTTGCGCTCGAGCTCGGCGTGGAAACCGGGCTGCTGGATCAGCTCCAGCATGGCGAGGCCGGCCGCCATCGCCACCGGATTGCCGGAGAGCGTGCCGGCCTGGTAGATCGGGCCGGCCGGCGCGATCAGGCGCATCAGCTCGCGGCGTCCGCCGTAGGCGCCGACCGGCATGCCGCCGCCGATGATCTTGCCGAAGGTGGTGAGGTCGGGCGCGACGCCGTAGAGCTGCTGCGCGCCGCCGGGCGCCACGCGGAAGCCGGTCATCACTTCGTCGAAGATCAGCAGCGCGCCGTGGCGCGTGCACAGCTCGCGCAGGCCCTGCAGATAGCCGTCGCGCGGCAGGATGCAGTTCATGTTGCCGGCGATCGGCTCGACGATCACGCAGGCGATCGCCTCGCCTTCGGCGGCGAACAGCGCCTCGGCCGCGGCGAGATCGTTGTAGGGCAGGGTCAGCGTCAGGTCGGCGTTCGCCTTCGGCACGCCCGGCGAGGTCGGCACGCCCAGGGTCAGCGCGCCGGAGCCGGCCTTGACCAGGAAGCTGTCGCCGTGCCCGTGGTAGCAGCCTTCGAACTTCACCACCTTGCTGCGGCCGGTGGCGCCGCGCGCCAGGCGGATCGCCGACATCGTCGCCTCGGTGCCGGAGTTGACCATGCGTACCATCTCGACCGACGGCACCAGCCGCGTGATGGTCTCCGCCATCGTCACCTCGGCGGGGCAGGGCGTGCCGAACGAAAGCCCGTCGCGTACCGCGCGTTCCACCGCTTCGCGCACCTGCGGGTGGTTGTGGCCGACGATCATCGGTCCCCACGAACCGACGTAGTCGATGTAGCGGTTGCCCTCGACGTCCCACAGGCAGGCGCCGTCGGCGCGCGCGGTGAAGAACGGCTCGCCGCCGACCGACTTGAAGGCGCGCACCGGCGAGTTGACGCCGCCGGGCAGCAGTTCCTGGGCGCGGCGGAAGAGGTCGTGATTGCGGGTCATGGCGAATGGGGTTGTGTGCGTGCGAACAAGTCGGCGAAGCGGCGCGCCGCGGCGCGCACGTCGGCGGCGCCGAACACCGCGGCGATCACCGCGAGGTAGTCGGCGCCCGCCTCGATCAGAGGGCCGCCATTGTCGGGCGTGATGCCGCCGATCGCCACCAGCGGCAGGCCGAGCGCGCGCGCCTCGCGCAGCAGCGCCGGCGCGGCGCGGCGCGCGCCGGGCTTGGTGCCCGAGGGGAAGAACGCGCCGAAAGCGAGGTAGTCGGCGCCGGCTGCGGCAAGTTGTCGCGCCCGTGCCAAGGAGTCGTAGCAGGACGCGCCGATGATCGCGCCGTCGCCGAGGCGCGCGCGCGCCTCGGCGATGGCGGCATCCTCTTCGCCGAGGTGCACGCCGGCGGCGCCGGCGGCGGCCGCCAGCGCGACGTCGTCGTTGACGATCAGCGGCACGCCGCGGTCCGCGCAAAGCCGCGCCAGGGCTCGCGCTTCCTGCAAGCGCCGCGGTCCGTCGGCGGTCTTGTCCCGGTACTGCAGCAGCGCGGCGCCGCCGTCCAGCGCGGCGGCGGCGGCGTCCAGCAGATCGGCGCGGGGGCCGTCGGTGATCGCGTACAGGCCGCGGCCGGACAGGCGGGGGCGCATCAGGCGCGCCCCGCGGCGAGGGGGCGGCGCGCGCTTTCGTGCGCGTCCGCGACCTGAGACAATGACCGAGTTTGCTGCTTCGACATACGCCCCGCTTCCATGAACGCCACCGCCGCCACCGCCGTGCAGACCCAGACCTACCGCAAGTTCATGTGCGTGGTCTGCGGCTTCATCTACGACGAGGCGCTCGGCCATCCCGAGGACGGCATCCCGCCGGGCACGCGCTGGGAAGACATTCCCGACACCTGGACCTGCCCGGACTGCGGCGTGACCAAGGCCGACTTCGAGCTGATCGTCGAGAACTGATCGGCGCGCCCGGGCGCCGTCGCCGCGCCGCCCGCGTTCCGCCATCCGCGGTCACCGCGTCGACACGCGCGCCTGTTCCACTGGTATCCGCGAGGAGGTGGAACATGAAACAGTTCGTGCCCTTCACCGACGACTGGTTCGAATGCCGGGGTGCGCTGCCCGGACCGCTGGTGCCGTTCCGCATCGAACTGCCGTGCCGGCACCTGCTGGACGCGGATGACGCCGCGCCGGATCAACGCACCTCGCCGAAGTCGGCGTGGATCGAGAGCACGTCGCCGGGCGCCACGCCCAGGCGCGCGGCGCTGCCGCCCGCAAGCTCGAGGACGTAACGCGCCGGCGCGTTGCTGGGATAGATGGCGCAGGGATCCTGCCGGCACGGTTGCGCGTCGCGCTGCAGCGCGACCAGCTTGCCGGCGGCGTCGAAGAACAACATGTCGAGCGGAATGCGCGTGTTCTTCATCCAGAACTCGCGCGGCGCGTCGTCGACGAACACGAACAGCATGCCGTGATCCGCGGCGAGGCGGTCGCGGAACATCAGGCCCCGCGCGCGGCTGGCATCATCGGCGGCGACCTCCACCGTGATGCGGTGGCCGCGCAGGGTCACGTAGCCGTCTCCCGCCTTGACCGCGAGCGCAGCTGCGGCAGGCAGCAGGAACAGCAGCGGCAGCGCACGCTTCATCGCCGGTCCTCGTCGACATGCAGTGGAAGGACGTGCAGTGTAACGCCTGCGTGCCGCCACGCCGCACACCCGCCGCTTCCCACCGTCGCCGGTCCGGCGTATCATCTCCATCCCTTCCGCACGATCCGCCCTTGCGCGGGCGTGGCCATCTCCGGCAGCGCTCTCGACGTCTCGAGGTGTTGACGGACCGGAAAAGGGATGTAGAATGTTTGGCTC
>NZ_DF970260.1 GCF_000953855.2 Mizugakiibacter sediminis
TGGCCGTCGTCGAACGAGGACTACGAAGCCGCCTTCGCGCGCGCGCTGGCGGAGGCGCGGATCGGCGCGCCCTCGCTGCGGCACATCGCCTTCGGCGATCTGTTCCTCGACGACGTGCGCGCCTGGCGCGAGGCGCTGCTGCACCGCCTCGGCTGGCGGGGCGTCTATCCGTTGTGGGGCGAGGACACCGCCAGGCTGGCGCGGCAGTTCGTCGCGCGCGGCCACCGTGCGGTGCTGACCTGCGTCGACACCACCCAGCTCGACGCCTCCTTCAGCGGCCGCGACTACGACGCCGCGCTGCTGGACGAGCTGCCCGCCGGCGTCGACCCCTGCGGCGAGCGCGGCGAGTTCCACACGCTCAGCTACGACGGCCCGCTGTTCCGCGCGCCGCCGCGGCTGGAACGCGGCGAATCCGTGCTGCGCGACGGCCGCTTCCAGTACACCGACTTCATGCTGGCCTGAGCGGCGGGGCCGTGGCGCCGGATGCCCGGCAAGGTCGCCTGCGCGCAGGCGACCCGCAGCACCGCGCACGCTCAGCGCATGCACACCGCCTCGACGTTGTGGCCGTCGGGATCGAGCAGGAAGGCGGCGTAGTAGGTCGGGCCGTAGTCGCCGCGCACGCCGGGCGCGCCGTTGTCGCTGCCGCCCGCCTTCAGGCCGGCGACGTGGAAACGGTCGACCGCCGTGCGGCTCGACGCGCGGAAGGCGACGTGCGTGCCGCTGCCCTTCGCCGTCTTCGCGGCGTACAACCACAGCGCCGGTTCGCCCGGCGGGCCGAAGCCGGCGTAACCGTCGCCCTGCGTGCACAGTTCGAAGCCGAGCCCTGCCAGCGCGGCGGTGTAGAAGCGCACGCTGGCGCCCAGGTCTTTCACTTTCAGGCCGATGTGGTCGTACATGATGACCTCCTGAACTGGAGGTCATCCTAGGCGCGGCGCGGCCAGGCGCTCTTGGAAAAACTTGCGCTCGCCGCGCGCCGCCTGGCGGAAGCGCCGCGGCGAGACGCCGGCCGCGCGATGGAAGGTGCGCACGAAGTTGGAGACGTCGCCGAAGCCGACCTCGTAGGCCACGTCGGTGACCGGGCGCGCGTCGTCGGACAGCAGGCGCGCCGCGCGGCGCAGGCGCGCGCGCACGAGGTACTGGTGCGGCGTCGCGCCGACCACGTTGGCGAACACGCGCAGGAAGTGGTACGGGCTCAGCCCTGCCTCGCGCGCGGCGTCCTCGAGTCCGATCGGCTGCTCGGCGTGCGCGTCGATCCACAGCGCCGCGCGCACGGCGCGGCGGCGGTCGCGCGCCGACACCGCCGCCGGCGCGCGCGGCCGGCCGGACAGCGCGCCGACCAACCGCCCGGCCAGCGCCAGCCCGATCTCGTCGAGGCCGACGTCGCTCGCGCCCTCGACCGCGGACTGCGCCAGCTCGCCCAGCACCACCAGCTCGGGCAGCGGCGGCACGCCGCCGGCGCGCCAGATCGCCTCGCGATCGCCGATCGCCTCGACCGCGGCCGGCGCGAAGCGGAACGACAGGCATTCGTCGCCGCACGAATGATGGTCGTGGGTGCAGGTGAATTCGTCGCCGCGGCGGCCGACCAGCACCGATCCGGCCACCAGCTCGCAGGCGCGTCCGCGGCTGCGGTAGCCGAAACTGCCGCGACGCACGTAGGAGATGGAGAAATCCGCGTGCTGCTCCGGATACGGGCGCGTGTCCGGCCCGGCGTCGCAGCGGAAATCGATCACGCGCAGCGTTTCGCTCTGAAACAGGGTCGCGGTCTGCATGGCCTGCCCACTCTACGCCTCCGCAACGATGCCTTCAAAACGTTCTCCGTACGGCGCCGACGCCCCGGCACAGCAACGCGGTCCGTCCGCTCGTCACTGGACGGTTACCACGCACGTAACAACAACAGGCGCACACTGCGCTCGTACTCGGGAGGTTGGAAGGTCGCGCTCCGCAACCCGGCCGGCGACAGAAGCCGGCAGAGATTCCTCCCCCGTTCGAAAGTCCATGGAATGGCGCATGCCTCGATCTTCCGGCTGCGCATCGGCGCGAGACCGCGAGGCCATCCGGGCCTGTCCGGGGATGTAGCGATATCCCGCCGCGCTCCGGCACGGGTTCTCGTCACGGCGAAGCCAGCGAAGGCGGCATCCCACCGCGCGATGACTGGAATGGTCCGATGGCAATGCGATGCCGCCGTCGCCTTGCGCCACGGCACGTCGGGCATCTCGCCTCCACCGCGCAATCATCCTT
Organism: Mizugakiibacter sediminis; assembly: GCF_000953855.2. Taxonomy (GTDB): domain Bacteria; phylum Pseudomonadota; class Gammaproteobacteria; order Xanthomonadales; family Rhodanobacteraceae; genus Mizugakiibacter; species Mizugakiibacter sediminis. Next base: position 2,239 of record NZ_DF970260.1, read on the forward strand.
GAGCTCCGCTCGTCACCTGCTGCCCGCGACGGCGCCCCCCTGCAAGAGTGCCAAGCTCATGCCTACGCCTTCCGATACATCGTCGTCCAACCAGGTCGATCCCTCGCCCCCGGCCGACGACGACACTCGACCCATCGCCGCTATTCCGGCCGCATCCGGATACGAAGATCCCTACCAGCGCGCCCGGAAGCGCAGACAGCTGCGCATCCCCGCGGAACGCCGCTGGGATCGCCACCGGCCGGGTCATTGGCGCTCCGAACGCGATCCCGCGCACTGACCGCCCGCGCCGAATTTCGCGTGCGTCCGCACATCGCGTCTGCGACCAGCGCGTAGTCCATCCTGCCGGCTACAAGGGCGCTGCGTACAGCGGAATCGGCGCTTCGAGGTGTGGCAGCGACACCTCACGCTCGAAGGCGAAGCCGAGCTTGCCGAGCAGGCCGATCGAGCGCGCGTTGGTCGCGTTGACGATGGCGACGACGCGGCGCAGGCCGAAGGTGCCGCGCGCCAGCGCCATCGTCGCCGCGGCGGCCTCGTAGGCGTAGCCGCGGCCGACGTAGCGCGGCAGGAAGGCGTAGCCGATGTCGGGATCGTCCAGCGCGTCGCGCTTCAGCAGGCCGCACATGCCGATCGGCGTGTCGTCGCCCTTCAGGCCGACGCGCCACAGGCCGAAGCCGTGGCGCGTGTAGCTGGCGATGGGGCCGTCGGCGAGGTAGGCGCGCGCATCGTCCAGCGTGCGCACGCCCTTGTCGGCGATGTTCTCGATGAAGGAGGGATCGTTCAGCAGCTCGAGGACGAAAGCCGCATCCTCGTAGCCGAAGCGCCGCAGGGTCAGGCGCTCGGTTTCCACCACCAGCATGCGCGTCTCCGCTCGGGCCGCGCCGGCGCGGCCATACGCCGACCTTATCCCACTTCGCGCGGCGCCATCCAGCCGCCGAGGAACGGCCATCTCGCCGAGGAAGGAGGCGTCCGCGCCGAGGCCCCGAAGCGCCTCGTCGCCGAGAGCGGCTGGAAGCCGGGGATGCAGCCGCCGTCCCGGCGCACGTCCGCAGGGACGGCAGGCATCGGGCGCGCCTGCGCAGGAACATGGGCGCCGCGCGCTCGCCGGCCACGTAGTCGGCCACTTCGTAACCCAGCGCGCGCAGGCCGATGTCGCACAGCAGGTGCTCGCCGGGGCCGAGCAGCGCCGGCCGCACGGGAGACGCAGTTCGTCGATCAGGCCGGGCGAGCGCTGGATGGGGCGGCGCCTCTAAAGAAATTTCCCAAGCGGCCGATAGCCGGACAAGGCGACCCGTTCGACCGGAAACCCGGAGCGCGCATGCCAGCCGATATTCGCCGCCGCACCCCCCGCCATCTCCGCCGAGGCGGCGTCCTCCGCAATCTGCCGCGTCCGCGCGCCGGTCGCCCCCATGCCGTCGCAAGCCCGTCCGTATGACCCATCACAAGTCGGCCGCCTACCAGATCGACTGGAACGATCCGCAACTGAAATCACTGTTGCGCAACACGGAAGAATGGAAGCTGGACAACCGCGGCAACCACGCGCCGCAGCACGTGGAACTGTTCGTCGGCTGGGCCGGCGTCACCGCGCGTCCTGCCGTGCTGGTGTGGCAGCGCGACAAGACGATGGTGCTGGAGACGCTGTTCCCGCTGCGCCGCGACGAGCACGTGCGCGTGGTGCGCCACTTCGGCAAGAACGCGCGCACCTTCTGGGCCATCGTCGCCGACACCCGCGAAGGCTGCCGCGAGGAAGACCGCGCCAAGGGCGTCCACGTGCACTGGCTGCACGTGCGCTAGGACGCGGGGCGCCCCGCGGGCCCCGAGCGGCGCGCGCCGCGAAGCCGCCAATCATCGAGCCGGCGCCGGCTTTCAGGGGAGCGTGCCTCCTGCGTGTGCTCGGGGTCCGCCCCGCCGGTGGCCAGGCTGCTGGTGGCGCAAGGCGACCCGGTCGAACGCGGACAGCCGCTGGCCACCGTGACTTCACCGGATTTCGCCGCGGCGCCCGGCGCGTACCGCAAGGCCGCGGTGACGGCGACGAACGCGCGCCGCATAGCGGATAACGACGCCGATATGCAGGCGCACCACGCGATTTCGCAGCGCGAAGCCGAACAGGCGCAGACCGATGCCGTCGCCGCGGAGGCCGATCGAGCTGCCGCCTTGCAGGCACTGGTCGCGCTGGACATCGATCCGCGGGCGCTTTCAACGTTGCGCGCCGGCAAGGACGCGCCCCGCGTGGACGGCGTGATCCGCGCGCCGATCGCAGGCACGGTGGTGGAAAAGAATATCTCGCCCGGGCAGTTGTTGCAGGCCGGCAGCACGCCATGCTTCACCATCGCGGACCTGTCGCGCGTGTGGGTGAACGCGAACGTGTTCGGCGACGATGTCGGATCGGTGCACACAAGCGATCCGGCCTCGAATTCCCTGGGCGAGGGCGCGAAGCCGTTGCCCGGCAAGGTGACGCTCGGCATCGCGCCGCGGCTCGGCGAATTCGGTTACATGGACCAGAACGACGCGGTGGAGGGCGTGATCCTGCTGCGCACCGGTGAGAAGACGCTGGACGTGCTGCGTGCGATCGAGGCCAAGACGCGCGAACTCAATCAGGACATCCTGCCGCGCGACGTCAAGATCCATCCGTTCTACGACTTGAGCCACCTGATCGACGAAACCACCAGGTGATCGAGCACAATATCCTGGCTGGCATGCTGCTCGTTACGGCGGCGCTGGTGTTCTTCCTGTTCGATCTGCGCGCGGGCTTGATCGTCGCGTTGACCATTCCGCTGGCGCTGCTGTTCGCGTTCGTGTGCATCCGGGACAGACGCGACTTCATATCCACGGAAGCCGCACCCGACTCAGCCAGCAATTACTGGGAACGCGAACCCGGCCTCGTTCCGCTAGGCTCGCTGCGGAGATGCCGGATGACCTCGTCAGCGGATACCTCTCATGCCCGGATGGTCGTCCTCGTCCATCCGGACCAGCGGGTTCATCGGAGAGTGATGCGATGCGACGCTCGGGGCTACTGTTTTCCCTCTATCTGTTGGCGGCCCTGATGATTGGAAGCCCGCTGGTGTCGGCCGAGCCCGCCGAGGGCGTGCGCATCGCCCTCGGTCACTCGACCGCCCCGTTGAACGGACCGTGGCGGTTCCATGTCGGCGACGGTCCCCGCTGGTCATCGCCGGACTTCGACGACAGCGCGTGGGAAACCGTCGACCTCACGCCCGCACCCGGCGCGCACGACGACGATGTCGGGCTGCCGGGCTACGTCTCCGGATGGAGCCGGCGCGGCCACGCGGGATACACCGGTTTCGCGTGGTACCGGATCAAGGTTGCCGTCGACAGCGACGAGGGCATCCCACTCGCGCTGGCGGGGCCGACCCTGGTCGATTCGGCTTACCAGCTCTACGTGGACGGCAAACTGCTGGGCGGCTCGGGTGGGTTCACGGGAACGGTGCCGACGGTGTACGGCGTGCGGCCCAGCGTATTTCCGCTGTCGTCCGCGCCGTCGGCAGGCACGTCAACCTACGTCATCGCGTTTCGCGTGTGGATGGACCCCATGTACGCGGGCGCGGACAGCGGCGGCATCCATGTCGCGCCGACCCTTGGCCATGCGGACGGCATCGCTCTGCTGCATCAGGCGCAATGGCTGAAGACGTTCACGGGCTACGTGGCGGATGCGGTCGAGCCGTTCGCCTTCGTCGTGCTCGCACTGATGGTCGTCGCGCTGATGGCATGCCGCACGGGCGACGCCTACCGCTGGCTGGCGGCGGCGCTGATCATCCTGGCCCTGCTGCGGGTCAAGCAGGCGCTGTTCTTCTGGACGGACTGGCTGAGCCTCGGCTGGGTCGCCGCGATAGTCATCGTGCTCACGCCGCTCAGCCTGGCGGCGTGGACGCTGGCGTGGCGCGACTGGTTCCGCCTGGACAGACCCGCGTGGCTGGGCCGCGCAGTCGGCGTGCTTGCCGTGGTCTATGTGGTGTTCGTGTGCGTCCGCCAACCGTGGTTCATGGCGGGCGCGCCGCACGGCCTCAAGGCGGTGGCCCATGGCGTGACCGCGAGCGTGCGCCTGGCCTATGCCGCGCTGTATCTGTGGATCATCGGCCGGGGCCTGCGGCGGTCGCCGAAACCGTCCACCTGCCTGGCGGCGCTCGCCGCGGTGCTGGTCGGCATCGGCCTGTTCGCGACGGAAGTCAGCGCCTTGGGCATCCCGGGCATCTGGTTTCCCTACGGCGTCGGCGTGGCGAGGGGGCAGTACGCGTATGCCGCCTTCATTGCCGTGCTGTTCGTGCTGATCCTGCAACGATCCATCGGCTATGCGCGGCGCGGATAGCGCGCGTACCGCGTAGGGCGGGAGCATCCCGCCTGTCGTGTTCACTCCGAGTCTGTAATTTGAACTGTGTAACTGCCCTTTGAGACGATG
>NZ_DF970261.1 GCF_000953855.2 Mizugakiibacter sediminis
GCCACGCGCAGGAGGCGGCGACATGAGTTTTCAGAGTGCACTTTCGTCTTACAAATATGCGTACCGGTGCACCGCCCGTCTGGATCCGTATATCGATATGGGTTGCCATCGGCATACCTGAAGCGATTGAAGTTCGCCCCGCTACCCCCATTTGCCGCCACCGGATCCGCACTCAAAAACCTTCCCAGCACCGGATCGTAGTACCGCTGCTGCGCGTACACGAGCCCGGTCGCCGCATCGGTCTCGTGCCCCGTGTAGCC
>NZ_DF970262.1:0-422 GCF_000953855.2 Mizugakiibacter sediminis
CGCGCGCGCAGCGCGGCGTGGAAGCGCGCCAGCCGCGCGGGCAGCGGCGCCGTCACCAGCGTGTGCACCGCGCGGCCGGTGGCGCAGGCCTCGGAGAGCATGTTCACCGAATCCGGCGTCACCACCAGACGGTCGGCCCAGCCGAGCAAGCCGGCGTAGGGATTGGGGCCGTCGGCCTCGCCGGCCCAGCACAGGCCGGGGATGTCCGCCAGCGCGGCGCGCAGCTTGTCCGTCAGCGCCGGCGGCGTGCGCCGCGAAGCGCTGACCAGCACGCTGCCGCCGTCGCGCGCGTGCCGCGCGCGCAGCGCGGCGATCAGGCGCTCGGCGTAGGCGTCGTCCAGGACGACGCCGCGGCGCGTTCCGCCGAGCAGCACGCCGAGGCGCGGCGCCGGCAGGTCGCCGAGCGTGGGGCAGGCCTCGCG
>NZ_DF970262.1:535-8641 GCF_000953855.2 Mizugakiibacter sediminis
CGGCGTCAGCACGTTGGCGCCGGCGAGGCCGTCGTGCTGCGGCGCGATCACCACGTCCCAATGGCGCGTGTCGATGCGCGGATCGAGGATCTGCACGCAGAACGTGCGGCCGCCGGAGAGCGTGCGCAGCAGGCGCGTGCACAGCGCCGCCGCGCGGCCGCAGCCGATCGCCAGCTGCGGCCACGGCGGCGCGAACGCCGCCCGCTCGGCCGGCGCCAGCGCCAGCCGGCCGCCCAGCGCCAGGCGCGGCGCCAGCCAGGCCCACGGCGCGCGCGGCGCGAGGCGCAGCACGCGCGCCTCGATGCGCAGCGCCTCCGCCAGCGCCAGCGCCTGGCGCTCGTTGCCGGCCGCGCCGTCGGTGATCACCCAGCCGTGGTCCACGTCGCCTCCGCCGCCCGTGCCGCAAACGCGGCATTTTCGCATCCGGGTAGAGTCGCGGTTCGGTGCACACTGCGTTTCCCGCGGCGGCGCAATCGGCGCGCGCCGCGCGGCATACACTGCCACATCCGGGCGCATCCTCGCCGTCCCCCAAGGAGAACCACCGATGATCCGCCGCATCCTGCTCGCCGCGCTGCTCGCGACCGCCGCCGCCGCCGCGTCCGCCGCGACCACGCGCTACACGCTCGATCCCAACCACACCCAGGTGCTGTTCACCTACACGCACTTCGGCTACTCGCACCAGACCGGCCAGTTCGACGGCGTCACCGGCACGCTGGACTACGACGCCGCCGATCCCGCGCGTTCCAGCGTGCGCGTGACCATCCCGATGGACCAGGTCAACACCCACGTGCCGGCGCTGGACAAGCACCTCGAGTCGCCCGACTTCTTCGATGCCGCCAAGTATCCGACCGCCACCTTCGTCAGCACCAAGGTCGAGCGCGGCGCCGACGCGGACACGCTCAAGGTCACCGGCGATCTCGCCCTGCACGGCGTGACCCGGCCGGTGGTGCTGGACGTCCGCCTGAACAAGGACGGCGAGCATCCGCTGTGGAAGGCGCCGGCGCTAGGCTTCGACGCCACCGCCACGCTGTCGCGCTCCGACTTCGGCGTGAAGCTGTACGTGCCCGCGGTCAGCGACGCGGTGCAGCTGCGCATCACCACCGAGGCGATCGAGAGCCGGGCCTACGAGGCGAAGACGCAGGCCAAGGCCTCGAAGTAAGCTGGCGGCGTGTCGCAGACCGCGGCGCGCCTCCGGGTTCACCGATGCCGACGCTACGCCCGGCCGCCGCGCGCGGCCACACCCGCACCGACTGGCTGGACAGCCGCCACAGCTTCTCCTTCGGGCGCTATTACGAGCCCGCGCAGACGGGCTTCCGCGCGCTGCGCGTGCTGAACGAGGACGTGGTCGCGCCAGGCAGCGGCTTCCCGCCGCACCACCACGCCAACATGGAGATCCTCACCTGGGTGCTGGAAGGCGCGCTGGCGCACCGCGATTCCGCCGGTGGCAGCGGCGTGATCCGTGCCGGCGAGCTGCAACGGATGAGCGCGGGTCACGGCATCGAGCACAGCGAGTACAACGCCGCGGACGATCGGCCGGTGCGCTTCCTGCAGATCTGGATCCAGCCGAACCGCGTCAACCTGGCGCCTTCGTACGCGCAGCGCGCGTTCGCCGCGCAGGCGCTGCGCGACCGCCTCTGCCTGCTGGCCGCGCCGGCCGGCGCCGGGGGCGACGCGCTGGCGCTGCATGCCGACGCGCACGTCTACGCGGCCCGCCTCGGCGCCGGCGCCGCGGTACGGCATCGGCCCGCGCCCGGCCGCGGCGTCTGGGTGCAGGTGGCGCGTGGCGAGGTGACGCTGGACGGCACGCGACTGACGCAGGGCGACGGCGCCGCGCTGGACGCCGCCGATGCCCTGACCCTGACCGGCGGCGGCGCGGACGGCGGCGAGGTGCTGCTGTTCGAGCTGGCCTGATCCGGACGCGGTTGGGACGCCTGCGGCGGCTTGTTAGAATCGCGGCGTTCAGCCACGGATCCCGCCCATGTCGCCTGCCCAAACCCGCGCGGCGCCGCAGACGCCCGCCAACGCCGCCCAGCGCTACGACGTCACGCGCGCCGACTTGCCGTTGTCCTGCCCGATGCCGGGCATGGCGCTGTGGAATTCGCACCCGCGCGTCTACCTGCCGATCGCCGACGAAGGCGGCGAGGCCACCTGCCCGTACTGCGGCGCGCACTACGTGCTGCGCGACTGAAGCGGCACTTTTCTTGCATGCCATTGGGGCAGTCCTTACTGCTCCACCCGATCCTCGAATCCCTCCGCACGGGTGCCGTGTCGATGCAGCGACGCCTCACCGTCGTCCAGCTGGTGCCGGCGCTCAACGCCGGGGGCGCCGAACGCACGACGCTCGAAGTGGCGCGCGCCCTGGTCGCGGCGGGCCACCGCTCGATCGTGATCTCGACCGGCGGCCGGCTGCTGGCGCAGCTCGAGGCGGAGGGCAGCGAACACGTCCCGCTCGACCTCGGCCGCAAGTCGCCGGCGACGCTGCGCCATCTCGGCCCGCTGCGGCGCCTGCTGGCGGAGATCCGGCCCGACATCGTGCACGCGCGCTCGCGCCTGCCGGCGTGGATGGCCTGGCTGGCGCTGCACGGCATGAAGCCGCGTCCGCATTTCGTCACCACCGTGCACGGACTGAACTCGCCCGGCCTGTACAGCAGCATCATGGCGCGCGGCGAGCGCGTGATCGTGGTCTCGCAGACCGTGCGCGACTACGTGCTGCGCCACTACCGCGTCGATCCGGCGCGGCTGACCGTGATCCCGCGCGGCGTCGATCCCGCCGACTTTCCCTACGGCTATCGCGCCGACGAGGAATGGCAGCAGCGCTTCTTCGCCGAGTTTCCGCAGCTCCAGGGCGCGCCGCTGCTGACCCTGCCGGGGCGCGGCACGCGGCTCAAGGGCCACCACGACGCGATCGAGCTGGTCGCCGGGCTGAAGGCGCGCGGCGTCGACGTGCGCCTGCTGCTGCTCGGCGTGATCGAACCCGGCCGCGAGGCCTATCTCGAGGAGCTGCGCCAGCTCGCCGCCGCGCGCGGCGTGGCCGGGCAGGTCGCCTATAGCGCGCCGCGCGCCGACGTGCGCGACGTCTACGCGGTGTCGGCGCTGGTGCTGCAGCTCTCCAACAAGCCGGAATCGTTCGGCCGCACCGTGGTCGAGGCGATCGCCATGTGCCGGCCGGTGCTGGGCTACGCCCACGGCGGCGTCGGCGAACTGCTGGCCGAGCTGTATCCCGCCGGGCGCGTGCCGCCGGGCGACATCGAGCGCCTGGCCGAACGCGCCGCCGAGCTGCTGCGCGTCGCGCCGTCGATCCCGCCGTTGACGCGCTACCGGCTGGAAGACATGCAGCAGGCCACGCTGGCGCTGTACGCGGAGCTGGCGGCGAAAGGCTAGAGGCGAGCGGGAAGCGGCGAAAGGCGCGTCGGGGACGCGAAGACGCTGCTCCCTTGCTCCTGCTCCTCCGCACGCCTTTTCTCGCGCCTGCCGCGCTCCCGTACAATCGCCCCCTCACCTCCGGGTCAGCCCGATGCCGCTCGCCTCGCGCCTCCGCGCCGCACTGCGCTCGCCGCTCACGCCGCTGTGGGCGGTATTGGCGCTGCTGCCGTTCGGGCGCAGCGCCGAGGCGGCGGTGCTGGTGTGCATGCTCGGCACCGTGCTGCTGTTCGTGCGTCATCCGCGCGCGCTGGGCGAGCACGCCGGCGCGCGCCTGCTGCTGTGGCTGTGGGGCGCCTACGTGGCGGCGGCGCTGCTGTCGACGCTGGACGCGGTGGCGCCGGCGAAGAGCTGGACCAGCACGGCCGGCTATCTGCGTTTCGCGCCGTTCGGCCTGTACGCCTGCTACGCGATGCGCTACGAGGCGCGGCTGCGCGCGCTCTGTTTCGCCGTCGCCGCGCTGCTGGCGTTCTGGATGCTGGACGCCTGGCTGCAGGCGCTGACCGGCTGGAGCCTCGGCGGCCGTGCCGAGGCGCAGCGCATCTCCGGCATCTTCGGCGCCGGCAACCTCAAGCTGGGGCCGACGCTGGCGGTGCTCTCGCCGTTCGCGCTGTGGGCGGCGCGCGAGCGCTGGGGCCGGACCGGCCTCGTCGCCGCTTTCCTGCTGCTGCTGGGGCCGGTGCTGCTGTCCGGCTCGCGCGCGAGCTGGCTGAGCTACGCGTTGGTCGCGCTGGCGTTCGCCTGGCGCGAGACGCGCGCGCCGCTGCGTTTCGCCGCCTGGTGCGGCGCGACGCTGGCGGTCGGCGCGCTCGCCGCCGGCCTCGCCTGGCGCACCTCGCCGCGCTTCGAGGCGCGCATCGAGCGCACGCTGCTGGCGCTCAAGGGCGACGAGGCTGCGGTGGACGCGGCGCTGGCCGGACGCCTGGACATCTGGCGCGCCAGCCTGCGCATGATCGCCGCGCATCCGCTGAACGGCGTCGGCGTGCGCGGCTTCCGCTACGCCTATCCGCAGTACGCGCCGGCCGGCGACCACTTCCTCACCGCCGAGGCCTGCGGCGCCGGCGAGGGCGCCTGCCACGCGCACCAGCTGCTGCTGGAAGTGCTGACCGAAACCGGCGGCGTCGGCCTGCTGTTGTGGCTCGCGGCCGCGGCGGCGGCGCTCGCGGCGTGGCGACGCGCGTCGCCGGCGGCGCGCGAACGCGCCTGGCCGGCGAGCGTCGCGCTGGCGGTGGCGGTGTTTCCGTTCAACACGCACCTCGCCTTCTACTCGGCGTGGTGGGGGCTGCTGTTCTGGTGGCTGGTCGCGGTCTGGTGCGCGGCGCTGTACGTGTTCCCCGGCGCCGCGCTGGCCGCGTCCGCGCGCGGAGGGCGCGCATGAGCGGCGCCCGTGAACCGCTGTCGGTGGTGGTGATCACCTACAACAACGCCGACACGCTTGAGCGCTGCCTCGCCGCCGTGGACTGGGCGGAGGAGATCGTGGTGCTGGACTCGGGCTCCAGCGACGCCACCGTCGAGATCGCCCGCCGCCACGGCGCGCGCGTCGCCGTGCATCCGTTCGACGACTACGGCCCGCAGAAGCAGCGCGCGATCGGCATGGCCACGCACGACTGGGTGCTGAACCTCGACGCCGACGAAGTGCTTTCGCCCGGCACGCGCGCCGTGATCGAACGCGCGCTGACCGCGCCGCGCGCCGCCGGCTACCGGCTGCCGCGGCGCGAGCGCATGTTCTGGACCGTGCAGCACCGCTGCAGCTGGCGCAACGCGCACCTGCGCCTGTTCGACCGCCGCCGCGGGCGCATGAACGACGTGCCGGTGCACGCCGCCGTGGAAGTGGACGGGCCGGTGCGCACGCTGTGGCGCGCGGACTTCGTCAACGACGGCGACGGCGACATCGCCACGCGCGTCGACAAGATCAACCGCTACTCCAGCGGCATGGTCGCGCACAAGCTGGCGCGGCGGCAGCGCTTCACCGGCCTGCGCATGGTGTTCTATCCGCCGCTGTTCTTCCTGCGCCAGTTCCTGCTGAAGCGCTACTTCCTCAACGGCTGGGCCGGCTTCGTCGCCAGCGCGATCGGCGCGTTCTACGTGTTCCTGAAGTACGCGAAGCTGCACGAGGCGCGCAGGCTCGGCAGACGGTAGCGCGCCTGCCCGGGTCTGCAGGGCAGGCGCCTGCGTGCTGGCGGACGCGGGCATCATGGGATCCGAGAACACGCCGGCTTGCGGCTTGCGCCGGGGGGATGACGTCAGGGAGTTACGCTCTTCCCGTCTCCCGTCTCCCGTCTCCCGTCTCCCGTCTCCCGTCTCCCGTCTCCCGTCAATCGTATGCCGGCGGCGCCCCCGGCGGCCGCGTCTTGAAGCGCTTGTGGATCCACAGGTATTCGGCCGGCGCCTCGCGCACCATGCGCTCGATCGCGGCGTTGACGCGCGCGGTGTCGGCGACGACGTCGGCGCCGGGGAAGCCTTGCAGCGGCGCCTCCAGGCGCAGCGCGTAGCCGCCCTCCGGCAGGCGCCGGTGGAAGAACGGCATCACCGCCGCGCCGGACAGGCGCGCCAGGTGGTGCGTGGCGGTGATCGTCGCCGCGGGAATGCCGAAGAACGGCGCGAACACGTGGTCCTTGCCGCGCATGTCCTGGTCGGGCGCGTACCAGACGGTGCCGCCGGCCTTGAGGTATTTCACCGTGGCGCGCAGCTCGTCCTTGGTGAACATCGCGTCGGCGTAGCGCAGGCGCGCGCGCAGCACCGCCCATTCGAACGCCGCCTCGTCCATCACCCGGTACATGCCGGCGATCGGGATGCGCCGCGAGATCAGCCGCGCGCACAGTTCGAGGTGCGAGAAGTGGCCGCCGACCAGCAGCACGCCGCGGCCGGCGGCGCGCGCGGCGGCGAGGTGCTCGAGGCCGTCGATGCGCACCGGGATCCTGGCGATCGCGCGGTCCGAGGCCATCCAGCCCAGCGCGAACTCCGCCAGCATCGGGCCGATCTCGCGCAGGCTGTCGCGCACCAGCGCCGCGCGCGCGGCTGCATCGAGTTCGGGAAAGCACAGCGCGATGTTGCGCGCGGCCACGGTGCGGCGTGCGCCCAGCAGCGCCGGCAGCGCGCGTCCCAGCCCGCGCCCCAGCGCCATCAGCGCGCGGTAGGGCAGCCGCGCCGCCAGCCAGATCGCGCCGAGGGCGATCCAGGCGGGCCAGTGGGCGGGGGCGAGCAGGTGGGGCGGAAAGGGCGGCGCGGCGCGGGACGTCATGCGCCGCGGATTGTAGCAATGCGCGGCGCCGCGCCGGGGCGCCGCCGCGCGGGGACGGGTCGCTATACTCCGCCAGCGCTGAAAACCAAGGCCCGCCGTTGCGCCTCCTGTACACCCTGCTGATGTATCTCGCCATGCCGGTGATCGTCTACCGGCTGGTCGCGCGCGGCTTCCGCTACCACGGCTACTTCGCGCGCTGGCGCGAGCGTTTCGGCTTCCTGCCCGGACCGCCGCTGGCGGGCAGCATCTGGGTGCACGCGGTCTCGGTCGGCGAAGTCAACGCCGCGGTGCCGTTGATCGAGGCGTTGCTGAAGTACCACGCCGACGCGCGCATGGTGGTCACCACCGTCACGCCGACCGGCTCCGAGCGCGTGCAGAAGCTGTTCGGCGACCGCGTCTACCACGTCTACCTGCCGTACGACCTGCCGCGCGCGGTGCGGCGCTTCCTCGACCACGTGCGCCCGCGTCTCGCGGTGATCATGGAAACCGAGATCTGGCCGAACCTGTACCACGCCAGCGCCGCGCGCGGCCTGCCGCTGGTGATCGCCAACGCGCGCCTGTCGGCGCGCTCGCTGCGCCGCTACGCGCCGGTCCGCGGCTTGGTGCGCGACGCGCTGGCCTGCGTCAGCCAGATCGCCGCGCAGTCGCATGCCGACGCCGCGCGCTTCCGCGCGCTCGGCGCGCCGGACGAGTGCATCACCGTGGTCGGCAACCTCAAGTTCGACATGACGGTGCCGGCGGTCGCGCCGCGCGAGGGCGCCGAGCTGCGCGCGGCCTGGGGCGCCTCGCGGCCGGTGTGGATCGCCGCCAGCACGCACGAGGCCGAGGAGACCGCCGTGCTGGAGGCGCATCTCGAGGTGCTGCGGCGCCTGCCCGACGCGCTGCTGCTGCTGGCGCCGCGCCATCCGGAACGCTTCCGCGCCGTCGACGCCGCCGCGCGCAATCTCGGCTTTCGCGTCGCCACGCACAGCGCCGACCACGTGCCCGCCGCCGACACGCAGTGCTTCGTGATCGACGCGATGGGCGTGCTGCTGCGCCACTATGCCGCCGCCGACGTGGCCTTCGTCGCCGGCAGCCTGGTGCCGATCGGCGGCCACAACGTGCTCGAGGCGGCGGCGCTGGGCCGGCCGGTGGTGGTGGGTCCGTACACCTTCAATTTCGAGGAGATCACCGCCAGCCTGATCGAGGCCGGCGGCGCGCTGCGCACGCCGGACGCCGCGCGGCTCGGCGCCACCGTGCTGGAGTTGCTGCGCGATCCGTCGCGTGCGGCGGCCATGGGCGCGGCGGCGCGCGCCGTGTTCGAGCGCGAGCGCGGCGCGGTTTCGCGCACCATGGCGCTGATCCAGCGCCTGCTGACCGGCGCGGCGCCGTCGACGGCGGCAAAGAAAAAGGCGGGCTAGGTGTGATCTCTCAGTAGGTTGTTCACCCGGGGCGAACCCGGGATT
>NZ_DF970263.1 GCF_000953855.2 Mizugakiibacter sediminis
TCCACAGCTCGGCGCGCGCCTGCGCGCGGGTGACGCCGGTGTAGAGAAGCTCGCGGGTCAGCAGCGCATGGTCGGCGCCGCCGGCGACCAGCGCCACCGCGGCGAATTCCGAGCCCTGGCTCTTGTGCACGGTCATCGCGAACGCCGGCTCGTGCGCCGGCAGCGCCGCCGGCGCGAACGCGCGCAGCGCGCCGCCCGCGGCTTCGACGTGCACGCGCATGCGGCCGTCGGCATCCGGCCAGGCCACGCCGAGGTCGCCGTTGTAGAGGCCGAGCGCGTAGCTGTTCTCGGCGATCAGCACCAGCCGGCCGGGCCACCAGGCGCCGGCGATGCCGGCGCGGCGCTTCAGCGCGGCCTCGATCGCCTGGTTCAGCGCCAGGCTGCCGGCGGGGCCGTGGCGCAG
>NZ_DF970264.1 GCF_000953855.2 Mizugakiibacter sediminis
TGGCTGGACGGCTTCTCGGTCAACGTCGACCTGTGGCGCATCTACCTGAACGACACCATCGTGTCGCCGATCGGTGCGCAGACGGTGGCGAACGTGTGCTTCAACAGCGACACGACCGGCACGCCGGGCCTGTTCTGCAACTTCATCCACCGCAACCCGGTGAATGGTGACGTGGTGTTCATCACCGCGCCGACCGTGAACCTGGGCCGCCTGGATACGCGCGGCGTGGACTTCGGCTTCAAGTACCGCCTGCCGGAGACCCG
>NZ_DF970265.1:0-5160 GCF_000953855.2 Mizugakiibacter sediminis
GGCCGCAAGGCGCGCGACACCGCCGCGGCCGGCGCAGGTTGCGCCGAGGCGCGCGCAGGCGCCGCGGGGGCCGGCGTGGGCATCGTCTGCGGCGGCGCGATGCGCACGCTGCGCGGCGCGACCGGAGACGATGGCGGCGAAGGCAGTGACGCATGTGGCGCCGTTGCAACCGGCGGTACCGACGGCGTCGCGTGGACACGCGGACGGACGGCGTCCCCGGGAACGTCCGCCTTGCGCGCGACATCGCGCGATGCGCGCGGCGGTTCGAATGGCGCGCGTTCGGCGGCGACCACGCGCGGCGAAGCCGGCGCGATGACGGCCGGCGCCGGCGGCGACGCAGACGACGCCCGGGCCGTCACGGCCGGCGGCGCATCCGCTGCCGCCGGTGCGGGCGCTTCGCGTTCGGCCGCGCTTTCGAGCGCAGCGGCCGCCGGCGCGGGCGCGCCCGCCGCCGGTTCGAACAGCGACGGCAACCGCGGCGCCAGCACCGCTTCCGCGCCGATCGCGCGCGCCGCCAGCCGGGCGAAGAAATCGCTCATGACGCGCACAGCTCCAGATAGGCTTGGCGCCGCCGCGGGCTGAGCGCCAGGATGTCCGCCTCGCGCCAGTGATAGGCGCGCGCCAGCGCGTCGACGTCGCGCAGCAGCCGCTGCGCCCAGACGTCCAGCTCCTGCCAGAGGAAGCTCGCGATGTCGAACGTCAGCTCCCAGGCGTGGCCGCACTCGGGACAGGCGAAGGCCAGGCGCAGGTCGGCCTGCGGGTCGGCTTCGGCCATGGCCTGCGCCAGCGCATCGACCACCGGCGGCGGCAGCTCGCGCGGCGCGCATGGCGCGCCGTCCCATTCCGCGTCGAGCACGCAGCGCGCGAGCAGGTCGTCGCGCGCCGCGGCGACGTCGGCGTGCGCGGCCAGCGCCTCCAGATCGGCACCGGCGGGCAGGCGGTAGCGCACGCGCGCGCCCGTGGTCCACAGCGTGCGCTCGCCCGCGGCAGCGGCATCGGTCCCGGCGCATGCCTGCAGGTCGCTGCAGCGGAACGTGGCCTCCACCGCGGTCACGCAGCGCGGACACGTCGCCGTGCCCGTCACCTCCGGCCCGAACAGGCGCGCACGCAGTTCGAGCAGGCGCGCGTCGCGCTGCCCGAGCGGCAGCGCCGCCTGCGCCGCGGCGTCGAGATCGTCGCAGGCCACGCCGCACAGCAGCCGCGCGCGCGCCGCGGCGGACTGGTCGCTGCCGCGCTCCCAGACCTCGAGCAGCTGCGCGGGCGTCGGCGTGCGCATACGGCTCAGGCGGCGGGTTCGGTGAACGTGGGTTCGGCCGGCTCCGGCACCTCGTAGTCGCGCTCCCAACCTTCGTTCTCGAGCTTGAGGTGTTGGATCGCGACCGCGTTGGCGTTGGCGTCCAGATCCGGCAACGCCTGGTATTCGGACACCCAGCAGCGGTACACCTTGTAGGCGAGCGCGAGCTGGCCGGCCTCGTTGTAGACCTCGATGATCAGGTCCTTGCGGAAGTCCTTCAGCGAGACCTCGGCGCCGAGGCCGGAGCCGAAGTTCCACACCTTGTTCGCCCACTTCTCGAACTCGGTGTCGTGGGTGACGCCGCGCTCGATGGTGATCGCCTCGTACTCGGTGCGCCCGGGCGACTTGCGGCTGCTGGAGGGATCGCCGCCCTCGCGGTGCTTGACTACCTCGGTGGTGCGCTTCAGTCCGGAGACCTTGCTGACGCCGGCCACGTAGCGGCCGTCCCACTTCACGCGGAACTTGAAGTTCTTGTACGGATCGAAGCGCTGCGCGTTGACGCTGAACTGGGCCATGGCGCTCTCCTCAGCTCTGGATCTGGCCGGCCATCTGCTGCAGCTTGATGACCACGAATTCGGCGGGCTTCAGCGGCGCGAAGCCGACGACGATGTTGACGATGCCGAGGTTGATGTCGTTCTGCGTCGTCGTCTCCTTGTCGCACTTGACGAAGTAGGCGTCCTGCGGCGTCTTGCCCTGGAACGCGCCCTGGCGGAACAGGTTGTGCATGAACGCGCCGACGTTCAGGCGGATCTGCGCCCACAACGGTTCGTCGTTGGGCTCGAACACCACCCACTGCGTGCCGCGGAACAGGCTCTCCTCGATGTACAGCGCGAGACGGCGCACCGGCACGTACTTGTATTCGTCGGCCAGCAGGTCGGCGCCGCGCAGCGTGCGCGCGCCCCACACCACCGGGCCGATCAGCGGGAAGCTGCGCAGGCAGTTCACGCCGATCGGGTTGAGCATGCCGTTCTCGCCGTCGGTCAGCTTCACCGCCAGGCCCTGCACGCCGCTCAACGCTGCGTCGAGACCGGCCGGCGCCTTCCACACGCCGCGCTGCACGTCGGTGCGCGCCATCACGCCGGCGACGATGCCGCAGGGCACGAAGGTGTCGGTCTGGCCACCGCGCGCGGGGTCGGCCTCGAGCACGCGCGGGAAATACAGCGCGGCATTGCGCGCGGCGTCGCCGCTCAGGCCGAGCGCGGTCAGCGCCTGGTTGTTGTTTTGGGTGATGCCGCCGGCGCTGCTCCAGTCGGCCGGCGCATCGACGATCAGCAGCGCGCGGCGTTCGACGCAGAACGCCAGCGCGGTCTGGTACACCGCCGGCGACGTGCTGCCGTCGCGCACGTCGGGCGGGATGCACAGCAGGTTGAACAGGTCGACTTTCTTCAGCGCATAGATGCCGGTCTTGGCGTTGGCGTCGCCCTGGTAGGCGGCGTCGTCCAGCGCGGCGCTGTCCGCCGCCTGGTCGGCGGGCGCGACGCCGGTCGAGGACTTGTCGAGGTCCCAGACGGTCTTGCCGCCGGCGATGTCGCTCGGGCTGAGATCCTGATGCGCGGTCGGCACCGTGGTCGCGGGCAACGTCAGCGAGGCGGCGACGCGCACCAGCGAGGAGCCCGCCTTCAGCACGCGGTCGGCGCGACGCGGGCTCTCCTTGACGGTGAGGTTGAGGAAGCTCTCCTGCGCGCCGCTGTCCATGTCGCGCACGGTGAGGTTGAACAGGTCGCTGCTCGCCAAGCCGTAGCGCGCGGCGACGTCGGCGGAGACGTTGGCGTCGATGCGCGCGCGCAGCTTGTTGCCCCAGGCGCCGGCGGAGGCTGCTTCCAGCGGCAGGTTGGCGATCTTGATCGCGGCCTTGGCCGGCTTGCCGGCATTGGTCTTGTACAGGCGCACGATCACCGCCTGCGCGCCGCCGTTCAGATAGAAGTCGCGCACGGCGTAGCCCATCGGATAGGCGGGGTCGAGCTTGCCGAAGCTGCGCTCGAAGTCGCCGTAGCTGTTGACGGTCACCGGCCCGTCCGTGTCGGCGTCGCTCGGCCCGCGCGCGGCGCGGCCGATGAACGCGGTGATCGAGGTGGCCACGCCGGTGATCGTGCGTACGCCGCTGGGAATTTCCTCGATGTAGACGCCCGGAAACGTGAGCGCAGATGGCATGACCCTGTCCTCCGTCGTGGAAACGTTCGCCGCCTCAGTGCGCGCGCGGCGGCCTCGCCTTTTCGTTCAGCGCGTACAGCACGGCACCATCGGGCAGGCGGTCGCGGCGCAACTGCCCGCCGGCGACCAGCCGGCCGAGCGCGCGCTCGATGCGGCTGCGCGCGGTCTCGTAGCGCTGCAGCGGCAGCCACCAGTTGACGATGCCGTCGAGGGTGTCGGCGGCCTTGGGGTGGTCGCGCAGGTATGCGAGCACCGCGCCCTCGATCTCGCCGTTCTCCGCGGCGCCTTGTCGCCGGTGGTCCGCCATGACCGCACCTCCGTAGGCATGTGTTCCCTTAGGGAGCAACGAGCGTGCCGCCTGCCCCGCCGACGCAACGGGTTGAGTCGCAACGGGATTGGAGTGCGCGGCGAGCGCCGAAGCGGGTCGCCGGCGACCCGGAAACGCGTGGCTGCGGGGATGGATGCACCCGGTGCGGGCGGCTTCGGCGCGGTCCGCTCACACGGAGCGGTAGCGATCCTTCTCGATGCCGTGCTTCTTCAGCAGCTTGCCGAGCTGGCGGCGCTCGGTGCCGGACAGCCGCGCGGCCTCGCTGACGTTGCCGCAGGCGCGACGCATCAGCGCGGTGAGATAACTGCGCTCGAAGGCCTGGATGGCGCGGCTCTTGGCGATGCTGAAGCTGGCGGTCGCCTCGTCGGCGTGCGTCTGCTCGGCATCGGCGATCGGCACCAGCGCCGGTTCCGCCGCCAGCAATTCGGCAAGCCCGACACTGTCGCCCTCGGCGCGCAGGTAGGCGCGCAGGACCACGTTCTCCAGTTCGCGCACGTTGCCCGGCCAGGCGTACGCCGCCAGCGCGCGCAACGCCTCGGCGGTCCACGGCTTGGGGTCGGTGCCTAGCCGGCACGCAGCCGCGACGATGAAGTGCTCGGCCAGCAGGGCGACGTCGCCTTCGCGCTCGCGCAGCGGCGGCAGGCGCACGTACAGCGGATTCAGGCGGTACTGCAGGTCGCGGCGGAAGCGTCCCTCGATCGCCAGGCGCTCCAGGCAGGCATTGCTGGCGGCGATGATGCGCGCGTCGGCGGCGCGCGCCACGTTGCCGCCGACCGGGCGGTACTGGTTGTCCTGCAGGAAGCGCAGCAGGGTCACCTGCGCCTTCGCCGACAGCGCGTCCACTTCGTCGAGGAACAGCGTGCCGCCGCGGGCGTGGTCGACCAGGCCGGGCCGCGCGCTGCGGGCGTCGGTGAACGCGCCGCGGCAGTGGCCGAACAGCTCGCTCTCGATCAGGGTGTCGGGAATCGCGCCGCAGTTGACCGGCACGAACGGCCGTTCGCGGCGCCTGCTGGCGTAGTGGATCTCGCGTGCGGCCAGCTCCTTGCCGGTGCCAGTCTCGCCCTCGATCAGCACCGGCGCGTCGCAGGACGCGTAACGGCGCAGCAGCGCCCGCGCCAGATTGAAGGCCTGGGATTGGCCGAGCATGGCCGGCATGTCCCGCTCCCCGAGTCGCCCGTCAGTCGCCTGACGCCGCGTCCCCTGTTACGCAGCGGGCCTTGCGGGAGGCATTCTGGCATAACCGGAAGCAGCCGGGATGCTCTTGTCTGTAGGGAAATTCCGACAACTTGCGTAGTCCGCCTCGCCTGCGCCGGCCACCTCCCGGGGTCCCGCCCCCACGGCTCGGGCACGGGCGGCGGAAACGGGCCGCTGCGGCCCCAAAAAAAAA
>NZ_DF970265.1:5288-7504 GCF_000953855.2 Mizugakiibacter sediminis
ATTGGCGTTGATCACGTTGTTCTGGAAGAACAGCGGCGGCTGCTTGTCGAACGCGTTGTCCACGCCCACGTCGACGCGGGTGTTGATCGGCTCGATGTTGTAGCCCACGCTGAAGTTGTTGTAGACCTGCGCGCCGTACGGCACCTGCACGGCCGGGAAGGCCGGGCTGCCGTCCGCCGACTTCCTCTGGCTCGGATCGCGGCTGCCCACGGACAGCGGGCCGACGTAGCGGATGCGCCACGAAGCGTCCCACGCGCCCATGTTCCAGACCACGCCGGCCAGCGCGCGCCAACGCGCGTAGTTGCCGAAGTCGCGGTCATAGTGGCCCGCGATGTGCTGCACCGGCACGCCCAGCCCCGGCGCCACGTCGACGTCGTACTGGGCGATGTAGGTGCTGTCGAAGGTCAGCGCGAAGTTGCCGAAACGGGTCTCCGGCAGGCGGTACTTGAAGCCGAAGTCCACGCCGCGCGTATCCAGGCGGCCCAGGTTCAGCGTCGGCAGCGTCAGGAACGCCACGTCGCCGAGCTGGGTGCGGGTGATGTAGTTGCAGAACACGCCGGGGGTGGTCGCCGTATCGGTGTTGAAGCAGGCGTTGGCCAGGGTGTTGGCGCCCACCGGCGACACGATGGTGTCATTCAGGTAGATGCGCCACAGGTCGAGGTTGACCGAGAAACCGTCCAGCCAGTGCGGGTCGTAGACGAAGCCCCAGTCGAACGACTTGCCCTTTTCCGGCCTGAGCGCGATGCCGCGCACCACCGAACCCGACACCACCGCGTTGGCCTGGCCGAGGCCGGTGCCGGCATAGCCGACCGGCACGTTCTGGCAGGCGTGCGGATGCGCGGCGAGCTGCGCCGCGTCGAGGCCGATGCAGGGATCGGCGAACACCGGCGCGCTGCCGGTCGGACCGGCGTACAGCTCGGAGATGTTCGGCGCGCGGAACACCTCGGACACCGTGCCGCGCAGCAGCAGGTCGTCGATCGGACGCCACTCCACCGCCAGCTTGCTGTTGGTGGTGTTGCCGACGTTGCTGTAGTCGGAGTAGCGCGAGCCCAGCGTGACGTTCAGCGCGCGCGCGAACGGCAGATCCTTCAGCACCGGGATGAACAGCTCGGCGTAGGCCTCCTTCACCGAGAAGCCGCCGGCCAGCGGGTACGAGCAGGCCTCCTGCGAGATGAAGCAGGTGCCCGCCACCGGGTCGGTGGTGATGGCGACGAAATCGACGCCGTTGCGCTGGTATTCCTTGCGATAGGACACGCCCACCGCCAAGTTCACCGCGCCCGCCGGCAGGTTGAACAGTTCGCCGTTGGCGTTCGCCTCGGCCTGACGCAGCGTGTACAGCGTGTTGTAGTAAGGCGTCACCGTGTACTGGCGCAACTGGTCGGTGACGGCAGGGTTAGCCTGGTCGAAGATGTTGATCGGCGTGCAGCCTGCGATCACGTTGCCGGGCGTGCCGCACTTGACGATGCCGTCGGTGTCGAGGAACGACGGTCCCAGCGCATCGCGCAGGCCCTGGTAGTACACGTAGCCCTGGGTGCTGCGCAGCTGGCTGTAGTGGCCGTAGGTGACGCCGGCGTCCCACTGCCACGAGGTGTCGCCGATACTGCCCTTCAGGCCGCCGACCACGGAATCGGTGGCGGTGGTGAAGTTGCCGACGCGCTGGCCCAGGCCGGTGAAGCGCGAACGCAGGTTGAAGCCGCTGGTCGGGCCGAAGTCGATGCCGTTGCCGGCGCCGAGCACGCGATCGCCGAAGGGGTTGTAGTAGTTCTGCGCGGAGATGGTCACCGCGTCGTTGTTGGCGTCGAACGGCAGCGGCGCGATGGCGAACTGCGACGTGGTCTTGTTGTGGAACACGTCCAGGTAGGCGGACACGCTGTCGCTCAGCTGGTAGTTCGCCAGCGCGAACGCGCTGGTGCGCTCCTGCGGCGTCAGGATCAGGTTCTGCTTCTGGTAGTTGAAACTGTCGGTCGCGGCGCAGTACGCGCGGTAGTCCGACGGGCTGGTGCCGGAAGTGCCCGGCAGTTTGGTCACCGACGTGGCCGGCTTGCCGTTGCAGGAATTGCCGAACTGCGCCAGCAGGCTGGCCGGAAGCTGCAACTGGCCGTTGGGATTGCGGCTGGAGCCGACCTTGGTGATGGTGCCGCTGTACAGATAGGTGGCGTCCTTGGCGTAGTCGCGGTCCGCCGAGGAGATCGGGTCGAACTTGTTGTAGTTGATGC
>NZ_DF970266.1 GCF_000953855.2 Mizugakiibacter sediminis
GGGTTCGGCGAAGTCGAGCCGCGCCTCGGCCTTGTCCAGCTTGTGCGCGTAGGTGACGCCGTCCTGCGGCTGCGGCGTCGCCGCCGGCGGCTCGCCCCGGCGCACGCGCGCCAGGCCTTCCGCCAGCACCTCCGCGCCGAGCGCGGCGAGGCGGTCGTGCAGGCTGCCGCCGGTGTCGTCGGGCGCGATCGGCGTGCGCCGCACGAGCAGCACCGGGCCGGTGTCCAGCCCCGCCTCCATCCGCATCAGGCACACGCCGGTCTCGGCGTCGCCGGCGAGGAGGGCGCGCTGGATCGGCGCGGCGCCGCGCCAGCGCGGCAGCAGCGAGGCGTGCACGTTCCAGCAGCCGAGCGGCGGGATCGCCAGCACCGCGCGCGGCAGGATCAGGCCGTAGGCGACCACCACCATCAGCTCCGGCGCGTACTCGCGCAGGCGCTGCTGCGCCTCGGCGGATTTCAGGCTTTCCGGCTGCTCGACGGCGATGCCCGCCGCCAGCGCGGCCTGCTTGACCGGGCTCATCGTCAGCGCGCGGCCGCGCCCGGCGGGGCGGTCGGGCTGCGTGTAGACGGCGACGACCTCGGCGCCGCCGGCGCGGCAGGCGGCGAGGCACGGCACGGCGAACTCCGGTGTTCCGGCGAACACCAGGCGCAGGGGGCGCGTCATCGGCTTACAGCGCGGCGGCCGCAGGCGCGGCGGACGCCGCCTGGCGGCGCTGCTTCTCGAGCTTCTTGCGCACCAGCTCGCGCTTCAGCGGCGAGAGGTAGTCGACGAACAGCTTGCCGGCGAGATGGTCCATCTCGTGCTGGATGCACACGGCCAGCAGACCGTCGGCGTCGAGGGTGAAGGGCTTGCCGTGCGCGTCCTGCGCCTCGACGCGGATGCGCTCGGCGCGCTCGACGTCGGCGAAGATGCCGGGCACCGACAGGCAGCCCTCCTGGTAGGTCTGGCTGCCTTCCTTCGACAGGATCTTCGGATTGACCAGCACCATCGGCCGGTTCTTTTCCTCGGAGACGTCCAGCACCAGCAATTGCCGGTGCACGTCGACCTGGGTCGCGGCGAGGCCGATGCCGGGCGCCGCGTACATGGTCTCCAGCATGTCCTCGGCCAGCTTCGCCAGGGCCGGGCCGAACTCGCTCACCGGCGCCGCCTTGGTGCGCAGGCGCGGATCGGGAAATTCGAGGATGTTCAGCAGCGCCATGGATTTCACCTGCACCTGAATTGCGGGCGAGTTGGCGAAACCCAAGCCGGCCCGTACCTATGATGCAAGCCATTTTACGGGTGGCGGACGTGCCGCGCGAATTCGCGCAGGCGGTCACAGCCGCGCGATTTCCACCCGTTAACAATTCGGATACACTCGCGAAAACCTCGGGGGATCGGGGGATTGCCCACCATGCTTAAGAAAACGCTTGCGTTGCTGGCCGGCCTCGGCCTGACCCTGACCCTGTACGCGGCGACGACCGAACTGCGCCCGGACCATCCGGACACCTACGTCGTCAAGAAGGGCGACACGCTCTGGAGCATCTCCGCCAAGTTCCTCACCAAGCCCTGGCTGTGGCCGGAGATCTGGGACGTCAACCAGAAGGTGCGCAACCCGCACCTGATCTATCCCGGCGACGTGCTGGTGCTCGGCTACAGCGGCGGCCGCGCGCATCTCGGCCTGCAGCCGCAGGCGCGTGCGGAGCCGACGGAGAGCGCCGTGCCGGCGCTGCCGCTGTCCGCGATCAAGCCCTTCCTCAAGGACACCCGCGTGCTCGACCGCGACACGCTGGTCAAGGCGCCGTACGTGGTCGGCCTCGAGGAGAATCAGCTGCGCGGCACCCCCGGCCAGTTCCTCTACGTGCGCGGCCTCGCCGGCGCGCAGCCCGGCCAGCGCTACGCGGTGGTGCGCCCCACCCACGTCTTCACCAGCTTCGACGGCAGCGACAACTACCGCGACCAGATCGCCGACGAGCTCGACAGCAACGTCGAGATGTACGCCGGCCCGTGGCACCAGGACACCCTGCACGACGGCCACCTCGGCAAGGGCAAGCCGCTCGGCTACGAGGTCACCGTGATCGGCACCGCCGAATACCTGCGCGGCGGCGATCCGGCCACGACCCTGCTGCGCGATTCCACCATGGAGATCCGCAAGGGCGACCGCCTGCTGCCGCTGGACGACACGCCGTACGACGCCGCGTTCTTCCCGCACGCGCCGGCCAAGGTGCCCGACAACCTGCGCGTGATCGCCTTCAGCGACGCGATGGACGCGGCCGGTCCGCACCAGGTGGTGGCGTTCTCGGCGGGCAAGAGCGAGGGCGTGGAGAACGGCCAGACCTACACCATCGTCCGCCCCGGCGAGAACATCCACGACGACGTGGCCTCCTCCAGCCAGCGCCGCGCGTTCGGCGAGCGCGTGACGCTGCCGGAGGAGTTCGTCGGCCACGCCATGGTGTTCCGCACCTTCGACCACGTCAGCTACGCGCTGATCATGGACAGCATCAAGCCGGTGCACATCGGCGATCCGGCGCGCATGCCGGAGTGACCGCACGGCTTTTTCCGACACGACGGCGCGGCTCCGGCCGCGCCGTCGCGTTTTCGGCCCCCGCTACACTGCACGGATGCACGAGCGAGACGAGCTGCGCGCCTGGCTGACCCTGCTGCGCACGCCCGGCGCGGGCGCGGCGACGCTGCGCGCCTGGCTGGCGCAGGCGGGCGGCGACGCGCGCGCGGCGCTCGCGGCAGCGGCGTGCGGCCGCGGCGAACCGCGCGCGGACGCCGAGGCGCGCGCTTGGCTG
>NZ_DF970267.1 GCF_000953855.2 Mizugakiibacter sediminis
CGGATGCGCGAACCGGTGACCACGATGGTTTCGAGCGACTGCGCTTTCTGCGGCGTGGCCGAAGCATCGCCGGCCTGCTGGGCGAATGC
>NZ_DF970268.1 GCF_000953855.2 Mizugakiibacter sediminis
CCGTCGCCGCCCGCGGAGGGCGCCGGCGCGGAGGGCGCCGGGGCGCGGCCGCCGCCCTGCGGACGCGCCGGCTGCGGGCGCTCGCGGTAGCCGCCGCCCTCGCCGCGCGAGGCGCCGGCCTCGCCGCCCGGACCGCCGAGCAGCTGCATCTCGTTGGCGACGATCTCGGTGAAGAACTTTTCCTGGCCGTCGTTGCCGGTGAACTTGTCGGTGCGGATCGAGCCTTCCACGTAAACCTGGCGGCCCTTCTTCAGGTATTCACCGGCGATCTCCGCCAGCTTGCCGAAGAACTTCACGCGATGCCATTCGGTGCGCTCCTGCATCTCGCCGGTCTGCTTGTCGCGCCAGGATTCGCTGGTGGCGAGGCGGATCGTGGTGATGGCCGAGCCGGAGGCGGTATAGCGCGTTTCCGGATCCGCACCGAGATTGCCGATCAGGATGACCTTGTTGACGCCGCGTGCCATGGAACGCCCTCGACTGCTCGCACTGGAATGGGCCGGGATCGTAGCACGGCGCGCCTGCGCCCGCCCCGGCCGGGCGGTGCGCCGGCGCGTAGGGCGATTCTGCCGGTGCGCGTCCGCCGGTTGCGGCGGTCGCGGCCTATAATCCGCGCTTCATCCGCCCCGGAGCCCGCATGAGCCTGCCCGCCGCCGACGCCGTCGCATCCCCGCGCGATTTCGCCGCCGTCCGCGCGCTGGCGGCCGCCGACATGGCCCGCGTCGACGCGTTGATCCGCGCGCGGCTGGCCTCCGACGTGGTGCTGATCAACCAGATCGCCGAGCACATCATCGGCGGCGGCGGCAAGCGCCTGCGACCGATGCTGCACGTGCTGGCCGCGCGCGCGGCCGGCTACGAGGGCGCGCAGCACGTGCAACTGGCGGCCGTGATCGAATTCATCCATACCGCCACCCTGCTGCACGACGACGTGGTCGACGCCTCCGACCTCCGCCGCGGCCGCAAGACCGCCAACGCGCTGTGGGGCAACGCGGCCAGCGTGCTGGTCGGCGACTTCCTCTATTCGCGCTCGTTCCAGCTGATGGTCGAACTGGATCGCATGCGCGTGATGCGGATCCTCGCCGATACCACCAACGCCATCGCCGAAGGCGAAGTGCTGCAGCTGCTCAACATCGGCAACCCGGACACCGACGAGGCGGCGTACCTGCGCGTGATCGAGCGCAAGACGGCGGTGCTGTTCGCCGCCGCCACCGAGCTGGGCGCGGTGCTCGGCGGCCTGCCGGAAGCGCAGGCGCAGGCGCTGCGCCGCTACGGCATGGAACTGGGCTACGCCTTCCAGATCGCCGACGACCTGCTCGACTACGTGTCCGATGCGCAGACGCTCGGCAAGAACATCGGCGACGACCTCGCCGAGGGCAAGCCGACGCTGCCGCTGATCTACGCGCTCGAGACCGCGCGCGCCGACGAAGCCGCCGCGCTGCGCCGCGCGATCGAATCCGGCGGACTGGAATCGCTGGATCGCATCGTCGCCGCGATCCGCGACTCCGGCGCACTGCAGCGCACGCGCGCACGGGCGCAGCAGCATGCCGACGCCGCCTGCGCCGCGCTGGCGGCGATCCCGCCGTCGCCGTGGCGCGAGGCGCTGGCCACGCTGGCCGGTTACGCGGTCGAGCGGACGTCCTGATTCGCCGGCGGGATCGTTCGCGGGGTCGCCGCGCCGCGCTTGACTTTGGAGACGGTTACTCAGGGCTTGCCGGCGAACGCCTCGTCCAGCCAGTCGCGCATCATGCGGTAGCTGCGCCGCGCGGCGCGCGCGTCGTACATGCAGCCGGGCGAATGGTCCTCGGTCTCGGTGAAGCAGTGCACGGCGTTGCCGAGCACGACGAACTGCCAGTCGGCGCCGCTGCCGCGCATCTCGTCCATGAACTTGTCGGCGTCGGGCATGGTGCCCTTGTCGTCGGCGCCGTTGATCGCCAGCACGCGCGCCTTGATCTGCTTGGCCAGCGCAGGATCGTCGGTGCCGAGGCCGCCGTGGAAGCTGACCACGGCGGCGACGTCGGCGCCGCTGCGCGCGAGATCGAGCACCGAGGTGCCGCCGAAACAGAAACCGATCGCGGCGAGGCGGGCGGTGTCGATCGGCGCGCCGGCCGCCTGCGCGCGCAGCACTTCCAGCGCCTCGACGACGCGCTTGCGCAGCAACGCGCGGTCGGCGTACAGCGGTTTCACCGCCTCGCGCGCCTCGTCGTCGTTCTTCGGCCGCACCTTCTCGCCGTACATGTCGGCGAGCAGGATCACGTAGTCGCGGCCGGCGATCATCTTCGCCTTGGCCACGGCGGTGTCGTTGACGCCGCGCCAGTTCGGCACCATCAGCAGGCCGGGGCGCTTGGCGGCCACCGCGTCGTCGTACACCAACACGCCGCGGAAGGCGGTGCCGTCCAGCGTGTAGCCGACCGGTCGGGCCACCATCGCCGCCTGCGCCGCGCCCGCGGCGCCGAGCAGCAGCAGAGCGAGCATCGCGATCGTCTTGCGCATGGTCGAGCCTCCCGGGGAAGTCCCGGAAGCTTACGCCCGCGCCGCGCGGGCCGGTAGATGCCGTTGCTAGACTGAGGACTCCACCGCCAGGAGACGCCGATGCGCCCCGCCTACGCCGCCGCCCTGCTCGCCCTCGCCGGATTCGCCCTCAGCGCCGGCGTGCTTGCCGCCGTCAAGCCGGAGACGGCGATCCGCTACCGCCAGGGCGTGTACCACGCGATCCTGTGGAACTTCGCGCCGATGAACGCGATGGTGCGCGGCACCCAGCCGTGGGACCAGGCCGATTTCGCCCGCCGCGCGCAGCGCCTGGCCTTCTACAGCCAGCAGTTGCTCGAAGGCTTCCCGCCGGGCTCCGACCGCGGCGCCGAGACCGGCGCCAAGCCGGCGATCTGGCAGAACCCCGAGGACTTCAAGGCGAAGATGCAGGCCTTCGAGGACGCCGCCGCCGACCTCGCCAAGGTCGCCGCCGGCAGCGACATCGAGGCGAGCAAGCAGGCGTTCGCGCAGACGGCGGAAGCCTGCAAGCGCTGCCACGAGAAGTACCGCGCCGAGGACTAGCTGTGTAAACCCACCAGGTTGTTCATGTCGATGCGGGTGA
>NZ_DF970269.1 GCF_000953855.2 Mizugakiibacter sediminis
GCGAACTGCGACGTGGTCTTGTTGTGGAACACGTCGAGGTAGGCCTGCAGATTGTCCGTCAACTGGTAGTTCGCCAGCGCGAACGCGCTGGTGCGCTCCTGCGGCG
>NZ_DF970270.1:0-74718 GCF_000953855.2 Mizugakiibacter sediminis
CGGCTCGGCCAGCGTCAGGGCCTGCGGCTCGGCCAGCGTCACGGCCTGCGACTCGGCCAGCGTCAGGGCCTCAAAGCTGGTCGCAGTCCACAAGCACAGTGCGCGCGCCAAGATTTCCGGTGGCGTGGTTCTTGACCATACGGGCGTCGAAAAATTCAGCGCGGACGAATGGTGCGAATACCACGGCGTGAAGGTCTCCCGAGGCGTCGCCACGCTTTACAAGGCCGTTAACGACGAGTGGACGACCAGCCGAGGCGTGGACTACTCGCCAGGAAGCAAGCCCGCATGCAACGACTTTAGCGACACGGACGCGTGCGGAGGCGGTTTGCACTTCGGACCGACACCCGCACACGCGCTTTCGTACTTCCCGGAGGCGACGAAGTTTGTCGCAGTCGGCGTGCGCGTGTCGGAGTTGCGTCCGATCAACGGCGGCCCCGCGAAAGCAAAGGCGCCGCGCGTGGTTAGCGCATGCGTTGAAGTCGATATCCACGGCAAGGAGGTGACATGACCGCCGTCGTATTCGAACTGCTGGCCGAGCGCCGCAAGCGCAACCCGACCGCGCTCACGCCAGAGCAGCGCGCAGCCCACGCCGTCCACTGCGAGGGTGTGCGCATTGCGGCTCCCGACGACCTGGTGCAACAGGCGTGCGAGCTTGCCGCAGGCACCCTCGATTGCGGCGAGCAGATGCAGATCGCCATCAGCCGCGCGAACACATGGCTGCGCAACGCCATGCGCCAGCGCCAGCACTACACGGGCGGCGACCTGCCGCCGGCTGCGTGAGGAGATCGACATGCAACGCGAACACCGACTCGAAGGCCAGCTTGCGCCCTGCCCGTCCTGCGACCGCCAGCCGCGCGCGGTGAACACGCTGGGCCGCGACCTATGGCACCTGGAATGCGCGCCGTGCGAGCTGCGCACGACCAAGCGCGCCACGTTACAGGAAGCGGTCGAGGCGTGGGAATCGCTCCCGCGTGCTGTGGCCGTCTGAGTTCCCCCAGCCGGCCGCGCCGCGCAACCCCTCCGACACAAGCGGCGCGGTCGGCACCTACAACAACACCGCGCCGGACGGTTATCCGGCAGAGGACGACATGAACAGCGTAGCCACCATTGAACAATCCAAGTCTGTCGGCGTTCTGGCGACGCTAGCCAGTCATTACGGCATGGACAAGGGCGCATTCGTCCAGACGATCAAGGCAACCGTGATGAACGGCACCGACGTGAGCAACGAACAGCTTGCGGCGTTCTGCCTTGTCGCCAAGGAACACAAGCTCAATCCGTTCACGAAGGAAATCTTCGCGTTCCCGAGTCGCGGCGGCATCGTGCCGGTGGTCAGCGTTGACGGCTGGATGAAGCTAATCAATTCGCATCCCGACTTCGATGGGATGGAGTTCAAGGATAACGTGACGCCGGATGGTCAACTCCTGTCGATCACCTGCCGCATGTTCCGCAAGGGCCGCTCTCACCCCGTCGAAGTGACGGAGTACATGGCCGAGTGCAAACGCAATACCGATGTTTGGCGGCAATGGCCTGCTCGGATGCTGCGGCACAAGGCGACGATTCAGGCCGCACGTTATGCCTTCGGATTCGCCGGCATCATGGAGCAGGACGAGGCCGAGCGCATGGGCGATATCGACGGCGCACGAAAAGATGAAAACGTCGTCCCGGGCGTTTTTGTCGAGGACAAGCGGAAGGCAAGGCACGACGAAGCGGCCGAGCAGTATGCCGCCTCAATCGAGCTGATCAAGGATCGCATCAGCGAGTGGGACGCGACCCAGGACAGTGACGCGCTTTACACCGCGGCCGAGGCTTGGGCGGAAATTCCTTCCGCAGCGCAAATGGATTTGTGGTTGGCCCCGACAAAGGGCGGCATCTTTACAACTCACGAGCGCGACGTAATCAAGTCGAAGCTCCCCAAGATCGAGCAGGAGAAGTCCGAGTGAGCGACGCACAATTTATCAGCGGTCTGATCGTGAAAGCGCCGCACGAGCGCGCGCCGGAGTACGTCAAGGCGAAGCTGTCCATCAAGCGCGAGGAACTGATCGCGTGGCTGCAAGGGCAGGCTGGCGAGTGGATCAACGCGGACGTGAAGGTATCGGCTGGCGGGAAGTGGTACGCGGTGGTCGATATGTGGAAGCCGGACAACGCGAAACAGGCGCCGCGTGAGAAGCGGAAGAGCACGCCGGCCGGCAGAGACGTTCCGCCGCCAGACGACGACCTTCCGTTTTAATGCCGCGCCCGGCCTGGTCCCGTGAAACGCGGTCAAAGCAGTCAGGCACGGAGGCAACGCGAGCCCGGCGCCTTTGCGGGCTAACGCCTGAATTAAGCCGCGCCATTGGCGTCGGCTTGAATGAATTGTTAGGGCGCTGCCCGAGGAGAATGAAATGCCGAACAACTGCCATTGCGATCAGATGGGACTGGGCGATCCGACGCAAACATGCGGCGACTGCCCGGAGGACTACAAGCGCGCACGTGTTTTCAGCCCAGGTAGTGCGATTGAGCAGGAGGTTCAGATGCTCCGTGAGCTTCTGGCCGACGCCGATCACGCGCTTGCTGACCTGGGAGCGTGCGACATCCCGGATTGCGATGAACCGAACTGCTTGAAGGTGCGGCAGCGGATCGCCGCCATTCGGCTGCAACGCGTTGTTAGACCGCAGACATTGAGGGCTAGACATGAAAGAAACGAAGTGGCAAAGGGCCGAACGCTACGCGAAGCGCCTGATTGCCAATCTTGAAGGCAACAACGGAACTCTTGGTGAGTTGAGTCACGAGCGTATTGCACAAGTTGCTTTCCGGGATGGCGTTGAAACTGGGCTACGGGATGCAAAGCGCTCATATGGTATGAGCCGGGCGACTGCGACAAAACTTCTTGCTCTCGCGCAAGAGCGGGCGATGCTGAAGAACAAGCTGCGGTCTAACACCGAAGCTAAGCCGACCCGCGAAGCGGGTTCGGCTTGAGCGCCTTGTTAGGCGTCACGCGACAACAAACGGAGAACGACATGCAACATCGTGAACCTTTTTGGCTGGTCTGGAATCCGCAGGGTTACAACCCGCAGCGCAAACACAACACCAAGGAAGGCGCGACACGCGAGGCCGAAAGGCTTGCGCGAGCAAATCCCGGACAGACCTTCATTGTCATGGAGAGCGTTTGCGCGCTGGTGGTGGACAACATCCAGCGCACCGACTTGCGTCCCGGCAATGAACTGCCCTTCTGACGCCTAACAACCAAGTTCAGCCGTGACGCGATGCGGCATCGGCTGCAACGCGTGGTTAGGCATCAATTTTGAAAGGATGGTGGACGGCATGGAATTGGTACTGATTCGCGGGCTTCCCGGTAGCGGCAAGACGACTATGGCGCGCACGTTGGCGCTGGTTGGTTACGAACACCACGAAGCTGACCATTACTTTGAGCGTGAAGGCGCTTACAAGTTTGACCCTTCCGAGTTGCCAAAGGCCCATGCCCAATGCTTGGAGCGCACCAAGGACAGCCTCACTCGCGGGGTCAGCTGCGTTGTAGCCAACACGTTTACGCGGCGATGGGAGATGCAGCCTTACTTGGATGCCGCTAAGGCTATCGGCGTTCCGGTGCGCGTGATTGAGGCGAAAGGTGAGTGGGAGAACTGCCACGGCGTGCCGGCTGATGCGATTGAGAGGATGCGGGAACGGTGGGAATCAGTTGATGCCTAACACCTGAGCTAACCCGCGCCGCCGTGAGCGCGTGATTTCACAGTGAACCCGAAGCGGCGTCGGGTTGAATGAACTGTTGGGCGGCAACGATATGGAGATACGTATGGGAACAGAACACACGCCAGGCCCGTGGCATCAGCTTGCTGATGGATTCATCTACGCGAAGGATGGCGGGCGCGTAGCCGACCCTAAGCCATGGTCACCGGCGCATAAGGCGCGCACAGACGAGACGGTAAAGGCCAATGCTCGATTAATCGCAGCGGCTCCAGATCTACTCGACGCACTGATCGACCTTTTGCACCAATCCAAGCTCTCGAAAGACGAGGGTGGGTGGGATTTTGAGCAGGCCGAAGAGGCAATCGCGAAAGCAACCGGCTTGACGCCTAACAAGCGTTATCCGCCGAATCCGCTGGA
This sequence comes from Mizugakiibacter sediminis, assembly GCF_000953855.2. GTDB lineage: Bacteria > Pseudomonadota > Gammaproteobacteria > Xanthomonadales > Rhodanobacteraceae > Mizugakiibacter > Mizugakiibacter sediminis. The sequence goes on from NZ_DF970270.1 coordinate 4,099, forward strand.
TACCACCGACTGAGCGAGGTAGTAACCGTGGCTGAGAACATCAACGATGGTGAGGCGACTGACCACCTGCGGCCGGAGGTAAGGGAAGCTGTCGAATACTGCGCTGAGGTTTTCGACGCTTCCGACAATGGCGAATGGGCGACTGTTCGCGCCGAGCTTGAGCGCCAGGCGGCGGAGATTGCGGAACTGCGCAAGGAGCGCCGCAAGCTGCGGAAGGTATGCGCTGCGGCCTATCAGGCAGCCGGCGCGTACAGCCTGCCCGTGCGGTTCCTCGACGCGCTCTTTGACGCCGCGCAAGGCGACATTGAGGCGAGGCAGAAAACGGACGCGCTGCTGCCGTGCGAAACGCCGGACTTTGTGCTTGAGCGCGACGAGCTGCGCGCGGAGATCGCGGAACTGCGGGCCAAATCAGCCGACCGCGACAGCCACGACCTGACCGAATGCATGCGTGAAATGTGCGTCGAACTGGCTGATGCCGGCGTCATCCCGCCGGGGTTTGCGCCCATGTTCGTAGTGGACGCCGTGCTGGCGCTGAAGACCGAGCGCGACGAACTGCGCGCCAAGCTCGACAACCCCGGCACCACGCACAGCGAGGGTTGCTGGACGTGGGGTCCAAAGCATTACGGGTGCGCGGAGAACCGCATCCAGGAACTGGAGGCCGAGCTTGCGGCGATGCGGGCGGAGTGGGATGCGGAATGACCGGCGACATGCAGCACGGCGGTACAAAGCCACGCGAGCCCGCGCGCTCTGGCGCCGAACAGGATGTTGTCTCGCGCTACTGGCGGCGGATGTGCTGCTACCTCGGCAGGCCCGGCGTTGCGGCATGGATCAAGCGCGCCATCCGCAGGCGCGAGCGGCGCGGCGCTATACCACTTGACGATGATTCGGTGGGGTAACGAATGAGCGACGGCCAGACCTGGTTCACCGTGAAGGAGGCAGCCGAATACTGCCGCTGCTCCGTGCGCGCCTTCTACCGTATGGGGATCGCCGCGCATGACTCCGGCGGCAGGAAGACCTATCATCGCGCGACCTTGGACGCAGCATTGCTCGCACGACCATGGCAAGGCTCTACAAGCGCGGCCCCTGCTACTACCTCGACTGGATCGAGAACGGCGAGCGTTTCCGCCGGTCCCTTGGCAAGATTGGCGCCCGTGAGGCTGAGGCCGTACAAGCCGAAAAAGAAGCCGAACTGCGCGGCCTGATCACGCCGACCCGTGGCGTCACCGTGGCGACCGTCATCGCGGACTATCTGCGCTGGTACGAACACGCCCGGCCCACCACCTACCGGCGCGCCCGCAGCGACCTGCAAAAGTTTCTCGACGCCTTCGCGCCGCTTGCTGCCGAGGGGATCGACCCGAACCAGGTGGAGATGTGGGTGATTCGTCACGCCGCCCGTGGATCGGCACATAAGGCCGTCAAGCTCGCCAAGGCCGCCTTCAAGCGTGCGATGAAGGCACGTCCCGCACTGATCCAGCACAGCCCGCTGGCGCTCGTGAGCGTGTCCGAGCCGCCCGTGAGCCGCGCGCCCGACTACTACCGCCCCAAACAGTTGGAAGCCCTCTACAAGACCGCCAGAGGGCCGCTGTGGCGCTTCCTTGCCAACACGGGGCTACGCAGGGGGGAGATAGCGAAAGCGCGGCGTAGCGACGTACGCGACGGCTCAATCTACGTGCAGAGCACTTCCGAGGGCAGGACGAAATCCGGGAAGTGGCGGATGGTGCCGCTGAACGCGGGCGCGAGGGCTGCGCTCAAGCGGCTTGGGAAGGATCGACTGGTAGAGGCCCACGCTGATACGCTGGGCGACTGGTTCGATGAGGACCGTCGGGCGGCCAAGGTGGGCGGCTCGCTGCACTGGCTGCGACACACGTTCTGCACGGCGCTCGTGCAGTCAGGCGTGCCGCTGAACGTGGTCAAGAATTTGGCCGGACATAGCTCGATCAGCGTCACGGAACGCTACGCCCATCATGCGCCCGGGCACGGCGTGGACGCCGTGAAAATGCTTGCGAAGTGGCACAGAAAAAGGCACAGTGGCACCGCAAGTGATTGAGGCCCCGTAGCTCAGCTGGATAGAGCGTCCCCCTCCTAAGGGGAAGGTCGCACGTTCGAATCGTGTCGGGGCCGCCATGCCTTCCCCGCCCGCCGGGTCCGGCGCCGGCCTCTGCTAGAATCGCGGCTTTACGCGGCGCCTCCGCGCCCGCCCGCTTTCCGCAGGAGCCTCCATGTCGCAGCAGATCCTCCAGGCGCTCGGCCTCGCCGAGACCAACTCCGGCACCTACCTCGGCAACGGCGAGTGGTCGAAGACCACCGACGCCGGCGTGCTCGCGCCGGTCAATCCGGCCACCGACCAGGTGATCGCCAGGGTGTACGCGAGCTCCGCCGCCGATTACGAGACGATCGTCCGGCGCGCCCAGGAGGCGTTCAAGGTCTGGCGCGCGACGCCCGCGCCGAAGCGCGGCGAGGCGGTGCGCCAGTGCGGCGAGGCGCTGCGCCGGCACAAGGACGCGCTCGGTTCGCTGGTCGCGCTGGAGATGGGCAAGATCAAGCCGGAAGGCGACGGCGAAGTGCAGGAGATGATCGACATCGCCGACTTCGCCGTCGGCCAGAGCCGCATGCTGTACGGCTACAGCATGCACTCCGAGCGTCCGGGCCACCGCATGTACGAGCAGTGGCACCCGCTCGGCCTGGTCGGCATCATTTCCGCGTTCAATTTCCCGGTCGCGGTGTGGGCCTGGAACAGCTTCATCGCCGCGATCTGCGGCGATATCAGCATCTGGAAGCCGTCGCCGAAGGTGCCGCTGTCGGCGATCGCGGCGATGAAGATCTGCAACGAGGCGCTGCGCGCCGGCGGCTTCCCCGACATCTTCTTCCTGTTCAACGACGCCGGCACCGAGCTGGCGGCGAAGTTCGTCGACGACCACCGCATCCCGCTGATCAGCTTCACCGGCTCCACCGCGGTCGGCCGCCAGGTCGGCGTGCGCGTGGCGCAGCGCATGGGCCGTTCGCTGCTGGAGCTGGGGGGCAACAACGCGATCATCCTCGACGAGAGCGCCGACCTGAAGCTGGCGATCCCGGCGATCGTGTTCGGCGCGATCGGCACCGCCGGCCAGCGCTGCACGACCACGCGCCGCCTGATCGTGCACGAAGCCATCGCCGCCGCGGTGGTGGAGAAGCTCGCCGCCGCGTACAAGCAGGTGGAGGCGAGGATCGGCGATCCCACGGACCCGAAGACGCTGATGGGCCCGCTGACCGACAAGGGCGCGGTGCAGCGCTACCTCGCCGCCATCGAGAAGGCCAAGGCCGCGGGCGGCACCATCGTCACCGGCGGCAAGGCGCTGACCGACCGCCCGGGCAACTTCGTGCTGCCGACCATCGTCACCGGTCTGAAGAATTCCGCCGAGGTGGTGCAGACGGAAACCTTCGCGCCGATCCTGTACGTGCTGCCGTTCAAGACGCTGGACGAGGCGATCGAGATGCAGAACGCCGTGCCGCAGGGCCTGTCCTCGGCGATCTTCACGCAGAGCGTGAAGGCCTCCGAACGTTTCCTGTCGGCGGCCGGCTCCGACTGCGGCATCGCCAACGTCAACATCGGCACCTCCGGCGCCGAGATCGGCGGCGCGTTCGGCGGCGAGAAGGACACCGGCGGCGGCCGCGAGTCCGGCTCGGACGCGTGGAAGGCGTACATGCGCCGGCAGACCAACACCATCAACTGGTCGGACGCGCTGCCGCTGGCGCAGGGCATCAAGTTCGATCTTTGACGGGACTCGGGACTCGGGACGAGCGAAACATCCGGCGTCATTCCCGCTTGCGCGGATGACGACGCTGCGATCGCTCCGGAGAGGACACCGCCATGAGCACGCCACTGCCTGCACGCCGCACCAGCAGCCTCGCCATCATCAGCCTGGTGTTCGGCGTGCTGTGCTGGTTCGCGCTGCCGGTGATCGGCGCGCTGATCGCCGTGGTCTGCGGGCACATGGCGCGCGGCGAGATCCGGCAGAGCCGCGGCGAGCTGGACGGCGACGGCATGGCGGTCGCCGGCCTGGTGCTGGGCTGGCTGCATCTGGCCGCGGCGATCCTGGCCGTGATCTCGGCCTTCCTGTTCTTCGGCGGCCTGCTGTGGTTCGCGCACTTCTTCAACGGTTGAGCCCTTCGTGTACGCCCTCGCCCGCCCGCTGCTGTTCTGCCTCGACGACGAGCGCGCGCACGATCTCGGCCTGGCCGGCATCGAGACCGCGCACCACCTCGGCCTGAGCGCGCTGCTGGCGAAGCGGCCCGCGCCGCTGCCGACGCGCGCCTTCGGGCTGGAATTCACCAACCCGGTCGGCCTGGCCGCCGGCCTGGACAAGAACGGCGCGCACGTCGACGCGCTGGCCGCGCTCGGCTTCGGCTTCGTCGAGGTCGGCACGGTGACGCCGCGGCCGCAGCCCGGCAACCCGAAGCCGCGCATGTTCCGCCTGCCGGAACACCAGGCGGTGATCAACCGCATGGGCTTCAACAACGACGGCATCGACGCGCTGGTGCGCAACGTCGAGCGCGCCCGCTACGGCGGCGTGCTCGGCATCAACATCGGCAAGAACAAGGACACGCCGAACGAGCGCGCCGCCGACGACTATCTGCTCTGCCTCGAGCGCGTGTACGCGCGCGCCAGCTACGTCACCGTCAACATATCCTCGCCGAACACGCAAGGTCTGCGCGACCTGCAGGGCGAGGAGGCGCTGAAGCGCCTGGTCGGCACGCTGCGCGACGCGCAGGAGCGCCTGACCGTGCGGCACGGCCGCTACCGCCCGCTGCTGCTGAAGATCGCGCCGGACCTCACCGAAGCCGAGCTGGACGGCATCGCCGAGGCGCTGTCGCAGGTCGGCGTCGACGGTCTGATCTGCACCAACACCACCGTCGACCGCGACGCCGTCGCCGGCGATGCGCGCGCGCAGGAAAGCGGCGGGCTGTCCGGACGCCCGCTGTTCGCGAAATCCACCGCCGTGTTGCGCGGCATGGCGCAGCGCCTCGGCGACCGCATCCCGCTGGTCGGCGTCGGCGGCATCCTCGGCGGCGAGGACGCCGCCGCCAAGATCCGCGCCGGCGCGTCGCTGGTGCAGTGTTACACCGGCCTGGTGTTCCGCGGGCCGGCGCTGATCGGCGAATGCGTGGAGGCGATCCGCGCCCTGCGGACGCGCGCCGATGCGGCCTGAGCGCGTCGACATGGGCGGCTACGCGCTGACCGAGGACGCGCCGCTGGCCGGCCGCAACACGCTGCGCGTCGCCGCGCGCGCGGCGCTGCTGGCCGAGGTGCGCGACGACGCCGCCCTGCCCGGCCTGTTCGCGCAACCGGCGCTGCGCGACGGCCAGGTGTTCGTGCTGGGCGAAGGCTCCAACGTGCTGTTCACCCGCGACTACCCGGGCACCGTCGTGCACCTCGCCACGCGCGGCGTCGAGGTGCTGCAGGAGCGCGACGGCGTGGCGCGCGTGCGCGTCGCCGCCGGCGAGCGCTGGGACGATTTCGTGCGTTGGTCGCTCGGCCAAGGTTTCGCCGGGTTGGAGAATCTGATCCTGATCCCGGGCACGGTCGGCGCCGCGCCGATCCAGAACATCGGCGCCTACGGCGTCGAGGTCGGCGAATTCGTGCACGCGGTGGAGGCGTTCGATCGCCGCACCGGCGCCACCGAGCGGCTGGATCGCGCCGCCTGCGCGTTCGCCTACCGCGACTCCGTGTTCAAGCGCGAGCCGCAGCGCTGGGTGGTGATCGCCGTCGAATTCGACCTGCCGCACGCGCACGCGCCGAGGCTCGACTACGCCGGCGTGCGCGAGGAGCTGGCGGCGATGGGCGTGGACAAGCCCGCGCCCTACCACGTCGCCGAGGCGGTGGTGCGGCTGCGCACGCGCAAGCTGCCCGACCCGGCGGTGATCGCCAATGCCGGCAGCTTCTTCAAGAACCCGCGCGTGCCGGCGGCGCAGGCCGCGGCGCTGCAGCGCGAACATCCCGCGCTGCCGGTGTGGCCGGGCAGCGACGGCATGGCGAAGCTGTCCGCCGCCTGGCTGATCGAAGCCAGTGGTTTCAAGGGCTTGCGCGAAGGTGATGCGGGCATTTCGAACCGCCACGCCTTGGTGCTGGTCAACCACGGCCGTGCCAGCGGCGCCGAGCTGTGGGCGCTGGCCGGGCGCGTGCGCGAAGGCGTGCGCGCGCGCTTCGGCGTGATCCTCGAGCCGGAGCCGGTGATCGTCTGAACCGCGTGGGGCGGCGGGCGGCGACGGGCGCACATCGCCCGCCATGCAAGCGCGCGGCCTCGGTTACCTCGCCGTGTTCGCCCTCGCCCTGCCGCCGCCGGCGGCCGCGGCGCCGGCGGACGCGGGACTCGCGCCCGGCCTCGCCGCGTGATGGAACGCCGCGTGCGCGACTGCTGCGAAGGCCCCGCGCCGCCGCTCACGCCGCGCGGCGCGGTCGCTCCAGGTTCGGCAGGAACACCGTGAGGATGCCGAGCAGCGGCAGGAAGGCGCACAGCCGGTAGACGAACTCGATGCCTTGGTGGTCGGCGAGCCGGCCGAGCACCGCGGCGCCGATGCCGCCCATGCCGAAGGCGAGGCCGAAGAACAGGCCGGAGATCGCGCCGACGCGGCCGGGAATCAGCTCCTGCGCGTAGACCAGGATCGCCGAAAAGGCCGACGACAGGATCACGCCGATGATCACCGTCAGCACGCCGGTCATCGCCAGGCCGGCGTAGGGCAACGCCAGGGTGAACGGCGCGACGCCGAGGATGGAACCCCAGATCACGTACTTGCGGCCGATGCGGTCGCCGACCGGGCCGCCGATCAGCGTGCCCGCCGCCACCGCGGCCAGGAACACGAACAGGTGCAGTTGCGCGGCCTGCACCGACAGGCCGAACTTGTGGATCAGGTAGAAGGTGAAGTAGCTGCTGATGCTGGCGAGGTAGAAGTATTTCGAGAACACCAGCGCGAACAGCACCGCCAGCGATAGCGCGATCGTGCGCCGCGGCAACCGCGGGTGCGCATGCTCGGCGGCGCGCGGACGCCTGGCGCGTTCGGCCAGGTGGTTGCGGTACCAGCCGCCCACCTGCACCAACACGACGATCGCCAGCAGCGCGGCCAGCGCGAACCAGGCGACGCTGCCGCGCCCGCGCGGCACCACGATCCACGCCGCCAGCAACGGGCCGAGCGACGATCCGACGTTGCCGCCCACCTGGAACACCGACTGCGCGAGCCCGTGGCGGCCGCCGGACGCGAGCCGCGCCACGCGCGAGGATTCGGGATGGAACACCGAGGAACCGCTGCCGATCAGCGCGGCGGCGACCAGCAGCATCGGGAAGGTGCTCACCGTCGCCAGCAGCAGCAACCCGGTCAGCGTGAAGCCCATGCCGACCGGCAGCGAATACGGCATCGGCCGCCGGTCGCTGTACAGCCCGACCAGCGGCTGCAGCAGCGAGGCGGTGAGCTGGTAGGTCAGCGTGATCAGGCCGACCTGCGCGAAGCTGAGCGCGAAACCGCTCTTCAGCAGCGGATAGAGCGCCAGGATCAACGACTGGATCATGTCGTTGAGCAGGTGCGAGAAGCTGATCGCGCCGAGCACGGAAAAGGCGGTGCCGTCCCGGGACGGCGCGGCGGGAAGCGCGAGTTCGTCGGTGCGGGTCTGCATGGCGATGGACGGGGTTCGGGAGGTCGGCCGACGACGCGCCTGCCGTTGCGCGACCGCGACGCGCACTCTAGAGTGCGCGGCGACGGCCCGCAAACGCGCTCGGGTCAATTTTCGTCGAATTCGGGCCATGCCCCATGCGCAACACCCGCGTCGACGCCTACGAAGACACGCCGCGCGACGTGGTCGCCGTCGGCAACGAATACGCGCCGCACCAGCGCCTGCCCGCCCACCGCCACTGCCGCGGCCAGCTGCTGTACGCCGCCACCGGCGTGCTGACCGTGACCACGCCGCAGGGCAGCTGGGTGGTGCCGCCCGAACGCGCGATCTGGATCCCGCCCGGCGTCGACCACGAGGTGCGCATGGGCGGGCGCGTCTCCACGCGCAGCGCCTACGTGCGCGCGGCAAGCGCCGCGGCCGCCGGCCTGCCCGAGCACTGCCGCGTGATCGCGGTCTCGCCGCTGCTGCGCGAGCTGCTGATCGCCGCGGTCGACTTGCCGGCGCACTACGACCTCGACGGCCGCGACGGCCGCATCATGGCGCTGATCCTCGACGAGATCCGCACCCTGCCGATGCTGCCGCTGAACACGCCGCTCGCGCGCACGCCGCGCCTGGCGCGGCTATGCCGCGCGTTGCTGGAAGCGCCCACGCTGGCGCTGCCGGTGGATGCGGCGGCGGCGAAGGCCGGCATGAGCCGGCGCCATTTCACCCGCCGGTTCCGCGCCGAGACCGGCATGAGCTTCGCCGCCTGGCGCCAGCAGGCCTGCCTGCAGGTCGCGCTGGCGCGGCTCGGCGCGGGCGAGCCGATCACGCGCGTCGCGCTCGACCTCGGCTACGCCAGCCCGAGCGCCTTCGGCGCGGTGTTCCGCCGCGTGCTGGGCGTGCCGCCCAGCCGCTACTTCGCCGCCTGAGGCTTCACGCCAGCGCCTCGGCGGCGGCGACGATGTCGGCCTCGCCCGGCAGCACCAGGAACGCGGCGCCGGCCAGCGGCGTGTAGGTGTCGGCGCCGACCACGCGCTGCAGCGGCATCTTGCCCAGCCCGGCCTCGACGATCGCGGTGATGATGCCCTCGCCCACGCCGGCGCTGCGGCGGCCTTCGTCGACCACCAGGATGCGCCTGGCGGTCTTCGCCTGCTCGGCGATGAAGGCCTCGTTCAACGGCACCAGCCAGCGCAGGTCGACCACGCGCACCTTCCAGCCGAGCTTGCGTTCGATCGTGCGCGCGGCGCGCAGGCTCATCGGCACGCCGTTGCCGAAGGTGAACACGACGAGGTCCTTCGCCTTCGGCTCGTACACGCGGCCTTCGCCCAGCGGCATCGCCTGCTCCGGCGGCGGATAGGCGAACTGCCAGGCGCCGTCGCCGGCCTCGTGGAGGTCTTTGGTCATGTACAGCGCGATCGGCTCGAGGAACGCGCACACGCGGCCGTCGACCTTGGCCAGCGCCATCATCGTGCGCAGCATCGTCGCCGCGTCGTCGCCGCGCGAGGGGCAGCCGACCACCAGGCCGGGGATGTCGCGCAGCGCGGCGATCGAGTTGTCGTTGTGGAAGTGCCCGCCGAAGCCGCGCTGGTAGCCGAGGCTGGCGATGCGCATGACCATCGGGTTGCGGTACTGGTCGTTGGAGAAGAACTGCAGCGAGCAGGCCTCGCCGCGGATCTGGTCGCAGGCGTTGTGGAAGTACGCGAGGTACTGGATCTCGGGCATCGGCAGCATGCCCATGTTGGCGTAACCTTGGGCGAGGCCGAGGATGATCGTCTCGTCCAGCAGCGTGTTGAACACGCGCGTGCCCTTGAACGCCTTGTGCAGGCCCTTGGTCACCGTGTACACGCCGCCCTTCTGCGCCACGTCCTCGCCGAACAGCAGCGCCTCGGGATACTTGCAGAACAGGTCGTGCAGCGCGGCGTTGATCTGCAGCGCGAGATGCCGCGGCGGCAGCTTCTCCGGCAGCTTGTCGGCGCCGCCGAACACGGCGAGGCGCCGGTCGGCGTAATCGGCGCGCGCGGCCTCGGCGGCCACCGCGTCCGGCGTGTACGGCGCCAGCGGCGCCATCACGTCTTCCAGGCGGTCGAGCTTCGGCCGGCGGTCGGCTTCCTCGGCGGCGGCGAAGCAGCGCTTGCGGATCGCCTCGTAGTGTTCGAGCAAGGATTCGCGGGTGAACAGGCCGGACTCCAGCGCGATCGCCGCCGAGCGCAGCAGCGGGTCGGTGGCCTCGACCGCGACCAGCTCCTCGATCGAACGCCATTCGATCTCGAAGTCGGTGCCGGCGTGGCCCATCACGCGCGTGGTGCGCAGGTGCAGGAAGGTCGGCCGGCGCGTCGTGCGGCAATGCTCGATCGCGCGCGCCACGTCGGCGTAGCCGGCGGCGAGGTCGAGGCCGTCGGCGAAGAAATAGTCGAGGTCGCGGCGGCCGCGGAAATTGGCGGCGATCCAGTCGGTCGGCGTCTTCACCGAGATGCCGATGCCGTTGTCCTCGCACACGAACAGCACCGGCGCCGGCAGCTTCTGGTAGGCGGTCCAGGCGGCGGCGTTGAACGCCGTCTGCGCGGTGGCGTGGTTGCTGGAGGCGTCGCCGAACGAGCAGATCACGATGGAGTCCTGCGGCACCGGCAGCGCGTGGCCGATGCGCCGCGCCTGCTCGATCGCCACCGCCGTGCCGAACGCCTTGGGCAGGTGCGAGGCGATGGTCGAGGTCTGCGGCAGCACCCACAGCGGCTTCGAGCCCCACACCTTGTGGCGGCCGCCGGAAGCCGGGTCTTCCTTGCTGGCGGCGAACGACAGCGCGGAATCCATCACCGGGTCCATGCCCGGCAGCTTGCGGAAGCGCTCGGCCATGAAGCCGCCGGAGCGGTAGTGCAGGAACGCGGGGTCGGTGTGGCGGGTGAGGCGCGCCACCATGGCGTTGCCCTCGTGGCCGGAGGAGCCGATCGTGTAGAACACCTTGTTCTGCACGCGCAGCACGCGCGCCATCAGGTCGAGATGGCGGCTGATCAGCTGCGACTCGAGCAGTTCGAGGAAGTCGCGCACCGTGCACGCGCTGCCCGGCAGCACCGGCGCGTCGGCGGCCGGCGCGCGCCGCGGTTCGCCGCGCCACTCGCGCACGAACTCGCTGAAATTCTGGTCGACGATCTCGGCGCGGTTGAAACCCTTGTGGCGGGCGGGGATCGGGCGGGGCGTGGCGGCCATGGCGGTCGGCGAAAGGGGGCGTGGCAAAGTCGCCAAGGATACCACCCCGCCCCTTCCGCTCCGGAAGGCGCTTGATCCCGGACAGGGCGGCCCGGCGGCCCTCCGGCTAGGGTGGCGCGCCCACGGGAGCGACGCCATGAGCTACCACGACCTGCGCGAATTCCTGCAAGCCCTCGAGGCCCGCGGCCAGCTGAAACGGGTGACGGTGCCTGTCGACACCCGCCACGAGCTGACCGCGTTCTGCCAGCGAGTGCAGAAGCGTGGCGGCCCGGCCCTGCTGTTCGAGCGCGCCGGCGGCAGCCGCCTGCCCTTCCTCGGCAACCTGTTCGGCAGCGTCGAGCGCATCGAGATGGCGGTCGGCGGGCGTCCGCTGGCCTCGCTGCGCGAGCTGGGCGAGCTGCTGGCGGCGCTGAAGGAGCCGCGCTGGCCGGGCAGCCTGCGCGAAGCGCTGGGCGCGCTGCCGGCCTATGCGCAGCTGGCGCACGTGGCGCCGCGTCAGGTCGACACGGCCGCCTTCCAGGAGCACGTGCGCGAAGGCGCGGACGTGGACCTCGCCGAACTGCCGATCCAGACCTGCTGGCCGGAGGATGCCGGCCCGCTGATCACGCTGGGCCTGGTGATCACCCGCAGCGAGCGCCTCGGCCGCCAGAACATCGGCATCTACCGCATGCAGGTGCTCGGCCCCAACCGCGTGATCATGCGCTGGCTGGCGCACCGCGGCGGCGCGCAGGACTACGCCGAATGGCGCGAGCGCCGTCCGAACGAGCCGTTTCCGCTGTCGGTGGCGATCGGCGCCGACCCCGCCACCACGCTGGCCGCGGTGGCGCCGGTGCCGGACACGCTGTCGGAGCACGAGTTCGCCGGCCTGCTGCGCGGCAAGCGCGGCCAGGTGGTGCGCTCGACGCTGACCGGCCTCGACCTGCCGGCCTCCGCCGAGATCGTGCTGGAAGGCCACATCCATCCGGGCGACACCGCGCTGGAAGGCCCGTTCGGCGACCACACCGGCTACTACAACGCGCAGGACCACTTCCCGGTGTTCACCATCGATCGCGTCAGCCGCCGCAGCGACGCGATCTACCAGGGCAGCTGGATGGGCCGCTCGCCGCACGACGAGCCGTCGATGCTGGCGATGGCGCTGAACGAGCTGTTCGTGCCGATCCTGCGCCGCATCTTTCCCGAGATCGTCGACTTCCACCTGCCGCCGGCGGCGTGCTCCTACCGCGTCGCCGTGGTCAGCATCCGCAAGCGCTACCCGGGCCACGCGCGCCGCGTGATGTTCGCGGTGTGGTCGTACCTGCGCCAGTTCACCTATACCAAGTTCGTGATCGTCACCGACGACGACATCGACGTGCGCAACTGGGACGAGGTGCTGTGGGCGGTGTCGACGCGTGTCGATCCGGCGCGCGACACCCTGCTGGTCGATCGCACGCCGGTCGACTATCTCGACTTCGCCAGCCCGCAGAGCAATCTCGGCGGCAAGCTCGGCATCGACGCCACGAACAAATGGCCCGACGAGACCGACCGCACCTGGGGCCGGCCGATCCGCGCCGATGCCGCCGTCGAGCAGCGCGTCGACGCCCTGATGCGCGAGGTGTTCGGCGCCGTTGACGCATGTCAATGAGGCTCGCAGGCCGCGTGATTACGCTGCGCGGGCACCGCCCGGTGTGCGCAGGGAAACCACGATGCAGCTGATCTGCCCCGCCGGCAGCCTGCCTTCGCTGCAGGCCGCCATCGACCACGGCGCCGACGCGGTGTACGTCGGCTTCCGCGACGAAACCAATGCGCGCGCGTTTCCCGGTCTGAACTTCGACGACCCCGACCTGCACGCCGGCGCCGCTTACGCGCACGCGCGCGGCCGCAAGCTGTACGTCGCGCTGAACACCTATCCGACGCCGGCCGGCCTGCCGCGCTGGCAGGAAGCGGTGGACCGCGCCGCCGACCTCGGCGCGGATGCGCTGATCGTCGCCGAGATGGCGGTACTGGAGTACGCGACGAAGCGCTATCCGAAGATGGCGCGCCACCTGTCCGTGCAGGGCTCGGCCACCACCCGCGCGGCGCTGCAGTTCTACTACGAGGAATACGGCATCGCCCGCGCGGTGCTGCCGCGCGTGCTGGCGATCCAGCAGGTCGAGCGTCTCGCCGAGAAGACGCCGGTGCCGCTGGAAACCTTCGCCTTCGGCAGCCTGTGCATCATGGTCGAGGGGCGCTGCCAGCTCTCCAGCTACACCACCGGCGTGTCGCCGAACCGCCACGGCGTGTGTTCGCCGGCCAGCCACGTGCGCTGGGGCGAGGAACCGGACGGCCGCACCGCGCGCCTCAACGACGTGCTGATCGACAAGTTCGCCGAAGGCGAGCCCGCCGGCTATCCGGTGGTGTGCAAGGGCCGCTACTACGTCAATGGCGAGGTGTTCCACGCGCTGGAGGAGCCGACCAGCCTGAATACGCTCGACCTGCTGCCGCGGCTCGCCTCCAGCGGCATCGCCGCGCTGAAGATCGAGGGGCGGCAGCGCAGCCCCGCCTATGTCGCTACCGTCACCGGCGTGTGGCGCAAGGCGATCGACCGCGTGATGAAGATGCGCGAGAGCTTCCGCGTCGAGAGCGCCTGGCAGAAGGATCTGTCGCGCGTCGCCGAAGGCACGCAGACCACGCTCGGCCCCTACCACCGTCCCTGGCATTGAGGTTCGCATGCGCCTGACCCTGGGCCCTATCCAGTATTTCTGGCCGCGCCTGCGCGTGCTCGAGTTCTATGCCGAAATGGCGCAGCTGACGCTGGACACGATCTATCTCGGCGAGACCGTGTGCAGCAAGCGCCGCGAGCTGCGCGGCGCCGACTGGCTGGAGCTGGCGCGCGAGCTCGCCGCGACCGGCAAGCAGGTGGTGCTGTCGACGCTGACCCTGCTGGAGGCGGAGTCGGAGCTGTCCAGCGCCAAGCGCATCGTCGAGAACGGCGAGTTCATGGTCGAGGCCAACGACATGTCGGCCGTGCAGCTGCTGCGCGAGCGCCGCCTGCCGTTCGTGGTCGGCCCCGGCGTGAACGTCTACAACCAGCGCGTGCTGGCGACGATGACGCGCTCGGGCATGCAGCGCTGGGTGCTCGGCGTCGAGCAGGGCCGCGACCTGCTGCACGAGATGCGCGAGCACGCGGCGGCGGAATCCATCGCCATGCCCGAGGTCGAGGTGATCGCCTGGGGCCGGCTGCCGCTGTCGTATTCCGCGCGCTGCTTCACCGCGCGCGCCTACAACGTACCGAAGGACGACTGCGGCTTCCGCTGCATCAACCATCCCGACGGCATGCCGCTGACCACGCGCGAGGGCGAGCCCTTCCTCAACATCAACGGCGTGCAGGTGCAGAGCGCCAAGGTCTGCGACCTCGCTCCCGAGCTGCCCGAACTGGCCGCTGCCGGCGTCGACCTGCTGCGCCTGTACCCGCAGTCGGAAGGCACCGCGGACGCGGTGCGCCGCTTCCGCGCCGCGATCGACAGCGGTGTCGCGCCGTCAGAGCGCGTCGGCGACTGCAACGGCTACTGGCACGGCGGCGCGGGCATGGCCACGCTTTGAGCCCTCCGCGCGGCGGAGGGGGCGGAAACGCGCCGCCAGGGGAATCGCCGCAAACGCTACTCGGTACGCGGCCTCGCCGCGCGCGGAGTTCAGGCAGCCTTGCCGCGATAGGCGTCGCGCGCGGCGGCCGCGAAGCGCGCGCTGCGGTTCAGCAGAATGCGCAGCGCGAGCGGCAGGCTCTCCCAGGGCAGCTGGTCGAGCAGGTTGCGCGCGGTCAGGCCGAGTTCGGTATCGCCGGTCACGGCCAGGCGGCGCTGGAAGAACAGCGTGTCCGGGTCTTCCATCCGGCTGGCCAGCAGCAGGAACTCGATCGCCTTGCCGCGCACCGCCGCCTCCGCCTCGGTACCGGGCGCGCAGGCGTGCAGACGCGTGTCGTCGCCCTCCAGCACCCAGCGCAGGTTGAGGTCGGTCACCTCGATCGCCAGCCGGCGTCCGCGCATGAAGGCGAGCTTGCCGGCGCGCTGCGGCGCAGCCAGCACGTGATTCACCGCGGCTTCCAGCAGGCGCGCGTGCCACGCGTAGGGCACGGCACGCAGCGGCACGGCCAGCCGCTCCGGCGGCGGCAGCAGGCGCAGCAGTCGCATGGCGGGGTCTCCGGCGTCGGGAAGGCGGACCATAGCGGGTAGCCGCGGGGCGCCGCCCTGATCCAGGTCAGGCCGCCGCTGCAGCTCCACCGCGCTATCGACGGCCGCACGCAGCAGGCGTTCACCGTCCTCTGCCGCGAGCCCACGTCGCTGCGCCCGCGAGCGTGCACGTTCCAGCACCGCGCCTTCCCGCGCCTCGTCGCGTATCGCCAGACCGAAGGCGCGTTTGCAGGCGCCGATCCCGCGCACGATGCGCTGGCGCAATGCCAGCAGGTCCACCAGCGCGTCGTCGATGGCGTCGAGCACGCCGCGGCGCAGGCGCAGGGTCAGCGGAATCGCTTCGCGTTCGGTCGGCATCGGCGGTCTCCGCGCGCATGGATACTCCAGCCGCGCGCCTCCCGCCTTGCCGCACGTCAAGCCGGCCAGGCTCGGCTTACTTGCCTGCCCCCTCCTTGGCGGCCGGCAGCTTCATCGCATTCGGATCGTAGGTGCAGCCCGGATAGACCGTGGCGATCTCCGCGATGTTCGGGCTGACGCAGGCGTACTGCACGGTCGGCTTGCCGTCGGCGCCCTTCACCACCCTGGGCAGGAAGCGCACGAAGGCGTTGTCCACGCCGATCGCGCCGGTGAACTTGATGGTGATCACGCCGCCGTGGCCGACGAACACCGCCTGGATCTCCTCGGTGGTGAGCGTGTACGGCGGCCCCATGTTGACGTCGCGGTTGCGCTCGGGCGGCGTCGAGCTGTTGAGGATGGCGTTCGCCACCGACTGCTTGGTGGTCGCCACCAGTAGCGAGTCGAGCGCCAGCCGCAGGGCTTCCGGCTTCAGCGCGGCGGAGGCGGTGCCGGCGGCCAGCAGGGCCGCGGCGGCGATGGAGGCGGTCAGCGTGCGGGTCATCTCGGTCTCCTGCCGTTCGGCACTCAGAACGCGTTGATGCCGGTAAGTTCGCGGCCGACCACCAGCTGGTGCACGGTCTCGGTGCCCTCGTAGGTGATCACGGACTCCAGGTTCAGCGCGTGACGGATCGCGGCGTGCTCGGTGGTGATGCCGGCGCCGCCGAGGATGTCGCGGCACTCGCGGGCGATGTCCAGCGCCATGCGCACGTTGTTCCACTTCGCCAGCGACACCTGGGTCGGCTGCATGGCGCCCTTGTCCTTGAGGCGGCCGAGCTGCAGCGACAGCAACTGCGCCGTGGTGATGCGGCGGGCCATGTCGGCCAGCTTGAGCTGGATCGCCTGGTTGGCGGCGAGCTTGCGGCCGAACAGCACGCGCTCCTGGGTGTAATCCAGCACTTCCTTCAGGCAGGCCTGGGCGGCGCCGATCGGCCCCCAGGTGATGCCGTAGCGGGCCTGGGTCAGGCAGCCCAGCGGGCCCTTCAGACCCTTCACGTTGGGCAGGCGGTTGGCCTCGGGCACGCGCACGTTGTCGAAGAACAGCGCCGAGGTCACCGAGGCGCGCAGGCTCATCTTCTTGTGCACTTCCTGCGCGGTGAAGCCCTTGCTGTCGGTGGGCACGATGAAGCCCTGGATGCCGTCCTCGGTCTGCGCCCAGACGATGGCGATGTGCGCGAGGTTGCCGTTGGTGATCCACATCTTCGCGCCGTTGATCACCCAGTCGCCGCCGTCCTTGCGCGCGTGGGTCTTCATGTTGGCGGGATCGGAGCCGCCGTGCGGTTCGGTCAGGCCGAAGCAGCCGATGACCTCGCCCGCCGCCATCTTCGGCAGGTAGTGCAGCTTCTGTTCTTCGCTGCCGTAGGCGTAGATCGGATACATGCACAACGAGCTCTGCACCGAGGCGAAGCTGCGCAGGCCGGAATCGCCGCGCTCCAGCTCCTGGCAGATCAGGCCGTAGCTGACGCCGCTCATGCCGGCGCAGCCGTACTTCTCGGGAATGGTCGCGCCGAGCAGGCCGAGCGCGGCGATCTCCGGGATCAGCTCCCTGGGGAAGCGCGCCTGGTCGAAACAGTCGCCGATGATCGGCAGCACCTTCTCGTCGACGAAACGCCCCACCGTGTCCTGCACCATGCGCTCCTCGTCGGTCAGCAGCGCACGCACGTCGTAGAGGTCGAGGGGGTTCAGGCTGGCGGCCATTGCGGGTTCCCGGCGGAAGGTGAAAGCCGCCATTCTACCGGCGCCGCCGCCGGGGGTCACGGCGGGGCGCGACGGCGCTCAGCCGGCGTTGCGCACGCCGTGCGGGACGTGGCCGGCGGCGACGTGGCGACTGGCCGATTCGACGTTGGCGCGCAGGTCGTCGAAGAAGATGTCGGCGCCGAAGGCCTTCAGGAACGGCCCCTTGTCGCGCCCGCCGAGGAACAGCGCCTCGTCGATACGCACCCCCCACTGGCGCAGGGTGCGGATCACGCGCTCGTGGGCCGGCGCCGAGCGCGCCGTGACCAGCGCGGTGCGGATCGGCGCGTCCTCGGCGGGGAACGCGGCCTGCAGGCGGCACAGCGCGGCGAGGAAACCGCGGAACGGCCCGCCCGAGAGCGGCTCGCCGGCACGCTCGGCCTCGAGGCGGTGGAACGCCTCCAGCCCCTGCTCGTGCGAGACGCGCTCGGACTCGTCGCCGAACAGCACCGCGTCGCCGTCGAAGGCGATGCGCAGCTGCGCGGAGGTGTCGCCGGCCGCCCGCGCCGGCAGGATGGTCGCCGCCGCCACGCCGGCGTCGAGCGCGCGCGCCACGTCCTCGGCGTTGGCGGACAGGAACAGGTCGGCGCCGAACGGCTGTACGTAGTCGGAGGTCGGCGCGCCGCTGGTGAATGCCGCGCGCACGATGTCCAGGCCGTAGTGCTTGATCGAGTTGAAGATGCGCAGGCCGGTGTCGCCGGAATTGCGCGACAGCAGGATCACCTCGACGCGCGGCGCCGCCGGCGAGCGGCTGTTCAGCGCCAGCAGCTTGCGCACCAGCGGGAAGGCCACGCCCGGCGGCAGCACCTCGTCCTCGTGCTCGATCTGGTAGCGCCGGTAGGCGTCCAGCCCCTCGCGCTCGAACAGCGCGTGGCTGTCGCCGAGATCGAACAGCGCGCGCGAGGAGATCGCCACGACCAGACGGTCGTCCCGCACGGATTCGGGGGCATGCACGTTGGGCGCGGCCATGCGTCAAGTGTAGCGTCGGGAGGGAGCGGCGAGCAGGGCGCGGGGTCGAGGGAGCCGGGTAAAGGGAGCGGCCAATGCGTTGTCGTCGCAGCCTCGTCCCCCGCTCCCTGCTCCATCCCCCCGCCCCTAAAGCACGAACTGCTCGTCCAGGATGCGTTGCTCCAGCCGGTGGTCGGCGTCGAACAGCAGGGTGACGCGGTGTTCGCGCGCTTCGGCGATTTCGACGTCGGCGACGTCGCGCACCTCGATGAAATCGGCGGTGGCGCTGACCGGCCGGTTGCGCGGGTCGCGCACGCGGAAGCGCACTTCGGTGGTCGCCGGCAGGATCGCGCCGCGCCAGCGCCGCGGCCGGAACGGGCTGATCGGCGTCAGCGCCAGCACGTTGGCGTCCAGCGGCAGGATCGGCCCGTGCGCGGACAGGTTGTAGGCGGTGGAACCGGCGGGCGTCGACACCAGGATGCCGTCGCAGACCAGTTCGGCCAGCTTCACCGCGCCGTCCAGCGATACTTCCAGGTGCGCGGCCTGGTTGGTCTGCCGCAACAGCGACACCTCGTTGAAGGCCAGCGCCTCGTGGCGCCTGCCGGCGGCGTCGGTGGCGCGCATCGCCAGCGGGTGCAGCGTCGCCGGATGCGCCGTCGCCAGGCGCTCGCGCAAGCCGTCGGCGTGGTAGCGGTTCATCAGGAAGCCGACACGACCGAACTTCATGCCATAGACCGGCAGGCGGCGCGCGAACGGCTGGTGCAGCGTGCGCAGCATGAAGCCGTCGCCGCCCAGCGCCACCACCACGTCGGCCTCTTCCACCGGCACGTCGCCATAACGGCGCGCCAGCTCGGCGCGCGCGCCCTGCGCCTCGGCGGTGGGGTTGGCGACGAAGGCGATGCGTTGCGACATGCGGCTTCCCCGCTGGGACGACGGCGCATGTTAGCTCACCACCGGGGCGGCATCGCGAGCCCGCCCCGCGCGCCGCCGAAACGGCGCCGGCGCGCGCTGCGCTTCGGGCACATCTCGCACCAGCCTGCGCGCAGGCGACCGCGACGCGCGTCGCAACGTGCATCGGCGCGCCGGTCGCGGGCACGCTCGCCCCTGCCGGCGCGGGGTGATGCGACCCTGTGGCGGGAGCCTGCCTGCAATCCCTGAGCGGGCGGCGGACTACGCCGCGCCGGCCTGCGCGAGCTGCGCCAGCCGCCGCAGCGCCACCGAGGCGATCGGGTAGTCGACGCTCTGGCTGCGGATCTCCGCCAGCATGCCCAGCGTGAACTTCAGCCCGGCGTCGTCGCGGCCGAGCCACGCGGCGACGGCGCCGTCGGCCTTGCCCTTGCCGATGCGCGAAAGCACCTGCACCGCCAGCGTGCGGTGCTGCGCGTTCAGCTCGTCGCGCAGCGAACCGCGTGCCTGGGCGTGCCAGCGGCTCTCGACGGGCAGCAGCTCGATCTGCTCGCGCAGCCAGTCCAGTTCCAGCGCCTCGCCCAGCTCGAAGAACACCGCCGCCACCTGCGCCTCCGGCTTGCCGCTGTCGCGCGCGACCTCGACCACGTCCAGCGCCGCGCCCAGCACCGGGATGGTCGCCAGCTGCTGCGCCAGCGACGGCGGCAGGCCGCGTTCCTTCCACGCTTCGACGTCGGCGGCGAACGCGGCCTGCCCCGCCGCGGTCAGCGCGGCGGGCAGCGCGCGGCGCAGTTCGGCGACGCCCGGCGCGTAGCGCTCGACGTTGCCGGCGATGTCCAGGCTGCCGCCCGGCCGGTTCAGCAGCCAGCGCGTCAGGTGGCGCAGCAGGTGCCAGATCTTCAGCATGGCGTCGCTCTGCACGGCGTCGCCCACCTTGCCGTCCAGCGCCTCGATCTCGCCCCACAGCGTGCGCGCGTCGAGGATCTCGCGCGCCGCGGAGTAAGCCTTGGCGATCGCCGCCGGCCCCTGGCCGGTGTCCTCCTGCATGCGCAGCATGAAGGTGGCGCCCATGCGGTTGATCGTCGAGTTGGTCACCGCGGTGGCGATGATCTCGCGCTTCAAGCTGTGCCGCTGCATGTGCGCGGCGTACGGCACGTGCAGCGGCTCGGGGAAGTAGCGCACCAGCTCCTTCGACAGGTACGGATCCTCCGGCACGTCGGAGTCGAGCAGCTGCTGGTAGAGCTTGATCTTGTCGTAGGAGAGCAGGATCGCCAGCTCCGGACGCGTCAGGCCCATGCCGCGCGCCTTGCGCTCGGCCAGTTCGGCGTCGCTCGGCAGCGACTCCACCTGGCGGTCGAGCAGGCCTTCGCCCTCCAGCGTGCGGATGAAGTGCGCCATCGAGCCCAGACGCGACACCGACATGCGCTCCATCAGGCTGATCGCCTGGTTCTGCCGGTAGTTGTCCCACAGCACCAGGCGCTCGACCTCGTCGGTCATCGCCGCCAGCAGCCTGTTGCGCGCCTCCAGCGTCAGCTCGCCGCGCTGCACGGCGTCGTTCAGCAGGATCTTGATGTTCACCTCGTGGTCGGAGGTGTCGACGCCGGCGGAGTTGTCGATGAAGTCCGTGTTCAGCAGCACGCCGTGCTGCGCGGCCTCGATGCGGCCCTTCTGCGTGAAGCCGAGGTTGCCGCCCTCGCCCACCACCTTGCAGCGCAGATCGGCGCCGTTGATGCGGATCGCGTTGTTGGCGCGGTCGCCGGCGTCGGCGTTGGTTTCCGAGGACGCCTTGACGTAGGTGCCGATGCCGCCGTTCCAGAGCAGGTCGACCGGCGCCTTCAGGATCGCCGACATCAGCTCGGCGGGCGACATCTGCGTCACGCCCTCGGCGATGCCGAGCGCGGCGCGCACCTCGGGCGAGACCGGGATCGACTTCAGCGAGCGCGCGTAGACGCCGCCGCCCGCGGAGATCAGCGACTTGTCGTAGTCGTCCCACGACGAGCGCGGCAGCTTGAACATGCGCTGGCGCTCGGCGAACGATTTCGCCGCGTCCGGGTTCGGGTCGAGGAAGATGTGGCGATGGTCGAACGCGGCGACCAGGCGGATGTGCCGCGACAGCAGCATGCCGTTGCCGAACACGTCGCCGGACATGTCGCCGATGCCGACGCAGGTGAAGTCCTCGCGCTGGCAGTCGCGGCCGAGCGCGCGGAAGTGGCGCTTGACCGACTCCCAGGCGCCCTTGGCGGTGATGCCCATGCCCTTGTGGTCGTAGCCGTTCGAGCCGCCGGAGGCGAAGGCGTCGCCCAGCCAGAAGCCGTACTCGGCGGAGATCGCGTTGGCGATGTCGGAGAACGTCGCCGTGCCCTTGTCGGCGGCGACCACCAGGTACGGATCGTCGCCGTCGTGGCGCACCACCGCGTCGGGATGCACCACCTTGCCCTCGACCAGGTTGTCGGTGACGTCGAGCAGGCCGCTGATGAAGATGCGGTAGCAGGCGATGCCCTCGGCCAGCACCGCGTCGCGGTCGCCGCCGGCCGGCGGGCGCTTGACGAAGAAGCCGCCCTTCGAGCCGACCGGCACGATCACGGTGTTCTTCACCATCTGCGCCTTGACCAGGCCCAGCACCTCGGTGCGGAAGTCCTCGCGGCGGTCGGACCAGCGCAGGCCGCCGCGCGCGACCGGGCCGAAGCGCAGGTGCACGCCTTCGACGCGCGGGCTGTAGACGAAGATCTCGCGGTACGGCCGCGGCTTCGGCAGGTCCGGCACCTGCGCGCAGTCGAACTTGATGCTGATGCAGTCCTTCGGCCTGCCGTCGCGGGTCTGGTAGTAGTTGGTGCGCAGGCTGGCGCGAATCACGCCCATGAAGCTGCGCAGGATGCGGTCCTCGTCCAGGCTGGCGACGTTGTCGAGCAGGGTCTTGATCGCCTCGATCAGCGCGTCGATCTGCGCCTGGCGCGGCTCGCCGCGCGCGGCGACCAGGCGCGCGACGAAGTCCGGGTGCGCCTTCGCGGTGGTTTCCGGCAGCAGCGCCGCCAGTTCCTGCTCGAACTGGCGGCGCGCGGCGGCCAGCGCTTCCGGCGCGGCGCTCTCGCGCTGCGGATCGAACTTCGCCTCGAACAGCTCGACCAGCAGGCCGGCGACCAGCGGATAGCGGTTGAGCGTCTCCTCCATGTAGCTCTGCGAGAACGGCACGCCGACCTGCAGCAGGTACTTGCAGTAGCCGCGCAGCAGCGCCACCTGGCGCCAGGACAGCCGCGCGCCGAGGATCAGGCGGTTGAAGGCGTCGTTCTCGGCCTCGCCGCGCCAGATGCGCTCGAACGCGTCCTCGAACGTCGCGCGCACTTCGGCGACGTCGAAGGTCATCGCCTGCGCGGGCTGCACCTTGATGTCCTGGATGAACAGCCGCGTGCCCTGCACGTCCAGCTGGTGCAGGTCCTCGGTCAGCACGCGCATGCCGAGGTTCTCGAGCAGCGGCAGCACCTCCGACAGGGCGATGTCGGCGCCGGAACGGAACACCTTGAAATGCAGCTCGTCGGGGCGGTTCGGCGAGCGGTACAGCGACTGGCGGATCGCGTCGGGCCCTTCCAGCGAGGCGGCCATCTCGACGTCGCCCGCGGCGACCGCCGGCGTGACCTCCTCGATGTAGCCCGGCGGCAGCGCGCGGCCGTAGCGGTTGGCCAGCTCCAGGCCGCGCTGCTCGCCGAGGCGCTGCACCAGCGTCTCGCGCAACTCGTCGTGCCAGTCGCGCACGATCTGCGCGAGGCGCGCCTCGATTTCCTCGGCGTCGAACTGCACGTGGTCGCCCGGCCGCGGGCGGATCACCAGGTGCAGGCGCGCCAGCGGCGACTCGCCCAACAGCATGGCGGAGTCGAGCCGCTCGCCGTGCAGCGCCTGCTTCAGCGTCGCCTCGATGCGTTCGCGCACGCCGGTGCTGAAGCGCTCGCGCGGCACGAACACCAGGCAGGAGACGAAACGGCCGTACTTGTCGCGGCGGGCGAACAGGCGCGTGCGCGCGCGCTCGCTCAGCTCGAGGATGCCCATGGCGATCGCGTACAGCTCGTCCTCGCCGGCCTGGAATAGCTCGTCGCGCGGCAGCGTCTCGAGGATGTGGCGCAGCGCCTTGCCGGAGTGCGAGTCGCGCTTCAGGCCGGAACGGTTCATCACCGCCTCGAACTTCTGCCGCACCAGCGGCACGTCCTGCGGGCGGCGCATGTAGGCGCTGGAGGTGAACAGGCCGAGGAAGCGCTGCTCGGCGATCGGGCGGCCGCCGGCGTCGAATTTCAACACGCCGATGTAGTCCATGTAGCCCGGACGGTGCACGGTGGCGCGTGCGCTGGTCTTGGTCAGGATGATCGCGTCCATCGAGCCCGACTGCGGCAGGGTGGCCGCCACCAGCGTCTTCAGCGAGCGCAGCGCCAGCGAGCGCTCGCGGCCGCTCATGATGCCGAGGCCGGAGCCTTCCACCGCCTTCAGCACCTCGTCGCCGTCGACCGCGGCGACCTCGTATTCGCGGTAGCCGAGGAAGGTGAAATGGTCGTCGGCCACCCAGCGCAGGAACTCCTGCGCCTCGGCCACGCCGCGGGCGTCGACCGGCATCGTGCGCCGCGGCAGCTCGTCGGCGATGGCGAGCATGCGCTCGCGCATCGCGCGCCAGCCGCCGACGGCGGCGCGCACGTCGTCCAGCGCGGCGGCCACGGCGGCGCGCAGGCGCTCCAGCTCGGCCGCGTCGGCGACGCGGTCGATCTCGAAGTGGGAAATCGACTCGGCCGCGCCCTCGCCCAGCTTCTGCAGGTGGCCGGCGGCGTCGCGCGCCACCGGCAGCACCGGATGCAGCACCACGTGGATCTGCAGGCCCGCGGCGGCCAGCGCCATGCCGATCGAGTCGACCAGGAACGGCATGTCGTCGGTGGCCACCTGCACGACGGTGCGCGCGCATTCCCAGCCGTTGCGCGAACGTTCGGGGTTGAACACGCGCACCGCGGCCACGCCCGGCGTGCGCACGCGCATGAACTCCAGCAGGTCCGCCGCCAGCGCGGCCCAGGTCGGCGTATCGTGCAGCGGCGTGTCGCCCGGCGCGATGCGCGCGAACAGGGCCGAGGCCAGCGCCCGCGCCAGCTCGAGGCGCGCTCCGGCTAGCGTGGGGGCGAATTCGCGAACGACCGTGGCGGCGAAGGCTGCGCCGTCTGCAGAACGCTGGGCATTCATGATGGGCGGGAATGGGACCGGAAAAAGTGAGGGTAAAGGGATGGGCGGCGGATAATCCGCGGAAGCATAGCGCCGGCCGACGGAACGAATCCACAACCGCGGCCGCATCCGCGGCGCGCGGCGGCGGATCGCGCGCGATTCGGCGCCATCGCGGGCCTCTAGGCCATTGGTTGGATTGGAGCCGTTGCGGGGCCGATATTAAACTTGCGGGTATACCGAAATCCGTTCGGACCCGGTTGTGCGGTGCCGTTCCGGTCCGTCGATCTCGCCCGCCGTTCCTGCCGCGACCCGCGCAGACCGCGCGACCGGGCGCGCAGCAAGCCTGTATCGGAAGAGAGACTGGGAATGTCCATGCCGTCGTTTTCCGCGCGCGCCCTGATGCTGGGAACCTTCGCCGCGCTGCTCGCCGCCTGCGGCGGCTCCAGGCAGGTGCCTCCGCCTGCCGCGCCCGAGGTGGGCGTGGTGCGCGCGCACGCCGAGGACGTGCCGCTGGTGCGCGACTTCGTCGGCCGCCTGAGCGCCTACCGCACCGCCGACGTGCGCGCGCGCGTCGCCGGCATCCTGCTGAAGCGCGAGTACACCGAGGGCACCGACGTCGCCCAGGGCCAGGTGCTGTTCCGCATCGATCCGGCGCCGCTGCAGGCCGCCCTGCGCGCCGCCGAGGCCGCGCTGGCGCAGGCCCGCGCCAACGCGCGGAACGCCGAGGAGACGGTGCAGCGCGTGCGTCCGCTGGCGGCCAAAGGCTGGGCCTCGCAGCAGGACCTCGACAATGCGCTGGCGAACGCGCGCAGCACCGCCGCCGCGGTCAAGCAGGCCGAGGCCAACGTCGCCAGCGCGCGGCTCAATCTCGGCTACGCCACGGTCACCGCGCCGATCGCCGGCCGCGCCGGCCAGCAGATGGTCACCGAGGGCGCGCTGGTCGGCCAGGACGGCCCGACCGAGCTGACCGTGATCCAGCAGATCGATCCGATCTACGTCAACTTCAGCCAGTCCTTCGCCGAGCTGCAGCAGCTGCGCCGGCAGCAGGCGCAGGGCCTGCTGAAGCCGGCCGGCAAGGGCCAGGTCGAGGTGCAGGTGGTGCTGCCCGACGGCACGCTGTATCCGCAGCCGGGCAAGCTCAGCTTCGCCGACATCGCCGTGGACCCCGGCACCGGCGCGCTGTCGCTGCGCGGCACCCTGCCCAACCCGGACCGGATCCTGCTGCCCGGCATGTTCGTCAAGGTGCGCCTGATCCAGGGCCGGCAGACGCACGCCTTCCCGATCCCGCAGGCGGCCGTGCAGCGCGACGCGGACGGCGCCTACGTGCTGGTGGTCGGCGCCGACGGCAAGGTGGCGCGCAAGCGCGTCGACCTCGGCGACATGCGCGACGGCCAGTGGGTGGTCACGCGCGGTCTCGCCGAAGGCGAGCAGGTGATCGTCAGCGGGCTGCAGCACGTGAACCCCGGCGACGCCGCCCGCGCCGTGCCCTACAAGCCGCTGCCGGCCGCCCGCGCCGGCGCGCGCTGAGGAGCCGCGCATGGCGCGCTTCTTCATCGACCGCCCGGTGTTCGCCTGGGTGATCGCCCTGCTGATCACGCTGGCCGGCACCATCGCCATCTTCAACATGCCGGTCGAGGCCTACCCCTCGATCGCGCCGCCCAGCATCAACGTCTCCGCCACCTATCCTGGCGCCAGCGCGCAGGTGATCGAGCAGTCGGTCACCTCGGTGATCGAGCAGCAGCTCACCGGCCTGGACGGCCTGCTCTACTTCAGCTCGACCTCCAGCCAGAGCGGCCAGGCGCAGATCACGGTGACGTTCGAGAACGGCACCAATCTCGACATCGCCGCGGTGCAGGTGCAGAACCAGGTCGACCGCGCCATGCCGCGCCTGCCGCAGGAAGTGCAGCGGCAGGGCGTGCGCGTGCAGAAGGCCAGCGCCGGCTTTCTGGAGGTGGTGGCGCTGCGCGCGACCGACGGCCGGTACGACAGCTACGCGCTCAACAATCTGGTCGCCTCGCAGGTGCTCGACCAGATCCAGCGCGTGCCGGGCGTCGGCAGCGCCAACCAGTTCGGCTCCGAATACGCCATGCGCATCTGGCTGAACCCGGAGAAGCTGCAAGGTTATGCGCTGACCGCGACCGACGTGCTCGACGCCGTGCGCGCGCAGAACGTGCAGGTCGCTGCCGGCTCGATCGGCGCGCAGCCGAACGTCGGCGGCCAGGCGCTCACCGCCGCGGTGACCGCCGAGAGCCGCTTCACCGACCCGCAGCAGTTCCGCGACATCATCCTGCGCGCCAACGCCGACGGCACGGTGGTGCGTCTAGGCGACGTCGCCCGCGTCGAACTGGGCGCCTACGCCTATACCCTCGACTCGCGCGTCGACGGCCAGCCGATCGCCGCATTCGGCATCCAGCTGCTGCCGGGCGCCAACGCGCTGCAGGTCGCCGAGGCGGTGAGCGCGCGCATGAACGAGCTGGCGCGCAACTTCCCGCCGGGCGTCAGCTGGTTCATTCCCTACGACAGCTCGACCTTCGTGCGCACCTCGATCGAGGAAGTGGCGAAGACGCTGTTCGAGGCGATCGTGCTGGTCGTGCTGGTGATGTGGCTGTTC
Organism: Mizugakiibacter sediminis; assembly: GCF_000953855.2. Classification (GTDB taxonomy): domain Bacteria; phylum Pseudomonadota; class Gammaproteobacteria; order Xanthomonadales; family Rhodanobacteraceae; genus Mizugakiibacter; species Mizugakiibacter sediminis. Next base: position 30,836 of record NZ_DF970270.1, read on the forward strand.
CTGCAGAACATCCGCGCCACGCTGATCCCGACGCTGGTGGTGCCGGTGGCGCTGACCGGCGCCTTCGCCGGCATGTGGATCGCCGGCTTCTCCGTCAACGTGCTCAGCCTGTTCGGCCTGGTGCTGGCGATCGGCCTGGTGGTCGACGACGCCATCGTGGTGGTCGAGAACGTCGAACGCATCATGAGCGAGGAAGGCCTGCCGCCGAAGGAAGCGACGCGCAAGGCCATGGACCAGATCACCGGCGCGATCGTCGCCATCACCGTGGTGCTGGCCGCGGTGTTCATCCCCTCGGCGCTGCTCTCCGGCAGCGTCGGCGCGATCTACCGGCAGTTCGCCCTGACCATCGCCATCTCGATGGGCCTGTCGGCGCTGATGGCGCTGACCTTCACGCCGGCGCTGTGCGCCAGCCTGCTGAAGCCGGTGCACGGCGAGCCGAAGGGCATGGGCTGGTTCAACCGCGGGTTCGCGCGCGTCAGCGGCGCCTACCTCGACCGCGTCGGCAAGGCATTGCGCCACGCGCCGCGCTGGGTATTCGCCTACCTGCTGGTGGTCGGCGCCTGCGTGCTGCTGTTCTGGCGTCTGCCCACCAGCTTCCTGCCCGACGAGGACCAGGGCTACGTGTTCGCGCTGGTGCAACTGCCGCCGGGCGCGACCATGGACCGCACTGTGTCGGTCGAAGCGGAGATGACGCGCATCCTGAAGCGCCATCCCGCCGTGCAGCACGTGCTGACCGTCGCCGGCTTCAGCTTCATCGGCCAGGGCGAGAACGTCGGCCTCGGCTTCATCCGCCTGAAGGACTGGGACCGGCGCGACGTCGGCGCGCTGCAGTTCATCGACTGGGCGAACCGGCGCTTCGCGGGCATGCCGGAGGCGCGCGTCTTCTTCTCCAACCTGCCGACCATCCGCGGCCTCGGCCAGTTCGGCGGCTTCGACTTCCGCCTCGAGGACCGCGCCGGCCAGGGCCACGACAAGCTGGTGGCCGCGCGCGACCTGCTGCTGGCCAAGGCGGCCAGCGATCCCGACCTGCAGAACGTGCGCCAGAACGGCCTCGCGGACGCCCCGCAACTGCAACTGCACCTCGACCGCGTGCAGACGCAGTCGATGGGCGTGTCGATCGGCGACGTCTACAACGCCCTGCAGCTGATGCTGGCGCCGGTCTACGCCAACGACTTCTTCTACCAGGGCCGCGTGCTGCGCGTGGTCATCCAGGCCGACGCGCCGTTCCGCATGCACCCGGACGACCTGCAGCACTACTACACCAAGAACGCCGCCGGCGCGATGGTGCCGCTGTCGTCGGTGATCGACGCTGGGTGGACGGTGGGCTCGCCCAGCCTGGACCGCTACAACGGTTACGGCGCCGTCGCCATCACCGGCAGCGCGCCGCCGGGCAAGAGCTCGGGCGACGCGATGAAGGCGATGGAGCGCATCGTCGCCAACGACCTGCCGCAGGGCTTCGGCTTCGAGTGGTCCGGGCAGTCGTACCAGGAGATCCTGTCCGGGGCGCAGGCGCCGATCGTGTTCTCGCTGTCGCTGATCGTGGTGTTCCTGTGCCTGGCCGCGCTGTACGAGAGCTGGTCGATCCCGTTCGCGGTGATGCTGGTGGTGCCGCTGGGCGTGTTCGGCGCGCTGGTGCTGACCACCCTGCGCGGCCTGCCCAACGACATCTACTTCAAGGTCGGCCTGATCGCGATCATCGGCCTGTCGGCGAAAAACGCCATCCTGATCATCGAGTTCGCGGTCGCCGCGCAGCGCCGCGGCATGGGCGCGATCGCCGCCACCCTGCAGGCCTGCCGGCTGCGCCTGCGTCCGATCCTGATGACCTCGATCGCCTTCATCCTCGGCGTGCTGCCGCTGGCCGTCTCCACCGGCGCCGGCGCCAACAGCCGCCACGCCATCGGCACCGGCGTGATGGGCGGCATGCTCGGCGCCACCCTGCTCGGCGTGCTGCTGGTGCCGGTGTTCTACCTGGTGGTGCGCCGCCTGCTCGGCGACCGCACCGACGGCACCGAGGACAGCGGCGACGACGTGATCCGGCCGTTCGACTGAGCGGCGCGGCGCGATCCGCGGCGGCGGGTCCGCGGCTGCGCGCGGATCCGCCCTGCGCGGAGACTCAACGCAGCCCGGTCTCGTTGCGCGCGATCACGATGCGCTGGATCTCGCTGGTGCCCTCGTAGATCTCGGTGATCTTGGCGTCGCGGAAGTAGCGCTCCAGCGGCATCTCCTTCGAGTAGCCCATGCCGCCGTGGATCTGCAGCGCCTGGTGGGCGACGAACATCGCCGTCTCCGAGGCGTAGAGCTTGGCGATCGAGGCCTCGGTGCCGAAGCGGCCGCCATGCTTCTCGGCCTCGGCCTTGGCGAAGGCCGCGCGCAGCGTCAGCAGCGTGGCGGCGTCGAGCCGGCACTTCATGTCGGCGATCTTGGCCTGGGTCATCTGGAAACTGCCGATAGGCTGGCCGAACGCCTTGCGCTCGCGCACCCACGCCAGCGCGGCCTCGTAGGCCGCGCGCGCGATGCCGATCGCCTGCGAGGCGATGCCGATGCGGCCGGCGTCCAGCACGCCCATCGCGATCTTGAAACCCTCGCCCTCGGCGCCCAGCAGGTTCTCGGCCGGACACTTGTAGTCGGCGAACTCGATCTCGCAGGTGGCCGAGGCGCGGATGCCGAGCTTGGGCTCGGTCTTGCCGCGATGGAAGCCTTCCTTCTCGGTGTCGATGATGAAGGCGCTGACGCCCTTGGCGCCGACGCCCGGCTTGGTGATGGCGAACAGCACCGCATAGCGCGCCACCGGGCCGGAGGTGATCCAGCTCTTCTTGCCGTTGATCACGTAGTGGCTGCCGTCGGCGCTCTTCACCGCGCGGGTGTGCATCGCCGAGGCGTCGGAGCCGGATTGCGGCTCGGTCAGCGCATAGGCGCCGATCGCCTCGCCGGAGGCGATCGCGCGCACGTACTTCTGCTTCTGCGCCTCGGTGCCGTGCTTGAGGATGCCGTTGCAGAACAGCGAATTGTTGACCGACATGATGGTCGAATGCGCGGCGTCGGCCGCGGCGATCTCGATCATCGCCAGCACGTAGCTGATCGGGTCCATGCCGGCGCCGCCGTACTCGGTCGGCACCTCGATGCCCATCAGGCCGAGCTGGCCCATCTCGCGGATGTTCTCCAGCGGGAACTCGCCGCTGCGGTCGAATTCGGCGGCGACCGGGGCGATGCGCTTCTGCGCGAAATCGCGGGCGACGGCCTGGATCGAGAGCTGATCTTCGGTGAAGCGGAAATCCATGCGTGACTCCTGCGCCGCGCTGCTGGCGGCAATCGCTGCCTGAAGGGTGTCCGCGAACGCGACGAAGGCGCGTTGAACCGGACTATTTTAGCGGCTTTTCCCCGCCGGCGGCGCCGGCAGGCGCTGGTGCAGCATCCAGTCGAGCAGGCCGGGCGTGGCGTAGGCGCGCGGCCAGATCACGTGCGTCGCCGGCTGCGGGCCGTGCGCGTACTCGGTGTAGCGCGGATGGCCGCCGGCGGCGCGCAGCGCGCGCACCACCGCGCGCGAGCCGACCATCGCGCCGCCGTAGCCGGTCTCGACGTCGGTGTCGTTGTCGTCGGCGGCGTGGAACACCCACTCCGGCACGTCGACGATCGACGCCAGTCCGGCCAGTTCGGTCATGCCCGACATCGGCACCGCCGCGGCGAAGCGGTCGGGATACGCCTTCAGCAGGTCCCATACGCCGGTGCCGCCCGACGACAGCCCCGTGAGGTAGATGCGCCGCCGGTCCACCGGCCAGCGCGCCTCGATGTCCGCGATCACCGCCATCACGTCGGCGGGCTTCCAGTAGTCGACCGGATTCTGCGGCGCGGCGAACAGTACCGGGATGCACCGGCGCACCGCTTCGTCCAGGAGCTGCAGCGCGCCGTTGGCGCCGTAGGCGATCTGCGCCTCGTTGTCGTCGCCGTTCTGGCCGGCGCCGTGCAGGAACACGATCAGCGGCAGGCGCGCGCCCGCCGGCGCGAACGGCGGCACGTACAGGCGGTACGGCAGCCCGCCGGGCGCGCGCGCGCGCAGGAAGTCGTCCGCGCCGACCGCCGGCGCCGCGGTCGCGGCGCGCGCGGCGGGCATCAGCAGCAGGATCAGCGCGAGCAGCAGGCTTCGCATCGGCGTCGTCGCAGTCGGCAAAAGCGCGCAGCATACCGCGCGTCTTGACGCTGCGCGCAGGCGCCCCTAGGCTTATATCTTTCTATCGTGATGGAAGGATGAAAGCATGGACCTGGCCGCGGTATCGTCCCTGCTGCGCCTGCTTTCCGATCCCACCCGCGTGCGCCTGCTCGCCCTGCTGCAGCGCGAGGAGCTGACCGTCGCCGAACTGGCGGAGGTGCTGCACCTGGCGCAGCCGCGCGTCTCCACCCACCTCGCCAAGCTGAAGGAGGCCGGCCTGGTGCGCGACCGCCGCGCCGGCGTGTCCGCCTACTACCGCTTCAACGCCGATCTCGACGCCCGCGAGGAAAGTCTGCTGCGCGCGCTGGAGGCCAGCGTCGACGACGCCCTGCTGGCCGACGACGCCGCGCGCCTGCCTGCCGTGCTGGCGCAGCGCGCCCGCGCCTCCGGCTGGGCCGACACCGTGGCCGGCGACATGGAACGCCACTACTCGCCCGGCCGCACCTGGGAGACGCTGGCGCGCACGCTGCTGCAGTTGCTCGAAACCGGCGACGTGCTCGACGTCGCCTCCGGCGACGGCGTGCTGGCCGAGCTGCTGGCGCCGCACGCGCGCTCGATCGTCTGCGTGGACTCCGGCGAGCGCGTGGTCGAGGCCGCGCGCGAGCGCCTGAAGGCGCAGCGCAACGTCGAGGTGATCCGCGGCGACATGCACGCGCTCGACCTCGGCGCCCGGCGCTTCGACCTCGTGCTGATGATGCACGCGCTGACCTACAGCGACCATCCCGCGCAGGCCGTCGCCGAGGCCGCGCGCGTGCTGAAGCCCGGCGGCCGCCTGCTGGCGGCGACGCTGGCGCGGCACGCGCACAAGGCCGCGGTCGCGCCGTTCGACCACCGCAACCTCGGCTTCCGCCGCGAGGACCTCACCGCCTACGCGCGCCGCGCCGGCCTGGAGGTGCTGAGCTGCACCCGCGTCTCGCGCGAACGGCGGCCGCCGCATTTCGAGGTGCTGTCGCTGCTGGCGCGGAAGACATAGAAGCGCGCGGAAGCGCGCACCGTGCCATTTCGCCTCGCCCCCTTCTCGCTTCCACCCCTATCGCTCGACCGATGACCACCGCCCTCCCCTGGCTCCAACCTGAGCGCACCGTCAAGCTGCAGGACGCGCTGGCCCGCCGCATCCTCGTGCTGGACGGCGCGATGGGCACCATGCTGCAGGCGCACCGGCTGGACGAGGCGGGCTACCGCGGCGAGCGCTTCGCGGAAGGCTGCGACGGCGCCGTGCCGCATGCGCACGGCGCCGGCTGCGGCTGCGACCTGAAGGGCAACAACGACCTGCTGACGCTGACCCGCCCGGAACTGATCCGCGCGGTGCACGACGCCTATCTCGAAGCCGGCGCGGACCTGATCGAGACCAACACCTTCAACGCGACGCGCATCAGCCAGGCCGACTACCGGCTCGAGCACCTGGTGCCGGAACTGAACCGCGAGGGCGCGCGCCTGGCGCGCGCGGCCTGCGAGGCGATGAGCGCGCGCACGCCCGATCGTCCGCGCTTCGCCGTCGGCGTGCTCGGCCCCACCAACCGCACCGCGTCGATCAGTCCGGACGTCAATCGCCCGGACTTCCGCAACATCGATTTCGACACACTGGTCGCCGCCTACCTCGAGGCCGCCCGCGCCCTGGTCGAGGGCGGCGCCGACGCGCTGATGGTCGAAACCATCTTCGACACGCTGAACGCCAAGGCCGCGCTGTACGCGCTGGACACGCTGTTCGAGGAGCTCGGCGCGCGCGTGCCGGTGATGATCTCCGGCACCATCACCGACCGTTCCGGGCGCACCCTGTCCGGCCAGACCGCGGAGGCGTTCTGGTACTCGGTGCGGCACGCGCGTCCGCTGACCGTCGGCCTGAACTGCGCGCTCGGCGCCGCCGAGCTGCGCCAGTACGTCGATGCGCTGGCGCAGGTCGCCGACACCTACGTCAGCACGCACCCGAACGCCGGACTGCCCAACGCGTTCGGCGAATACGACGAGACGCCGGAAGCGATGGCGGCGACGCTGGGCGAGTTCGCCGCCTCCGGCCTGGTCAACGTGGTCGGCGGCTGTTGCGGCACCACGCCGGCGCACATCGCCGCGATCGCGCGGGCGGTGGCGGCGCTGCCGCCGCGCGCGGTGCCGACGCTCGAGCCGCACTGCCGCCTGGCCGGCCTGGAGCCGTTCGTGATCACGCCCGAGACCAACTTCGTCAACGTCGGCGAACGCACCAACGTCACCGGCTCCGCGCAGTTCAGGAAGTTGATCAAGGAAGACCGCTATGACGAGGCGCTGGAGGTGGCGCGCCAGCAGGTCGCCAGCGGCGCGCAGATCATCGACATCAACATGGACGAGGGCCTGCTCGACGCCGAGCAGGCGATGACGCGCTTCCTGCGCCTGATCGCCGGCGAGCCGGACATCGCCCGCGTGCCGGTGATGATCGACTCCTCCAAGTGGAGCGTGATCGAGGCCGGCCTGAAGTGCGTGCAGGGCAAGGCCGTGGTCAACTCGATCTCGCTGAAGGAAGGCGAAGGGCCGTTCCTCGAGCAGGCGCGCAAGCTGCGCCGCTACGGCGCCGCGGTGGTGGTGATGGCCTTCGACGAGCAGGGCCAGGCCGACACCGTGGAGCGCAAGGTGGCGATCTGCCGGCGCTCGTACGCGCTGCTGACCGAACGGGTCGGACTGCCGCCCGAGGACATCGTCTTCGACCCCAACATCTTCGCCATCGCCACCGGCATCGAGGAACACGACGGCTACGCGGTGGCGTTCATCGAGGCGGCCCGCCGGCTCAAGCGCGAATTCCCGCTCGCCCACGTCTCCGGCGGCGTCTCCAACGTGTCGTTCTCGTTCCGCGGCAACAACGCCGTGCGCGAGGCGATCCACTCCGTGTTCCTCTACCACGCCATCCGCGCCGGCATGGACATGGGCATCGTCAACGCCGGCGCGCTGGCGATCTACGACGAGCTGCCCGCGGAGCTGCGCGAGGCGGTCGAGGACGTGGTGCTGAACCGCCGCGCCGACGCCACCGAGCGCCTGCTGGAGATCGCCGAGCGCTACCGGCAGGGAGGCAGGGGGCAGGGAGCCGGGAGCCGGGAGGAGGAATGGCGCAGGAAGCCGGTGGCGGAACGGCTGACGCACGCGCTGGTGCACGGCATCGACCAGTACGTGGTCGAGGACACCGAGGAGGCGCGCCGGCAGAGCGCGCGTCCGCTCGACGTGATCGAGGGGCCGCTGATGGACGGCATGAACGTCGTCGGCGACCTGTTCGGCGCCGGCAAGATGTTCCTGCCGCAGGTGGTGAAATCGGCGCGGGTGATGAAGAAGGCGGTGGCGCACCTGATCCCGTTCATCGAGGCGGAGAAGGCGCGCAGCGGCGACACCATGAAGTCGAACGGCAAGATCGTCGTCGCCACCGTCAAGGGCGACGTCCACGACATCGGCAAGAACATCGTCGGCGTGGTGCTCCGCTGCAACAACTTCGAGGTGATCGACCTCGGCGTGATGGTGCCGGCGCAGAAGATCCTCGACACCGCGCGCGCCGAGAACGCCGACATGATCGGCCTGTCCGGCCTGATCACGCCGTCGCTGGAGGAGATGGGCCATGTCGCCCGCGAGATGCAGCGCCAAGGTTTCGAGGTGCCGCTGCTGATCGGCGGCGCCACCACCTCGCGCGCGCACACGGCGCTGAAGATCGAGCCGCACTACAAGGCGCCCACGGTGTGGGTGAAGGACGCCTCGCGCGCGGTCGGCGTGGCGCAGACGCTGGTCAGCAAGGAGCAGGCCGAGGCGTTCGTCGCCGGCATCCGCGCCGACTACGCCGAGGTGCGCGAGCGCCACCGCAACCGCGGCGCCGGCAAACGGCTGGTGCCGCTGGCGCAGGCGCGCGCGCAACGCTACGCCTGCGACTGGCGCGCCTATGCGCCGCCTGCGCCGCGCAAACCTGGGCTCACGGTGTTCGACAGCTACGATCTCGCCGAACTCGTGCGCTACATCGACTGGAGCCCGTTCTTCAACGCCTGGGAACTGGCCGGCCATTTCCCGGCGATCCTCGACGACGCCGTGGTGGGCGCGCAGGCGCGCGAGCTGTACCGCGACGCGCAGGCGCTGCTGGCGCGCATCGTCGAGGAGCGCTGGTTGACCGCGCGCGCGGTGATCGGTTTCTGGCCGGCCAACGGCGTCGGCGACGACGTCGAGATCTACGCCGACCCGGCGCGCCGCGAGCGGCTCGCCGTCGCCCACTTCCTGCGCCAGCAGGCGGAGAAGCCGGCCGAGCGCCCGGACTTCTGCCTGGCCGACTTCGTCGCGCCGAAGGACAGCGGCGTCGGCGACTGGATCGGCGGCTTCGCCGTCACCGCCGGCCTCGGCATCGAGGCGCATCTCGAACGCTTCCAGCGCGAGCACGACGACTACTCGGCGATCCTGCTGAAGGCGCTGGCCGACCGCCTCGCCGAAGCGTTCGCCGAGCGCATGCACCAGCGCGTGCGCACCGAATTCTGGGGCTACGCACCGGACGAGGCGCTGGACAACGAGGCGCTGATCGCCGAGCGCTACCGCGGCATCCGCCCCGCCCCCGGCTATCCGGCCTGCCCCGAGCACACCGAGAAGCGCACGCTGTTCCGCCTGCTCGACGCCACCCGCAACGCCGGCGTCGAGCTGACCGAGGGCTGCGCGATGTATCCCGCCGCTTCGGTTTCGGGTTGGTATTTCGCCCACCCCGACAGCCAGTACTTCGTGGTCGGCCGCCTCGGCAAGGAACAGGTGGAGGACTACGCGAAGCGCAAGGGCTGGACGCTCGCCGAGGCCGAGCGCTGGCTGGCCTCCTGGCTGGACTACGACCCCGAGTGAACGCGCCTCAGCTTTCCTCGGGACCGCCCGGGCGCACCACCTCGGGACGATGGTGGCGCAGGTGCACGACGACGTTGTACAGCGACACGAACATCGGGAAGGCGTTCTGGATGATGCCGACGGAGTCGTTCTTGCCCCAGATGAAGTAGCCCAGCGTCATCACGCTGCCGACGATCGACAGGTACCAGAACGACATCGGCATCACCACGCGCTTCAGCTTCTTGGTCGCGTACAGCTGCACGAACCAGCGCGCCGTGAACAGGAAGGTGCCGATGTAGCCGATCAGCTTCCACGGCGTGACCACGAGATGGCCGAGCTCGAGCAGGATCTGGTCCATGGGAGTGTTCCGCGAGGGGCAAGCGGCGGATTGTAGCAACCGCCCGCCGCAACGCCGGCCGGATCGCGCGCGCCGCGACGGGCAGCCCTCCGGCGCGGCCGGCAAGGGCCGGGTTTGAAAACCGGTCCGCCCCCCGAGCGCGGGCGCGCAGGGCCGAAGCCGAAGGGCGATCGCGTTGCGGCTGCGCGCGCTCTGCGAGCTGCGTCCGGCGCGAACGGCAGGGATCCGGACCATACCGCGGCTGCGCGGCCGCAGGTATTGACCGCACCCCGCGCAGCTCCTAGAATTCCGCGCTCTTTCGGGCGGTTAGCTCAGCGGTAGAGCACTGCTTTCACACGGCAGGGGTCACAGGTTCGAACCCTGTACCGCCCACCAGTCACGCAAACGAAAGGCCGGGCATCGACCCGGCCTTTCGCGTTTCGCGCCGTGCTCAGTTGCAGGTGTCGGTGGCCGCCATGGCCGATGCGTACGGCCGGCCCGACGAATCCACCCTGAGCAGGCTGCCCGGCACCTTCGCCGTGTTGCTGCCGACGCTGTCGCCGTCGCTGGCCTTGGCGCACACGCGCACGGTGGCGACGCTGCCGCTGTCGAGCCCGCCGGTCGGCAGGAACGTCAACGACGTCGCGCCGCGCATCGTCATGCCGGCGGCGGCCTGGCCGACGCGCATGACCGTGTTCGCGGTCGGGCAGGTCGGCCCCAGCGACAGGGCCGTGCCCGCCACCGTGGACGCGCCGGCGGGCGCGTTGCACAGCACCACCCAGCCGGCGTCGAACGGCGTCGAGCTGGTGCAGGCGGTGCCGTTGGTGCTGCCGCACATCGTCACCTGCATGTGCTGCGCGATCGCCTCGCCGCGCGCGAACTGGATGTCGGCGAGCAGATGGTTGGTCGCCGTGGTCACCGCGTTGCGGCGCATGAAGTCGCGAAAGTTCGGCAGCGCGATGCCGGCCAGGATCGCCAGCACGAAGATCGTCACCATCAGCTCGACCAGGCTGAAACCGGCGTGGCGTCTCGTCCGCATCTCGCTCGTCCTCATGGCTTGTCGCAGGTCTCGGCGATCCGGGCGCGCGCATCGGCGAGTGCCTTGGCGCGCTGCTCGGCGCTCAGCTTGGTGCCCTCGTCGACGCCGCCGCTGACGATCATGCGCTGCCCGCTTTCGAGCAGACGCAGGTTCTCGCGCGCCGTCGCGCACGCCTGCTCGCGGTAGCGGGCATCGGCCTCGCGCAGCGACCTGCCCTGGTCCGCGGGCCGCGTCGCCTCGGGCGGCGGGGCGATGCCGCTGCCGGCATCGACGCTGACGCGCTGGCTGGGGCGGCCCTGCGGCGGCCGTTGCGTGTAGTGCACCGTGCCGCTGGCATCGGTCCACTTGTAGTAGTCGCCGCCGGCGGCGGTCGCGGCCACGGCCAGCAGCACGAGCGGGAGCCACCGACGGACGTTCACGTCACTTGCCCCAGCAGTCGTCCGGCGTGGATGCGGAAGTGCCGCTGACGGTGCGCCGGCCGGCGCTGTCGAGGCCCAGCGTGCCGCACTGCGTGTCCTGCGTCTGCGCGCCGACCGGCGTCGCCTGCAGCGCGTACGCGGTGGTGCTGGCGCTGACGATGCCGAACGTGTAGTAGCTGCCGGCCGAGCTGCTGGACAGGCCGATCGAGGCCGCCGTCGCCGCATAGCGGTTGTTGGAATAGAAATACCGCTCCTGGCGCTGCGCGGCGTCCATCAGCGTGCGCTTGGCGTCCGTGCGGTGCGCACGCAGCGCGTACTGCCGGTAGGACGGAATGGCGATCGCGCCGAGGATGACGATGATCGCCACCACCACCATCAGCTCGATCAGCGAAAAACCGCGCGTGGTTCGCATGCTTCCCCCTTACTTGTCCGTCATTTCGCGCCAGGAGACCTCGCCCGGCTGCACCGACTGCAGCGTCAGGATCTTCTTGCAGATGATCGCGCCGGTCGAGGTCTGCACGCAGGCGGTCACCTCGCGAGCGCCGGTACCCTCGCCGACGTGCAGGCTGGGGGCCGCCGGCAGGCCGGCGCCGAGGGCGATCGCGCGCTTCACCGTGCCGTCGCTGGCGGTGCCGAAGGTCGCCTGCAGCGTGGGATCGGCGGTGCCGGTCTTGTAGTTCTGCCCGTACAGGAAGCCGCTGCCCACGTCCGTGCAGGTGTCGGTGCCCGGAACGTAGGTGGTGGTCAGCAGCACGCCGCCGATCAGCGCCTGGCTGGCGATCACGCGTTCGGCCGCGCCGACCGTCGTGCCGTCCGGCGCGGTGGTGGGCGTGGCCGGGGACGGTGCGGCCAGATTCATGAACCAGCCCAGTTGCGAGGCGGTGTCGAAGCTGTTCAGCAGCTGGCTGAAGGTGGACACGCCGGTGGGTATGCCGCTGCCGGTCAACGCGCCCGCAGTGGTGACGTTGAGGCTGGTGACGTCGACCAGGTCGCTGGTCGCCAGCGGCAGCGCCTTGTGCTGCACGTCGGCGTTCGGCAGCAGCGAGGTGTCGATCAGCCCGACGATCTTCTGCTGGCCCTTGGTCGCCATGTCGTACTTGGTGAAGATGCGGCCGGTGCCGAAGAACACCATCGGCGCGCCGCGGTTGTTGCGGCCGATGGTCGGGTGCGCGGTGATCGGCCGGTCGACGTTGTAGACCAGGTTCGCGGTCCAGTTCGCCGGATTGGCGTCCTCGTTGATGCCGATCTTGTACAGCGAACCGGAGAACTCGTTGGCGTCGGTGTTGCCGGCCGGGCGCTGATCGCGCACGCTGCCGAAGTACATCGACTCCGCCGCGTAGTTCAGATCGTAGTCGGAGGCCAGCAGGTCGCCGGCGAAGCTCTTCTGGCCGAGGCCGGTGGCGCCGACGTCGGTGAAGTCGAAGGTGCGCACCGGCGTGATCGAGTGGCTGGCACCGGCCAGGGTGGCGAGGTCGTACACGGCCACCTTCATGCCCACGGTGGACGCCGCGCGCCCGCCCTGGCTGCCGATGCCGCCGTTGTCGGTCGGGCCCGAGCCGACGAACAGGAAGAACTTGCCGACGCTGCCGCCGGAAGTGCCGCCGGTGATGATCTGGCCCTGCTGCACCGTCGGATGCACCACCGCGATCGCCGGCATGGACGCCGCGTAGGTGTTGCCCGGCGCCATGATCTCCGCCAGCAGCGTCGGCGCCTTCTCGGGGTTGGTGATGTCCAGCACCGCGAAGCCCGAGTACGAGGCCTTGGTGACGCACTTGCCGGTGCCGATCACCGGATTGGTCGGGTCGCAGCCGCTGGAGCCGTTGTCGGCCACCGGCTGGTTGATGGGGCCGCCGCCCAGGCGGAACGGCACGATCATGATCGTGCCCCAGCCGTCGACGTGGCCGGCGCTGTCGACGCAGGGATCGTCCGTGGGCGTGCACGAGCCGGTGTCGAACACGCGGGCGTCGGTGACCACCGGGTTGCCGTCCACGTAGAACACGTGGGTGTAGTCGGTGCGGGTCAGCCAGCGCAGGTGCGGCAGCAGGTTGCCCGGCACGTACGCCCACAGCTCGCTGCCGAGCGGCTGGGCGGTCGGATCGGCGGGCTGCGGCCCTCCGTTGGGCGTCGGCTGCACGGGGACGAAATTGCCGTTCGCGTCCTTCGGCGGCTGGGTTCCGATCTTCTGCTGCCGCGCGTTGAAGAACCCGCCGTTGAAGGCGTGCAGCATGCCGTCGTTGGCGCCCACGTAGACCACCTGGCGGCGGTTGCGGTAGGCGTTGCGGAACGCGCCGTAGGTGTCGTCGCCGTACAGCAGGTCGAAAGCCTCCGAGGGTGCGCTCACCACCACCGGCGTCGAGTTCACGATGTCGCCGAGGCGCATGGTGCGCAGCGTGCCGTTGTCGTCGTAGTCGATCACGCGCGAACGCAGACCCGACACTTCGTAGCCGCGGATCCAGTTGACGATGTTTTCGGCCTCGCCGCTGGTGCCGTCGCCCGGATCGTCGGTGTTGAGGAACTCGAAGTTGCCGGTATAGGTCGTGGTGGTCGTCTTGCCGGTCTTGGTGGTCGTCTTGCTGCCCCAGAAGCCGGGGCCGGCCGTGGCGCCGCTCCACACGAACGGCTGCTGCTCGCCGCTGTCGACCACGCCGTTATGGTTGGCGTCGATCCAGGTGAAGATGTAGCGGCTGGGGCCGGTGCCGGTAATGCCCGCCTGGTAGGTGCTGCGCTGGCCGGCGAAGGTGCTGCTGTTGCTCCACAGCTGCTTCTGCGCGCTCCACACCGTGCGCAGTTCGTCCAGCTCGTGCACCGTGTAGTTCGGCGAGGTCTCCGGATTGAAGGTCGACGGATCCTGCTGCTCGGACGCCGTCAGGGTGAAGCGCTTGAACTTGGTGCGCCGATCGACGGTGTCGTAGAAGAACGCGATCGCCGGATCGGTGTCGTAGTCGTCGAGCACGGCGTTGGCGTTGCCGTCCTCGCGCAGCAGGCCGAAGGTGTCCGTCCAGATGCCGTTCAGCGAGCCGATCCAGCTGACGACGCGGCCGGCCGCGTCCTTGCGCTCGGGCAGGTACAGGGCCTGGTAGGTCAGGCCGATGCCGCGCGCGCTGTTCGACACCACGGCCGCGGCGGTACCGGAACCGGCGCGCTTGAGGATGGAGTCGAACACCTGCGACAGGCGCGCGTACAACTGCGCCGGATTGCGCACCAGGAAGTAGTTGTCCGGGATGCCGTCGGCGCCCTTCTGGCCGGTGAAGTTGTTGGTGATGTCCCACTCCGACGGATCGCTGTAGGTGGGCAGGTTGTTGCCGTCCTTGTCGTTGAAGCCGCCGTACTTGGCGGCGAAGAACAGCGGGTTCTCCAGCGCACGCTGCTCGGCCGGGCCGGTGGTGTACTTCTCCACCGACGGCGGCGTCCAGTTGCGCGCGCCGCCGTAGCTGCCGAACAGCAGGCTGCCGTTGGTGTTGCCCGGCCGCAGCACGGTGAACTTGGCGCCGCTGGCGGCCTGGCCGTTGCCGGCGTTGAACGCGCCAGCGGTGGTGTAGCCGATCTGCAGGGCGTTGCCCGCGAAGGCGACCAGCGCCTCGGTGCGCACCAGGATCTGGCTGTCCTGGATGTTGCTGGCGTTGCAGGCGTTGGACGGCGTGCCCTCGCAGATGTCGGGCGTGCCGTCGTTGTTGCCGTCATAGCGGCACATGGCGCCGCGGCAGAAGCTCAGCAGCTCGGTGACGTCCTGGTCGTGGTCGTTGCCCCACTGCGAGTCCTCCCAGACGATCTCGAAGCTGCCCGAGGTCGGGCCGTGCGAATCGGACGTCGTCGGCAGGCCGAACACCCGGCAACTGGTCGACTTGTTGGTGGTCGTGGCATCGCAGGTGCCGGGACTGCTGGGCGACTGGTTGTTGACGATCTTCAGCCAGTCGCTCTGCGACAGCGTCGTGGACACCTTCTGACCGATCACCAGGTTGCCGAGATAGCAGCTGCGCCAGCCGGTGGTGCTGCCCAGCGTGGCGCCGCCGTTGTTGTTGGCCTGGCAGGCCGGCGTGATGGTGATCAGGTCGTAGTTGCCGCCGCCGGTGGAAACCGGGATCTGGAACGTCGGCAGGGTCTCCGCCAAGGCGATGGCGTAGGTCTGCACCTTCTGCGTGCCGCTCAGGTCCGGGCGGAGGTCGCTGGTCCAGGCCTCGTAGGCCAGGCCGGCGAGCTGGTAGCCGCCTTCCAGCGAGGGGATGTCTGGGCAGATGCCGTGCGCCTGCGCCAGGTCGGTCACCGTCTGCGGCAGGCAGGTGTCCTGGTAGGTCGTGCTGGTCAGCGGGCCGACGCGGCCCAGCAGCCACTGCGGCGGCGCGCCCGTGCTGGTCTTGGTATTGAGCTGCTCGTTGTTGCCGACCAGGGTGGTGGCGGCGTCGGCCTGCAGGTTCAGGTTCGGCACCGTACCGATGCCGTCGGAGTCGAACGAGTTGAGGCCGGTGGTGAGCACCACGATGTTGCAGTTGGCGCAGTACGGCGCGCCGTCGGGGTTGCTGGCGGTCTTGTACGGATCCTTCCAGGTCGCGTTCGGCAGGCCGGTCATCGACGGCACCGTCGCCGGCCGGTTGGACAGGTCGCTCAGCGACGATTCGCTGGGGTTGTAGCTGCTGGTCGGCGTGGCGCCGTTGCCGACGATGTAGCGCAGCGCCTCGGCGTACATCTCGGCCAGCGGATTGCCGGAGTCCTTGCACTTGTAGGCGGTCGTGTAGCCGCCGGAGCCGTCGGGGTCGAGCAGGTGGCCGTTGGCGCCCTGCACGTCGCGCTGCAGGATGCCGTAGGTGGGGCAGTCGGTGTAGACGTCGCTGTTGGCGTCCCAGCCGACGATGTGGAAACGGTTGAGGGTGTTGACGATGCCCTCGTTGCCGGAACTCTGGTTGCAGAACTGGCCGGTCTGCAGGTTGATTTCGTTCTTGCTGTTCGCGCAGGTGGCGTCGCCGCCGTTGTTGGCGATGAAATTGATGTTGCGGCGCAGGATGCCGCCGGTGCGCGGCGCCGAGTAGCTGCCGGAGATCAGGCCGAAGCGCATCTGCTGCTTCTCGCCGTACTTCTGCAGCAGGCCGACCGGCTTGTAGTGGGTGACGCCGCTGCCGTCGACGTAGGCCTGGCAGAACGATTCGCGCGTGCCGCTGGCGTTGCACACCTGCACGCGCACGTTCAGCTCGTCGAGCTTGTCGTTGCTGCGCGAGGCGTAGTCGCCCGGATTGATGTCGGCGCCGCTCCACTTGGCCGTGATGGTCTCGCGCCACAGGCACTGCTCGCGCGCCGTCGAGCCCCACTCGGTGTAGGCGCCCTTGGCCACGCGCAGCAACGGCGGGCTGTTGTTGGACAACGTCGTCGTGCTGTCGGCGATCGACACGTTGCACATCGAGATCGGATAGGTGCTGTACGGCGTGTACAGATTGACGTCGGCGTTGTTGTAGACCTTCACCCACGCGTGCAGGTCGCTGGGGATGAACGAGCGTTCCAGCACGGTCTGGGTGGTGGAGTCGACGGCGCGATAGCCGCCATACAGCACGTAGCGCAGCACGTCGATGCGGCTCATCGCCGCCCAGTTGAGGAAGTTGCCGCTCCACTGGCCGCTGCACTGGTGGTTGGTCGCCGCGCCGGAGGCGGTGAAGGCGCCGGACTGGCTGTTGACGCTGATCGTGGTGTCGTAGGTGTAGCAGACGTTGGGGTCGAAATAGCCGGAATAGTTGAAGTTGTTGTTGTAGGTGGTGTCGACGATGCCGTCGCCGTCGAGGTCCGTGTAGTCGGTATAGGCCTTGATGTAGAGCTGCTCGTCGCGCGACATCACGAACATCGTCAACGGCGGCACGGCGCTGGTGTTGATCACCGGATAGGCGGTGAAATCGCCCATCGTCTTGTCGGAGATCTGCGCGGCGGAAACGGGCGGCGCCGCCAGCATCGGCAGGGCGGCCAGTACCGCCGCCAGGCCGGCGGCGAAGCCCTTGGGGGAAAAGGTCCGGGTCAGCATGTCGACGCTCCTGCCGGGATTCAGTTGCGTACCGCGATGCGGTACTGGCTGATGGTGACCGCGCGGCCGTTGCCGGCCGCGGTGGCGACGCTCATCACTTCGAAGAACTTGGAAGCGCCGCCGCCGGCGGCGCCGCTGCCGATGCCGCGGTAGCCCGCCGCCTGCGCGCCGCCGCTGCCCTCGGAGAGCACGGTGCCGTCGGGCACCACGGCCAGCGCGGCGGTCGGATAGCCGTTGCAGCTGTTGCCGACGGGCGGCAGGCACAGCATCACGTCGGTCTTCCAGGTGTTCGGCGCGTACAGGTCCTCGCCCGCCTGCAGGCTGCCGTAGAGCAGCTCGGGATGGCCGTTGCTGTCGCGGGTGAGGCCGCGCTCGAACGCGTTCCAGGGCGCCTTGCTCGGGTCGAAATCGAAATTGTCGTCGGGAATGTCGCCGCTCCAGGACGCCGGCCAGCCGCGGTTGAAGATGTGCTCCTCGAAGATCGAGGTCGATCCGGACGTGGTCAGCGCGGTGCGCATCGTCTCCGATGTTTCGAAGGCGTGCTCGCTGCTGGCGACGTTGTTGACCATGCGCATTTCCAGCAGCGTGCCCTGCATCGCGATCACCGCGACCACGGACAGCACGACCAGGAACACCAGTCCCACGAACAGGGCGACGCCTCGTTGGCGACGCGCGGTGGTCACGTTGCTGCTCATCACTTGTTCCTGATGCGGTTGCGGATCTGCACGGTCTGCACGAAGGCCGTGCGCACGAACTTGCCGGCGGTGAAGCTGCCGCGCGAATACGGCGTGAAGCCGACGCACTTGCTGGTGTCGACGCTGGTCGGCGTGACCGAGTAGGTGCAGGCGTTGGCGTCGCCGGTCGCGAGATCGGGCGTCAGCGCGAACGTGCCCGAGTAGCCGACGCCCTGATCCGGCGTCTGCCCCACCGCCACCAGGCCGAGCTTGACCGCGATCACCTGCGGCCACAGGTTGCCGGAGGTCACCGCCGCGGCGGACAGGTAGCGCACCGGCACGATCTGGTTGGGGTTGGCGGGATCCATCACCCCGTACTCGACCTTCAGCTGCTCGATGCCCTCGACCACCGGCTCGGCGACGAGACCGGAGCTGCCGAGGCGCAGACGCATCAGCGTGGGCACCGGCTCCGCGGCGTCGCCGTCGTCGGCGGTGCCGCAGATGCCGTCGGCGCCGGCATCGCTGCAAGGCTGCAGGTAGTACATCTCGACGTGGTAGGGATAGACGTAGCGGCCGATCGCGCTGGCCGCGGGCGTCGTCGGCACGGTCTCGCCGTTCTTGAACATCGCCGCCTGCTGGCCGACCGCGGATACCACGAACGCCGCGACGGGCGTCGCCGCGATGGTGGAGGCCGCCGCCGGGTTGATGCCGTCGGGGCCGGAATAGCGCACCACCACCACGTCGGAGCCCTTGATGTAGTTGCTGTTGGGCACGCAACCGGCCAGCGGGAAGGAGCTGCCGCCGACGTAGCCGTAGATCTCGTTGGTGACGTCGCGCACCCAGCTCGAATCGCAGCCGCTGCGGCTGCTGAAGGTGGCGGTGTTCGCCTGGCTGGTGAACGTCACGTTGCCGGCGCGGTTGCCGCCCCAGAAGCCCGCCTCGCGCAGCGAGTAGCCGATGGCGCCGCTGGCGAAGCGCATGTTCTGCTGCGTGTAGTTGCCGCTCTCCTGCAGGTGGAAGGCCTTGCGGTTGGCGAGCAGGACGTTGATCAGGCCGGCCACGACGATCAGGCCGAGCACCATCGCGACCATCAGCTCGATCAGCGAAAAGCCGCGCTGGCGCGGCGCGCGGCGGATGCGGGATTGACGGCTCACGGCGCGCACCTCACGGCAGGTAGTCGAAACTGTAGGTGTCGCTGGCGTTGGTGCCGGTCGCGCTCTGGCCGGACCAGGTCACCGTGACCGTGTAGGCGCCGGTGACGCTGGACGGCCCCGCGATCGTGCCGCCGGCGCCGGCGGACTCCGTCTGCAGCCGCTGCAGCCACGAGTACACGTCGTTCGCCGCCACCTGGTCGGGCGTGCAGTTGCTGGCGCAGCTGACCAGCGCCGTGGGCGGCGTCGCGGCGGCGGTCACGTAGGCGCCGTGGCTGACGCCGACCGGATTGGCGCGCATGGCGTCGGCGATGCTGCGCGCCTGCATGATCGCGTGCGTGCGCGAGCCCGCCTCCTTGCCGAACTGCGCGCCCTTGATCTGCATCAGCGCCAGCCCGAGCAGGCCGAGGCTGAAGACGACGATCGCGACCATGACCTCGAGCAGGGACACGCCCCGCGCGGCGCGCGCCGAACCGAAATGCATCATCGACGGGACCCCCGATGGTCTTCCCCGCCTTCAGCATAGTCGGCGCCCGGGCGCCGGCCAGCGCCGGACGGATCGCCGGCGCGATTTCCCCGACGAGCGGCATGCGTCCGGCCGCGCCGTGTGACGCGGTTCACGCGCCCCGCGAAACGCGCGAGGCCCGGCAGGGCCGGGCCTCGCGCGGGCGCCCGTCCGATGGCCGGAGCGGAGCGCGGGATCTGGTGCCGGAAAAGGGATTCGAACCCCCGACCTACGCATTACGAATGCGCCGCTCTACCAGCTGAGCTATTCCGGCTGAAGAACGCGAAATTCTAGAAGGCGGCGCCGCGCCGCGCAAGCCGATCAGCCGGCCAGCCGCAGCTCCTTCGGCAGGGCGAAGGTGACGTCCTCGCTCTCGCCGTACAGCTCGCGCACGCCGGTCGCGCCCCACTCGCGCAGACGCGCCAGCACCTGCTTGACCAGCTGCTCGGGCGCGGAGGCGCCGGCGGTCAGGCCGATGCTGGTGACGCCCTCCAGCCATTCGCGGCGGATGCAGTCGGGGCCGTCGATCAGATAGGCCGGCACGCCCTGCTTCTCCGCCAGTTCGCGCAGGCGGTTGGAATTGGAGCTGTTGCGCGAGCCCACCACCAGCACCAGGCCGACCTGGCTGGCGAGCTGGCGCACGGCGTTCTGGCGGTTCTGCGTGGCGTAGCAGATGTCGTCCTTGCGCGGGCCCTCGATGCCGGGGAAGCGCGCGCGCAGCGCCTCGATGATCGCCTTGGTATCGTCCACCGACAGCGTGGTCTGGGTGACGTAGGCCAGCGCATCCGCGCGCCGCGGCGCCAGCCCGGCGACGTCGGCCACGGTCTCGACCAGATGGATGGCGCCTTCGTTCGAAGCGTCCCACTGCCCCATCGTGCCCTCGACCTCGGGATGGCCGGCGTGACCGATCAGCACCACGTCGCGGCCGGCGCGGCCGAGCCTTGCCACCTCCATGTGCACCTTGGTGACCAGCGGGCAGGTGGCGTCGAACACCTTGAGGCCGCGCCGCGCAGCTTCCTCGCGCACGGCCTGCGAGACGCCGTGGGCGCTGAAGATCACGGTGGCGCCGTCCGGCACCTCGTGCAGCTCGTCGACGAACACCGCGCCGCGTGCGCGCAGGCCGTCGACCACGTAGCGGTTGTGCACCACCTCGTGGCGCACGTAGATCGGCGCGCCGTAGGATTCCAGCGCGCGCTCGACGATGGCGATGGCGCGGTCGACGCCGGCGCAGAAACCGCGGGGATTGGCGAGCAGGACTTCCATCGGCGCCTCGAGGAACACAAGCGATCCGGATCATGCCCCCGCAAAGCGGCCATGGTCGCGACCGCGCTTGCGGGTCTGCGCCATGCGCCGCGGCCACGGTCGCTGCTGCAGGGCGGTACGCCGCGGATCCGGCGACGGGGCATTATCGCCCAGCCTGCGTCGCTTTCCCACCGAACAGGCCGAACGCGATCAGCAGCACCGCGCCGACGCTGATCGCCGAATCGGCCACGTTGAACGCCGGAAACGCCCACTGCCGCCAGTAGACCTGGACGAAATCGACCACGTGGCCGAGGCGCAGCCGGTCGATCAGGTTGCCGAGCGCGCCGCCCACCACCAGCGCCAGCGGCAGCGCGGTGCGCCAGTCGCGCCGACCGGTGCGCGCCAGCCACACCGCCAGCACCCCGCTGACCAGCACCGCCAGCGCCACGAAAAACCAGCGCTGCCAGCCGGCGGCGTCGGCGAGGAAGCTGAAGGCCGCGCCGGTGTTGAACGCCAGCGTCCAGTTCAGCAGCCCGGGGATCACCGCGTGCGGCATGTACGGCTCCAGCGCGGCCAGCACCCACTGCTTGGTCGCCTGGTCGAGCGCGATCACCGCGGCGGACAGCCACAGCCAGGACAGCGCGTTGGGTTTGGAGGTCGGGGTCATGCGCGTCTCAGAAGTAGCGGCGATCCTCGCCGGCGCCGACGACGTTCTCGACGCAGCGGCCGCACAGTTCCGGATGGTCCGCGTGCGCGCCGACGTCGGCGCGATGGTGCCAGCAGCGCACGCACTTCGCGGCGCCGCTGGCGGCGGCGGTCACCCACGCCTCGCCGTCCGCCAGCGCCACGCGCGCGGCGTCGGCGGGCCTGGTCGCGGCATCGGCCAGCGCCAAACCTGAAGTGATGAAGAAAAAGCGCAGCTCGTCGCCGACCTCCGCATAGCGCGCGCGCAGCGCGGCATCGGCGTGGACGACGACCTCGGCTTCCAGCGACGCGCCCAGCGTGCCGGCCTTGCGCATCTCCTCCAGCACCTTCGAGGCGCCCTCGCGCAACGCCAGCAGGTCGGCCCAGAAACGGCGCTGCTCGGGCGTGCCCTGCGTCGCCTGCAGGCCGGCGTACCAGGTCTCGAACAGCACCGACTCGCCGCGCGCGCCCGGCATGTGCCGCCAGATCTCCTCGCTGGTGAACGCCAGGATCGGCGCCAGCCAGCGCACCATCGCCTCGAGGATGCGGTACATCGCGCTCTGCGCGCTGCGCCGGCCGCGGCTGTCGGTCGGCATGGTGTAGAGGCGGTCCTTGGTGATGTCGAGGTACAGCGCGCCCATCTCGTTGGTGCAGAAGTTCTGCACGCGCTGCACGATCTCCGGGAAGTCGTAGCGCTCGTAGGCGGCGACGATCGCCTGCTGCGCGTCGTGGGCCTGCTGCACCGCCCACTGGTCCAGCAGCAGGCACTGGTCCACCGGCAGCAGGTGGCGCCCGGGATCGAAGCCGTCGAGGTTGCCGAGCAGGAAGCGCGCGGTGTTGCGGATGCGCCGGTAACTGTCGGCGACGCGCTTCAGGATCTCGTCGGACACCGACATCTCGTTGCGGTAGTCGGTCGCGGCCACCCACAGGCGCAGGATGTCGGCGCCGAGCGTGTCCATCACCTTCTGCGGCGCGACCACGTTGCCGACCGACTTCGACATCTTGCGGCCCTGCGCGTCCACGGTGAAGCCGTGGGTGAGCACGTGGTCGTACGGCGCGCGGCCGTGCATCGCCGACGAGGTCAGCAGCGAGGACTGGAACCAGCCGCGGTGCTGGTCGGAGCCTTCGAGGTACATCACCTTGTATTCGGCCGCGCCGTTCGCCTGCAGCTCGGGCCGCGCGCCGATCACGCAGGCGTGGGTGACGCCGGAGTCGAACCAGACGTCGAGCACGTCCTCGACCTTCTCGTAGCGCTCGGCCTCCGCGCCCAGCAGCTCGCGCGCGTCCAGCTCGTACCAGGCGTCGATGCCGCCCTGCTCCACCCGCCGCGCGACCTGCTCCAGCAGCTCGACGGTGCGCGGATGCGGCTCGCCGCCGGCGCGCTCGACGAACAGCGCGATCGGCACGCCCCAGGTGCGCTGGCGCGAGATGCACCAGTCCGGACGGCCCTCGATCATGCCGGCGATGCGCTCCTCGCCCCACGCCGGCACCCAGCGCACGCGCTCGATCGCGTCCAGCGCGGTCGCGCGCAGGCCGGCCTGCTCCATGCCGATGAACCACTGCGGGGTGGCGCGGAACGCCACCGGCGTCTTGTGCCGCCAGCAGTGCGGGTAGCTGTGCGTCAGCTTCGCCGCCGCCAGCAACACGCCGCGCTCGCGCAGCAGCTCGACGATGGCGTCGTCGGCCTTCCAGATGTGCTGGCCGGCGAACCGTTCGGTGCCGGGCAGGTACACGCCGCGTCCGTCGACGGGGTTCAGCACGCCGAGGCCATAGCGCTGGCCGACCGCGTAGTCCTCCTGGCCGTGGCCCGGCGCGGTGTGCACGGCGCCGGTGCCGGCGTCGGCGGTGACGTGCTCGCCGAGGATCAGCGGCACTTCGCGCGCATGGAACGGATGGCGCAGCCGCACATGTTCCAGCGTCGCGCCGTGCGCGCGGCCGAGCACCCGCACCGCGTCGACGCCGTAGCGCTTCAGCGCGGCCGCCGCCAGCGGCTCGGCCAGCACCAGCAGCACGCGACGGCCCGCGCGTTGCGGGCCCTCGACCAGCACGTACTCGAAATGGCCGTGTACCGCGACCGCGAGGTTGGCCGGCAGCGTCCACGGCGTGGTGGTCCAGATCGGCACGGCGACGATGGCGTCGCCGGCGTCCACGCCGAACTTGGCGGCCAGCACACGCGGATCGACCGCGTCGAAAGCCACGTCGATCGCCGGCGAGGTCTTGTCCTGGTATTCGATCTCCGCCTCGGCCAGCGCCGAGCCGCAGTCGAAGCACCAGTGCACCGGCTTGAAGCCGCGCGTGACGTGGCCGTTGGCGTAGATCTTCGCCAGCGCGCGCAGCATGTTCGCCTCGTAGGCGAAGTCCATGGTGCGGTAGGGGTTTTCCCAGTCGCCGAGCACGCCGAGGCGCTTGAAGTCGGCGCGCTGCAGGTCGATCTGCTGCGCGGCGTACTCGCGGCACTTCTGCCGGAACGTGCGCGCGTCCACGCTCTGGCCGTGGCCGACCTTGCCGAACTGCTTCTCGACGGCGATCTCGATCGGCAGACCGTGGCAGTCCCAACCCGGCACGTAGGGCGCGCGGTAGCCGGCCAGCAGCTTCGAGCGCACCACCATGTCCTTGAGGATCTTGTTGACCGCGTGGCCGATGTGGATCGCGCCGTTGGCGTACGGCGGGCCGTCGTGCAGGACGAACACCTTGTCGCGCGCGGCGGTGCGCTGCTGGATCTGCGCGTAGCGTCCGGCCCGCTCCCATTCCGCCAGCCAGCCGGGCTCGCGCTTGGGCAGGTCGCCGCGCATGGGGAAATCGGTGGCGGGCAGGTTGATGGTGTGCTTGTAGTCGATGCTCACGTTCGGGCTCCGGCGGCCGCGCGCGCGCCGCCCAGCAGGCGGCGCGCCTCGGCGGCGTCGCGATCCATCTGGCGCTTGAGCGCGTCCAGGTCGGGGAACTTCGCCTCCTCGCGCAGCTTGGCGACGAACTCCACCTCGATGCGGCGGCCATAGAGGTCGCCGTCGTAATCGAACAGGTGCGCCTCGAGCAGCGGCTCGCGGCCGTCCACCGTCGGGCGCACGCCGAGGCTGGCCACGCCCGGCCACGGGGCGTCGCCGATGCCGCGCACGCGCACCGCGAAGATGCCGCCGACCGGCGCGACGCGCCGGCCGAGGCGCAGGTTGGCGGTGGGATAGCCGAGCTTGCGGCCGAGCCGTTCGCCGCGCACCACGCGCCCGCCGATCGCGAACGGCCGGCCCAGCAGGCGCGCCGCCGACGCGAATTCGCCCGCGGCCAGCAGCGCGCGGATGCGCGAGGCGGACACGCGCTCGCCGTCGGCCGACACCGGCGGCAGCGCGTGCGCCTCGAAGCCGAGCGCGCCGCCGAGGCGCTGCAGCATGGCCAGATCGCCGCCGCGCCGGTGACCGAAGCGGAAATCCTCGCCCACCCAGATCTCGCGCGCGCCCAGCCGCGCGGCCAGCACCTCGCGCACGAAGGTCTCCGCGGGCATCGCCGCCAGGGCGGCGTCGAAGCGCAGCAGCAGCGTCGCCTCGATGCCGGCCTCGGCGAAGCCGAGCAGCTTCTCGCGCAGCGAGGACAGGCGCGGCAGCGGCTCGCCGCGCGCGAAGAACTGCCGCGGCAGCGGCTCGAAGCTGACCGTCACGGGAACCAGCGAGCGCGCCGCGGCGCGCTCGCGCACGCGCGCGAGCAGCGCGCGGTGGCCGCGATGCAGCCCGTCGAACGCGCCCACGGCGACGACGCTGCCGCCGGGGGCCAGGCACGGCCCCGCGACATCCCGGAAAACCTTCACCATGCCGCGAGTATAGCGGTTGCGCTGCGGTGCATCATGGCCGCGGCGCGCTTCAGTGCGCGCGCAGGTCGCGCAGACGGAAACCGGCGGCGAACAGCGCGCCGACATAGACCGCGCCGCCCGCGGCCACCAGCGCCGCCAGCCGCCACGCGCGCGTCGCCACCCGCACCTCCGTCCATTGCGCCCACGGCCAGAGCCAGAGCCCCGCGGCCAGCACCGCGACCATGGCCGCGCAGGCGAGCCCCAGGCGCAGCCAGTGCCGCGTCCAGCCGGGCTGGCGCCGGTACACCCCGGCGCGCTCGAGGTAGTGCCACAACTGCAGGAAATTGAGCCAGCTCGACAGCGAGCTCGCGAACGCCAGCCCGACGTGCAGCCCCGGCTGCCGGGCGACGCCCGCCAGCCACGGCAGGCGCTTCAGTTCGGGCGGCGCCCACAGCACGAACAGCAACGCGATCAGCGCGAAGTTGAACAGCATGTTGGCGACCAAGGCGACCACGCCCGCACGCACCGGCGTCTTCGTGTCCTGCCGGGCGTAGAACGCCGGCAGCAGCGTGCGCACCAGCGCGATCGCCGGCACGCCCAGGCCCAGCGCGAGGATCGCCAGCGCCGTCATCCGCGTATCGAAGGCCGTGTATTCGCCGTTCTGGAAGAACGTCGCCACGATCGGCTGCGCCAGCAGCATCAGCGCGAACATCGCCGGCATCGCGATCAGCAGGGTGACGCGCAGCGCCCAGTCCAGCGCGCCGGAGAAGCCGGCGCGGTCGGTGGCGACGTGGTGCCGCGCCAGCGAAGGCAGGATCACGGTGCCGAGCGCGACGCCGAACACGCCCAGCGGCAGCTCGAGGAAACGCGTGGCCTGGTACAGCCAGGTCTGCGAGCCGGTGACGAGGTAGGTGACCAGGATCGTGTCCAGCAGCAGGTTGAGCTGGGCGATCGAGGAGCCGAACAGGGTCGGCACCATCAGCCGCAGGATGCGGCGCACGCCGGGATGGTTCCAGCCCCAGCGCGGCAGCGCGAGCAGGTCGAGCCCGCGCACGGCCGGCAGCAGGAACAGCAACTGCAGGACGCCGGCGACCAGCACCGCCCAGCCCATCGACAGGATCGGCACCTGCAGGCGCGGCGCCAGCCACAGCGCGCCGGCGATCATGCACAGGTTGAGGATCACCGGCGCCAGCGCCGGCAGGGCGAAACGATGGAAGCTGTTGAGCACGCCGCCGGCCAGCGCCGTCAGCGAGACGAACAGCAGGAACGGAAACGTCAGCCGCAGCAGCTCGATGGTCAGGTCGAACTTGTGCGGCTCGTCCAGCGCGCCGGGCGCGAACAGCGACGCCACCTGCGGCGCGAAGAGCAGGCCGAGCGCCGTGACCACCAGCAGCACCCCGCCGAGGGTGCCGGCGACGCGCGCGGTCAGTTCCTTCAGCTCGGCGTGGTCGCGGGTTTCCTTGACCTCGGTGAACACCGGCACGAAGGCGGTGCTGAAGGAACCTTCCGCGAACAGCCGGCGCATGAAGTTGGGGATGCGGAACGCCACCACGAAGGCGTCGGTCGCGGCGTTGGCGCCGAAGACGTGGCTCATCGCCACGTCGCGCGCCAGACCCAGCACGCGCGAGAGCATGGTCATCGAACTGAACGACAACAGCCCGCGCAGCAGGCTGGGCCGGCTCATGCCCGCCCCCGGGGCGCACCCCCCAAGTAGTTGACCCTGTGGCGATTCTTCCGCATACTTAGCGCCTTTTTCCGACACCGGCGTTTGGAGTTTTCCCTTGGCTAACATCAAGTCCGCGAAGAAGCGCGCGAGGCAG
This sequence comes from Mizugakiibacter sediminis, assembly GCF_000953855.2. Classification (GTDB taxonomy): domain Bacteria; phylum Pseudomonadota; class Gammaproteobacteria; order Xanthomonadales; family Rhodanobacteraceae; genus Mizugakiibacter; species Mizugakiibacter sediminis. The sequence continues at coordinate 57,469 of NZ_DF970270.1, forward strand.
GCGGAAGTGCGCCGCATGCGCAATGCCAGCCAGCGTTCGATGCTGCGCTCGGCGATCAAGAAGGTCGTGAAGGCCCTGGAGGCGAAGGACAAGGCCGCCGCCGAGGCCGCCTACAAGGCCGCCGAACCGGTGCTGGACCGCTACGCCAGCCGCGGCCTGATCCACAAGAACAAGGCCTCGCGCCACAAGAGCCGCCTGACCGCGCACATCCGCGCGCTGGGCTGAGCCCGACCGCGGCGCGAACGCAAAAAGGCCGGCGCGAGCCGGCTTTTTTGTTGCCTCGACCTCCCGCGCGCGGACCGGCATCAGGCCGCCCCGCCGCGCGCCGCGGCCTCGGCGGCCGCTTCGGCCGCCGCGGTCTTCAGCGCGTCGAAGAACGCCTGCACGCGCAGGCAGACCTCCCAGGTGCCCTCGCGCGCGATCGCCGAGACGACGAACCAGGGCGCGGTCCAGCCCAGCCGCTCGACGATCCCGCGCGCCATCGCCTCGCGCTCCTGGGGCGCCAGCAGGTCGGCCTTGTTCAGCACCAACCAGCGCGGGCGCGCCAGCAGCGCCGGGTCGAACTTCGCCAGCTCGCGCTCGATCGCGCGCACCTGCCCGACCGGATCGCCGCCGTCCAGCGGCGCCATGTCGACCAGGTGCAGCAGCAGGCGCGTGCGCGAGACGTGCTTGAGGAACTGCACGCCCAGGCCGGCGCCTTCGGCCGCGCCCTCGATCAGGCCGGGGATGTCGGCGATCACGAAGCTCTTGTCGGCCTCGACGCGCACCACGCCGAGGTTGGGATGCAGCGTGGTGAACGGGTAGTCGGCGACGCGCGGTGTCGCCGCGGACACCGCGCGGATGAAGGTGGACTTGCCGGCATTGGGAAAGCCGAGCAGGCCGACGTCGGCCAGCAGCTTCAGCTCCAGCTTCAGCTCGCGCACCTCGCCGGGCGTGCCCGGCGTGGCGCGGCGCGGCGCGCGGTTGACCGAGCTCTTGAAGTGGACGTTGCCGCGGCCGCCGTGGCCGCCCTGCGCCACCCGCAGGCGCTGACCGTGCGCGGTCAGGTCGCCGATGGTCTCGTCGGTGTCGAGGCTGATCACCACCGTGCCGACCGGCACGCGGATCACGCAGTCCTCGCCGCCCTTGCCGGACATCTGCCGGCCCATGCCGTTCTGCCCGCGCTCGGCGCGGAACACGCGCTGGTGGCGGAAGTCGATCAGGGTGTTGAGGTTCTCGTCGGCTTCCAGCCAGACGCTGCCGCCCGCCCCGCCGTCGCCGCCGTCGGGGCCGCCGAACGGGATGAACTTCTCGCGGCGGAAGCTGACGCAGCCGTTGCCGCCGTCGCCGGCACAGACCTTGATGTTGGCTTCGTCGACGAATTTCATGGGCGGCAGGATATAGGCGGGACTCGGGACTCGGGACTCGGGACTCGGGACTCGGGACTCGGGAAAAGCGTAACAACCTGGCGTCATTCCGGCGCAAGCCGAAATGACGGTACGGAAGCCGCGCGAAGAGAACCTGCCGAAACGAAGAGCCCCGCGCATGGCGGGGCTCTGTCGCAAACGTGGCGGACGGGCTCAGCCCGCTTTGACGTTCACGGTGCGGCGGCTCTGCGGGCCCTTGGTGGTGAACTCCACCGTGCCGTCGACCAGCGCGAACAGCGTGTAGTCGCGGCCGCAGCCGACGCCGACGCCCGGATGGAACCGGGTGCCGCGCTGACGCACGATGATGTTGCCGGCCTCGACCTTCTGGCCGCCGTAGATCTTGATGCCCAGGTACTTCGGGTTGGAATCGCGGCCGTTACGCGTGGAGCCGCCAGCTTTTTTGTGTGCCATGGCTACTTACCTCCGGCCCGCGCTCAGGCGCTGATGCCCGTGATCTCGATTTCGGTGTAGTGCTGCCGGTGGCCCATCTGCTTGCGATGGTGCTTGCGGCGGCGGAACTTGACGATGCGGACCTTGTCCGCGCGGCCGTGCGCGCGCACCTTGGCGCTCACCGTGGCGCCGGCGACCAGCGGCGTGCCGACCTTGACCGACTCGCCCTCGCCGACCATGAGGACCTGGTCGAACTGGACGGTGCTGTCCACTTCGGCGGGCAGCAGCTCGACGCGCAGGACTTCGCCCTGCATCACGCGGTACTGCTTGCCGCCGGTCTTGATGACTGCGTACATGGCGGATGACCCTTCTGTAGTTCTTCTGGATGGTGTTGCGAACGCGCGAGTATAGCGGGGGGCCGGGCCGCAGGTCAAACCGCGCCCGCGTCGCCCCCCCGAGCCCGCCGCAGGGCGGAACCGCGCAGCGGTTTCCGCCGGGGCCGGCACCGGGCGCGGACGGCGGAAGCGCCGCTGCGCGGCGCTTCCGCCCTGCGCCGGCTGCGACCGGCGGCCGTCTCCGGGGGTGAGATCGGGCGGTTGTTATAGTAGCGGACCCGCCCCCATCTCCCCGCGTCATGGACACCATCCGCATCCGCGGCGCCCGCACCCACAACCTCAAGAACGTCGACCTCGACCTGCCCCGCGACCGGCTGATCGTGATCACCGGCCTGTCCGGCTCGGGCAAGTCCTCGCTGGCGTTCGACACCATCTACGCCGAGGGCCAGCGCCGCTACGTCGAGTCGCTGTCGGCGTACGCGCGGCAGTTCCTGTCGATGATGGAAAAGCCGGACGTCGACCACATCGAGGGCCTGTCGCCGGCGATCTCGATCGAGCAGAAGTCCACCTCGCACAATCCGCGCTCGACGGTCGGCACCATCACCGAGGTCTACGACTACCTGCGCCTGCTGTACGCGCGCGTCGGCACGCCGCGCTGCCCCGACCACGGCATCCCGCTGGAGGCGCAGACGGTCAGCCAGATGGTCGACGCCGCGCTGGCGCTGGACGCGGACAGGCGCTGGATGCTGCTGGCGCCGGTGGTGCGCGAGCGCAAGGGCGAGCACGTGCAGGTGTTCGAGCAGCTGCGCGCGCAGGGTTACGTGCGCGCGCGCGTCGACGGCACGGTGTACGACCTCGACGCGGTGCCGACGCTGGCGCTGCGCCAGAAGCACACCATCGAGGCGGTGATCGACCGTTTCCGCCCGCGCCCGGAGCTGAAGCAGCGCCTGGCCGAGTCCTTCGAGACGGCGCTCAGGCTGGGCGAAGGCCTGGCGATCGTCGCCGACATGGACGACGCCAAGGCGCCCGAGCAGCTCTACTCCTCGCGCTACTCCTGCCCGGTCTGCGACTACTCGCTGCCGGAGCTGGAACCGCGCCTGTTCTCGTTCAACTCGCCGGTCGGCGCCTGCCCCGCCTGCGACGGCCTCGGCGTCACCCAGGTGTTCGACGCCAAGCGCGTGGTCGCCCACCCCGAGCTGTCGCTGGCCGCCGGCGCGGTGCGCGGCTGGGACCGCCGCAACGCGCACTATTTCCAGCTGCTCCTGTCGCTGGCGAAGCACTACGGCTTCGACGTCGACACGCCCTGGCAGGCGCTGCCGGCGAAGGTGCAGCGCGCCGTGCTGCACGGCTCCGGCGACGAGGTGATCGCCTTCCGCTACCTCACCGAGCGCGGCGGCAAGGTCACCCGCGAGCACCGCTTCGAGGGCATCCTGCCCAATCTCGAGCGCCGCTACCGCGAAACCGAATCGGCGGCGGTGCGCGAGGAACTGGCCAAGTACATCGCCGAGCAGCCCTGCCCCGACTGCGGCGGCCAGCGCCTCAACCGCTCCGCGCGCCACGTGTTCGTCGCCGAGCACACGCTGCCGCAGCTCGCGTCGCTGTCGATCGATCGCGCGCTCGGCTTCTTCGACGCGCTGAAGCTCGCCGGCTGGCGCGGCGAGATCGCGGCGAAGATCGTCAAGGAGATCCGCGAGCGCCTGCGCTTCCTGGTCGACGTCGGCCTCGACTATCTCACCCTCGACCGCCAGGCCGACTCGCTGTCCGGCGGCGAGGCGCAGCGCATCCGCCTGGCCAGCCAGATCGGCGCCGGCCTGGTCGGCGTGATGTACGTGCTGGACGAACCTTCGATCGGCCTGCACCAGCGCGACAACGAGCGTCTGCTCGGCACGCTCACGCGCCTGCGCGACCTCGGCAACACGGTGATCGTGGTCGAGCACGACGAGGACGCCATCCGCGCCGCCGACCACATCGTCGACATCGGCCCCGGCGCCGGCGTGCACGGCGGCGAGGTGGTCGCGCAGGGCGGCGTCGCCGACATCGTCGCCGCGCCGCGCTCGCTGACCGGCGACTACCTGGCCGGCCGCCGCGTCATCGAGGTGCCGAAACAGCGCCGCGTCGCCGACCCGGAACGCATGCTGCGGCTGAAGGGCGCCTGCGGCAACAACCTGCAGCACGTCGACCTGGAGATCCCGGCCGGCCTGTTCACCTGCGTCACCGGCGTGTCCGGCTCGGGCAAGTCGACGCTGATCAACGACACCCTGTTCCGCCACGCCGCCGCCGAACTGAACGGCGCCGGCGAGCAGCCGGCGCCGTTCGAATCGATCGAGGGACTGGGGCTGTTCGACAAGGTGGTCGACATCGACCAATCGCCGATCGGCCGCACGCCGCGTTCCAACCCGGCCACCTACACCGGTCTGTTCACGCCGCTGCGCGAGCTGTTCGCGCAGGTGCCGGAAGCGCGTGCGCGCGGCTACCAGGCCGGGCGCTTCAGCTTCAACGTGCGCGGCGGCCGCTGCGAAGCCTGCGAGGGCGACGGCCTGATCAAGGTAGAGATGCACTTCCTGCCCGACGTCTACGTGCCTTGCGACGTCTGCCACGGCAAGCGCTACAACCGCGAGACGCTGGAGATCACCTACAAGGGCCACACCATCGCCGACGTGCTCGACATGACCGTCGAGGACGCGCTGAAGCTGTTCGAGAACGTGCCGATGCTGGCGCGCAAGCTGGAGACGCTGATCGACGTCGGCCTCGGCTACATCAAGCTGGGCCAGAGCGCGACCACGCTGTCCGGCGGCGAGGCGCAGCGCGTCAAGCTGTCGAAGGAGCTGTCGCGGCGCGACACCGGCAGCACGCTGTACATCCTCGACGAACCGACCACCGGCCTGCATTTCCACGACATCGAGCAGCTGCTGCGCGTGCTGCATCGCCTGGTCGAGCACGGCAACACGGTGGTGGTGATCGAGCACAACCTCGACGTGATCAAGACCGCCGACTGGATCGTCGATCTCGGCCCCGAAGGCGGCGCCGGCGGCGGCCGCATCATCGCCACCGGCACGCCGGAGGAGATCGCCGCGGCCGGGCATTCCTACACCGGCCGTTTCCTCGCCCGCGTGCTCGACATGGCGCCGGCGCAGCCGCAGAAACGGAAGAAGCGCGCATGACCCCGAGGAAAGGCCGCAAGCACGCCGGCGAAGCCGCCACCGACACCGCGTCCGCCGCAGCGCCGGCGCCGAAGCTGCTGATCGCCGCGCCGATCGCCGTGCGCTGGCGCGACCTCGACGCCTTCAACCACGTCAACAACTCGACCTATCTCACCTATCTCGAGGAAGCGCGCCTGCAATGGCTGCGGCAGGTGCCCGGCCCCTGGTTCGACGCGCACGCGATGCCGCTGCAGGCGGCGGCCGAGGTGAACTACCGCCGGCCGATCGAATGGCCGGCGCAGATCGTGGTGCAGCTCTACTGCGAGCGCCTCGGCAACAGCTCGCTCACCCTCGCCCACCGCATCGTCGACGCCACGGATGCGGATCGGCTGTACTGCGACGGCCGCGTGGTGATGGTCTGGGCCGACCCGGAAAACGGCCGGCCGGTCACGCTGCCGCAAGCGATCCGCGCCGCCTGCGGCTGAACCGGCGCGCATCGGGTTGCCGATCACGTGGCGCGCCGCGGCGTCGAGGTCGCGCCGGCGCGCCGCGATCAGCGCACCGCGAACTCGACCGGCGTGGCCGCGCCGTCGGTCTGCATCAGCCGGATCGTGACCCGGTCGCCCGCATGCAGCGCGCGCTTCGGCTGCATCAGCATCAGGTGCATGCCGCCCGGGGCGAACACGACGCGCTGGCCGGGCGCCACGCTGACGCGTTCCAGCGGACGCATGCGCGCGACGCCGTGTTCCTCGACCGTGCGGTGCATCGACACCTCGCCGAAGGCATCGCTGTCCGCGGCGGCGAGCACCACCGGCGCGTCGCCGGCGTTGCCGAGCACCATGTAGCCGGCCAGCATCATCGCGCCCGGCGGCGCGGCGCGGATCCACGCATCCTCGACGGTCAGGCGGCCGGCGGCGTGGACCTCCGTGCCGGCCATCAGCGACAACGCGACGGCGAGGCCGCGCAGCAGGGCAACGTTCATGGGCATCCTCCAGGCGCGGCTATGATAGCCCGCGTCCCCTGACAGGAGGTTGTCGCGACATGACCCGCTCCCTGCTCGCCGCATCGCTCGCCGCGCTGATCGCCGCGCCCGCCGTCGCCGCCGACGGCCCCGCCCTCACCGTCTACCGCAGCGACAGCCCCGCGCTGTACGCCGGCGGCGAAGGCGCCAGCGGTGACGGCTACGCGCTGGTGCACGAACGCCGCACGCTGCAGCTCGACGGCGGCGTGCAGACGCTGACGCTCGCCGGACTGCCCGCCACGCTCGATCCCGAAGCGGTCGACCTCGACGCCGGCCGCGGCGTGCGCGTCCTGATGCAGCGCCTGCTGCTGCCGCGCGGCCAGGGCGGCGCGCTGCTGGCGCGGCAGATCGGCCATCCGGTCAGCGTGCTGAACGCCGACGGCAAGCCGCTGGCCGAAGGCGAGCTGCTGGATGCCGGCGACGGCCTCAGCGTGCGCACCGCCGACGGCCGCGTGCTGGTGCTGCGCGACTACGCCGCGGTGGCGCTGAGCGGCGCCGACGCCGGCACGCGCGGTGCGACGCTGGCGCTGACCGTCGACAGCGCGCGCAAGGGCGCGACCGACGCCGCGCTCACCTATCCGGCGGGCGGCCTCGGCTGGCGCGCGGCGTACACGGCGACGCTGCAGGAGGGCGCCGCCTGCCGCATCGACTTCGATGCGCGCGCCAGCATCGCCAACCGCAGCGGCCGCGACTACCGCGACGCGGCGCTCAAGCTGATCGCCGGCGAACCGAACTTCGCCAAGAGCGGCGGCCCGCGTCCGGTGATGATGAAGGCGATGGCGGCGCCGGCCGCCGAGGCCGACGGCTACCTGCCGCAGCAGGCCGCGCTGGGCGACTACCGCAGCTACACCCTGCCGCAGCGCGTCGACCTGCCCGACGCCAGCGTCAGCCAGGTGCCGCTGTACGCCGCGCGCACGCTGGAATGCCGGCGCGCCTGGGTGTTCGACCCGACTCCGCACGCGTGGAACCCGCCGGTGCCGCAGCTGCAGCCGGACATGGGGCCGCCGCGCGTCGAGGACCGCATCGCCAGCACGCTGCGCTTCGACGCCTTCGACGCGCTGCCGGCCGGCTACCTGCGCGTGCTGACGCTCGATCGCGACGGCCATCCCGCCCTGCTCGGCGAGGCGCGCATCGACGACACGCCGAAGGGCAGGCCGGTGGACGCGACGCTGGGCAGCGCCTTCGACCTGCGCGGCGAGCGCGAGCGCACCGCCTTCCACGTCGACCGCGCCGCGCGGCGCATGGACGAGGCCTTCCGCGTCACGCTGAGCAACGCCGGCGACACGGCGCGCACGGTGACGGTGCGCGAGCACCCCGCGCGCTGGCGCGCATGGGCACTCGCCTCGTCGTCGCTGAAGCCGAGCCGGCAGACGCCCGACCTGCTCGAGTTCGCCGTGCCGGTGCCCGCGCACGGCAGCGCCACGCTCGACTACGCGCTGCGCTACGCCTGGACCGCCGATCAGGACGCGGAGTGAACCATGCTGCAGACCATCGAACACGAAGGCGGCATCCGCGAGCTGCGCCTGGCGCGACCGCCGGTCAACGCGCTCAACCCCGCGCTGCTGGCGGCGCTGCGCCGCGCCGTCGAGGCTGCCCCCGGCGAGGGCGCGAGCGCGCTGCTGCTGTCGGGCGCGCCCGGGATGTTCTCCGCCGGCCTCGACGTGCCCGAACTGCTGACGCTGGACCGCGAGCGCTTCGCGGCGTTCTGGCGCGACTTCTACGGCGCCTGCACGGCGCTGGCACGCTCGCCGATTCCGGTCGCCGCCGCCGTCACCGGCCACAGCCCGGCCGGCGGCGCGGTGCTGGCGCTGATGTGCGACTGGCGGGTGATGGCGCACGGCCCGTTCAAGATCGGCCTGAACGAGGTGCAGGTCGGCCTGACCGTGCCGGACTGCATCCAGGCGGCGCTGCGCCGCCTGCTCGGTTCGCACCGCGCCGAACGGCTGCTGGTGGCGGGCGCGATGCTGGACGCCGAGCAGGCGCGCGCGATCGGCTTCGTCGACGAACTGGCCGACGTCGACCACGTGGTCACGCACGCGCTGGCCTGGCTGCGCGAACTGCTGGCGCTGCCGCGCAAGGCCATGCTGGAGACGCGGGCGAAGGCGCGCGCCGATCTCGCCGCGATGTTCGATCCGGCGGCGCTGCGCGTCGAAGAGTTCCTCGAGGTCTGGTTCGAGCCGGAAGCGCAAGCCGTGCTGCACGCGCTGGTCGCGCGGCTCAAAGAGAAAAAATAGTGCGGCTCGGCGAGGAGCGCGCGCCCGGCAAGCCCCCGCGCGTTTCCCGCCACTATTGCCCCGCTTCCGCCTTCTCCACCGGCCGCGACGGGTCGCTGACCCAGCCGCTCCACGACGGCGCGAACAGGCGCGAGCCGCTCAGACCGGCGTGCTCCATCGCCAGCAGGTTGTGGCAGGCGGTGACGCCGGAGCCGCACATGTGCACGACGTCCGTCGGCTTGCGCGCGCCGAGCAGCGCGGCGAACTCGTGGCGCAGCGTCTGCGCGCGCTTGAAGCGGCCGCTGTCGTCGAGGTTGTCGGCGAACGGGCGGTTGCGCGCACCGGGCACGTGGCCGGCGACCGGATCGATCGGCTCGATCTCGCCGCGGTAGCGCGGCGCGGCGCGCGCGTCCAGCAGCAGCAGCGAAGGGTCGCGCCCGGCGCGCGCGGCGACGTCGAAACCGGCGAGCTGCGTCTCGTCGTAGTGCGCCTCGACGCGCGTCGGCGTGCGCGCCGGCACGCCCGCTTCCAGCGGCAGGCCGGCCGCGATCCACGCCTGCATGCCGCCGTCCAGCACGGCGGCGCGCGCGGCGCCGACGAGACGCAGCATCCACCACAGCCGCGCCGCGGCCAGCGCGCCGCCGGCGGCGTCGTAGGCCACCACCTGCAGCGCCGGCGTCCAGCCCCAGCGCGACAGCAGCGCGGAGAACGCCGCCGCGTCGGGCAGCGGATGGCGGCCGAGGCCGCGCTTGGACAGGTCGGACAGCTCGCGATCGAGGTGCGCGTAGACCGCGCCCGGCACGTGCGCCTCGGCGTGCTGGCGCTGGGCGGCGTCGGCATCGGCGAGATCGAAGCGGCAGTCGACGATCAGCACCTCGGCGGGCGGCAGCGCCGCCAGCTCGGGCGCGGCGATCAACGTCGCGTAGGTCGTCATGGCGTCCCCATCCTGCGCAGCAGGTTGACCAGGATGCCCGCGGTCACGCCCCAGATGACATGGCCGCCGTGGCGGAACTCGTAGACCTCGCGCGGCCGGCCGCGGTAATCCATGCGCCGCGTGTGCAGGTTGGCCGGATCGAGGAAGAAGGTCAGCGGCACCTCGAACACTTCGGCGACCTCGCCCGGATGCGGGCGCAGCGGCGTTCCCCGCGCGACCCGCGCCACCACCGGCGTCACGCAGAAGCCGCTGACCGTCTCGAAGCAGTCGAGGTAGCCGAGCGGGCGCACCGCGTCGCGCGCCAGCCCGATCTCCTCCTCGCTCTCGCGCAGCGCCGCCTCCACGGCGCCGGCGTCCGCCGCCTCGATGCGGCCGCCGGGAAACGCCACCTGGCCGGCGTGATGGCGCAGATGCTCGGTGCGGCGCGTGAACAGCAGCGCCGGTTCGGCGCCGTCGAACACCGGCACCAGCACCGCCGCCGGCGTGCGCGGCGCCTCGCCGAGCAGATCGGCCAGTTCGGCGTGGTTCCAGCCGGGCGGCGACGGCGGCGCGTCGAGCGGATGCAGCGCGCGCAGCAGCGGCGGGTTCATCGGCGCTCCTGCCGCAGCGGCAGCACGTCGCGCATCAGGCGCAGGCGCTCGGCGTCGCCGAGCTCGCGCCAGCGGGCGATTTCGTCCGGCGTGCGGCGACAGCCGACGCACAGGCCGTCGGCCCCCAGCCGGCACACGCCGACGCACGGCGTGAGCGAAGCGGCGGCGGGAGTTTCGGCGGGCATGACGATCGCGGGTTGGGAAAGCCGGACAAGGTTGCTAGATTAGCCCAAAGGCCGCGCCGCGGTCGGGGACCGCACTTCATGTTCGCACTCGCCACGCGGCTGGTCAGCGACTACGGCAAGGTGCTGGCGCGCGTGCATCCGGACGTCTACGGCCTGCCGGAATCGCTGCTGCCGCATCCCAAGGCGCGCATCCGCGACGCCATCCGCTTGCTGCTCGAACAGCTGCCGGCGGACCAGCCGGAGCTGCGCGAAGGGCTGGTGCGCGGCTACGTCTACCTCGCGCAGTTCGTGCCCGACGAGGAAGCGGCGATCATCGCCCAGGGCCAGGCGGCGCTGTCCGGCGGCGGCAACGACGAGTCCGCCGCCGAGCCGGCCACGCGGCTGATCAACCGCATCAAGCTCGACATGGAGCGCGCGCTGGAGGAGGTGCGGCAGGTGGGGCCGGGCTGACGTCGGCCCGTGTCGCCGTCGCGGTCGCCTGTACGCAGGCGCTTGCGGACTCGACCGCAAAACCGCCATCGCAGCGCAGCTCGCATCCACCGCCGGTGGACCGCGCAGGGCGGATCAAACCGCGCCGGCAGCCGATCCGCCGCACGGCGTTCGGTCAGGCACAGGCGGCGCCCGCGCGGATCCCGGATCCGCGCGGCGGTCCGTCAAGGCTTCACGTCGAGCAGCTTGATCTCGAACACCAGCGCCTGGTTGGGGCCGATGCGCGGCGGCTGGCCGCGTTCGCCGTAGGCCAGGTCGGCCGGCAGGAACACGCGCCAGTAGTCGCCGACCTTCATCAGCGGCAGCACCTCCTGCCAGCCCTTCACCGTCTGGTTCACGTTGAAAGTGACCGGCTCGCCGCGCGCGAAGGTGCTCTCGAACTCCAGCCCGTTCGGCAGCGAGCCGCGGTAGTGCACCGTGACCTGGCTGTCCGCGGTCGGGTGCTTGTTGCCCTGCCCCTCCTCGATCACCTGGTACTGCAGGCCGGAGGGCAGCGTGACGATGCCTTTCTTGGTGCGGTTCTCGGCGAGGAACTTGGCGCTGGCCTGCTTGTTCTCCGCGGCCAGCTTGTCGAACGCCGCCTTCGCTTCGGCGTACAGTTTCTGCTGCATGGCGCCGAGCTGCTGCTGCATCTCGGCCACCGGCACCGTCGGCTGGCGCTTGGCGTAGGCGTCCTGCAGCCCGCGCACCACCGTCGCCATGTCGACGTCGATCTTGTCGCCGGACAGGTTGGCGCCGATCTGGTAGCCGACCGCGTAGGACAGCTTGTTCTTGTCGATCGCCGTCTGCGGCGCGGCGTGCGTCTGCGCGCCCGGCGTCGCCGTTTGCGCCCCCTGGGCCAGCGCCACGCCGGAGGCCGCGGCCAGCGCCAGGGTTGCCAGGTACCGGATGAACTTCATGCCTTCCTCCCATGCCGCGCGCCCGCCGGCGCGCCGAAATTTCGATCATAGCGGACGCCCGCGGGCGGCTCTACAAGGCCGCCGCCCCGCGGCGAACGCGCGGATTCCCGGTGTGCTGGGATCGCGGCGGCGGCGGAAGGTTCCCGCCCGCGCTACCATCGCCGGTTCGACGTCCAGGGAATCCCGCCATGGCCTACCGCAACCTCGCCCTCGCCGACCGCGGCGCGGTGCGCACCATCACCGTCAACCGCCCGGACAAGCTCAATGCGCTGAACCGCGAGACGCTGAACGAACTGTCGCTCGCCTTCGCCCAGGCGCGCCACGACGATGCCGTGCGCGTCGTGGTGCTCACCGGCGCGGGCGACAAGGCGTTCGTCGCCGGCGCCGACATCGCCGAAATGAACACGCTGACGCCGCTGCAGGCGCAGGCGTTCTCGCAGGCCGGCCAGCAACTGATGCTGGCGATCGAGCGCCTCGGCAAGCCGGTGATCGCGCGCGTGCAGGGCTACGCGCTGGGCGGCGGCATGGAGCTGGCGATGGCCTGCCATCTGCGCGTCGCCAGCGAGAAGGCCAGGTTCGGCCAACCGGAGATCAACCTCGGCCTGATCCCCGGTTTCGGCGGCACGCAGCGCCTGCTGCGCCTGGCCGGCCGCGGCGCCGCGCTGGAGCTGTGCCTCGGCGGCGCGCAGATCGACGCGCAGCGTGCTTGCCAGCTCGGCATCGTCGGCCGCGTGGTCGCGCCGGAGCAGCTCGATGCCGCGGTCGACGCGCTGGCCGACCAGCTCGCCGCCGCCGCGCCGCACGCGCTGGCCGGCATCCTCGATGCGGTGATCCAGGGCGGCGAGTGCGCGCTGGACCAAGGCCTCGCCCACGAGACGCAGGCGTTCGCGCTCTGCTTCTCCACCGAGGACATGCGCGAAGGCACGCGCGCCTTCCTCGAACGGCGCAAGCCGAACTTCGCCGGGCGCTGAGCGGGCGGTTGCGGCGGATCGGCGGCGCCGATCCGCCCCGCGCGATGCGGGCTCAGTGCCCGGCGCCGCGGTACTTCTTCTCGCCGGCAGTGACGCGCAGGTCCAGCCGGTTCTCCGGCGGCGCCAGCGGGCAGGTCGCGTACGGCGTGAACGCGCACGGCGGGTTGTAGGCCTTGTTGAAGTCGATCACCAGCCTGCCGTCCTTCGGCATCGGCGTGTACAGGAAGCGCGCGGCGCCATAGGTCTCCTTGCCGCTGGTGCGGTCGGCGAAGATCACGAACAGCTCCTTGTCGCCCGGCACCTCGATCACCGGCAGGATCTCGTAGGTGCGGCCGTCGCGCTCGAACACCGCCTTGCCCGGCACCGGATATTTCTCGACGGTGCCGATCACGGTGGGGATCTCCAGCGTGCGCGCCGGCTCGAACGGAATCCATTTCGCCTCGATGCGCCAGGACGGATCGACGGGAAAATCGTCGAGACCGAGGAAATGCGTGCGCGTCGGCGCCTCGGGATCCTTCACCCGCAGGCCTTTGCGGCCCTCGCGATCGATCAGGTAGAAGCTCGCCGTGCCGAACGAGACGCGCGTCGGCGCGTCGTGGCCGTCGTCGAGCAGCTCCGCGGAAGCGAGCGGCTTGCCGTCGATCAGCGCGCCGCTGCCCTCGGCCAGCGCGATGCGCACCTTGCCGTCCGCGCCCCAGGTGATCGTGCCGAGATGCGCCGGTCCCTTGCTCAGCACGACGTCGCTGTCGGCGGCGCTGCCGACCGTGTTCGCGCCCGGCTTCAGCCAGTGCAGACCGATCAGGCTCAACCAGCCGTCCGGGGCGGTGAGGCGGGCGAGGCGCTGCGTGCGCCATTGCTCGATCTGCTTGACGTAATCGGTGGAGGGCATCGCTGACACTTGGGCAACTCCGGCCATGGCGGCGAGTAGGAAAAGGCGGGTCCGCAACATCGGTCGCTCCGTGCAGGGTGGACGACGGCGCGGGCGTCAGCGCCCGCGCATGAACAGGCGGTCGAGCTCGGCCACGCTGAGCTGGGTCCAGGTCGGGCGGCCGTGATTGCACTGACCGGAGCGCTCGGTGGCCTCCATCTCGCGCAACAGCGCGTTCATTTCCGGCAGCGTCAGGCGCCGGTGCGCGCGCACCGAGCCGTGGCAGGCCATGGTCGACAGCAGCTCGTTCTGCAGTGCCTCCAGCCTGCGCGAACTGCCGTGCGCGACGAGGTCCGCCAACACGTCGCGCGCCAGCTGCGCCGCGTCGGCGCCGTCGAGCAGCGCGGGCATGCGCCGCACGGTGACCTGCTGCGGACCGCTGCGGTCCAGTTCCAGCCCCAGCGCGGCCAGCGTCTCCGCGTGCTCCTCGGCGGCGGCCGCCTCGCGTTCGCTGACCGCCAGCACCAGCGGCACCAGCAGCAGTTGCGAGCGTATGCCGTCGCAGGCCTGCGCCGCCTTCAGCTTTTCGTAGGTCACGCGCTCGTGCGCGGCGTGCATGTCGACCAGCACCAGGCCCTCGGCGTTCTCGGCGAGGATGTAGATGCCGGCGAGTTGCGCCAGCGCGAAGCCGAGCGGCGGCGGCGCGCCGTCCTGCGGCTGCGGCTGCGGCGGCATGGCCGGCGACGCGGCCGCGGGCGCGGCCTGCGTCGCGCCGAGCAGCGCGGCGTAGGGATCGCCCGGCGCCTCGCGCACGCCGAGCCGCAGCGGCGCCTGGCCGCGCCAAGGGTCGCTGCGCTGCGCCGGAGCCGATGCGGAGGCGGGTGGCGCGACGGCGAGCTGCGGCGCGGTGGCGCCGGCGCGCGTGCCGGCGATCGCCTCGTGCAGCGTGCGGAACAGGAAGTCGTGCACCAGCCGCGCCTCGCGGAAACGCACCTCGTGCTTGGCCGGATGCACGTTGACGTCGACCGCCTCGGGATCGAGTTCGAGGAACAGCACGAAGGCGGGATGGCGCCCGTGGAACAGCACGTCGGCGTAAGCCTGGCGCACCGCGTGGGCGACCACGCGGTCGCGCACCATGCGGCCGTTGACGAAGAAATACTGCTGGTCCGGCTGCGCGCGCGCCGCGGTCGGCAGGCCGACCCAGCCGGACAGCGCCAGCCCGGCGGCGCGCTGCTCGACGCGCAGGCTCTGCGCGGGGAAATCCGGGCCCAGCACCTCGGCGACGCGCGCCAGCGCCGCGGCTTCGTCGCGCGCCGGCTTGAACAGCCGCACCGGCCGGCCGTTGTGGCCGAGGCGGAACTCGACCTGCGCGCGCGCCAGCGCCAGCGTCTTCACCAGTTCGTCGATGTGGCCGAACTCGGTGCGCTCGGCGCGCAGGAACTTGCGCCGCGCCGGCACGTTGTAGAACAGGTCGCGCACCTCGACGCTGCTGCCCGGCGGATGCGGCGCCGGCCGCGGCGCCTGCGCGCGGCCGCCGTCCACCTCGAGGCGGAACGCCGTGTCCTGCGCCCGCGGGCGCGACGTCAGCGCGAAGCGCGAAACCGAGGCGATCGACGGCAGCGCCTCGCCGCGGAAGCCGAGCGTGGCGACGCGCTCGAGGTCGGCGAAGCTGGCGATCTTGCTGGTGGCGTGCGAGGCGACCGCCAGCGCCAGCTCGTCGGCGGCGATGCCGCTGCCGTCGTCGCGCACGCGGATCAGGCGCGCGCCGCCCTCCTCGATGTCGATCTCGACGCGCGCGGCGCCGGCATCGAGGCTGTTCTCGACCAGTTCCTTGACCACCGAGGCGGGCCGCTCGATCACCTCGCCGGCGGCGATCTGGTTGACGAGTTCGGGAGGCAGCGGACGGATCTGCGGCATGGCGGGCCTGTGCGCGAGGCCCCCAAGCATAGCGGCGAACCGCGCCCGACGTCAGGACGCCGGAATCACCAGCACGGCGCCGGCGCGCAGGCCGCTG
Organism: Mizugakiibacter sediminis; assembly: GCF_000953855.2. Lineage (GTDB taxonomy): Bacteria > Pseudomonadota > Gammaproteobacteria > Xanthomonadales > Rhodanobacteraceae > Mizugakiibacter > Mizugakiibacter sediminis. Next base: position 72,924 of record NZ_DF970270.1, read on the forward strand.
TCGTCGTCGATGCGGTTGGCGCTGCGCAGGGCGTCGATGCTGACGCCGTACTCCTGCGCGATGCCGGACAGCGTCTCGCCGCGCAGCACGCGATGCAGCGCCTGCGCGTTGTCCTCGTCCGCGGCGCCGCCGCGCGCGGCCACCGTCTGCTTCGGCGGTGCCGGCACCGGCGGTTCGCGGCCGGCGTTGCGCGCGAACAGCGTGCCCGGCGGCGGCGTCGACTCGAAGTAGTTCTGCACGCCCTTGAGGATCGCCTGCGCCAGCTGCTCGCGGTGCTGCGGGTCCTTCAGCTTCTTCTCTTCCGTCGGGTTGGTGATGAACGCGGTCTCCACCAGCACCGAAGGCACGTCGGGCGAACGCAGCACGACGAAGTTGGCGCGCTCCACGTAGCCGCGGTGGGTCGGGCCGAGCTTGGCCAGCGCCTTCAGCACCGCGTTGGCGACGGCGCTGCTGGCTTCCATGGTGTAGCCCTGCGAGAGATCCAGCAGCACGGAGGCGAGCGTGTCGTCCTTGTCATCCAGCGACACGCCGCCGACCAGGTCGGCGCGGTTCTCGCGGTCGGCCAGCCAGCGCGCCGCCTCGCTGGTCGCGCCGCGCGGCGACAGCACCCACACCGAGGAACCGCGCGCGTCGCTGGAGGTGAAGGCGTCGGCGTGGATCGAGATGAACAGGTCGGCCTTGTTCTCGCGCGCGATCTGGTAACGGCGCTTCAGCGGGATGAAATAGTCGCCGTCGCGGGTCAGCACCGCCTTCATGCCCGGCTGCTGGTCGATCAGCCGGGCCAGGTCGCGGGCGACGGCGAGGGTGACGCTCTTCTCGTAGGTGCCGCCGGGGCCCTTCGCGCCGGGATCGTCGCCGCCGTGGCCGGCATCGACCGCCACCACCACGTCGCGCGGCTTGCCGGGCAGCGTGTCGTCGACGCGTTTGACCACCGTCGGCGCCGCCTTGGCCGCGCCGTACAGATCGACCACCAGCCGGTAGCCGTACTCGTCGGTGGGCTTCAGCAGGAAGCTCTTCGGCCGCGCGGTTTCGCCGAGATCGAACACCACGCGCACGCCGCCCTCGCCGTGCTTGCCGGTGCGCACGGCCTTGACCAGCCCCTTGGCCGCCGGCGCCTTGAACGCGTCGGCGAAGCGGCTGCCGTCCAGATCGAGCACGACGCGGTCGGGGCCGCTCAACTGGAACAGCTTGTAGTCCAGCGGAGCGGACAGGTCGAATACCGCGCGGGTGTATTCGGGGCCGGACCACACGCGCAGGGCCTGCACCTCGGCCGCGCTCGCCGCGTGCGCGAAACCGCCCGCCGCGACGGCGGCCAGCAGCCGTAACCCGATCATGGACATCGACCCCCGCATGGTGGCGGATTGAACCGCAATCGCCCCGGCAATGCAAGAGGTTTTCCCTTTGCAATCCGTAAGCTGCAAGGGGTTTGTGACGGCACGTTCAGGAAACGGCGGCAAGCGTCTGCCGCAAGGCGATTCGATGGCCGGATTACACGCGCTCCACGGCCTGCCGCGCCGCCGGGGACAGCGCCGTCAGGCGCGCGCGCCGGCCGCTGCCGGCATGGACGAGGTCGAGCCGCCAGTCCGGCGGCGGCAGCGCGCCGGCGCCGCGCTCCGGCCACTCCACCAGCACCAGGCCGCCGGGTTCGGCCAAGGCATCCAGGCCGAGGTATTCGAGTTCGGCGGGATCGGCGATGCGGTACAGGTCGAGGTGATGCGCGGCCCGCCCGTCGAAACGGTAGCTCTCGATCAGGCTGTAGGTCGGGCTCTTGACGCGCTCGCCCACGCCCAGCGCC
>NZ_DF970270.1:74846-79320 GCF_000953855.2 Mizugakiibacter sediminis
CGTCGGGCAGTTCGACCTCGAGCACGGCCGGCTCACTCATGCGGCTGCCCGTTGACCAGCGCGCGCAGCGGCGCAAACAGGTCCGAGGCCAGCAGGCCGCGCTCGCCCGCCGCGGCGGCGAGATCGCCGGCGCGCGCATGCAGGCCGACGCCGAGGCAGGCCGCCGGCCACGGCGCCTGCCCCTGCGCCATCAGCGCGGCGATCACCCCGGTCAGCACGTCGCCCATGCCGCCCGAGGCCATGCCGGGATTGCCCCAGCGGCAGACGGCGACGTCGCCGGAGGGCGACGCGACCAGCGTGCCCGCGCCTTTCAGCACCACCACCGCGGCGTAACGCTGCGCCAGCGTGCGCGCGGCGGCGTAGCGGTCGCGTTGCACGGCGGCGACCTCGCAGCCAAGCAGGCGCGCGGCCTCGCCCGGATGCGGCGTGAGCACGGCCGCGTCGCGCAGCGCGCGCGGCTCGCGCGCCAGCAGGTTCAGCGCGTCGGCGTCCAGCACCAGCGGGCGTTGCGCGTCGAGCAGCGCGGTCAACCACAGCGCGTGGCCCCAGGCGCCCTGCCCCAGGCCGGGGCCGAGCGCGATCACGTCGGCGCGCTCGCACGCGGCTTGCAGCGCCTGCGGGCCGTCGACCGCGCGCGGCATCAGCTCCGGGCGCGCGGCCAGGATCGGCGCGACGTGCTCGGCGCGCGTGGCGATCTCGACCAGCCCGGCGCCGACGCGCAGCGCCGCCTCGCCGGCGAGACGCGCCGCGCCGCCCATGCCGTGGTCGCCGCCGATCACCAACACGCGGCCGTAGTCGCCCTTGTGTCCGCCGCGCGCCCGCGGCGGCAACGCCTCCGCCGTCAGCAGGCGCGCATCCGGCGCGTGCGCGGCGTACAGCGCGTCCGGCAAGTCGAGCGTCGCCAGTTCCAATGCGCCGCAATGATCCGCGGCCTGTCCGGTGAACAGGCCGCGCTTCCAGGCGACGAAACCGACCGTCGCCGCGGCGCGCACGGCGGCGCCGGGCGCATGGCCGCTGTCGGCATCGAGGCCGGACGGCACGTCCAGCGCCAGCACCGGCGCGCCGCCGGCATTCAACGCCTCGATCAGTGCCGCCGCCTCGCCTTCCGGGGCGCGGTCGAGGCCGATGCCGTACAGCGCATCGACGTACACGTCGGCGGGCGGCAGCGCCTCGCTCCAGGGCTCGATGCGTCCGCCGGCTTCGAGCAAGGCGGCGCGCGCCTGCGCCGCATCGCCGCGCGCGGGCGACGCCGGCGCCAGCACGCGCACCGCCATGCCCGCTTCCAGCGCGAGCCTGGCCAGCACGAAACCGTCGCCGCCGTTGTTGCCGGGACCGCACAGCACGCCGATGCGCACGGCCTCCGGCCAGCGCCGCCGCAGCGCGGCGAACGCCGCCCAGCCGGCGCGCTGCATCAGGTCGTGGCTGCCGACGCCGAAGCGCGCGGCGTCGCGATCGAGCGCGCGCGCCTGCGCGGCGGTGTACAGCGCGGAGAGGGCGGGGATCGAGGTCACGGCGCGATTATACGGAGCGGCGCGGCGCGACCGCCCGCGCGCTCGCCTAGAATCGACACATGTCCGCGCCCGCACCCTCGCCGCCCGCCGGCATCGACTACGCCGCGCTCGCCGCCGACATCCGCCGCTGGGGCGCCGAACTCGGCTTCCAGCAGGTCGGCATCGCCGACGTGCGGCTCGCCGAGGACGAGGCGCACCTGCTGGACTGGCTGCAGGCGGGCTATCACGGCAGCATGGATTACATGGCGCGCCACGGCGTCAAGCGCAGCCGTCCCGCGGAGCTGCAGCCGGGCACGCTGCGGGTGATCTCGGTGCGCATGAACTACGCGCCGGCCGACATCGGCGAGGCCTGGTCGGTGCTGCGCGATCCGACCCTCGGCTACGTCTCGCGCTACGCGCTCGGTCGCGACTACCACAAGCTGATCCGCAGCCGCCTGCAGAAGCTGGCCGAGCGCATCGCCGCGGTCACCGGCCCGTTCGGCTACCGCGCCTTCGCCGACTCGGCGCCGGTGCTGGAGAAAGCGCTGGCGCGCAATGCCGGCCTCGGCTGGACCGGCAAGCACACCCTGCTGCTGAACCGCGAGGCCGGCTCGTACTTCTTCCTCGGCGAGCTGTACACCGACCTGCCGCTGCCGGTGGATGCGCCGGTGTCCGCGCACTGCGGCAGATGCACGCGCTGCATCGACGTCTGCCCGACGCAGGCGATCGTCGCGCCGTACAAGCTGGACGCGCGCCGCTGCATTTCCTACCTCACCATCGAGCGGCGCGAGGCGATCCCGCCCGAACTGCGCCCGCTGATCGGCAACCGCATCTTCGGCTGCGACGACTGCCAGCTGGTGTGCCCGTGGAACAGGTACGCGCAGGCCGCCACGGAGCCGGACTTCGCCCCGCGCCACGCGCTCGGCAGCAGCAGGCTGGTCGAATTGTTCGCCTGGAGCGAAGAAGAATTCCTCGCCCGCACCGAAGGCATGGCGATCCGCCGCGCCGGCTACGAAGGCTGGCTGCGCAACGTCGCCGTCGCGCTGGGCAACGCGCCATACTCCGGGGAGGTCGTCGCCGCGCTGCAGGCGCGCGCCGACCACCCCTCGGCGCTGGTGCGCGAGCACGTCGCCTGGGCGCTGGAAGAACAACGGCGGAAACGCGGGCAGCCGTAGGCCGCGCGGGGCGACGACGAACCGCGCGCCGCGGAGCGCGCAGCGCGCGGGCGCGATGCGCCTCGCGGCGCTCAGCGCGCCTCGCGCCGCGCCTGGATCGCCTCGATCAGCGCGCGCGTGGAGGGATCGAACGCGGCGCCGGCCTCGGCATCGCCGTCCAGCGCCGGCAGGATCGCCGAGGCGATGGTCTTGCCGAGCTCGACGCCCCACTGGTCGAAGGCGTTGACGCCCCACAGGCAGCCCTGCACAAACACCTTGTGCTCGTACAGCGCGAGCAGCATGCCGAGGCTGTGCGGGGTCAGCGCGTCCAGCAGGATCACCGAGCTGGGACGGTCGCCGGGGAAGGTGCGCTGCACGGCCAGCGCCTCGCGCGCGGCGGCGTCGCCGGCCGACGCCTCCGCCAGCGCTTCCTCGCGGGTCTTGCCCAGCGCCAGCGCCGCCGCCTGCGCCAACAGGTTGGCCAGCAGCGCGTCGTGGTTGTCGGCGAGCGCGTGGTCCGGGCGCACCACGCCGACGAAGTCCACCGGCACCACGTCGGTGCCCTGGTGCAGGGCCTGGAAGAACGCGTGCTGCACGTTGCTGCCGACGCCGCCCCACAGCACCGGCACGGTGGCGTCGGCGAGCGCGCCGCCGTCGGCGCGCACGCGCTTGCCGAGGCTCTCCATCTCCACCTGCTGCAGGTGCGCGTACAGCTCGCGCAGGCGGTCGGCGTAGGCGATCACGGCGAAGCTGGGGTAGCCGAGCGCGTTGCGGTTCCAGATGCCGGCCAGCGCCAGCAGCACCGGCAGGTTGTCCTGCCACGGCGCCTCGCGGAAGTGGTCGTCCATGTGCGCCGCGCCCTCGAGCAGTTCGCGGAAGCGCGGCATGCCGACCGCCAACGCGATCACCAGGCCGACCGCCGACCACAGCGAGTAGCGGCCGCCGACCCAGTCCCACATCGGCAGCACGTGGTTGCGCGGCACGCCGAACGCCACCGCCGCCTCGACGTTGGCGGAGACGGCGATGAAGTGGCGGGCGGCGGCCTCGGCATCGCCGTCGTGCGCGGCGACCAGCCAGGCGCGCAGGGCGCGGCCGTTCAGCAGCGTCTCCTGCGTGCCGAAGCTCTTCGACACCAGCAGCACCAGCGTGCGCCGCGGATCCAGCCGGCGCATCAGCGTACTGGTGGCGTCGCCGTCGACGTTGGGCAGGAAATGGCAGCGCACGCGGCCGGTGTGGTACGGCGCCAGCGCCTCCACCGCCAGGCGCGGGCCGAGGTCGGAGCCGCCGATGCCGACGTGGACGACGTCGGTGACCGTCTCCGGCAGGCCGAGCGCGGCGGTTTCTCCCGTCTCGACCGCGTCGGCGATGTGCGCCATGCGCTCCAGCGTCGCCGCCACCTCGGCGCGCACCGCCGCCGGCGCCGGCGACGGCAGGCGCGAGCCGCCCGCGCGCAGCGCGGTGTGCAGCGCGGCGCGCCGCTCGGAGGTGTTGATCGCCTCGCCGCGGAACATCGCGTCGCGCGCCGCCCGCCAGCCGCGCGCCTCGGCCAGTGCGCCCAGCGCGTCCAGCGCGGCGACGTCGAGCTTCTGCCGGGTCAAATCGAGCAGCAGCGGGCCGAGGCGGCGGCGCAGCCGCGGCGCGCGCGTCTCGTCGCGCAGCAGCGTGCGCAGGTGCAGGGAACGCAGCCGCGCCGCGTGCGCGGCGAGCTGTACGGCGATGCTGGGATCCGCGGCCATGGCTTCCGATGTCGAGAAGGTGAAGCCGCGATGGTAACGGACGGCCGCGGCGGTTTCAGCCGCGGCCGGCGGCGCTCAGGCCGCCTGCTTGGGG
>NZ_DF970270.1:79362-97805 GCF_000953855.2 Mizugakiibacter sediminis
AATGGTTGGTGTGCGTCAGGCGGTTGTCGCGGTCGACGTAGACCAGCGTCGGCTTGAACTGCGCCAGCTCGGCCTCGCCGAGCTGCGCGTAGGCGCAGATGATCACCAGGTCGCCCGGCTGCGCGCGGTGCGCGGCGGCGCCGTTGACGGTGATCGAGCCCGAGCCTTCCTCGGCGCGGATCGCATAGGTCACGAAGCGGTGGCCGCTGTTGACGTTGTAGACGTGCACCTGCTCGTACTCGCGGATGCCGGAGACGTCCAGCAGCAGCCCGTCGATGGCGATCGAGCCTTCGTAGTGCAGTTCCGCCTGGGTGACGGTGGCGCGGTGGATCTTGGCCTTGAGCATGTTCAACTGCATGGACGCTACCTCGGCATCGCCGGCGGCCGGGCGCCGGAAACGCGATTATACGGGAAAGGACCGCATTTGCCGCGGCGCAGCAACTACAGGCCGTCGAACGGCAGGTTGTCGATCAGGCGGGTGGCGCCCAGCCGCGCGGCGATCAGGGCGATCAGGCCGGCACTCTCGCCGGCGGCGGGCTCGGCGAGATCCTCGGCGCGGCGGATCACGGCGTAGTCCGGCGTGAAGCCGGCGTGTTCGAGGCGCTTCAGCGCCGCCGCCTCGACCACCTCGCGCGGATGGCCGGCGCGCAGCGCGGCGCGCATCCACGCCAGCGTGGCGTGGATCGCCGGCGCGCGCGCGCGTTCCTCGGCGCCGAGGTACTGGTTGCGCGAACTCATCGCCAGGCCGTCCGGCTCGCGCATGGTCGGCCCCGGCACGATCTGCACCGGCAAGGCGAGGTCGCGCACCAGCGCCTTCACCACCAAGAGCTGCTGCCAGTCCTTCTGGCCGAACACGGCGACGTCCGGCTGCACCAGATTCAGCAGCTTGGTGACGACGGTGGCGACGCCGTCGAAATGGCCGGGGCGATGCGCGCCTTCCAGCACGGCGGTCACCCCCGGCACGTGCACCGTCACCGTGCGCTCGGGCCCCGACGGGTAGATGGTCGCGACATCGGGCGCGAACAGCAGGTCGCAGCCGTGCGCGGCCAGGCCGGCCTGGTCCTGCGCCAGCGTGCGCGGGTAGCGCGCATAGTCCTCGTTGGGGCCGAACTGCGTGGGGTTGACGAACACGCTCGCCACCACGCGCTCGGCGCGGCTGCGCGCGATGCGCAGCAGCGAATAATGGCCGTCGTGCAGGTTGCCCATGGTCGGCACGAAGCCGACCGCCTGGCCCTGGCTGCGCCAGGCGCGGATCGCGGCGCGCAGCGCGGCGGCGTCGGTGACGGTCTGCATCAGGACTGGTAGCTGTGCTCGGGACCGGGAAAGCGCCCGGCGCGCACGTCCTCGGCGAACGCCGCCAGCGCCGCCTGGATGGAGTCGCGGCCGGCGAGGAAATCCTTGCTGAAACGCGGCCGCCTGCCCGGCGTCAGACCGAGCAGGTCGTAGGTCACCAGCACCTGGCCGTCGCAGTCGGGACCGGCGCCGATGCCGATGGTGGGGATCGCCAGCTCGCGCGTGATGCGCGCGGCCAGCGGCGCCGGCACGTATTCCAGCACCAGCAGTTCGGCGCCGGCGGCGGCGACCGCGTGCGCGTCGGCGACCAGCTTCTCGGCGGCGTCCTGCTGCTTGCCCTGCAGGCGGTAGCCGCCCAGCTTGTGCACCGACTGCGGCGTCAGGCCGAGGTGCGCGCACACCGGCACGTCGTGCGCCGCGAGCGCGGCGATCACCTCGCACGCCCAGCCGGCGCCTTCCAGCTTGACCATCGCCGCGCCGCCTTCCGCCATCAGCCGGCCGGCGGAGGCCAGCGCGGTGGCGGGATCGCGGTAGCTCATGAACGGCATGTCGGCGATCAGCAGCGTCGCGCGCACGCCGCGCGCCGACGCCGCGGTGTGGTAGATCATCTGGTCGAGCGTCACCGACAGCGTGCTGGCGTGGCCCTGCACGACCATGCCCAGCGAATCGCCGACCAGGGCGATGTCGATGCCGGCCGCCTCGAGCTGCGCCGCCATGCTGGCGTCGTAGCAGGTGAGCGCGGTGATGCGCTCGCCGCGCGCCTTCATCGCGCGCAGGCCGGGCACGGTGACCGGCTTGCGTTCCGCGGCCTGGCTGGGTTGCACGTACACGGCGGCTCCTCGACGGATGCAGGCGAGCGGCGGATTATCGGCGGCGCCCGCGGCGCCGCTCAAGCATCGTCCAGCGGCACGCAGCCGCCGGCGTCGACACGCGCCAGCAGCGCGTCGACGCGCCCTTGCCCCGGCACATGGAGGTCGGGAGCGAGATCCGCAAGCGGGCGCAGCACGAAGGCGCGCTCGGCGAGGCGCGGGTGCGGCAGCTGCAGATCGTCCTCGGCCAGCACGCGGTCGCCGTACAGCAGCAGGTCGAGGTCGAGCGTGCGCGGGCCCCAGCGCGGGCCGCCGCGGTCGCGGCCGAAGCTGCGCTCCACCTCCAGCAGCGCCCGCAACAGCGTCCGCGGCGTCAGCTCCGTCTCCAGCTCGGCCACGGCGTTGACGAAGGCCGGCTGCTCGGCGAGGCCCCACGGCGGCGTCAGGTACAGCGGCGAGCGCCGCAGCAGGCGGGTATGCGGCAGGTACGCGAGCGCCGCGCAGCCGCGCAGCACCTGCGCGCGCGGATCGTCGAGGTTGCTGCCGAGCGCGACGTAGGCGCGGGCCACGCGTCAGTCCGCGGCGTCGCCGCCGGTCGTCGCCGGCGCGGCGCGCTTGCGCCGCCGGCGGCGCCTCTTCTTCGCCGCCGCGGACGCGGCGTCGGCCTCGCCGTGCGCCGTCGCGACGGGTTCGGCCTGCTGCGCCTGCGCCAGCGATTGCACGATCTGCTCGTGCGTCGCGCCCTGTGCCCAGGTCCACCATTCGCCGACCTGGCGCTGGTAGTCGGACTCGGCGGCGCGCAGCAGCAGGAAGTCGTAGGCGGCGCGGAAACGCGGATGCGTCAGCAAGCGGAACACGCGCTTGCGCGCGAACTGCTCGAAGCGCGGCTGCAGCGCCCAGATCTCCTCCATCACCTGCGCGAAGCGGCGCGGGATCGCCACGCGCGCCGACTGCTCGGCGACCACGCGGTGCGCGGCGCGCTGCCAGGCCAGGGTCGGCTCGACGCCGGCGGCGATCTCCGCCTCGGCGGCGTCGCGCACCTCGCCCCACAGCAGCACGGCGAACAGGAACGCCGGCGTCACCGGCTTGTCCTCGCGCACGCGCGCATCGGTGCTGGCGAGGCCGGCCTCGATCAGGCCGCGCACCGAGCGCCCGGCGTCGCGCGCCAGCACGCGCGCGGTGACGGGAAACAGGTGCTGCAGCAGGCCGTAGCGCTCCAGTTCGCGGAAGCCCTGCACGCCGTGGCCGGCGAGGAACAGCTTCAGCGTCTCGTCGAACAGCCGCGCCGGCGGCGCTTCGCCGAGCAGGTGACCGAGCCCCGCGAACGGCTCCGCCGCGCTGGGATGGATGCGGAAACCGAGCTTGGCGGCGAGACGCACGGCGCGCAGCATGCGCACCGGATCCTCGCGGTAGCGCTGCTCCGGATCGCCGATCAGGTGCAGCACGCGGTCGTGCAGGTCGTCGATGCCGCCGACGTAGTCGAGCACGCTGTAGTCGGCGATGTCGTAGTACAGCGCGTTGACGCGGAAGTCGCGGCGCAGCGCGTCCTCCTCGATCGTGCCCCAGACGTTGTCGCGGACGATGCGGCCGTCGACGATGTGGCGGTCGCCGCCCTCCTCGCCGTCGCCGGTGCCGCGGAAGGTGGCGACCTCGACGATCTCCGGGCCGAAGATCACGTGGGCCAGGCGGAAGCGGCGGCCGATCAGCCGGCAGTTGCGGAACAGCTTCTTGACCTGTTCCGGCGTGGCGTCGGTGGCGACGTCGAAATCCTTGGGATGGCCGCCCAGCAGCAGGTCGCGCACGGCGCCGCCGACCAGGCAGGCGCGGTGTCCGGCCTCGTGCAGGCGGTACAGCACGCGCAGCGCGCCCTGGCTGATGTCCTTGCGTGAAAGGGTGTGCTGGTCGCGCGGAATCACGCGCAGCGCGACCGGCGCATTCGTCCTGGGCTCTGAACTCAAGGCCTCTTTCCCATGGCGGCGGGGTGCGGCCGGGGCGTTGCCCGGCGTATCGATTCGGATATACTAGCGCGCCTTCGCCGCACCGCGCTCCCTTCGTCTAGCGGTCTAGGACACCGCCCTCTCAAGGCGGGAACACGAGTTCGAGTCTCGTAGGGAGCGCCACTTTCCCCTCGCGGCGTGTCGTTGCCGGGCCTGCGCTGCGCACATGACCTTCGTCGTCGTCGACAACTGCATCAAGTGCAAGTACACCGACTGCGTCGAGGTCTGTCCCGTCGACGCCTTCCACGAAGGCCCGAACTTCCTCGCGATCGACCCCGACGAGTGCATCGACTGCACCCTGTGCGAGCCGGAGTGCCCGGCGAACGCGATCTTCCCCGAGGACGACGTCCCGGCGGGGCAGGAGCAGTTCGTCGCGTTGAACGCGGAGCTGGCCAAGGCCTGGCCGGTGATCACCGAGCGCAAGGAACCGCCGGCCGACGCCAAGGACTGGGACGGCAAGCCGAACAAGCTGCCGCTGCTGCAGCGCTGAATCCTCCCGCACGGCGCAACCTCGGACGGGCGTCGGCCCGCCACGCGCCGCCGCCGCGGCCGTAGCACAACCGGCGCAGGCCCGCCCTGCCGCGCTTCCGCCGCATCGGGCCGCGGCCGGAGCCGCTTCCGCGAATGCGACGGAGGCCGCGTCCGCGGTTCAGCCCAGCCGCGCTTTCAGGGCGGCCAGCACCTGCTGCACCGCATTCCGCTCGCCTTCCAGCTGCACCTTGCTGCCGCCGGCTTCGGCGCTGACCGTCACGCTGACGGTGCCGCTGACGGTTTCTTTCTTCTTGCGCGAGAACAGCCGGCGGAAGAAGCCGCCCTGCTTCTCGTGCACGACCGTGGTCTGCACCGCCACCTGGTAGCTGTGCGCGGCGTCGTCGCGCGCGGTGACGGTGCCGACGCCGGAGCGCTCCAGCGCCATGCCGACGCGACGGTAGGCGTTGTCGACGTCGTCGGCCAGGGCCAGGCTGTCGCCGGCGACCGCGCCCGGCGGCGTGCCGGCGGCGGCGGGCGCGGCGGCGGCATCGCCGGCCGGCGGCACCACCAGCTGCGCGCTGGTCGGCGGCGTGTCGAGATCGGGCGGCACCTCCAGCGGGCGCTCCTCGACCGCGCGCTCCCACGCGTTGTCCTTGGGGTGGAACAGGCTGCAGCCGGACAGCAGCAGCGCGCCGAAGGCGGTGGCGACGAGCAGTTTCTTCATCGAGGAAAGGTTCCGTTGCGAATTCATGCGGCGGTTGCCAGCGGGACGAGCCGGCCGAGCGCCTCGCGCAGGCGCGTGCGCGCCGGGCCGGGCGCGAGTTCGATCAGCGGCAGTCGCAGACCCGCGCCGCACAGGCCGAGTTCCGCCAGCCCGGCCTTGACCGGAATCGGGTTGGGGGCGCAGTTCAGCGCTGCGATCAGCGGCGCCAGTTCGGCGGCATGGCGCGCCAGCGCCTCGCGGTCACCGCCGCGGCCGGCGTCGCACAGCGCGCGGAACGTGCGCGGCACCAGGTTGTTCACCACCGAGACCACGCCCGCCGCGCCGGCCTCGAGCGCCGCCGCGGCCGTGCCGTCGTCGCCGGACAGGAACGCGAAGTCCGCGCGCGCCAGCGCGGCGACGTCGCGGATGCGCCCGGCGTCGGCGCACGCTTCCTTGACGCCGACGATCGACGGATGGTCGCGCAGCGCGGCCAGCGTCTCCGGCAGCAGGTCGCAGCCGGTGCGCGCGGGCACGTTGTAGACGATCACCGGCAGGCCGCCCTGGTCGGCGACTTCGAGGAAGTGCCGGCGCAGGCCTTCCTGGGTAGGGCGCACGTAATAGGGCGTCACCACCAGCGCGGCGTCCGCGCCGAGCTCGCGCGCGCGACGCGTCAAGCGCACCGTCTTGCGCGTGCTGGCCTCGCCGGTGCCGGCGATCACCGGCACGCGACGCGCGACGTGCCGCACCGCGAAGGCCAGCAGGGTTTCGTATTCCTCGTGCTCGAGGCCGTGCGCCTCGCCGGTGGAGCCGGCCACGACCACCGCCTCGGTGCCGCCCGCGATCTGGTAGTCGAGCAGGCGTGCGTAGCCGTCGAGGTCGAGCGCGCCGTCCTGCCGGTACGGCGTGGCGAGGGCGCAGATGCTGCCGCGGATGTTCAAGGCGGATTCCGGCGTTCCGAATGGGGCGATGTTACTTGCGGCTTCCCGGCACGGGCAAGTAAGCTGGCGGCGCGGGCGCGCGTCGCGCCCGGCCAGGGATCGTCCACACGCAGGTCGCATCGCCTTGAATCGCCCCACCTCGCGTCCCGGCAACGAAAACCACCTGCTGATCCAGACGCTGTCGCCCGCCGCACGCTCGCCGTTGCTGGCGCTGGTCAAGCGCATCGCCGACTGCGGCTGCAACCTGGTCGACGCGCGCGTGTCCACCGTCGGCTCCGACGTCTCGGTGATGCTGCTGGCGCAGGGTTCGTGGGACGCGGTGGCCAAGCTCGAGACCAGCCTCGGCAAGCTCGCCCGCGACGACGAGCTGCAGGTCACCCACTACCGCACCACGCCGCGCAGCGCGCAGAGCCATCTGCTGCCCTACGTGGTCGAGGTGATCGCCGGCGACAAGGCCGGCGTGCTGGTGGAGATCATCGAGTTCTTCACCCATCGCGGCATCAGCGTCGAGCAGCTCACCTCGATGCGCTATCGCGCGATGCAGACCGGCGCCGACATGTTCTCTGCGCAGATCACCGTCGGCATCCCGTCCGATACGCACATCGCCGCGCTGCGCGACGATTTCCTCGAACTGTGCGATGGCCTCAACCTCGACGCCATCATGGACCCGATGAAGTACTGACGATGGTCGCGATCGGCAAACCCGTTCCGAAGCTGAAGGGCGCCACCGGCGACGGCGGCACGCTGGCGCTGGCCGATCTGGCCGGCCGCTGGGTGGTCGTGTACTTCTACCCCAAGGACAACACGCCCGGCTGCACGCGCGAGGCGCAGGACTTCCGCGACCTCTACCCCGAATTCAGGAAGCGCAAGGCCGAGGTGGTCGGCGTCTCGCGCGATTCGGTGAAATCGCACGACGGCTTCGCCTGCAAGCACGAGCTGCCGTTTCCGCTGGTGTCCGACGCCGACGAAACCTGGTGCAAGGCCTTCGACGTGATCCGCGAGAAGGTGCTGTACGGCAAGCGTCACATGGGCGTGGTGCGCAGCACCTTCCTGATCGATCCCGACGGCAAGCTGGCCCGCGAATGGCGCAACGTCAAAGTGCCCGAGCACGCCCAGGCCGTACTGGACGCCATTCCGCGCAAGTGAACGACCGCACCCGACCACGCTGCCCCGGACGCGACGGCCGTCGCGCGCCGGCGGCGCCGCTTTCGCCTTTCCACCCGCACGAGGCCCCGACCGCATGACCCGCGGCAAGCGCATCTACGTCCTCGACACCAACGTGCTGCTGCACGACCCGACCTCGCTGTTCCGCTTCGAGGAGCACGACGTCCTGATCCCGATGACCGTGCTGGAGGAACTCGACGAGAAGAAGAAGGGTGGTTCGGAAACCGCGCGCAACGCGCGCCAGGTCAGCCGCTTCCTCAACGAACTGATCGAACGCGGCAACGGCCACGGCATCAAGGAGGGCCTGCCGCTGGCGTCGCCCGAGGGCATCCGCCTGCGCAAGGGCGGCGCGGAGGGGCGCCTGTATTTCCAGGCGCGCACCGGCGCCGGCCACGGCAAGGCCGACAACCAGATCATCGACGCCGTGCTGGAACTGCGCGAGCAGCAGCCCAAGGCGTCGATCGCCCTGGTGTCGAAGGACATCAACCTGCGCATCAAGGCGACCATCTACGGCATCGACGCCGAGGACTACGAGAACGACCGCGCGCTGGACGACTTCTCGCTGCTCTACACCGGCCACGCGGCGCTGCCCGAGGATTTCTGGGACCGCCACCCCGAGCTGCGCTCGTGGTCGGAGCGCGGCCACACCTACTACGAGGTCGAGACCGGCAAGGACGAGACGTGGTTCCCGCACCAGTGCCTGTACCTGCCCGGCGAGAACAGCGTCGAACTGCGCGTGCTCGAAGTGCGCGACGGCAAGGCGCGGCTGGTGCTGATGGACGACTACGCTGGCAGCGCGCGCACCGTCTGGGGCATCGCCGCGCGCAACCGCGAGCAGAACTTCGCGCTGAACGTGCTGATGGATCCCGACGTCGACTTCGTCACCCTGCTCGGCACCGCCGGCACCGGCAAGACGCTGCTGACGCTGGCCGCCGGCCTGGCGCAGACCATGGACCAGCAACGCTACCGCGAGATCATCATGACCCGCGCCACGGTGTCGGTCGGCGAGGACATAGGCTTCCTGCCCGGCACCGAGGAGGAAAAGATGACGCCGTGGATGGGCGCGCTGACCGACAACCTCGAGGTGCTGGCCAACCCCGAGGAAGGCGGCACCTGGGGCCGCGCCGTCACCAACGACCTGCTCGCCTCGCGCATCAAGATCCGCTCGATGAACTTCATGCGCGGGCGCACCTTCCTCGGCCGCTACCTGATCATCGACGAGGCGCAGAACCTGACGCCCAAGCAGATGAAGACGCTGATCACGCGCGCCGGCCCCGGCACCAAGATCGTCTGCCTCGGCAACGTCGAGCAGATCGACACCCCCTACCTCACCGAGACCACCTCCGGCCTGACCTACGCGGTGGACCGCTTCAAGCAATGGCAACACTCGGCGCACATCACCCTGCGCCGCGGCGAGCGCTCGCGGCTGGCGGACTTCGCTTCGGAGGCGCTGTGAGGCGAGAAGCGGCGCCGGCGGTGGCGCTGACCATCGCCGGCTCCGACTGCGGCGGCGGCGCCGGCATCCAGGCCGACCTCAAGGCCTTCCGCGCGCGCGGCGTGCACGGCACCAGCGCGATCGCCGCGATCACCGCGCAGAACACGCGCGGGGTGAGCGCGGTGCACACGGTGCCGCTGGCGCACCTGCGCGCGCAGATCGACGCGGTGTTCGACGACTTCCCGGTCGCCGCGGTCAAGACCGGCATGCTCGCCCGCGCCGCGGCCGTACGCCTGGTCGCGCGCGAGCTGCGCCGGCGGCGTCCGCCGTGGACGGTGGTCGACCCGGTGATGATCGCCACCAGCGGCGCGCGCCTGCTCGATCCGGCCGCGCTGGACGCGCTGGTCGGCGAACTGATCCCGCTGGCCGACGTGCTGACGCCCAACCTGCCCGAAGCCGAGGCGCTGACCGGCATCGCCATCCGCACGCGCCGCGACGCCGACGCCGCCGCGCAGGCGCTGCGCGCGATGGGCGCGCGCGCGGTGCTGCTGAAGGGCGGCCACGCGCGTGGCACCGAGGTAGTCGACCGCTACTACGACGCGCGCGGCGTGCTGGAGATCGTGCACCCGCGGCTCAGGGTGGAAGGCCACGGCACCGGCTGCACGCTGGCCTCCGCGCTCGCCGCCGAACTGGCCAAGGGCGCGGCGCCGCGCGGCGCGGCGCGGCGCGCCATCGCCTACGTGCACAAGGCCCTGGCCGCCGGCTACCGGCCGGGCGGCGGCGATGTGGTCGTGCTGCGCCACTGAGCCCTTGCCGAACCCGCCTCGAACACACGGATCGCCTCATGGGGCTTCGGTTGCCCCCCCCCTCGAAAGCTTCGGGTAGGATCGCGCGAGGGGTGAGTTCACAAGGGAGGTGACTATGAAGGCGTTATTCGTCTCGCTGCCGTTGCTTCTTGGCCTGGCCGCCACCGCGGCCCACGCGCAGCAAGCGCAATCGCTCGGATCGCTGCGCACGACCGGACCGGACCTGCAGCGCACCGTCAGCGTCTCCGATGATGGTTCCATCACGGCCACCATCAACGATGGCGGCCTGGTATCCACCCTGGACGTCGATCTTCGCGGGAACATCGTGCAGATCACGAAACGGAACCCGTGGGGCATCGACAGCGCACTCGTCGACCTCGACAGCGCCCGCAAGCTGCTGCGCGATCACCCGACGATGGCCAGCGCAGGCGAGCAAGCACTCGCGTATGCCAGCAGTCTGGGCGCCTCGCACAACAAGACGGAAAGCCGCATCGTTCCGACGGCCGCCGGCGCCGCCGGCTGTCAGAGCGAATTGGATGTGCTGCTAGCCGCGGCGGACCGCGTGGTCTATGCCTGCGCCAACGGTGGCGGTTTCGCCTGCACCATTGCGTCCATCCAGTACGCGCGGGCGAAGGACGCTTACAACGCCTGCGTCTCGGCCCAGCCCAAGTAAGGGATGATCGTCGCAAGTACGAAACGCCGCGGCCGGCGCCGGCCGCGGCGCTCGCGTCAAACCTCGACGGATGCTTACGCGGCGCTCTTGCGGGCCGCGCGCACCCGCTCGACCAGCGCGTCGGCGAAGCTGTCGGTGCTGCCCTTGCCGCCGAGGTCGGGGGTGACGCGGTCGCGCGCTTCCAGCGTGTCGTGGATGGCGCGGCGCACGATGCGGCCCTGCTCGACCAGGTCGAGGTGGTCCAGCATGTCGGCCGCTGCCAGCAGCAGCGCGCAGGGGTTGGCGACGCCCTTGCCGGCGATGTCCGGCGCGGAGCCGTGCACCGCCTCGAAGATCGCCGCCTCGGTGCCGATGTTGGCGCCCGGTGCCAGGCCGAGGCCGCCGACCAGGCCCGCGCACAGGTCGGAGATGATGTCGCCGAACAGGTTGGTGGTGACGATCACGTCGAACTGGTGCGGGTTCATCACCAGCTGCATGCAGGTGTTGTCGACGATCAGCTCGTTGCACTCGATCTCGGGATAGTCCTTGGCCACCTCGCGCGCCACCTTCAGGAACAGGCCGGAGGTGGTCTTCATGATGTTGGCCTTGTGCACCACGCTGACCTTCCTGCGGCCCTTGCGGCGCGCCATCTCGAAGGCGTAGCGCACGATGCGCTCGGAGCCGCGGCGGGTGACGCGGATCAGCGACTGCGCGGTCTCGCCGTCCTCGGACACGCTCTGGCCCTCGGCCAGGTACGCGCCCTCGGTGTTCTCGCGCACGGTGATGATGTCGATGTTCTCGTAGCGCGCCTTGGTGCCGGGGAAGGTGATCGCCGGCCGCACGTTGGCGTACAGGTCGAAACGCTTGCGCAGCTCGACGTTCAGCGAGCTGAAGCCGCCGCCGATCGGCGTGGTCAGCGGCCCCTTCAGGGCGACGCGGTGGCGCGCGATCGCGTCCAGCGTCGCCTGCGGCAGCAGTTCGCCCTGCTTCTCCA
Organism: Mizugakiibacter sediminis; assembly: GCF_000953855.2. Lineage (GTDB taxonomy): Bacteria > Pseudomonadota > Gammaproteobacteria > Xanthomonadales > Rhodanobacteraceae > Mizugakiibacter > Mizugakiibacter sediminis. The sequence goes on from NZ_DF970270.1 coordinate 90,625, forward strand.
GCGCGGCCATGCCGGCTTCGACGAATTCGTAGGCCAGCCCGCAGTCGAGCGCGTCCAGCACGCGCAGGGTGGCGTTCATGATCTCGGGACCGATGCCGTCGCCCCGGATCACGGCGATGTGCTTGCTCATGGAGGGTTGCGCTCCTGCTCTGGCCGCGGGCGCGCCGACAGGCGCCCGTACAGACGCGGAATTATCGCCCGCCGGCGCCCCGCCGGACAAGGCGCGGCGCCGCGGCGGCGGCCGGCCCCGGGTCGCGGAACGCGCATGCCGGCTGCGGCAGGACGCCGCAGCGGCATGACCGGGCCTCAGCCGGCGGCTTCCGCGCCGCCCTCGAGCTGGTCGAGGAAGTCCACGGCGCGGCGCAGGTGCGGGATCACGATCGAGCCGCCGACCACCAGGCCCACCTGGAACACCTCGAAGAACTCGTCGCGGCTGACGCCGGCCTCGCGGCACTGCGCGACGTGGTAGCTGACGCAGTCGTCGCAGCGCAGCACCAGCGAGGCCACCAGGCCGAGCATCTCCTTGGTCTTCACGTCGAGCGCGCCGTCCTTGTAGGTCTGCGTGTCGAGCGCGAAGAAGCGCCGCACCACCTGGTTGTCCTGCTCCAGGATGCGCTCGTTCATGCGCTTGCGGAATTCGGTGAACTGCTTGACGCGGTCGTTCATCGCACGCCCTCCGCCAGCATCTCGGCCAGGCGGCCGCTGCGCTCGGCGGCGACCAGGTCGGTGTAGCCGCCGACGTGATGGCCGTTGACGAAGATCTGCGGCACGGTGCGCTGGCCGGCGGCGCGCGCCAGCATCTCCTCGCGGCGCGCCGGGTCGGCGTCGACGCGGATCTCCTGCCAGGACAGGCCGCGCGCCTTCAGCAGGTTCTTGGCCGCCACGCAGTAGCCGCACACGGCCGTGGTGTACATCTCGATGGTGGGCATGGAGACTCCGGCGACGTCTCGCCGCGGGCGCGGCGAGACACGGCGCCCATGATGGGGGCGGCCCCGGCCGTCGCCAAGGGGCGCGGCGGAACCGCCGCCGAATCGCGCGCTTGCGCGCGGTGGCCGGGGAACCGGCGCTGCGCTATGGTGGTCCAATCCGCACGTCCCCCTCGATCCGTCCGATGCAGCCTCGCGCCTGGCTTCCCGCCCTCCTCGCCGCCGCGCTCAGCTTCGCCGCCGGCGCGCAGGACAACGTGCGCCTGCCGGACATGGGCAGCTCCGCCGGCGCCCTGCTGTCGCCGCAGGAAGCCGACGCCTACGGCGCCAGCATGCTGCACCAGATGCGCGCGCTGAACATGGTGGTGGACGATCCGCTGCTCGACGCCTACATCAACGCGCTGGGCTACCGGCTGGTCGCCGCCAGCGCCGAGCCCAAGCAGAAGTTCACCTTCTTCGTCGTCAAGGACAACGAGATCAACGCGTTCGCCGCGCCGGGCGGCTACATCGGCGTCAACGCCGGCCTGATCACCACCACCGCCGACGAAAGCGAACTCGCCAGCGTGATCGCCCACGAGATCGGCCACATCACGCAGAACCACCTGGCGCGCGCCTTCGAAGCCTCGCGCAAGGCCACGCCGCTGATGGCGCTGGCGCTGCTCGGCGCGATCCTCGCCGGCGCGCACAGCAACGGCGATGCGCCGATCGGCATCCTCGCCACCGGCCAGGGCCTGCTGCTGCAGCAGCAGATCAACTTCACCCGCGCCGACGAGGCCGAGGCCGACCGCGTCGGCATCCAGACCCTCGCCCGCGCCGGCTTCGATCCCGAAGCGATGGCGGATTTCTTCGGCCGCATGCTGGCCGCACTGCGGCCCGGCGGCGGCGAAGGCGACGTGCCGGAGCTGCTGCGCACGCACCCGGTGACCACCTCGCGCATCAGCGACGCCAAGGCGCGCGCCCACGTGATCGAGGAGCAGACGCACCCCGGCGCGCCGCGGCTGGCCGCCGGCGACACGCGCTGGGAGGACCAGCTGATTCCGCTGCCCTACGTGCACGACCGCGACAGCCTGCTGGCGCCGCGCGGCGGCGCCCGGCCCGCCGCCGGCGCCAGCTTCTACGCGCTGATGCGCGAGCGCGTGCGCGTGCTCGCCGCCGGCGACCCGCGCGCGCTGGCCGTCTACTACGCGCAGAACCTCGACCGCACCCCCGGTTTCGACACCGTTGCCAACCGCTACGGCTACGCGCTGGCGCTGAGCCGCAGCGACCGCGGCGCCAAGGCCGCTGAGACGCTGCGGCCGCTGCTGCAGCAGGACCCCGACAACCTGCCGCTGCGTCTGGCCATGGCCGACGCCGAGGCCAACGCCGGGCGCCGCGACGCCGCGCTGGCGCAGTACGCCGACATGGCCGCCGATTCGCCGGACAATCCGGCGATCGCCCTGCCCTACGCCCGCGCCCTGCTCGCCGACGGCAAGCCGGAGCCGGCGCGCAAAGCCGCCGCGCTGCTGAAGCCGCTGCTCGACGACTCCGAGGACCCCAACCTGTACTCGACCTACGGCCGCGCCTGCGACGTGGCCGGCGACGTCGACCGCGCCGCCGAAGCCTACGCCGACGCCACCTACCTGTCGGGCCATCCAGAGGACGCCCTGGCCCAGCTCAGGCGCCTGGCCGCCAAGCCCAGCCTCGACTACTACACCCGCGCCCGCGTCGACGCGCGCATCGCCGAACTGACCCCGATCGTGCTCGAGCTGCGCCGCCGCGGCATGCGCCCCGACGGCGACGACCAGGGCCGGCTCACCCTGCGCGGCGGCTGAGCCGGGACATGCCGCGGCGTGTCATGGCGGCGTAATATTGGGCCGCTGCAATAAAGGCGTCACAGGGAAACCAGGCGGTGGCGCGTGCAGAAACGCATCCTGATCGTCGAAGACGAGGCCTCGATCCGCGACATGGTCGCCTTTGCCCTGCGCAAGGCGGGCATGGAGCCGGTGCACGCCGCCGACGCCCGCGCGGCGCAGCACGCCATCGCCGAGAAGGTGCCCGACCTGATCCTGCTCGACTGGATGCTGCCCGGCACCAGCGGCCTGGAGCTGGCGCGCCGTCTGCGCAAGGAAGAGCTCACCCGCGACGTGCCGATCATCATGCTGACCGCGCGCGGCGAGGAAACCGACCGCGTCAGCGGCCTGGAAGCCGGCGTCGACGACTACGTGGTCAAGCCGTTCTCGACGCGCGAGCTGCTGGCGCGCATCAAGGCGGTGCTGCGGCGCAGCCACGGCGACGACGGCAGCGGCATGGTCGAGATCGGCGGTCTGCGCATCGACGGCCCCGCGCACCGCGTGTTCGCCGGCGACGAGCCGGTGACGATCGGCCCCACCGAGTACCGCCTGCTGTACTTCTTCGCCACCCACCCGGAGCGCGTGTACACGCGCGCGCAACTGCTCGACCATGTCTGGGGCGGCAGCGTGTACGTCGAGGAGCGCACCGTCGACGTGCACATCCGCCGCCTGCGCAAGACCCTCGAGCCGCACCGGCTCGACGGCCTGGTGCAGACGGTGCGCGGCGCCGGCTACCGTTTCTCGGCGAGTTACTGAATCCCGGCATGCCCGCCCGCCGCACGACCGTGCTGGCCCTCGCCCTCGCGGCGGCGCTGGCGCTGGCGTGGGGCATCGGCCGGGCGCTCGGCCACCCGGCCGCCGCGGTGGCGCTGACCGCCACGGCGGCGCTGGCGTGGACGTTGCGGCGGCTTGCCCATGAGGAAGAAACGAACATGACCGCCAGCGCACGCGTCGCGGCCGAACTGACCCACGAACGCACGCGGCTGTCGCGCGCGCGCCGCCTCGCCGCGCAGATGCGCGCGCTGCGCAGCGCCGCCGGCGCGCTGCCCGACGGCGTCGTGCTGCTCGACGCGAACGGCCGCGTGCGCTGGTTCAATCGCGCCGCCGAACGCCTGCTCGGCCTCGCCCATCCGAACGACCGCGGCGTCGACCTCGTCGATCGCCTCGGCGCCGGGCCGATCGGCCCCTGGTTGCGCCAGGCGCACGACTCGCCGTTGAACGAGGTGCCGGCGCCCGGCGATCCCGACGTGCAGGTCAGCCTGGCGCGCATCCCGCTGCCCGGCGGCGAGCGGCTGCTGATGGTGCGCGACATCAGCGCGCTGACCCGCCTCGAGCAGATCCGCCGCGACTTCGTCGCCAACGTCTCCCACGAACTGCGCACGCCGCTGACGGTGATCCACGGCTACCTGGAGCTGCTGGAACCGGAGGACGTGCCGGCGCTGGCGCCGGTGCTGGCGGAGATGCGCACGCAGTCGAAGCGCATGGGCCAGATCGTCGAGGACCTGCTGACGCTGTCGCGGCTGGAAACGCAGGAGCGCCTGCCCGAGGAACGCGTGGCGATGGCGCCGCTGCTGGCCACGCTGCGCAGGGAGGCCGAGGCGCTCAGCCAGGGCCGCCACCGGATCGGCGTGGAGAGCGCCGACGACGCCGACCTGCGCGGTTCGCCCAAGGACCTGCACAGCGCGTTCTCCAACCTGGTCAGCAACGCGGTGCGCTACACGCCCACCGGCGGGCGCATCGCCATCCGCTGGTCGCGCACGTCGGACGGTGCCGTCTTCGCCGTCAGCGACACCGGCTACGGCATCCCCGCGCAGCACATCCCGCGCCTGACCGAGCGCTTCTACCGCGTGTCCTCCAGCCGCTCGCGCGAGACCGGCGGCACCGGCCTCGGCCTGTCGATCGTCAAGCACGTGCTGGCGCTGCACGACGCGCGTCTGGAGATCGCCAGCGAGCCCGGCAAGGGCTCGACCTTCGCCTGCGTGTTCGGCGCCGAGCGCGTGCTGGAACCCGGCGTCGAAGACGGCTGACGGCCGCCGGCTTGCGCCCCGCCGCGGGCGCGGCCATGCTGCCCGGACCCGCGGAACACGGACATGACCCAGGCGCCCGACCTCTCCACCCCCGAGCTGTACCTGAACCGCGAGCTGGCCGCGCTGGAATTCAACTTCCGCGTGCTGGCGCAGGCCCGCGATCCCGCCGTGCCGCTGCTCGAGCGCGTGCGCTACCTGTGCATCTCCACCACCAACCTCGACGAGTTCTTCGAGGTGCGCGTGGCGATCCTCAAGCAGCACGTCACCTTCGGCGATGCGCGTCCGGGCCCCGACGGCCTGCCGCCGACGGAAGTGCTGGCGCGCATCCGCGAGCGCGCGCTGGAACTGGTGCAGGCGCAGTACGCGCTGTGGAGCCGCGAACTGCAGCCGGCGCTGGCCGCCGAGGGCATCCGCTTCCTCGCCCGCGACAAGTGGACGGTCAAGCAGAAGCGCTGGCTGCAGGGCTACTTCCAGAACGAGATCCTGCCGGTGCTGTCGCCGCTCGGCCTCGACCCGGCGCACCCGTTCCCGCGCATCCTCAACAAGAGCCTGAACATCGCCGTGGTGCTGGAAGGCCGCGACGCGTTCGGCCGCGAAGGCCACATCGCGCTGGTGCGCGCGCCGCGCTCGCTGCCGCGCATCATCCGCCTGCCGGCCGAGGTCGGCGAGGGCGGCTGCGACTTCGTGTTCCTGTCCGGCCTGCTCAACCATTTCGCCGACGAGATGTTCCCGGGCTTCCGCGTCAAGGGCGCCTACCAGTTCCGCGTCACCCGCAACAGCGAGCTGGTGGTCGAGGAGGAGGAGGTCGAGAACCTCGCCAGCGCGCTCAGCGAGGAGCTGGTCGGGCGCGGCTACGCGCGGCCGGTGCGGCTGGAGATCGCCGAGAACTGTCCGAAGGCGATCGCCGACATGCTGATGGCGAACTTCGAGCTGGAGGAGCAGGACATCTACCGCTGCGCCGGCCCGGTCAACATCAACCGCGTGATCGCCATCTACGACCAGCTCGACCGCCCCGACCTCAAGTACCCGAAGCTGACCCCGCGCATGCCGCCGGCGCTGGCGGCGGAGGGCGCCAGCGTGTTCGACGCCATCGCGCAGCGCGACATCCTGCTGCACCACCCCTACGAATCCTTCGGCGCGGTGGTCGAGATGCTGCGCCAGGCCAGCCAGGATCCCAACGTGCTGGCGATCAAGCAGACGCTGTACCGCGTCGGCCAGGACTCGCCGCTGGTCGGCTGCCTGGTCGATGCCGCGCGCGCCGGCAAGGACGTCACCGTGGTGGTGGAGCTGCGCGCGCGCTTCGACGAGGAGGCCAACATCAAGCTGGCCAACCGCCTGCAGGAAGCCGGCGTGCAGGTGGTGTACGGCGTGGTCGGCTACAAGACCCACGCCAAGATGCTGCTGGTGGTGCGCCGCGAAGGCGGCGCGCTGCGCCGCTATGCGCACCTCAGCACCGGCAACTACCACCAGATCACCTCGCGGCAGTACACCGACCTCGGCCTGATGACCGCGAACGCCGAGATCGCCGAGGACGTGCACAAGGTGTTCCAGCAGCTGTCCGGGCTCGGCCCGGTGATCAGGCTGAAGCGCCTGCTGCAGTCGCCGTTCACCCTGCACCGCGAGCTGATGGCGAAGATCGAGCGCGAGACGCGCCACGCGCTGGCCGGCAGGCCGGCGCGCATCATCGCCAAGATCAACGCGCTCAACGAGGCCAGCGTGGTCGAGGCGCTGTACCGCGCCTCGTGCGCCGGCGTCGAGATCGACCTGATCGTGCGCGGCGCCTGCACGCTGCGCCCGGGCCTGGCAGGGGTGTCCGAGCGCATCCGCGTGCGCTCGGTGGTCGGCCGCTTCCTCGAGCACAGCCGCGTGTACTGGTTCGCCAACGGCGGCGAACCCGAGCTCTACTGCGCCAGCGCCGACTGGATGGAGCGCAACCTGCTGCGCCGCATCGAGGTGTGCTTCCCGATCCTCGACGCGGAGCTGGCGCAGCGCGTCTACGACGAGGCGCTCGCCAACTACCTCGCCGACAACAGCCAGGCGTGGGCGCTGGACGCGGGCGGCCGCTATACGCGCATCGAGCCGGGCGAGGCGATGCCGCATTCCGCACAGCAGGCGCTGCTGGCCAAGCTGGCCGGCTGAGGCGGATCGCGCATGAACCGCAGCACCGACATCGCGAACGCTTCCGCCGCGGAGGCCGCGGAAACGGGCGCCGCCATCGCCGGCCTGCAAGACGGCGAACTGCTGGCCGCCGTCGACATCGGCTCCAACAGCTTCCACCTGGTGGTGGCGCGCTACCAGCACGGCGAGCCGCGCGTGATCGACCGCCTGCGCGACAGCGTGCGCCTCGCCGCCGGCCTGCGCGCCGACGGCACGCTGGACGCCGAGCACCGCGCGCGCGC
>NZ_DF970271.1 GCF_000953855.2 Mizugakiibacter sediminis
GACGCGGTGCGCGGCCAGCTCGACGACAGCACGGTCGGCCTTGCCGGGCGCGAGACCGCGCTGGGCGACGCCATCGCCGTGGCGACGCGGCGCCTGCTCAAACAGCCCGCGCAGGCGCGCGTGCTGGTGCTGCTGACCGACGGCGTCAACACCGC
>NZ_DF970272.1 GCF_000953855.2 Mizugakiibacter sediminis
GGCGCGATGGCGAACTGCGACGTGGTCTTGTTGTGGAACACGTCCAGGTAGGCGGACACGCTGTCGCTCAGCTGGTAGTTCGCCAGCGC
>NZ_DF970273.1:0-8283 GCF_000953855.2 Mizugakiibacter sediminis
AGCACGGCCGCGCCGGCTGCGGCGCCCGCGCCGGCGGCCGCGCCGGCCGCGCCGGCCGCTTCCGGCGGCACGCCCGCGGAGGCGCAGGCCGCCTACGACCAGGCCTTCCAGTCGATCCGCGGCGGTGATTTCGCCGAGGCCTCGCGGCGCTTCAAGGCCTTCATCCAGCAATACCCGAACACCGACCTCACGCCCAACGCCTACTACTGGCTGGGCGAGTCGTACTACGCCACGCAGAACTACCCGATCGCCGTGGACGCGTTCCAGAAGGTGCTCGAGCGCTACCCGCAGAGCGCCAAGGCCGCCGACGCGCTGCTGAAGGTCGGCTACTGCCAGTACGAGCTGAAGCAGTGGGCCGCGGCGGAAGCCACGTTCAACAGCGTGATCGCCAAGTATCCGAACACCACCCCCGCCCGCCTCGCCGAAGGGCGCCTGCGCGCGCTGAAGCTGCAGGCCGGGCGCTGAGAAGCGCACGGCGATGACCGCGATCGTTCGCGAAGCCGCGGAAGCGGCGGCACCGGCGTCGGCGACGCGGCTGCGCATCACCGAGATCTTCCACTCGATCCAGGGCGAGGCCGACGCCGTCGGCTGGCCGACGGTGTTCGTGCGCCTGACCGGCTGCCCGCTGCGCTGCACCTGGTGCGACACCGAGTACGCCTTCCACGGCGGGCAGTGGCGCGACCTCGACACGATCCTCGCCGAGGTCGCGGGCTACGGCGCGCGCCACGTTTGCGTCACCGGCGGCGAGCCGCTGGCGCAGAAGCGCTGCCTCGCGCTGCTCGCGCGGCTGTGCGACGCCGGCTACGAGGTGGCGCTGGAGACCTCCGGCGCGCTGGACGTCTCCGGCGTCGACCGCCGCGTGCGCAAGGTGATGGACCTGAAGGCCCCCGGCTCCGGCGAGGCCGCGCGCAACCTGTGGTCCAACCTCGAGCATCTCACGCCGCGCGACCAGGTGAAGTGCGTGCTGGCCGACCGTGCCGACTACGATTGGGCGGTGGCGCGCCTGCGCGAGCACCGCCTCGCCGAGCGCTGCACGGTGCTGTTCTCGCCGGTGCACGGCGCGCTGGCGCCGCGCGAGCTCGCCGAATGGATCCTCGCCGACCGCCTGCCGGTACGCTTCCAGCTGCAGTTGCACAAGGCGCTGTGGGGCGACGTGCCGGGGCGGTGAGCGGGGCAGGGTCAAAGGTCAAAGGTCAACAAGAGCCCGCACCCGCAACGCTCGCCTTTGACCTTTGACCTTTGACTTTTGACGTCCTCCTGCAACCGGAACACTTCCGCATGACCACGCCACGCAACGCCGTCGTCCTCGTCTCCGGCGGCATGGATTCGGCGGTGACGCTGGCGATCGCGCGCGAACGCGGCTTCGCCTGCCACGCGCTCAGCGTCGCCTACGGCCAGCGCCACACCTCCGAGCTGGACGCCGCCGCGCGCATCGCGCAGGCGCTGGGCGCGCTCGCGCACAAGACCGTGCAGGTGGACCTGCGCAGCATCGGCGGTTCGGCGCTGACCGACGACATTGCCGTGCCCGAACAGGGCGGCGCCGGCATCCCGGTCACCTACGTACCGGCGCGCAACACCATCATGCTGGCGATCGCGCTCGGCTGGGCCGAAGTGCTGGGCGCGGCGGACATCTTCTGCGGCGTCAACGCGGTCGACTACTCCGGCTATCCCGACTGCCGACCGGCTTTCATCGAAGCCTTCGAGCGCCTCGCCAACCTCGCCACCAAGGCCGGCGTCGAAGGCGCGCAGATCCGCGTGCACGCGCCGCTGCTCGCGATGAGCAAGGCGGCGATCGTGCGCGAAGGCGTGCGCCTCGGCGTCGATTTCGCCGCGACCGTGTCCTGCTACCAGGCCGACGCCGACGGCCGCGCCTGCAGCCGTTGCGACGCCTGCCGCCTGCGCGCGCAGGGCTTCCGCGAGGCCGGCGTGGCCGATCCGACGCGCTACCGCTGACCCGGACGGCCGGTTAGAATTCGCAGCCCCGGTCGAGCCGGGGCGCGCATCGTCGCCCGATCGCGGCACATCCGGGCCGTTAGCTCAGCGGTAGAGCAGCGGACTTTTAATCCGTTGGTCGAAGGTTCGATCCCTTCACGGCCCACCACCCCGCATCACGCCGCGCGATCGAGACGCACGACATCCAGCAGGGTCGCGTATCGCTCGTGCAGGCGCGCAAGCTCGCCCGCCTCGGCGGCCATCCGCTCGTCGCCGCGGGCGCGGCACTCGCGGGCAAACCGGCGCCATACATCGGCCAATTGGCGTTCGCGCGCGGCGGCGAGGAAGTCGTGCATGACGGGCTCCGGCGACGGGAAGGAGCGCAGTCTGGCCGGCGCCTGTTGCAGGCCGCGGCCGGGTCGGTGACGGCGACGTGACGCCGCGCGCCGGGGCGTGCGCGATCTGCGCCGGAGCGGTGCCGGTGGACGCCGGACGCCCCTAGAATGGCCGCGTGAACACCGAGCGAACCGCGCGCGCGCCTTCCTTCGTCCCCGTGCTGCTGGGCGGTTGGGCCTTGCTGATCATCGGCATCGCCGCGGGCACCCTGCCGATGTGGAGCGACCGCAGTTTCGTGGTCTGGCGCGCGGCCTACACGGTCTGCTGCATCCTCGCCAGCCTGCTCGTCGTGGCGATTTGCCGCGAGTTGTGGCGACGCGGCGCGAGTTTGCGCGTGGCGGCGGCGGTCGTGATGCCGGTGACGCTCCTGCTCGGATTCCTGTGTTCGGCCACGGCGCTGTACGTGGAAGTGCAGGTCAACCACATCTGGCCGCCGGCGGCGACGGACGGGGCCGGACGTCCGTTGACGGAGTTCCACTGGTCCGTGGCCATGCCGGCGGTGGCGAGCGGCTGGTTCACGGTCCTGCTGTGGGCCGTGCTGTATTACAGCTTCCGCCACCTGGTGGCGCTGCGGGACGAACGCCAGCGCGCGCTCGAGGCTGCCGCGCTGGCGCGCGACGCCGAGTTGCGCGCGCTGCGCTACCAGCTCAATCCGCATTTCCTGTTCAACACGCTGAACGCGATCTCGACGCTGGTGCTGCGCCGGGAAGCCCGCGACGCCACGCGCATGATCGCGCGCCTCGGCGACCTGCTGCGCGCCACGCTGGAGGGCGAGGGCGGCCACGAGGTGGCGCTGGCCGACGAGTTGGCGTTGACCGAGCAGTACCTGGAAATCGAGAAGATCCGTTTCGGCGAGCGCCTGCGCGTGCAGCTGGAAATCGCTCCGGACACGCTGCAGGCGCGCGTGCCGCACCTGCTGCTGCAGCCGTTCGTCGAGAACGCGATCCGCCACGGCATCGCGCCGCGCAGCGAGGGCGGCACGCTGCTGCTGCGCACGCAGCGCGATCGCGATCGCCTGCGCCTCGGCATCAGCGACGACGGCCTGGGGCGGATGGCGCTGCACGCGCGGTCGCTGGACGGCGAGCATCACGGCATCGGCATCGACAACGCGCGCGCGCGGCTCGACCGCATGTACGGCGGCGACTACTGGTTGCAGATCGACTATCCGGCGGCCGGCGGTTGCGTGGTGGAGATCGAGCTGCCCTTCTGCACGGAAGACGAGGCGGTGCTGCGGAGGGCGTCGTGAAATTGCGCGTGCTGGTCGTCGACGACGAGCCGCTGGCCCGGCTGGGCGTGCTGACGCGGCTGGCGGCGATGCCCGACATCGAGATCGTCGGCGAGTGCGGCGCCGGCCTGGAGGCGGTCGCCGCGATCCGCCAGCACGCGCCCGACCTGGTGTTCCTCGACGTGCAGATGCCCGACGTCGACGGCTTCGGCGTGCTCGAGGCGCTGGCCGGCGAGACGCTGCCGCTGGTGGTTTTCCTGACCGCCTACGACCGTTTCGCGCTGCGCGCGTTCGACATCCACGCGGTCGATTACCTGCTGAAGCCGATCGACGACGAGCGCTTCGCCGAGGCGGTGCGGCGCGCGCGCGCGGCGATGATGCTGCGCGACGGCGATGCCTGGCAGCAGCGGCTGCTGGACATGCTTGCCGAGCGCAACGGCGTCGCGCCGCGGCACGCCGAGCGTTTCGCCATCCGCACCGGCAGCCGCGTCGCCTTCGTGGCGGCCGCCGAGATCGACTGGATCGAAGCGATGGGCGACTACGCCGGCCTGCATGTCGCCGACAAGACCCACCTGTTGCGCGAACCGCTGCATACGCTGGTGAATCGCCTCGATCCGCGCTGTTTCCTGCGCGTGCACCGCTCGGCGATCGTGCGCCTCGACCGCGTCGCCGAACTGCGCACGCTGCCCAATCGCGACGGCGAACTCCAGCTCAAGGACGGCACCCGCCTGCGCGTCAGCCGCAGCTACAGCGACGCCCTGCGCAAGGCCCTGGCCGGCTGAGAGGCTGTGAAAAAACAGCCTCCCAGGCGAGCCATGGACGGCTCGCGCGCGAAGCGAGGGCGCAAGCGCTTGCTTCGCGGGAGCGAGTCCGGACCTGTGCCGGACTCACGACTGAAAAAATTCACAGGACGTGAGTTTCTTCACAAGCGCTGAGCCGCAACGGTTCGGCGCGGCATCCGCACGGTTCGTCGCGGTCCTCCCACGCGCTGCATACCGATCGCCGGCGGCGGCAGCGGCCGCTCGTATATTGGCTCCGCGCATTCCGAAAAAAGTGGTTCTGGAGGCGCGTGATTTGCGCCATTAGCGTGCACTCGTCCCATCCGTGAGGAACAGACGATGAAGCATGCAGGTGTGGTGTGCCACGCGGGTCCCGGCGCGTGCCGCACCTCCGGTCCGATGCCGGGCGGCACGATCGGTGCAGCGGGGTGAGCCATGCGGATCGAAGCACTGCGCATCGAAAACGGGCGATGTCTCGACCTCGAGCGTCAGCCCCAGCCGTCGGCCGCCATGCAGGAAGGCCTGCTGGCCGTCCTCGCCGAACCCGATGTCACGCTGCACGTTCCCGCCGGCGCGGTGGCGCTGTGGTGTCCGCTCGCCGGAGAACTGCGCCTCGGCATCGACGACGGCGGCAGCACGATCGGACGGCTCTCGATCAATCGCGGCGTCGTGTGCGTCAGCGACGACGAACGCACCCGCACCACGGCCGTGCTGCACGGCGGCGCGGCCATCGCGGTGCTCGGCAAGCATCCCTCGTGGTCCAGGGCGCTGTCGGCGTACGACGCGGCCAGTCTGCCGGTACCGGCGATCTTTCCGCAGAACGTGCAGGCCGCTCCAGGCGCGCGCCGGCGCATGGTCGCGTTCGTCCACGCCGCGCTGTGCGGCGACGCCGGCTGGCGGCTCGCCGAGCTTGCGCGCGCCGTGCAGGCGATGCAGGCGCCGCTGACCGCATGCATCGATCGCAGCCCGGGACGTTCGGCCAGCCGGCGCCGGCAGTTGTTCCTGCGCTTCCAGCGCGTGCGCCAGCGCATGGCGCTCAACCCGCGCCACGATCTCGACGTGCCGGCGCTGGCGCGGATGGTGAACTACTCCACGTGGCAGTTCATCAAGGTGTTCCACCAGATCTATGGGGAAACGCCCTACGCGTATCTGCTGCGCTGCCGCGTCGAGCATGCGCAGCGCCTGATCGTGCGTTCCGAACTCGGTATCGGCGAGGTGGCGCGCGAGTCCGGTTTCGAGAGCCGCGCGACATTCAACCGCGTCTTCAAGGAACACACGGGAATTCCGCCCAGCGCGCTGCGCAGCGCCGCGCTCATGGGCGCGGCAGGACGGCCGGACGCGCGCATGCGTGCGGGCTGACGAGTGGCCGTCATTTCGCCAATTGCTGATGAACTCGCGGCCAGCTTTCACGCATCACGAAATATTTACCTCCATTAGATTGGCCGACGCCGTGCGTTTGCCGGCCTGACCTTCATTCCAAGGTGAAACTCATGAATTCAACCGTGCTCGGACGATCCATCCAGCGCGCCCTGCGTGCGTCCCCGACCCAGGCCGCGTGGGCGACGCTGCCGGCGCTGTTGCTCGCAGCGCCCGCATTCGCCCAGCAGGCCGGCGATGCTTCGGCCACGCCGCAGAAAGCGCAGTCGCTCGAAACCATCGTGGTCACCGGTTCGCGCATCCGCCGCGTGGACCTCGAGACCGCCAACCCGGTGTTCGCCATCGACCGCGCGCAGATCCAGCAGTCGGGCAAGCTGACGATCGGCGACCTGGTGCAGGAGGCCCCTTCCGTCGCCGGCGCGGCCGCCAATCCGAACGTCAACAACGGCGGCGGCGACGGTGCGTCCACCGTCGAACTGCGCGGCCTCGGCGCCCAGCGCACCCTGGTGCTGATCAACGGCCACCGCGTGATCGCCAGCCCGTCCGCGGGCGGCGTCGACATCAACCAGATCCCGGCCAACCTGGTCGAGCGCATCGAAGTGCTGAAGGACGGCGCCTCGGCGGTGTACGGCTCGGATGCGATCGGCGGCGTGGTCAACATCATCCTGCGCTCGAACTACCAGGGCGCGGAGTTCAGCGCCGACTACGGCATCTCCGACCGCAACGACGGCGAGCGCCGCGGCTTCTCGGCGACGTTCGGCCAGACCGGCGACAAGGGCTCGGTGATCGCCGGCATCAACTACAACAAGTTCGACCCGATCTCCTCGGCGGACCGCGACTACGCCAAGGACGCCACCTATCTGTACAGCGGCGCCATCACCAAGATCGGTTCCAGCCGCACGCCGCTTGCGCATGTCTATCTGCCGGGTGCCAACCCTGCGTACGATCCTAACGACCCGTCGAAGGGGCCGAAGTTTTTCCCGGGCACGCTGGCCGCGCAGTACGGCTGCAGCTCGGTGATCGCCAAACCCGGCGCCACCGGTTCGAGCCAGTCGGACTATCGCTGCTACACGAACGCAGATAGCTACAACTACCAGGCGGTCAACCTGATCCTGACGCCGCAGGAGCGCACCAGTGCGTTCGCGCTGGCGAACTACCAGTTGAGCGACAGCGTGTCCGCCTACCTCGACGTGTTCCACAACAAGACCACGTCGCAGTTCGCCATCGCCGCGCTGCCGTTCGATGCGCTGTCCGACGGCGTGAACATTTCCGCGCAGAGCTACTACAACCCGTTCGGCATCGATTTCGGTCCGTCGTCGGGCTACAACCTGCGTACCCGCTGGACCGGCCTCGGCCAGCGTGTCGGCTCCTTCGCCACCGCCACCGACACCGTGGTTGGCGGCTTGAAGGGCAACGTCGGCGACACCAGCTGGCAGTGGGATGCCGGTTTCACCTACGGCCACATCAGCCAGTTGTTCCAGTTCGGCGGCACCGTGTACTACGCCGGCCTGCGCGATGCGCTGGGCCCGTCGTTCCTCGACACCGACGGCGTGGTCAAGTGCGGCACGCCGGGCAACGTGATCGAGGGCTGCGTGCCGTTCAACATCTTCGATCAGTCCGATCCGGCGCAGACCGCGGCCCTCGCCAAGTTCTCCGCCAACCCCTACACCAATGTCGTGAAGACGCTGCGCCAGGCCGAAGTGAACGCCAACGGCGAGCTGTTCAACCTGCCCGCGGGCACGGTCAGCCTGGCGGTGGGCAGCGCCTATCGCAAGGAGTACCAGCGCACCAGCGTCGACTTCATCGCCCAGGTCACCGACCCGGCAACGGGCACCTGCGCCGTGTCGCAGTCGGCCTGCGCGTCGTCGCTGACCGGCGGTTTCAACGTCAAGGAGGCCTATGCCGAGCTGTTCGTGCCGGTGTTGAAGGATCTGCCGTTCGCGCGCGCGCTGAACGTGATCCTGGGGTCGCGCTATTCGGACTACAGCAACTTCGGCAACACCACCAACAGCAAGCTGGCGGTGGAGTGGCGCCCGATCGACGACCTGCTGCTGCGCGGCACGATTTCGGAAGTGTTCCGCGCGCCCAACATCTCCGAGTTGTACGGTGGCTTCGCCGGCAGCGCGCCCTCGTTCTCGGATCCGTGCGTCGACTACAGCGGTTCCGGCAAGCCGCATGCCTGCCAGTATGTGCCTGCCGGCTACAACGGTTCCGGCATCGGCCAGGTCACCGCGGTGGCCTCCGGCGCACTCGCCGCGGGCGTGAACCTGAAGCCCGAGCTCGGCAAGTCGTTCGACTGGGGCTTCGTCTACGACCCGCACTGGCTGGACGGCTTCTCGGTCAACGTCGATGTCTGGCGCATCTACCTGAACGACACCGTCCAGGCGCTGGGCGCGCAGACCATCGCCAACCTGTGCTTCAATTCCGACACGACGGCGACGCCCGGCATTTTCTGCAACTACGTGCACCGCAACCCGGTCAGCGGCGACGTGCTGTACATCACGGCGCCGACGGTGAACCTGGGCCGGCGCGACACCCGCGGCGTGGACTTCGGCTTCAAGTACCGCCTGCCGG
>NZ_DF970273.1:8293-13808 GCF_000953855.2 Mizugakiibacter sediminis
CAGCTTCGACAGCACCTACATGGCGCAGAACGACTACGACCAGGCACCGGGTCTGCCGGGCGACGTCGTGGTGCATCTCGCCGGCCACTTCAACCGCGACTTCGGCAACTTCGCGCGCTGGCGCGCGTTGACCGCCCTCAACTGGAACATGGGGGCGTGGGACGCGAGCTGGCGCGTGCGCTACATCGGACGGGTGACGGTGGGCAATGCCGACCTCAGCCAGGGCACGTCGGCCGATGGCGGCATCCGCGGCGTCGAGCTGCCGATTGGCGCGCAGGTCTACAACGACTTCACCCTCGGCTACAACTTCGAACCGATCAACACCCGCATCGACGTGGGCGTAAACAACGCGTTCGACCGGCAGCCGCCGTTGCTGTACCAGAACAACGTGATCAACGCGAACACGGACGTGAACACGTACGACACCGTCGGCCGGTTCTACTTCGCCCGCGTGACCGTGAAGTTCTGAGAAGCCAAGCAAGTCCCCCTGACGCCGCGCGGTCCCCCACCCGCGCGGCGTTTTTTTGCGCGTCTCAGGCCGGCGGCGCAGGGCCGCGCCGCCGCCGCCACAGCACCGGCAGCAGCGCCAGCGCACCCAGCGCCAGCAGCGGCAGCAGCACGCGCGGCGCCAGCAGCAGGCCGAGGTCGGCGGGGTGGCCTGCCGCCAGGGTGGCGCCGAGGCCGGCGCCGATCGAGGTCTCGAACACCGCCATCAGCGAGCCGCCGAATGCGGTTGCGCCGAGGAACAGCCACAGCGGACAGCGCAGCCAGGCCAGCGCGACGGTGACGCCGCCGAACGGGAACACCGGCACCAGGCGCAGGAACAGCGTGTAGCTGAGCGGGTGCGCGTGGAAGCCGGCGCGCAGGCGCTCGGCCAGCGCGGGCGGCGCGCGGCCGCTGCTGAAGGCAAAGCGGCTGGCGAGGAACAGCAGCAGCGAACCCAGCGTCAGACCGATGCCGGTGAGCGCGGTGGCGACGACCACGCCGAACAACAGGCCGCCCGCCAGAATCACGAACAGGCTGCCCGGAATGCCGGTGGCGATGCTGAGCGCCAGCACGCCGACGTAGGCCAGCGAGGCCAGCACGGGGTGGGCGGCGACCGTGGCGCGCAGCTCGGCCTGCGAGGTGGCCAGCCGCTCCGGACGGAACGCGTCCAGCGCACCGGACGCGATCAGCAGGGCGCCGGTGACGATCAGCAGCAGCAGAGGCAAGGCGGCACGCAGTCGGTTCATGGTGGACCGGCGCGTCTCCGCCCGGGACAAGGGAGCGCCTAGCATACCGCCGCGCGCGGTGCTTCCGCAGTGCGGGGCCGGCAGTCCCGCACGGGCTCAGCCCCGCCGCGCGAACACGGTGATCTCCTCGCGGTCGTGATAGAGGTGCTTCACCCGCAGGTCGCCGATGCCAGCCTCGCGCAGCAGGCCGAGGCACAGGCGCACCTCGTCGTAGCGCTTCTTCATCGGCAGCTTGAGATTGAACAGCGCCATGCGGCAGCGGCCCTCGGCGAACCACTGCGCCATCAGCGCGGCGATGCGACGCGGCTGCTCGACCATGTCGCAGAGCAGCCAGTCGACCGGCTTCGCCGGCCGGTAGCGGAAGCCGTCCTCGCGGCGGTGCTCGACCAGGCCGCTGTCCATCAGCGCGGCGTCCATCGGGCCGTTGTCGACGGCGACGACGCGGATCGAACGCCGCACCATCTGCCAGGTCCAGCCGCCGGGCGCGGCGCCGAGGTCGACCGCGCGCATGCCGGGCGCCAGCCAGCGCGCGCGCTCCGCGTCGTCGAGCAGCACCAGCAGTGCCTCCTCCAGTTTCAGGGTGGAACGGCTGGGCGCGCCGCGCGGGAAGCGCAGCCGCGGGATGCCGCCCGGCCAGGGCGCGGCGCGCGCCGGCGCCTCCGCGGCCAGCAGCGCGTCGCTGCCGCCGGTGAAGCACACATGCAGCCGGCGCGGCGCGTCGTCCGCCAGTCGCCGCGCGCGGCGCAGCGCCGCGCGCAGCACCGGCGCGAAGCTGCGGCACAGGCCGGCCAGCGCGCGGCCGTCGTCGCTGTCGGGATGCTCGACCCACACCTCGGCGTAGCGCTCGTCGCGCGCGGCCAGCGCTTCCAGCAGCGGCCCCAGCCGGTCCTGCGGGTCGAGGCCGCGCACGCGCGCCAGCAGGCCGAGCGATTGGCGCGCGAAGACCAGCGCACGCCAGCCGGCGGCGGCATCGAGCGCCGGCTGCGCGCCGGCGTCGTGCAGCACGAACTCGGCGAGGCCGCCGTCGGCCGCCGCGCGGGCGAAGCCGGACACGCCCGCGGACGCGGCGGCGGCTTCCAGCTCCTGCGCGCACTCGCGTTCGAAGCCGGGGCGGCAGTACAGCAGGCGCCCGGCCAGCGGTTCGACCGTCGCCATCAGTAGCGCGCGCCGCCGGCCGCCGCGTAGGCGGCGAGCACCTGGCGCGCCTCGTCGCGGCGCAGGTCGCGCTTGACCGCGATGCCGCGGCGCTGCAGCTCGCCGATCCAGTCCGCCGGCAGCGGGCCCTCGTCGAATTCGGTGAGCTCGGCCACGTCCTCGGTGCGCGCGCCGATCAGCAGCTCGTCGATGCCGGCCCAGACGACGGCACCGTAGCACTGGCAGCAGGGCTGCGCGCTGGCGGCCAGCACGAAGCGGTGGCCGTCCTCGTTGAGACGGTAGCGCTGCATGCGCGTCTGCGCGGTCATCAGCGCCATGATCTCGGCGTGCGCGACCGAGCAGCTTTGCGCGATCACGCGGTTGACGCCCACCGAGACCAGCCGGCCGGCTTCGGTGAACACCGCCGCGCCGAACGGCCCGCCGGTGCGCAGCTCGACGTTGCGCCGCGCCAGCTCGACCGCCAGCGCGATGCGCGCGTCGTCGTCGGGATAGACGCGCATGGGGTCGACCACCTGGTGGACCCAGGGCGGCAGGGTGAGATGGACTTGGCCGTAGAGCATGCGCGGCTACCTTGCGGTCCGCGCGATTCTAGCAGCGGCCCGCGGCGTGGCCGGCGTCAGCCTTTCGCCAGCTTCGCCCAGGTGTCGCGCAGCGTGACCGTGCGGTTGAACACCGGCCGGCCGGGCGCGTGGTCGCGGCGGTCGGCGACGAAGTAGCCGAGGCGCTCGAACTGGAAGTGCGCCTCCGGCGCCGCCTCGCCCAGCGACGGCTCGACGTAGCCGCGCAGGATGCGCTTCGACTCCGGGTTGAGGTGATCGCGGTAGGTCTTGCCGTCGCTGTCGTCGTCCGGGTCGGCAACGTTGAACAGGCGGTCGTACAGGCGGATCTCCGCGGGCAGCGCGTGGCGCGCGCTGACCCAGTGGATCGTGCCCTTCACCTTGCGCTCGGCGCCGGGCATGCCGGGACGGGTGTCGGCATCCAGCGTGCAGCGCAGCTCGGCGACGGTACCGGCGGCGTCCTTCGCCACCTCCTCGCAGCGCACGATGCCGACGCCGCGCAGGCGCACCTCGCCGCCGGGCACCAGGCGGTGGAAGCCTTTGGGCGGCGCTTCCATGAAGTCCTCGCGCTCGATCCACAGTTCGCGCGAGAACGGCACGGCGCGCGTGCCGAAGGACTCGTCCTTCGGATGGTTGGGGAAGGCGAGCGTCTCCTCGTGGTCTTCGGGCAGGTTGGCGATCACCAGCTTCAGCGGGTCGATCACCGCCATGCGGCGCGGCGCGCGGGCGTCGAGATCCTCGCGCACGCAGCCTTCCAGCACGCCGACGTCGATCACGCTATTCTGCTTGCTGATGCCGGCGCGCTCCCAGAACGTGCGGATCGCCGCCGGCGTGAAGCCGCGCCGGCGCACGCCGGCCAGGGTCGGCATGCGCGGATCGTCCCAGCCGTCGACCAAGCCGTCCTGCACCAGCGCGATCAGCTTGCGCTTGCTCATCACCGTGTAGTTGAGGTTGCCGCGCGCGAACTCGATCTGTTGCGGCCGGCTCGGCTCGAGCCAGAGGCCGGAAGCGCGCAGCGGCTCGGTCAGCGCGGGATCGTTCGGCAGGTCGAGTTTCTCCAGGAACCACTCGTACAGCGGGCGGTGGTCCTCGAACTCCAGCGTGCACAGCGAGTGGGTGATGCCCTCGACGGCGTCGGACACGCAGTGCGCGTAGTCGTACATCGGATAGATGCACCAGGCGTCGCCGGTGTTCTGGTGCGGCACCTTGCGGATGCGGTAGATCGCCGGGTCGCGCAGGTTGATGTTGCCGGCGGCCATGTCGATCTTCGCGCGCAGCGTCTTGGCGCCGTCGGCGAATTCGCCGGCGCGCATGCGCCGGAACAGGTCGAGATTCTCCTCGACGCCGCGATCGCGCCACGGCGAGTTGCGCCCGGGTTCGGTCAGCGTGCCGCGGTAGGCGCGCACCTCGTCGGCGCTCAGGTCGTCGACGTAGGCGAGACCGAGGCGGATCAGCTTCTCGGCGCCGCGGTAGAACACTTCGAAGTAGTCGGAGGCGTGGCGCAGCAAATCCCATTGGAAGCCCAGCCAGCGCACGTCCTCCTTGATCGACTCGACGTACTCGATGTCCTCCTTGCCCGGGTTGGTGTCGTCGAAGCGCAGGTGGCAGGTGCCGCCGTTCTCGGCGGCGATGCCGAAGTTCAGGCAGATCGACTTGGCGTGGCCGAGGTGCAGGTAGCCGTTCGGCTCCGGCGGAAAGCGCGTGACGACGCGGCCGCCGTGTTTGCCGGAAGCGTTGTCGGCCGCCACGATCTGGCGGATGAAGTGCTGCACGACGGGCGTTTCGTTCGCCATGGGGAAGGAATGGGCCGGAAGCGGGAACCGAAGCGCGCAAGTGTAGCGGACGCCCGCCGCCGGCGCGCGCGCTCAGCCGTGCAGCGCCGCGCGCGGCACCTCCTTGAGCAGGAAGTAGGGCAGGTCCATCACCGGCGCCTTGGCGCCGTGCTGGGTCAGCGCCGTGCTGATCTGGCCGCGATGGTGGGTGGCGTGGTTGAACACGTGCAGCACCAGGCTGGCGTAGGGCAGGGTGAACGGCTGGCCCGCGGTGTTGCGGTAGTCGAGGTCGCCGGCGACCTGCGCCGGCGTCAGCGCGTCCACGAACGGTCGCCAGCCGGCGGCGAAGGCGAGCAGGCGCGCCTTCAACTGCGCGCGGTCCGGCTCCAGCTCCTGGTCGAGGCCGCTGACCGGGAACACCGTGCCGCGCAGGCGCGCCTGCCACAGGTGCTCGACCAGCAGCAGGTGGTTGAGCGTGCCGTGCACGCTGCGGAAGAACAGGCCGACGTCGCGGCGGTAGCTCTCCTCGTCGAGGCCGTCCACCTCGGCGTACAGGCGCTCGAACGCCCAGCGATGGTAGTCGGCCATCAGGCGCAGATGCTGGTGCAGGTCCATGACAGGCTCCTTTTCGACGGGATGCGCCGATCCGATGGGCCCCGAGGCCCGGCCGAGGGCGCCCGTTCGCGCAGAGCGTAGCTTGCATCGGCAAGCGGAGTCGAAGCGCGGGTGCGCGCTTGCGGCGGCGTCGAGGCGGCGCTAGCTGTGTAAACCCACCAGGTTGTTCATGTCGATGCGGGTG
>NZ_DF970274.1 GCF_000953855.2 Mizugakiibacter sediminis
CACCCTTTCGCCGCCGCCGTCAACGGGCGCATGGATGCCCCTCTCCCCACGCGGGGGAGGTGATCGAACCCGCGTAGCCGCCGACCGCCAGCCGCCGTGTTTCCTGCGGCGCGAAGATCGCG
>NZ_DF970275.1 GCF_000953855.2 Mizugakiibacter sediminis
CCATGCGCCCGTTGACGGCGGCGGCGAAAGGGTGACCCCTGTTTCCGCGATCTTCAGCAAACTGACGATGCCGGGGCCGTAAAGATTCGGTACAGCGGCGCGGCTACTAGCGCAACGATCATCGCTGCAGGCGGCAACTACTACCAGTACGCCGTCCGGGCATGCAATGCCTATGGCTGCTCAGCATTCAAGAACGCACCGACCAGTACCTATGTCGCGCCTCTTGGTGGCGGTGGCGGTCCCGAGTGAGCCCCAAGACTAGGATAGAGGGAGACACGTGATGGATAACGCGTCAAAGGTCCTGGCACGCTGCGTTGCGGCGATCGCTCTCCTGCTGCCTCTGATGTCCGGCGCTGAAACGGTGGTCTACTACCACACGGACGCCCTGGGCAGCCCGGTGGCGGTGACCGACGCCA
>NZ_DF970276.1 GCF_000953855.2 Mizugakiibacter sediminis
ACGACGTTGCCCTGGCCATCCAGCTCCGCGGCCGGCTTGAGCGCATCCTGATAGAGGAAGCCTTGCACCAGGGCGCCGTTGGCCTTCTTGCCGATGCGGCGGCCCTGGCCGTCGATCACGTACTGGAGATCGGTGCCGTCCGG
>NZ_DF970277.1:0-41457 GCF_000953855.2 Mizugakiibacter sediminis
TGCCGCCGGTGCCGAACGCGGCAGCGGCCGACGGGAGAGGGCAGATGAGCGGACCGACGGGCGCGGGCATGCCGCGCCAGGGCATCCTGCCGCTGGTGATCAAGGACAAGGGTGCGCTGTACAACGCCTACATGTCGTTCGTGAAGGGCGGCGGCCTGTTCGTGCCCACCGCCAAGCGCTACAACCTCGGCGACGAGGTGTTCCTGCTGATCACGCTGATGGACGACAAGGACCGGCTGGGCGTCAGCGGCAAGGTGGTATGGATCACCCCGCCCGGCGCGCAGGGCAACCGCACCGCCGGCATCGGCATCCAGTTCAACGAATCCGCCGACGGCGAGGCGGCGCGCACCAAGATCGAGTCGATCCTGGCCGGCATCATCGGCTCCGATCGCGGCACGCACACGATGTAGCTCCGGCGCCGGCCGCCGCCCGCACGCGCATGCCTCCGACGTCACGTTCCCTGCAGGTGCTGGTGCTCGGCGCCGGCGCCACCGGCGGCTGGTTCGGCGCGCGGCTGATCGAGGCCGGCGCCGACGTCGCCTTCCTGGTGCGGCCCGCGCGCGCCGCCGCGCTCGCCGCCGACGGCCTGCGCATCCACGGCACGTCGCGGCCGTTCGCCGCGCCGGTGCGCGCGTTGACCGCCGTGCCCGGCGACGCCCGCTACGATCTCGTGCTGCTGTCCTGCAAGGCCTACGACCTCGACGCGGCCATCGAGGCGATCCGCCCGGCGGTGGGCGCGGACACGCGCGTGCTGCCGCTGCTGAACGGCCTGCGCCATCTCGACGCGCTGGACGCGGCGTTCGGCGCGCCGCGCGTGCTGGGCGGCCTCTGCCATATCTCGGCGACGCTGGAGCCGGACGGCACGATCCGCCAGTTCGGCGCGCTGGAGCGCCTCACCTGGGGCGCGCGGCGCGCGGACGACCCCGCGCTGCCCGCGTTGCGCGCCACCCTGCGGCGCATGCCGGGCGACGTGCGCGAGCCCGCGGACATCCTCGGCGCGATGTGGGAGAAGTTCGCCTTCATCGCCGCCCTGGCCGGCGTCACCTGCCTGTTGCGCGCGCCGGTAGGCGTGATCGCGGCGAGCGGGGAGGGCGCGGTGCTGGCGCGGCGGCTGTACGCGGAATGCGCGGCGGTCGCCGCCCGCGAAGGACACCCGCTCGACGCGGCCGCATGCCTCGAGGCCGAACGCATCCTCACCGCGCCGGGCTCGCCGCTGAAGGCCTCGATGCTGCGCGACATCGAGCGCGGCGGCCGCACCGAGGGCGAGCACATCCTCGGCGACCTGCGCGATCGCGCGCGCCGCGCCGGGCTGGACACGCCGCTGCTGGCCGCGGCGCACGCGCACGTGGCGGCCTACGAGCGCCAGCGCGCGATCGCCTGATCGACACGATTGTTTGCGCGCACGCGCACGGAGGGGCACGCTTCCTGCACAACCCCGGGTGACCCGCAGTCGGACCGACTGCGCCGAACCGGAGCAGCCCCCCATGCGCAAGGACGACAGCGGCCCGAACTCGGGCGCCGTGGTCGTGGCCGAGCGCGCGCAGCGTCCCTATCTGACGGTGCGCGTCAAGTTCCTGATCGCCGTGGCGACGGCGCTGCTTTGGACCTCGGCCAGCGTGTGGCTGTCGCTGCCCTGGCTGCACGAACTGTCGGCGGTGCTGCCGGCGTGGCTGGCGGTGCTCCTGATCGCCTTCATCGCCTACCTGCCGGGTTTCATGAACAGCTTCCTGATGGCGACGATGGCGCTGGATCGGCGGCCGCCGCGGCGGCCGCTGTCGAGCTATCCCGGCGTCTCGGTGCTGGTGGCCTGCTACAACGAGGAGGCCAACATCGCAGACACGCTGTACAGCCTGGCGCGGCAGGACTATCCGGGGGACATGGAGGTGGTGGTGGTCGACGACGGTTCGCGCGACCGCAGCGCCGACATCGCCCGCGAGGCCTGTGCGCGGCACAGCGGGCCGAACCGCCGCTTCCGCCTGATCGAACACGGCCGCAACGGCGGCAAGTCGCGCGCGCTGAACCGCGCGCTGGCCGAGTCGACGGAGCCGCTGGTGGTCACCGTGGACGGCGATTCCTGGGCGCGCGCCGACGCGGTGCGCAAGCTGGTGGAACGCTTCCTCGGCGATCCCGAGGGCACGGTCGCGGTGGCGGGCGCGGTGCTGGCGCGCAACTCGCGCGTGAACTGGCTGACGCGCGCGCAGGAGTGGGACTACTTCCACGGCATCGCCGCGGTCAAGCGCATGCAGAGCATGTACCACGGCACGCTGGTGGCGCAGGGCGCGTTCTCGCTGTACACGCGCGAGGCGCTGCTCGAACTGGGCGGCTGGCCGCAGTGCGTCGGCGAAGACATCGTCCTGACCTGGGCGATGCTCGAGCGCGGCTGGCGCGTCGGCTACTGCGAGGACGCCTGCATGTTCACCAACGTGCCGGAAACGTTGCGCCAGTTCGCGCGCCAGCGCCAGCGCTGGTCGCGCGGCCTGGTCGAGGCGTTCCAGCGCCACGGCAGGCTGCTGCTGAGGCCGCGCATGACCACGTTGTTCATCTGGTGGAACCTGTGCTTCCTGCCGATGGACCTGGTCTACACCTTCGCCTTCCTGCCCGGCATCCTGCTCGGCCTGTGCGGCTACTACTACATCGCCGGGCCGATGACGCTGGCGGTGCTGCCGTTCGCGGTGCTGTGGAACGGCGCGCTGTTCCGCGTGCAGTCGAAAATGTTCAAGGCCCAGGGCCTGCGCGTCAGGCGCAACCGCCGCGGCCTGCTGCTGTACACGCTGGTGTACACCATGATCCTGCAACCGGTGTGCGTGTGGGGCTACGTCGCCGAGTTGCTGCACTTCAAGAAAACCTGGGGGACGAAGTGATGCGCCGTTTTCTGTGCGCGGCGCTGCTGCTGGGTCTGGGCGCGTCGGCGCACGCCGGCGAGGCGCTGGTGTTCGACGCCTTCGCGTCCTCCGACGCCGATCACGCCGAGGTGCTGAAGCTGGGTGCCGGCTGGCTGCCGGCGTGGCGCGACGCCGACCACTATGCCGGCATCGAGGCGCAGCACGCCCGCTTCGGCGGCCCGGGCTGGCACGACGACGCCTGGCGCCTGTACGGGCGCTTCGCCGGCGACGCCGGCGGCGCCTGGAAGTGGAATGCGAGGATCGGCAGCGATGGCGACAGCGCGCTCGGCAGCGCCTCGTTGTACAGCGACGCCGGCGGCGAACACCGCGAGGCGTTCGTCGAGCGCGACCTGGTCGAGACCCGATCGGGCGCCGAGCGCGGCCTGTACTACACCTACGCCGGCGTCACCCGCGATTTCGCCGTGGCGCCGCGCTTCACCCTGGTCGGCCTCGCCGCCGTGCAGGACTTCACCGGCAGCAACCTGCGCACCGTGCTGCGCGGGCGCGCCATCTGGGTGGCCTCGGAACGCTACGGCGTGTCGCTGCAGCTGCGCACGCGGTACTTCCACGACAGCACGCCGCGCGAGTTCGACTACTTCTCGCCGCGTTGGTTCGGCGAGGCGGTGCCGACCGTGAACGTACAGCGCTTCGTGCACGGCTGGCGCCTGCGCGCCGCGGCCGGCTACGGCCGCCAGTGGGTCGCCGGCGCCGGCGCCGATCCGGCCCGGCTGGCGGAGCTCGCGGCGGTCTCGCCCGAGGGCGCGCGCGGCTGGCGCCTGCGGCTGACCGCCGGCTACAGCAACACCCCGATCAACGCCACCTACACCTACGCCTACCGCTACCTCGACCTGGCCGCGGTCTGCAGCTTCTGAGCGGTGCCGGAAAACGCGAACGCCCGGCGGGGCCGGGCGTTCGCGTGCGGAAAAATTGGTCGGGGAGACAGGATTTGAACCTGCGACTTCTACGTCCCGAACGTAGCGCTCTACCAGGCTGAGCTACACCCCGACCGGGAGCCGCGCATGATAGCGACGGCCCCGCGCCTTGGCAACTTCCGCCGGCCGCGGGCGGCCCGCCCGCGGCGGCCCGGAGGGCCGCATCTGCTAGGCTATGCGGCTTCCCGCCGTTCCGTCACCCCCGAGGCATCCATGGCGCAGACGAAGGCCCGCACCATGCCCGGCGTGCTCGAGCTGCTTCCGCTCGACCAGGTCGCCTTCCAGAACATGCTGGACACGATCCGGCGCAACTTCGAGCGCTACGGCTTCCTGCCGGTGGAGACGCCGGCGATGGAATACGCCGACATCCTGCTGACCAAGGAAGGCGGCGAGACCGAGCGGCAGGTCTACTTCGTGCAGTCGACCGGCGACCTGGAGAAGGGCGGCCGGCCCGAGCTGGCGCTGCGCTTCGACCTCACCGTGCCGCTGGCGCGCTACGTCGCCGAGCACGAGCGCGAGCTGAGCTTTCCGTTCCGCCGCTACCAGATGCAGCGCGTCTACCGCGGCGAGCGCCAGCAGCGCGGCCGCTTCCGCGAGTTCTACCAGTGTGACATCGACGTGATCGGCAAGGACAGCCTGTCGATCCGCTACGACGCCGAGTTGCCGGCGGTGATCCACAGCGTGTTCCGCGAGCTGGCGATCGGCCCGTTCGTGATCCAGCTGAACAACCGCAAGCTGATGCGCGGCTGGTTCGAGGGCCTCGGCATCGACGACGCGGAGCGGCAGACGCTGGTGCTGCGCGAGGTCGACAAGCTGGACAAGCGCGGCGCCGACGCCGTGCGCGCCACGCTGACCGGGCCGGAGTTCGGCCTGTCCGCCGAGACGGCCGACAGGATCATGGCGTTCGTTTCGATCCGCTCCACTTCGCTGGCCGACGCGCACGCGAAGCTGGACGCGCTTGGCGCCGGCAGCGCGACCTTCGAGCAGGGCAGGGCGGAACTGAAGGAGGTGCTGGACCTGGTCAAGGCGTTCGGCGTGCCGCAGAGCCACTTCGCCCTGAACCTGTCGATCGCGCGCGGCCTCGACTACTACACCGGCACCGTCTACGAGACGCACCTGGTCGAGCATCCGCAGATCGGCTCGATCTGCTCCGGCGGCCGCTACGAGAACCTCGCCGGGCACTACACCAGGTCGCACCTGCCCGGCGTCGGCATCTCGATCGGCGCCACGCGTCTGTTCTGGCAACTGCGCGAGGCCGGCCTGCTCGGCGCCGCCGCCAGCACCGTGCAGGCGCTGGTCACGCTGATGGAGGACGTGCCGCTGCCGGCCTGCCTCGAGCTGGCGACGCAGTTGCGCGAAGCCGGCATCGCCACCGAGGCGGTGCTGGAGCCGGGCAAGCTGGCCAAGCAGTTCAAGTATGCCGACCGCGCCGGCATCCGCTTCGTGCTGGTGCTCGGCCCCGACGAGCTGACCAAGGGCGTGGTCACGATCAAGGA
Source organism: Mizugakiibacter sediminis (assembly GCF_000953855.2). Taxonomy (GTDB): domain Bacteria; phylum Pseudomonadota; class Gammaproteobacteria; order Xanthomonadales; family Rhodanobacteraceae; genus Mizugakiibacter; species Mizugakiibacter sediminis. The sequence goes on from NZ_DF970277.1 coordinate 5,311, forward strand.
CATGCGCCGGCAGGAGCAGTTCGAGGTGCCGCGCGCGGAACTGGCCAAGACGCTGCGCGTCGAGCTGGAGCAGGCGGCGGCGATGGGGTGAATGCAAAGGACCCACGCACCCCATGGCGTCATTCCCGCGCAGGCAGGAATCCATTGGGCGCGCGCGCTAGCGTGCAGCATCGATGCCCGCTTCCGCGGGCGCGCAATCGACACGAATGAAGGCGATGAGGCGGCACGGTGAAGACTGAAGACACGATCGTTCTGGACGGCAGCCACCTGACCCGCGGGCAGGTGGTCGCGATCGCCCGCCACGGCGCGCGCGTCGCCCTCGACGCGAAGCAGCTCGAGCGCGTGCAGCACGCCGCCGACTTCCTCGCCGAGCGCGTCGATTGCGGCGAGCCGATCTACGGCGTCACCACCGGCTTCGGCAGCAACGCCGACAAGCTGCTCGGCGCGCACCGCGCGCGCGACGAGCTGCCGGGCGGCAACCCGGAGGCCGTCGACGGCAGCCTGATGGAGGAGCTGCAGCGCAACCTGGTGATCACGCACGCGGTCTGCGTCGGCAAGCCTTTCGCCGCCGACGTGGTGCGCGCGATGCTGGCGATCCGCATCAATACGCTGATGCGCGGCCATTCCGGCATCCGCGCCTCGACCCTGCAGGCGCTGGCCGAGTTGCTCAACCGCGACGTGATCCCGGTGATCCCGGAGAAGGGCTCGGTGGGCGCCAGCGGCGACCTCGCACCGCTCTCTCATCTGGCGATCGTGCTGCTGGGCGGCGGCGAGGCGTTCCACCTGGGCGAGCGCATGTCCGGCGCCGAGGCGCTGAAGCGGGCGGGCCTCGCGCCCGTGCGTCTCTCGTTCAAGGAAGGTCTGGCGCTGAACAACGGCACCACGCAGATGCTGGCCTGCGCCGTGCTGGCGCTGGACCGGCTGCAGGCCCTGCTCGACACCGCCGACCTCGCCGCGGCGATGACGCTGGACGCCTTCGCCGGCCGCAGCGGCGCGCTGCGTCCCGAGGTGCACGCGCTGCGCCCGCATCCGGGCCAGGTGGAGACGGCGGCGCGCGTGCGCGGCCTGCTGGAAGGCTCCAACCTCGTCGACATCCCTTACCACCTGGTGCCGCGCTTCCGCACCTGGTCGGCGGATGCCTGGTCGACGCCGGAGGAGCAGGCGCAGCGCTTCGACATCGCCTGGGAGTGGGTGCCGGCGCACCAGCGCCACGGCCGCGAAGCGTTCTACCAGCGCTTCCTGCCGTTCAAGGGCGGCAAGAAGCACCAGCCGCAGGACGCCTACTGCCTGCGCTGCATGCCGCAGGTGCACGGCGCGGTGCGCGATGCCTGGGCGCAGGCCTGCCGCGTGATCGACGTCGAACTGAATGCGGTCACCGACAACCCGCTGGTGTTCCCCGACGCCGAGAACCCGCGCTACATCGAGGACCAGGTGATCTCCGCCGGCCACTTCCACGGCATGCCGCTGGCGCTGGCGATGAGCTACGTGAAGGCGGCGATCCCGGTGCTGGCGTCGATCTCCGAGCGCCGCCTCAACAAGCTGGTCGACCCCGCCACCAACGACGGCCTGCCGGCCTTCCTCACCGGCAACGAGGACGCCACCGATTCCGGCTTCATGATCGTGCAGTACACCGCGGCGGCGCTGGTCAACGATCTCGCCACGCGCGCGCACCCCGCCTCGGTGTACTCGATCCCGACCAGCGCCAACGCCGAGGACCACGTCTCGATGGGCGCCAACGAGGCGCGCCACGTGCTGGAAATGTGCGAGGACCTCGGCCACGTGCTGGCGCTCGAACTGTACACCGCCGCGCAGGCGCTGGAGTACCGCCAGGACATGCTCAACGCCGCGCGTCGCCTGGCCGAGCGCGGCGGCTGGACGGCGCTGGCGGCGAAGGTGGTCAACGCGCCCGATCCCGCGCATCCGCAGCGCGCGCGGTTCGAGCAGGAGGTGCGCGCGCTGCAGAAGGCGCTGGCCGAGGCCGGCGACTTCCACGCCGGCGCCGCCGTGCGCAAGGCCTTCGCGGTCATCCGCGAACACATCGATTTCATCTCTCGCGACCGCGCCATGGACGGCGACGTGCAGCGCATCTGCGCCCTGGTGGCCAGCGGCGCGCTGCTGGCCTGAGCCGCGGCCGCGCCGGCCCGTGTTCCTCACCCGCCGCCCGCCGCCCCTTGCGGTCGGGCAGGGGCGGCGCTATGATGCGCTTTAATGTGCTAACGCGTTAATACGATATGAAGCGCCGATCGCTGCAACCCGAGACCCCTGCCGATTCCGCCGAAGAGAGCCTGTGCCGCGCCCTGCTGGCGCTGCGCACGGTGGAGGAGATGCGGGCGTTCCTGCACGACCTGTGCACGCCGGCCGAACTGGAGGCGCTGGTCGACCGCTGGCGGGTGGTGCCCTACCTGCTGGAAGGCGTTTCCTACCGCGAGATCCACGAGCGCACCGCGGTCAGCATCACCACCATCGGCCGCGTCGCGCGCTTCCTCAACCAGGGCAGCGGCGGCTACCTGGCCGCCGCCGCGCGCAACATCGCGCCGCGCCGCACGGCGCGCGCCGCCGCCGGGCGCAGGAGCCGCGCATGAGCCCGCCGCGCGAACGCCTGCGCATCGCCCTGCAGAAGTCCGGGCGCCTGGCCGATGCCTCCCGCGACCTGCTGGCGCGCTGCGGACTGAAATTCCGCGAGAGCCGCGACAAGCTGTTCTGCTTCGGCGAAAGCCTGGCGGTGGACCTGCTGCTGGTGCGCGACGACGACATCCCGGGCCTGATCGCGGAGGGCGTGTGCGATCTCGGCATCGTCGGCCGCAACGTGCTGCGCGAGCAGGCGTTCGCCATCGCCGACGGCGTCGACGCGGCGCCGTACCGCGAACTGCGCGCGCTGGGCTTCGGCCGCTGCCGGCTGGCGCTGGCCCTGCCGCAAGGCCAGGGATATGCCGGCCCCGAGGGCCTGGCCGGGCTGCGCATCGCCACCAGCTATCCGAACCTGCTGGCCGACTGGTTGCGCCGCCAGCGCGTCGATGCGCGCGTGGTGGTGCTGTCGGGGTCGGTCGAGATCGCGCCGCGCCTCGGCAGCGCCGACCTGATCTGCGACCTGGTCGCCAGCGGCGCCACGTTGGCCGCCAACCAGCTCCGCGAAGCGGCCGCCCTGCTCGAGTGCGAGGCCGTGCTGGCCGGTCCGCGCGCCCTGCCGGCCGATGCCCGCGGCGACCTCACCGAACTGCTGCTGCGGCGCCTCGACGGCGTGCTGCAGGTGCGCGATTCGAAACTGGTGCTGCTGCACGCGCCGCGCGCGGCGCTGGCGGAGATCGAGCGCATCCTGCCGCAGGGACAGCAGCCGACGGTGATGCCGATCGAGGGCAGCGAGGACAAGGTGGCGCTGCAGGCGCTGTGCTACGGCAGCGTCACCTGGCAGCACCTCGAGGAGATGAAGCGCGCCGGCGCCAGCCAGATGTTGGTGATGCCGGTGGAGCGGATGCTGATATGAACGCATGCGCCCCGGCGATACTGGACTGGAACGCGCTGGACGCCGCCGCGCGCGCCGCTGCGCTGGCGCGGCCCGCGTCAGCGCACGACGAGGCGCTGCGGCGCGCGGTGGCGCGCATCCTCGCGCAGGTGCGCGCCGACGGCGACCACGCGCTGCACCTGCTGACGCGCCGCTACGACGGCTGCGAACTCGATGCGCTGGAGGTGGGCGACGACGAATGGGCCGCCGCCGAGGCGGCGCTGCCGGCCGCGCTGAAGGCGGCGATCGGCGAGGCCCATGAGCGCATCGCCCTGTTCCATCGCGCGACCGCGCCGGGGCCGGTGCGCGTCGAGACCGCGCCCGGCGTGGTCTGCGAGCGCGTGCCGCGGCCGATCGCGCGCGTCGGCCTGTACGTGCCCGCCGGCAGCGCGCCGCTGCCGTCCACCGCGCTGATGCTGGGGGTGCCGGCACAGATCGCCGGCTGCACCGGGATCGTGCTCTGCACGCCACCGCGCGCGCGCGACGGACGCTGCGACGAGGCCGTGCTGTACGCCGCGCGGCTGTGCGGCATCCGCCGCGTGTTCAAGCTGGGCGGCGCGCAGGCGATCGCGGCGATGGCCTACGGCACCGCCAGCGTGCCGCGCTGCGACAAGCTGTTCGGCCCGGGCAACGCCTGGGTGACGCAGGCCAAGCTGCAGGTGGCGGCGGAGCCGCAGGGCGCGGCGATCGACATGCCGGCGGGGCCTTCCGAGGTGCTGGCGATCGCCGACGACGCGGCCGACGCGCGGTTCGTCGCCGCCGACCTGCTGGCGCAGGCCGAGCACGGGCCGGATTCGCAGGCGCTGCTGCTGTCGCCGCAGCCGGCGCTGCTCGAAGCCGTCGCCGGCGAACTGGAGCGCCGGTGCGCGGCGCTGCCGCGCGCGGCGATCGCGCGCGCCGCGCTGGCGAACGCGCGACTGATCCGCACCGCCTCGCTGGCGCAGGCGGCCGAGATCAGCAACGCCTACGCGCCTGAGCACCTGATCCTCAACGTGCGCGAGCCGCGCGCCCTGCTGGAGCGCATCGACGCCGCCGGATCGGTGTTTCTCGGCGCGTGGTCGCCGGAATCGATCGGCGACTATTGCAGCGGCACCAACCACGTGCTGCCGACCTGGGGCCATGCGCGAGCATGGAGCGGGCTGTCGGTGGCGAGCTTCCAGAAGCAGATCACCGTGCAGGAACTGAGCGCGGACGGCCTGCGCGCGATCGGCCCGTGCGCGGCGACGCTGGCGCGCGCCGAAGCGCTGGAAGGGCACGCCGCCGCGGTGACGCTGCGGCTGGCGGCGCTGGAGGCGGCGGCATGAGCGTGCTCGAGCTGGCGCGGCCGGAGATCCGCGCGCTGCAGCCGTACTCCTCCGCGCGCATGGAGGCGAGCGGCGGCCAGGTGCTGTTGAACGCCAACGAGTCGCCGTGGCCGCCGCCCGGCGACGGCGGCCGCGGGCTGAACCGCTATCCGGGTCCGCAGCCCGCCGCGCTGGTGGCGCGCCTCGCCGCGCTGTACGGCGTGGCCGCCGGGCAGGTGCTGGCCGCACGCGGCAGCGACGAGGCGATCGACCTGCTGGTGCGCGCGTTCTGCCGCGCCGGCGCCGATGCCGTCGTCGTCTGTCCGCCGACCTTCGGCATGTACGCGGTGAGCGCGCGCGTGCAGGGCGCGGAGGTGATCGAGGCGCCGCTCGCGGACGGCTTCGCGCTGGACGCGGACGCGCTGCTGGCGGCGGCGACGCCGGCGGTCAAGCTGGTGTTCGTCTGCACGCCGAACAACCCGACCGGCGGCGTCGTGCCGCCGGCGACGCTCGAACGCCTCGCTGCAGCGCTGCGGGGGCGCGCCCTGCTGGTGGTGGACGAGGCCTACGTCGAGTTCGCCGGGACGCCCAGCGCCGCGGCCCTGCTGCCGCGCTTCGACAACCTCGTCGTGCTGCGCACGCTGTCGAAGGCATGGGCGCTGGCCGGCGCGCGCATCGGCGCGCTGCTGGCGGCGCCGGAGATCGTCGCCCTGCTGCGGCGGATCATGCCGCCGTACCCGCTGCCGACGCCGTGCGTCGACGCCGCGCTGGCGGCGCTGGACGCGCGCGGCGTCGCGCTGATGCACGAGCGCGCGGCGCTGCTGCGCGCCGAGCGCGCGCGGCTGGCGGTGCGCCTCGCGGCGCTGCCGGGCGTGCTGGCGGTGCTGCCGTCGCAGGCCAACTTCCTCGCCGTGCGCTTCGCCGATGCGGCCGCCACGTGGCGCGCGTTGCTCGACGCCGGCATCGTCGTGCGCGACGTCGGCCGCCAGCGCGGCCTCGCCGGTTGTCTGCGCATCGGCGTCGGCGCGCCGGCCGAGAACGAGCGTCTGCTCGCCGCGCTGGCGGCGCGCGCGGAGGCGGCGTGATGCGCAAGCTGCTGTTCCTCGACCGCGACGGCTGCCTGATCGAGGAGCCGGCCGACGAGCAGGTCGACAGCTACGCCAAGTTCGCGCTGCTGCCCGGCGTGATTCCGGCGCTGCGTCGCTGCGTCGCCGCCGGCTACGAGCTGGTGATGGTCAGCAACCAGGACGGCCTCGGCACGCCGGCCTTTCCCGAGGAGGCGTTCGCTGGGCCGCAGCGCCTGCTGCTGCGGATCCTCGCCTCGCAGGGCGTCGTCTTCCGCGAGATCCTGATCGACCGCAGCCTGCCGCAGGAGGGCCGCGACACGCGCAAGCCGGGCACCGGCATGCTGCGCCACTGGCTGGCCGACGACGGCTGGAGCCGCGCGGCTTCGGCGGTGGTCGGCGACCGCGAGACCGACATGCAGCTCGCCGCCAACCTCGGCGTGCGCGGCCTGCGCATCGGCGCGCAGGGCCTCGACTGGCCGGCGATCGCGCACCTGCTGTGCGACGCGCCGCGCATCGCCGAGGTCGAGCGCAGCACGCGCGAGACGCGCGTCCGCGTGCGCGTCGATCTCGACGACGCGGCGGAGCCGCGCGTCGCCACCGGCATCGGCTATTTCGATCACATGCTGGCGCAGCTCGGCAAGCACGCGGATTTCGCGCTGGAACTGCACTGCGCCGGCGACCTGCACGTCGACGAGCACCACACCGTCGAGGACTGCGCGCTGGCGCTGGGCGAGGCGCTGCGGCGCGCGCTCGGCGACAAGCGCGGCATCGGCCGCTACGGTTTCTCGCCCGAGGATCTTCCCGTGCGGGAGACGCGACCCGCGCAGTCCGGCTGCACGCTGCCGATGGACGAGGCGCTGGCCAGCGCCGCGATCGACCTGTGCGGACGGTCGTGTTTCGCCTTCGCCGGCGCGTTCCCGCGCGAGCGCGTCGGCGAGCTGCCCACCGAGCTGGTGCCGCACTTCTTCCGCTCGTTGTGCGACGCGCTGGGCGCCAACCTGCACCTCGCCGTGCGCGGCGACAACGCGCACCACATGGTCGAGGCCTGTTTCAAGGCGGTCGCGCGCGCGCTGCGGCCGGCGCTGCGCCGCGACGGCGACGCGCTGCCCAGCACCAAGGGGACGCTGTGATGCGAGCGCGGCCGAATGTCGACGTGGTGCTGGTCGATGCCGGCGGCAGCAACCTCGGCTCGGTGCGCTGCGCGCTGCGGCGGCTCGGCGTCGAGGCCGAGGTGAGCGCCGACGCCGGCCGCATCCGCGCCGCCACGCACGTGATCCTGCCCGGCGTCGGCGCCGCCGCGCCCGGCATGGCGCGCCTGCGCGAGAGCGGCCTCGACCGCCTGATCCCGACGCTGACCCAGCCGGTGCTGGGCGTGTGCCTCGGCATGCAATTGCTGTTCGAGGCCTCGGAGGAGGGCGACACCGCCTGCCTCGGCGTGATCCCGGCGCGTGTGCGTCGTTTCGACGGCGCCGCGCCGCGCGTGCCGCAGATGGGATGGAACCGCCTGCGCATCGAGCGCGACGATCCGCTGCTGGCGGAACTGGCGCAGCCGGCCTACGCCTATTTCGTGCACAGCTACGCCGCGCCGGTCGGGCCGTGGACGCTGGCCAGCGCCGATTACGGCGGCGCCTTCAGCGCGATGGTGCGCCGGCGCAACTTCGTCGGCATGCAGTTCCATCCGGAACGCTCGGCGGCGCCGGGTGCGCGGCTGCTGGCGAACTTTCTGCGGGAGCCGGCCGCGGTCCGCGCCGGCGCGACGGGAACCTGAGCATGGCCACGACCTTCACCGCCATTCCCGCCATCGACCTGCGCGGCGGCCGCGTCGTGCGCCTGCAGCAGGGCGACTACGCGCGGCAGACCGGTTACGCCGTCGAACCCGTGACGCTGGCGCAGCGTTACGCCGACGCCGGCGCCGCGTGGCTGCACGTGGTCGATCTCGACGGTGCCCGCGACGGCGCCTTCGCCAACCTGCGCGCGATCGAGGCGATCGCCCGCATCGGCCTGCGCGTGCAGGCCGGCGGCGGCGTGCGCGGCGAGGACGACGTGCGCCGCCTGTTCGATGCCGGCGTCGCGCGCGTGGTGATCGGCAGCCTCGCCGTGCGCGAGCCCGCGCGCGTGATCGGCTGGCTCGTCGCGTTCGGCGCCGAGCGCGTGGTGCCGGCGCTGGATGCGCGCTGGCGCGGGGGCGCCTGGCGCCTGCCCAGCGCCGGCTGGACCGAGCAGGAGACGGCGACGCTGGATCAGCTCGCGCCGCGCTACGCCGCCGCCGGCGCGCGCCATCTGCTGTGCACCGACATCGACCGCGACGGCACCCTGGCCGGCCCCAATCTCGATCTCTATGCCGACCTCGCCGTGCTGGCGCCGAAGCTGGCCGTGCAGGCCTCCGGCGGCGTGCGCGATGTCGGCGACGTGCGCGCGCTGCGCGCCGCCGGCGTCGCCGGCGCCGTGCTGGGCCGCAGCCTGCTGGAGGGCCGGCTGATGCTGGCGGAGGCGCTGGCATGCTGACGCGTCGCATCATCCCGTGCCTCGACGTGGCGGACGGCAAGGTGGTCAAGGGCGTGCGCTTCCGCGACCACGCCGTGGTCGGCGACATCGTCGAACTGGCGGCGCGCTACCGCGACGCGGGCGCCGACGAGCTGGTGTTCTACGACATCGCCGCCAGCCCGCAGGGGCGGCGCGTCGAGCGCGCCTGGGTCGAACGCGTGGCGCGCGTGCTCGACATCCCGTTCTGCGTCGCCGGCGGCATCCGCAGCGTCGAGGACGCGCGCGAGGTGCTGCACGCCGGCGCCGACAAGGTGTCGGTGAACTCGCCGGCGCTGGAACGGCCCGGATTGATCGAGGAACTGGCCGGCGCCTTCGGCGCGCAGTGCGTGGTGATCGGCATCGACAGCCTGCGCGACGCCGACGGCGTCTGGCGCGTGCGCCAGTACGCCGGCGATCCGGCCCGCACGCGCGCGCTGCCGCGGCGCACGCTGGACTGGGTTGACGAGGCGCAGCGCCGCGGCGCCGGCGAGATCGTGCTGAACTGCATGGGCAGCGACGGCACGCGCGACGGCTACGATCTCGCGCAACTGCGCGCGGTGCGCGCGCGCTGCCGCGTGCCGCTGGTCGCCTCCGGCGGCGCCGGCGCGCCGGCGCATTTCCTCGCCGCGTTCCGCGAGGCCGACGTCGATGCCGCGCTGGCGGCCGGCGTGTTCCACGGCGGCGCGATCGCGATCGCGGAACTCAAGGCGTACCTGCGCGGGCAGGGCATCGAGGTGCGGCCATGAACGGCATCGATCCGGCGGCGCTGGACTGGGCGAAGGGCGGCGGCCTGCTGCCGGCGATCGTGCAGCATGGGCTGGACGGCCGCGTGCTGATGCAGGGCTGGATGAACCGCGAGGCGCTCGAGCGCACGCTGATGGAGCGGCGCGTGACCTTCTACAGCCGCAGCAAGGGCCGACTGTGGACCAAGGGCGAGCGCTCCGGCCACTCCCTCGCGCTGCAGTCGGCGCATGCGGATTGCGACGCCGACGCGATCCTGCTGCTGGCCGAGCCGGCCGGACCGGTCTGTCACCGCGGCACCGACACCTGTTTCGACGAGGCGGCGGCGCCGGCGTTGAGCTTCCTCGGCCGGCTCGACGCGCTGATCGCCGAGCGCGCGCGCACGCGCCCGGCGGGCAGCTACACCAGCGCGCTGTTCGAGGCCGGGGTGCGCCGCATCGCGCAGAAGGTGGGCGAGGAGGGCGTCGAGGCCGCGCTGGCCGGCGCATCGCAGGACGACGAGGCGCTGCTCGACGAAGCGGCCGACCTGCTGTTCCACCTCGCCGTGCTGCTGCGCGCCCGCGGGCGCGGACTGGCGGAGGTGGCGGCACGCCTGCAGGCGCGTCACGACGCGCGCTGAGCGCCGCGCGCTTGGCAGCCGCGGTCGCGCGCGGCATGCTGCGCACGGTTTCCCGATGGATTCCGCATGCCCGCCTGGCGCACCCTGGACGGCCGGCCGCCGCGCGTGATCGCGCACCGCGGCGCCAGCGGCTACCTGCCCGAGCACACCCTGCCCGGTTACGCGCTGGCGGCGCAACAGGGCGCCGACGTGCTCGAACCGGACCTGCTGCCGAGCCGCGACGGCGTGCTGTATGCGCGCCACGACTACGGCCTGGCGCGCAGCACCGACGTGGCGTCGCGGCCCGCGTTCGCCTCGCGCGCCCGCGAACGCGACGGCACGCGCGATTGGTGGATCACCGATTTCGATGCCGCCGAGCTGGACACGCTGCGCGCGATCCAGCCGTTCGCGCAGCGCGACCACGCGCACGACGGCCGGCACGCGCTGCCGCGTTTCGCCGCCGTGCTCGAGCTCGCCGCGCGCCTCGGTGCCGAGCAGGGTCGCGTGCTGCCGGTGTATCCCGAGCTGAAGCATCCGCAGCGCTGCCGCGCGCGCGGCCTCGATCCGGTGGCGCTGCTGGCGGCGGAGTTGCAGACGCGCGGCCTGGCCGGTCCGCAGGCGCCGGTCTGGCTGCAGTGCTTCGACCACGGCGTGCTGCGCGAGGCGGGAGAGCGCCTCGGCAATCCGTGCTACGCGCTGGTCGAGACGCTGCCGGCGCAAGCCGACGCGCGCGGCGCAAGGTTGCGCGCCTTGGCGACCTGGGCGCGCGGCATCGCGCCGGACAAGCGCCTGCTGTGGGATGCCCGCGGGCGCGATCGCGGTCTGGTCGACGCGGCGCACGCGGTCGGCCTCGAAGTGCACGCCTGGACCTTCCGCGACGACCTCGGCTACGCGCCGTTCGCCGACGTGCGCGCCGAGTTGCGCGCGGCGTTCGCGCTGGGCGTGGACGCGCTGTTCTGCGATTTTCCCGACACCGCCGTGGCCGCGCGGGCCGCGCATGCGTGGCGCTGAGGGTGCCGGCCTTCAGCGCGCGACCACGATCTGCTGGGTATCGAACGGCAGCGGCACGCCCGGCTTGAAGGTGCGGCGCCAGGCGGCGAGCCGATCGGCGATGCCCTTGCCGACGTCGATCTGCGGTTCGGACGGCGTCAACTGGTCGCGGCGTTCCCAGCGGGCGACGTCGTCGCGGGCGTAGCCGAAGGCCTGCACGAAGTCGGCGGTGCGGTTCAGCGCATCGGCCAGCAGGGCGCGGCCGAAGTAGGTGATCTCGGAATCGCTGTCGCAGCCGAACGAGCTGCGGTCGCTGCGCGCGGCGGTGATCACCAGCGTGCCGTCGCCGCGCAGCGGCGGAATGAAGCCGCCCGAGTAGCAGGCGTTGACCACCACGACCTTCCACTTGAACGGGCGTTGCTTGAGGATGTCGCCGAGATCCTCGGCGCCGATCTGATCGAGCGGCAGCGGGTCGAGGTCGACCATCAGCGTGTGGTCCTCGCTGCCGTGCGAGGTGAAGTACAGCAGCAGCACGTCCTGCTGCGGGTCCATCACCTTGGCGAGGCCGTCCAGCGCGGCTTCCAGGTTGCTCCAGGTGGCCAGCGGACGGCGGTCGACCGTGGCCGGATGGTTCTCCAGCAGCAGGGTGCGGCCGGCGACGGCGAAGCGCTGGCCCAGCATGCGCTCGGCGTACTCGGCCTCGTTGCGGAACACGTCCTCGCCGCCGTCGCCGGCGAAGATCAGCGTGTACAGGTTGACCTGGCCCGGCGTGCGCGGCTTCAGTTTCGCCAGCGCGTCCTGCACGAGATCGGCCTGCTCGTACAGCGCCTGTTCGGGGGTGAGGTCGGTGTCGGCCCAGGCTGCGCCGCCGGTGTCCGGGTCGGCCGGCGCCGTCGCGGCGGCGCCGTCGCCGGACGCGACCGGCGCGGCGCGTTCGCCGGCCAGCGAAAGCGCCAGCGCGGCGCCGGTGAGGAACGCGAACAGGGCGGTGAGCAGGGTGCGCATGGTTCGGGATGCTCTGATCCATTCTACGCAGGCGTCGCCGGCGCTGTCTGCACGCGGATCACGGGCGCGCCGGCGGAGAGAACATCCCTAGACGGCGATGGCGTCGAAGTCGGCGACGCAGGGATGGCGCGCGTCGGCGGGGCAGGCCAGCGGCGGGCGCTGCACCCAGGTGGTGCGGAAGCCGGCGGCACGGGCCGCGTCCAGCTCTTCAAGCACGTCGGACAGGAACAGCAGGTGCGCGGGCGATTCGCCGATGGCCTCGGCGATGCGCTCGTAGGACGCGCGCTCGCGCTTGCCGCCGGTCTCGGTGTCGAAATAGCCGGCGAACAGCGGCGTCAGGTCGCCGGCGTCGCTGTAGCGGAAGAACAGCCGCTGCGCCTGCACCGAGCCGGAGGAGTAGACGTAGAGGCGGATGCCCTGCGCGCGCCAGGCGCGCAGCCTCGCCGCGACCTCGGGGTAGACGTGGGCGCGGTAGTCGCCGTCGACGTAGCCGGCCTCCCAGATCATGCCCTGCAGCGCCTTCAGCGGCGTCGCCTTGCGGTCGGCGTCGATCCAGCCGATCAGCAGGTCGATCACCTCGGTGCGGCTGGCCGCGATCAGCCCGCCTTCCTTCGCCGCCTCGTGCAGCCAGTGCTGCACCTCGGGGCGGTCGGCGTGGGTCTCGACGAAGGCGGGCAGGCGCTTGCGCGCGTACGGGAACAGCACGTCCTTGACGAAGCTGATCGAGCTGGTCGTGCCCTCGATGTCGGTGACGATGGCGCGGGTTTCGGTCATGGGCGGGAGAGGGGAAACGGGAGACGGGGCGAGCGTAGCAAGCCGCGGGGCGGCACGCTCACGCGCGTGCGGCGACGCCCCTGTCGCTCACTCGTAGCGCGGAAAGCGTGCGGCGATCGCGTCGCCGGTGAAGTTCGCCACCCAGCCCGCCGGGTTGGTGAACAGGCGGATGGCGACGAAGTACGGTTGCGGGCCCATGTCGAACCAGTGGCGCGTGCCGTCGGGCACGCCGATCAGGTCGCCCTGGGTGCACAGTACTTCGTAGACCTTGTCGCCGAGGTGCAGGCTGAACAGCCCGGAGCCGGCGACGAAGAAGCGCACCTCGTCCTCGGCGTGGGTGTGCTCGTCGAGGAACTTGCGGCGCAGGGCGTCCTTGTCGGGGTGGTCGGCGGTCAGGCTGACCACGTCGACGGAGCGGTAGCCTTCCTCGCGCATCAGTCGGTCGATGTCGCCGCGGTAGGCGGCGATCACCGTGTCCGGGCTGGCGCCGGGAACGACCGGCCGCGCCGTTTCCCAGCGCTCGAAGCGGATGCCGGCGGCGCCGAGCGCGCGGACGATCTCGGCGTGGGACTCGATGGTGCGCAGCGGCGTGCTGCCGTCGGTCTCGTCGAAAATGCGCAGGCGGCTCATGCGGACAGCCTCCGGAGGTCGAGCTCGCAGGCGAGCAGGAATTCGAGCGCTTCGAGGTGCCGGCGCGTCTCGGCCATGTCGCGGCCCCAGGTGTAGATGCCGTGGCCCTCGATCAGGTAGGCGTACAGCGGCCTGCCGGCATCCAGCCAGGCGTCGACGCGCGCGGTCAGCTCGGGCATGTGCTGGGTGTTGGGGAACACCGGCAGCTCCAGCACGCTCTCGTGGGTGGTGTAGCCGGTGATCGCCTTCTGCAGCTCCCAGCCCTGCAGGCGCACCACGCCGGCCGCGGCGTACAGTCGCGAGGCGACGGTCTGCGTGCGCGAGTGCGTGTGCAGCACCGCGCCGGCCTCGGCGAAGCGGCGGTAGATCTGCGTGTGCAGCGCGGTCTCGGCCGAGGGGCGGGCGTCGGTGCCGACCGCCTTGCCGTCGAGATCGACCACCATCACGTCGTCCTCGCCGAGCCGGCCCTTGTCGCGGCCCGAGATGGTGATCGCGACGTGGCCGGCGTCGATGCGTTCGGAAAAATTGCTGCTGGTGGCCGGCGTCCAGCCCTGGGCGGCCAGTGCGCGGCCGGCGTCGGCGATGCTGCGTGCGCAGGCGGCGAGTCGGGTCCGGTCGTAGCCGGCGGGAACGGTCATCGGCATCGTGTGCGGACGGCCAGACGTGAAGCGGCACTATAGCACGCGCATGCATGCCGCCCGCCGCGGCTGACGCAGGTCATGCAGCGTTCGGCTGCGGGGCGTAGGATAGACGGCCGGTGCATCTCCGCGGCCGTGCCGCGTCCACATTCAACGACGGAGGTTCTACCCATGTCGAACGACCAGAACAGCGCGTCCCGCCGCCGCTTCCTCAAGGTCGCCGCAGGCACCGCCGGCGCCGCCGCGCTCGCCGCGATGCTGCCGCGCATGGTGAACGCGCAGGCGTTGCCGCACCTGTCGCCGAACGATCCGGCGGCGAAGGCGCTGGGCTATGTGGAGGACACCAGCAAGGTCGACCAGACCAAGTACGCCAACCACAAGGCGAGCGACAACTGCGCCAACTGCAAGTTCTTCCAGGGCAAGCCGGGCGAAGCCTATGCGGGCTGCCAGCTGTTCCCCGGCAAGGCGGTGAACGCGAAGGGATGGTGTTCGGCGCACGCGCCGAAGGCCTGAGCCTCGTTCTTCAACCGCGACGCAGCGAAGCCGGCCCGCGGGCCGGCTTCGGCGTTTTCGGGACGCACGTGCGCGGCGCCGGAGCGGGCGCGCGATCTGCGGAAGGGGATGCGAGCGGGCGGGCGCCCGAGATATCGCTGCTCGAGCGCGCCCAGGTCGAGGAGCTGGGTCGCCTGGACGCGCCCGAGCGGCAATCCGAGGGGTCCACTGCCAAGTTGACTAACCCGCGGACCACGGATCATAGCGCGGGTCGGCCCCGATGGGCCAATAGACGGAAGTGATGATTTATTCTCTTGTTGAGAATAAGCGATCCATCAATGACTTGCTGCAAAGGACTCGTCCCATGTCGAGCATGGCGCGTCCATACGTATGCGTACGTTGCCGTCGGCCTCAGGACGCCGCACGTTCCGCCCGCAGTCGGCTGTGGCGGAAGCCGTAGCCGAAATACAGCGCGAAGCCGAGCACCGTCCACACGACCATCAGCGTCCAGTTGTACCAGCTCATCGTGGTGAGCAGGACGATGCAGCTGGCGATGCCGGCGGTGCAGATCACCGGCGCCCACGGCACGCGGAAGGTGCGCGGCAGCTCGGGCGCCGTGCGGCGCAGCAGCAGCACGCCGCCGCACACCGCGCAGAACGCCACCAGGGTGCCCATCGACACCAGGTCGCCCAGCACGTTCAGCGGGAACACCGCGGCGAGCAGGGCGATGCCGATGCCGGTGATCACGGTGTTGATGTGCGGCGTGCGGTGCTTCGGGTGGATGCGGGTGAACACTTCCGGCAGCAGGCCGTCGCGGCCCATGATCATGAAGATGCGCGGCTGCGCGATGATCATCACCAGCACCACCGAGGACAGGCCGATCAGCGCGCCCACCTCGACCAGCCAGCGCAGCCAGGCGAGCTGCGGGTGCGCGCGCACGGCGGTCACCACCGGCTCGTCGGTGCCGAGCCGGGCGTAGGGCAGCAGGCCGGTCAGCACCGCCGCCATGGCGATGTACAGCACCGTGCAGATCGCCAGCGAGGCCAGCGTGCCGAACGGCATGTCGCGCTGCGGGTTCTTGCATTCCTGGGCGGCGGTCGAGGTGGCCTCGAAGCCGATGTAGGCGAAGAACACCATCGCCGCGCCGCGCAGGATGCCCGGCCAGCCGTACTTGTCCGGACCTTGCTGCTCGGGGATGAACGGATGCCAGTTGGCCGGGTCGACGTAGCGCGCGCCGACCACGATGACGATCAGGATCAGGCTGACCTTGAGGATCACCATCGCCATGTTGGCGCCCGCCGACTCGCGGATGCCGACGTAGCACACCCAGGTGAGCGCCATGGTGATCGCCACCGCCGGCAGGTTGAACAGGGCGCCGGTGACGACCAGGTGGCCGTCGACGTAGTCGAGCGGCGCGTTGGTCAGCGCCGCCGGCAGGTGGATGCCGAAGTGGTCGAGCAGGCTGAGGAAGTAGCCGGTCCAGCTCACGGCGACCGCCGAGGCGGAGACGCCATACTCGAGCACCAGGTTCCAGCCGATGAACCATGCCGCCAGCTCGCCGAGCGTGGCGTAGGCGTAGGAGTAGGCGCTGCCCGACACCGGGATCAGCGTGGCGAATTCCGCGTAGCAGAGCGCGGTGAAGCCGCTGCAGATCGCGGCGAGGATGAAGGAGACGACGATGGCGGGGCCGGCGTGGTCGGCGGCCGCCTGGCCGGTGATCACGAAGATGCCGCCGCCGATCACCGCGCCGATGCCGAGCGCGGTCAGACCCCACGGGCCGAGCGTGCGGCGCAGCGCCGGCTGGCCGGCCTCATAGGCCTCGGCCTGGGGATGCTTCTTGGCAAGCAGTTGGGAGAGCATGGTCGATCCGGTGGACGGCGGCGATGCCCGCCGCGCGGCGATACGAAAAAGGCCGACGGGTCGCCCCGTCGGCCAGGCCGATCAGCGGCGCAGCTTGCTGCGCGGATAGCCGTAGAGGAAGTAGATCAGCAGGCCGAGGATGATCCACGCGCCCATCCACTTCCAGTTGTCCACGAACGAGCGGCCGAACAGGTAGAGGCAGGCGATCGCGCCCGCCGGGCAGATCAGCCACACCGCGGGCACGCGGAACGGGCGGGCGAGGTCGGGGCGCGTGCGGCGCAGCACCAGCACGCCGACGCAGACGGTGGCGAACGCGAGCAGGGTGCCCATCGACACCAGGTCGCCCAGCACGCCGATCGGCAGCAGGCCGGCCAGCACGGCGGCGACGATGCCGACGATCACCGTGCCGACGTAAGGCGTCTGGAACTTCGGATGGATCTTGCCGAACGCGGCGGGCAACAGGCCGTCGTTCGCCATCGTGTAGAAGATGCGCGGCTGGCCCATCAGCATCACCAGGATCACCGAGGTCAGGCCGGCGATCGCGCCGATGCCGACCACGTCCTTCAGCCAGCGCAGGCTGGGGTAGGCGTCGAGGGCGGTGGTGACCGGGTGCGCGGTGTTGAGCTTGAGGTAAGGCAGCATGCCGGTAAGCACGGCCGACACCACGATGTAGAGCAGGGTGCAGATGAACAGCGAGCCGAGCAGGCCGATCGGCATGTCGCGCTGCGGGTTCTTGCACTCCTGCGCCGCGGTGGAAACCGCGTCGAAGCCGATGTAGGCGAAGAACACCACCGAGGCGCCGCGGATCACGCCGTCCCAGCCGAAGTGGCCGTCGCCCTGCGCCGGCGGGACGAAGGGATGCCAGTTGACGGGATCGACGTAGCGCAGGCTGAAGCCGACGAACATCAGGATCACCACCAGCTTGATCGCCACCACGATCGAGTTGACGAAAGCGGACTGGGTGATGCCGACGTAGCAGAGGATGCTGATCGCGCCGATGACCAGCACCGCCGGCAGGTTGATGATCGCGCCGGTGAACTGGAACGAGCCGTCGACCAGGGCCAGCGGCGCCGAAGCCAGTACCGAGGGCAGCCCCAGGCCGAAGTCGCTGAGCACGCTGTTGAGATAGCCGGACCAGCCGACCGCCACGGTGGATGCGGCGAACAGGTACTCCAGCACCAGCATCCAGCCGATGAACCAGGCGACGAATTCGCCCAGCGTCGCATAGGAATAGGAATAGGCGCTGCCCGACACCGGCAGCATCGAGGCGAATTCGGCGTAGCACAGGCCGGCGAAGGCGCAGGCGAAGCCGGCGATCACGAAGCTGAGCACGACCGCCGGACCCGCATGCACCGCCGCGGCCTGGCCGGTCAGCACGAAAATGCCGGCGCCGATCACCGCGCCGATGCCGAGCAGCACGAGGTGCCGCGCGGTCAGCGCCCGGCGCAGGGTGACGCCGTTGGCGACCGCCTCGGCATCGGCCTGGGCGACCGTCTGCACCGGCTTGGTGACGAACAAATCTCGAAACATGAACTCCCCTCCGAGCAAATCGGCATGGATGCGCGGGCGCTCTTGTGGAAAATGGCGCAGACGTCGCAAGGCGACCATGCCGCGGCATGGCGCGGCGTACCTTGCCAAATGCGCGGTGTATGCACAAGCGCGCATGGTCATGGCCGGGCGCCGGGCGGAGGGCGCTTGCGCCCGCGGGACGGCTGCGGCACTCTGCGCGGCTGTCCGCGGCAAGGATCGACCATGGCGCCCCCGTCCCTGCTGGCCGAACTGGAAGCCTACGCCCGACGCTGGCCGCTGGAGGGCGCGCCGCCGCGGTTTCTCGAGTTCGCGCGCCGGCAGCCGCGCTGCTTCGAGCGTTCCACCCGCGAGGGCCACTTCACCGGCTCGGCATGGCTGGTCAGCGCGGACGGCGAACGTGTCCTGCTGACCCACCACCGCAAGCTGGACCGCTGGCTGCAACTGGGCGGCCATGCCGACGGCGACGCGGACCTCGGCCGTGTGGCGCTGCGCGAGGCGGAGGAGGAATCGGGGCTCGGCGCGCTGGCGCTCGAACCCGGCATTTTCGATCTCGACCGCCACCGCATCCCGGCGCGCGGCGCGGAACCCGAGCACTGGCACTACGACGTGCGCTACGTGGTGCGCGCCGGCGAGGACGAGCGTTTCGTGGTCGGTGCCGAATCGCACGCGCTGGCCTGGCGGCGGATCGCGGACGTCGCCGCCGACGCGCAGGCCGACGATTCGCTGCGGCGCATGGCGCGGAAGTGGCTGGCGCGGGGCGGGTAGGAATCCTGCGGGCGCGCGCTGCGCAAGGGCGGATCCCGCACCCAGGCGTCCCCGCGGCGCCGCCCGCTCGGCATCCTGCCTCGCCCGAGCCTGAGGCATGCGATGCCATTCATGGCATCGCATAAGCACCTCAGGCTCGACCCGCGAATTCTCCCGTCGCGGTGCTGACCAGCACGCGGTCGCCGCTGGCGATGTAGTCGGGCACCAGGATCTCGAGGCCGGTTTCGAGGCGCGCCGGCTTCGGCCGCTTGGTGGCGGTGGCGCCCTTCAATTCCGGCGCGGTGTCGATCACGGTCAGCGCCACCGACGGCGGCAATTGCAGCGCTACCGGCTGCTCGTCGATCAACTGCACGTAGCAGCCTTCCAGGCCGTCGGCGATGTAGCCGGCGGCGTCGCCGACCAGTTCCGGGCCGAGCACGTACTGCGTGTAGTCCTCGGCGTCCATGAACACGAAGGCGTCGCCGTCCTTGTACGAAAACGTCGACTGGCGGCGGGTCAGGTCGACTTCCTTCAGCTCGTCCTCGGCGCGCAGGCTGAGATCGTACTTCTGCCCGCCGGGGATGGCGTACAGCGCGAAGCGGAAGGTGACGTTGCCGCCGCGCGCCGTCGGCGCGCTGCGCTCGACTTCGCGCACCTGGTAGATCTTGCCTTCGTGCTCGACGACGAAGCCGCGTTTGATTTCGGAGGCTTTCATGGATTGCCTGGTGGAGGTTGCGGGGCGGGTGCGGGGAGAGGAAGTGAGAAGTGGGAACGCGACCGCTCGCCGCGCTCTTTCTACCTACTTCCTACTCCCTACTCCCTACTCCCATTTTTTCCGACGCCCATCATTTCGGCTGCATCCTGATCGCGCCGTCGATGCGGATCACGCCGCCGTTGAGGTAGCGGTTCTGCAGGATGAAGGCGACGGTGTCGGCGAATTCTTCCGGCTTGCCGAGGCGCGAGGGGTAGGGCACCTGCGCGCACAGCGACTGGTAGACCTGTTCGGGCATGCCGTCGACCATCGGCGTGTGGAACACGCCCGGCGCGACGGTCATCACGCGCACGCCGATGCGGGCGAACTCGCGCGCCATCGGCAGCGTCATGCCGACCACGCCGCCCTTCGACGCCGAGTAGGCGGCCTGGCCGATCTGGCCTTCGAAGGCGGCGATCGAGGCGGTGTTGACGATCACGCCACGCTCGCCGTCCTCCCCCGGCGCGTTGTGCTGCATCAGCGCGGCGGCGGCCTTGGCCACGTTGAAGCTGCCGACCAGGTTGACCATCACCGTGCCGGCGAAGGTCTTCAGCGGCATCGGCCCTTCCTTGCCCAGCACGCGGCCGGCGCCGAGGATGCCGGCGCAGTTGATCGCGGCGTTCAGGCCGCCCATCGCCCGCTGCGCCTCGAGCACGGTCGCGGCGATGCCGTCCTCGGAAGTGACGTCGGCGCGGAAGAAGCGCGCGTGGGCGCCGAGTTCGGCGGCCGCGGCCTGGCCCTTTTCGTCGTTGACGTCGAGCAGCGCCACTTGCGCGCCGTGGCCGACCAGCCGCTTCGCCACCGCGAAGCCGAGACCGGACGCGCCGCCGGTGACGACGGCCTTGATCTGATCGAGCTGCATGGGATCCTCCGCGAATGCGCCAGCCGGCCATTCTAGCCGAAGCGCCGGCGCGCGGCCGCGCGGATGCCGTCACGGCGTGCGCACGTCGGTCGCGGCGGCCTCGCCGCCCGGCGTGGCGGCCGCCGCGCGCGGGCGGCGACCCGCACGGCGCAGCAGGCGGCCGAGGATCTCCCGGGCCACCGACAGCCCGGGACGCGGATCGTCCAGCCGGAATACGTGGTAGTGCGCGCGCAGCCACTGCGCGAGGATGCGGTGCAACGGGCCGCGCACGGCGCGCGGCTGCGAGCGGACGGTGATGATGTCGCCGGGCAGGTTGACGCAGCCTTCGCCCGCCGGATAGTCGCGCGGCGACGGTTGCACCGGCAGGCCGAGCGCATCCTGCCAGGCCATGCGGCAGACGTTGACGCCGCAGCGCGCGGCGAATTCGACGTACCACCACGCGCGCGTGTTGACCTCGAGGATGCGGAAGGTGCCGTCGCGCGCATCGCGCTTGAATTCCGCGCTGAAGATGCCGCGGTAGTCCAGCCCCGCCAGCAGCCGCTCCAGGCTTTCGACGGCGTTGCCGACTTCCTTCAACGGCACGCTGCGGCAGTACGAGCTGTTGCCGAAATCCGGCGGGAAGATGCGCCAGCGGCGGCGCGCGAACAGGCCGGTCAGCGTGCCGTTGCGGTCGCGGAAGCCGTCGACGAAGTAGTGCCGGGTGGCGTCGCCCGGCACGTACTCCTGCGCCAGCACCTCCAGGCCATGCGCTTCCAGCCGGTGCCAGATCGCCTCCATCTCGATGCGGTTGCGCGCCCACAGGCCCTTGGCGCCGGTGGCGCGCAGGAACAGTTGCGAGTTGGTCGGCTTGAGGAAGACGCGGTCGAGCTCGCCGAACGGAATCGTGTCGATGTCGGCCGCGCGGCGGATCGGGAAAGTGCGCGGATGCGGGATGCCGCTCGCCGCGAGGTGCTCGCCGAAGCGCGCCTTGTCCTGCAGGATCTCCAGCGTGCGCGTGGAACTGCCGCTGACGGGAAAGCGCGCGCGCAGATCGTCGGGCAGGCGCGACAGCCACAGCGCGGCGTCGTCCGCGCCGGGAATCGGCACCGCGCGTTCCAGCGGCATGCGGCGCAGCAGGTCGAGCGCGGCATCGTTGCAGACGCCGTCCCAGGCGGTCTCGCCTGGCGTCGGCCGGTACCAGCGCGAGCGCGCGGCGAGGTCGCCGGCCGGGCAGGCGACGAAGGCGGGGATGTCCGCGAGCCGCAGGCAGCGCAGCGTGCCGAGCCCGGTCTGTCCGCTGCCCACGACGATGGCGGGCACGCGGCGATCCCCCTCAGCGCCCATGGCGCTCCCCCTTGGTTCCGGACGTCCGTCTCGCGGCCACTGCAGTGTTCCACCCGCGAGGCGTCGTCCTGTCGTGCATCCTTTGCGGATGGGATGTGCCGTCCGGCGGCGATCCGGCGTCCCGGCCGTGTCACGACCGCCACCTTATGCCGCGGCGGATGCCGCTTCAACCCCGCCCGCACTCTGGCGGGGGAGCCTTGCGCCGGGCTTTCGGTCGCCGCGACCCCGATGGATGCTCAAAGCTCGCGCAGATACCAACGGTCGCAGCCGCCGTGGCCGGTGGCGCCCATCGGCGCGCAGATGCGCCGGAAACCTTCTTTCGCGTACAGCGTCTGCGCGGCCTCCATGCCGGTCAGCGTCTCCAGGTAGCAGCGCCGGTAGCCCAGTTCGCGGGCGGCGGCCAGGCAGCGCCGGATCAGCGCCTTGCCGGCGCCCCGTCCGCGCAGCTCCGGCAGGAAATACATCTTGCGCAGTTCGCAGACGTCGGCCTCGCCGCCGTCCAGCGGCGCGATGCCGCCGCCGCCGAGCACGCGGCCGTCCTGTTCGACCACGAAGTAGACGCGTCCCGGCCGCGCGTAGGCCGCGGCCATGGCGTCGACCTCGGCATCGTGGATGGCGAAGCCCGGGCCGTCGGCGCCGAATTCGGGCATCACCGTGCGGATGATGGCGGCGACGGCGGCGTCGTCGGCGGGGGTGATCGGGCGGATGGTGAAAGGCGCGGTCATGTGGGGAGGGTAAAGGTCGGAGGTTGGAGGTCGAAGGGAGAAGGGCGTAGAGGGATGGGGGCGTGCGGTGCGCGGGACTCGGATCTGCGTTCGCCCTGAGCGTAGCGAAGTCGAAGGGCGAACGGTCGTCGCCGGTCGAAGCGGCTCGTGCCGGCGCGATAGGGCGGGGCGGCTGCGTCCCGCGCCGGCTCAGCCGTTGCCGTTGTCGCCCCAGGCTTCGAGGAAGTCGGCCACGCGCGCAGCCTCGAGCGGAGGACTGAACAGGTAGCCTTGCGCGTATGGGGCGCCGAGCTGCAGCAGGAACTCGCGCTGCGCGTCGGTCTCGACGCCTTCGGCGGTCAGTTTCATGCCCAGGCTGCGCGCGATCTGCACGATCGCCTGGCAGATGTTGCTGTCGACCGGATTGACCGGGATGCCCTGCATGAAGGTGTGGCTGATCTTCAGGCCGTCGATCGGCAGGCGCCGCAGGTAGTTCAGCGAGGAATAGCCCTCGCCGAAGTCGTCGATGGTCAGGCTGACGCCCATGCGGCGCAGCGCGCTGAACATCTCCACGGTGTCGCCGGCGTCCTCGATCAGCACGCGCTCGGTCATCTCGATCTCGAGCGCGTTGCCGGGCAGGCCGCATTCGCGCAGCGCCGACTGCACCGCGTCCAGCACCGAGCCGCCCAGCAACTGGCGGAACGACACGTTGACGGCGACGTGGCGCAGGCCCAGGCCCGCGTCGCGCCAGGCGCGCAGCGCGCGGCAGGCCTCGCCGATCACCCAGGCGCCGATGCGCACGATTTCGCCGGAGTTTTCCGCGTGCTGGATGAAGTGCGAGGGCGACACTTCGCCGAGCTGCGGGCTGTTCCAGCGCAGCAGCGCTTCCATGCCGATCACGCTGCTGCGCGCCAGGTCGATCTTCGGCTGGTAGACCAGGCGGAATTCGCCGCTGTCCAGCGCGCGGCGCAGCAGCGATTCCATCAGCAGGCGGTCGCCGAGGTCGCGCGCCAGTTCGTGGTCGAACGGCTGCCAGATGTTGCGGCCGCGGCGCTTGGCTTCCAGCATCGCCGCCTCGGCGTGGTTGACCAGCTGCTGCACGCTGTCGCCGTCGTTCGGCGCGCGCGCGATGCCGACCGAGACGGTCAGCAGGAACTCGGAGCCGCCGTGGTGGAACGGGCGGTGGAAGGTGGCGGTGATGCGCTCGGCCAGCGCCATCAGCAGCGCGAAGTCGGCGATGTCGCGCACCAGCAGCAGGAACTCGTCGCCGCCGAAGCGCGCCACCGTGGCCTGCGTGCCGGCCGCGCAGCGCAGCAGGCGTTCCGCCGCCTCCAGCAGCACGTGGTCGCCCTCGACGTGGCCGAGCACGTCGTTGACCAGCTTGAAGCGGTCGATGTCGACGTACAGCACCGCCGGGCCGGCGCCGTCGCCGCTTTCCGCCAGCATGCGGCCGAGCTGCGCCAGCGCGGCCTCGCGGTTGGGCAGGCCGGTGACGCGGTCGGTGGAGGCCTGGCGCTTCAACTGATCCTCGACCAGCTTGCGCTCGGTGATGTCCTGCACGGTGCCGGCGACGCCGTAGATGCGCCCGTGCCGCACCAGCGGCTGGCCCATCACGCGCACCCAGCGGCTGCGGCCGATCGCGGTGGTCATGCGCAGCTCGAGATCGAACGGCCGCGCCGCCGTGCGCGCCTCCTGCAGCGCGCGGCGCAGCTGCCTGCGTTCCTCCTCGTCGTAGAAGGCCAGCGCGCGCGCCTCGTTGACCGCGCTGCCGGTCGGCAGGTCGTGGATGCGGTACATCTCCTCGGTCCAGAACAGCGTGCCGCGCAGGTCGTCCAGCTCCCAGCCGCCGATGCCGGCCAGGCGCTGGGTCTTGTCGAACAGGTCGGCCTGGCGCTTCAGCGCGGTGACGTCGCTGAAGGTGGTGATCACCTGGAACGGCCGCGCCTGTCCGGCCTCGAACTGCGGCACCGCGGTGGCGGACAGCCAGCGGTAGAGGTGCAGGTGCGGCAGATACACGCCGAGCAACGAGCTCTCGACGTTGCGGCCGAGCTTGATGGCGCGGAAGCCGGGCAGATGGCCGAGATCGACGGCGTCGCCGTGCTCGTCGACGAAGCGCCAGTCGCGCAGGTCGTCGCGGCGCAGCGCCAGCACCTCCGCCTCGCTCATGCCGAGGATGCGGCAGGCGGCGGGGTTGGCGGAGACGATGCTGCCGTTCGCGTCCTGCACCAGCACGCCCTTGTCCATCGCCTGCAGCAGCAGGCGGTAGCGCGCCTCCGAGGTGCGCAGCTCGGCATCGATGTTGCGGCGGCCGCTGAGATCGCGGGCGACGGCGACGATGCGCCGCTTGCCGCCGTCGAGGAACGCGCTGGAATGCACCTCGACCGGGAAGATGTCGCCGTTGCGGCGGCGGTTGGTCGTCTCTTCGGTGACGGTGCGGCCCAGCTCGAAGGTTTCGAGCAGACGGCGCATGTGGTCGTGCGGCAGGCTCGGGTTGAGATCGTGCACGCGCATGTGCAGCAATTCCTCGAGCGTGTAGCCGTAGCTGCGGCAGGCGGCGGCGTTGGCGTCGAGGATGCGGCCTTCCTCGTCGTGCAGGGTGACGGCGTCGGGGACGGCGTCGAGCAGGATGCGGAAGCGGGCCGTGCTGGCGTCGGCGTCGGCGGCGAGGCGGCGGACGTTCTCGATCACCCGATCCAGGTTGCGGCGCTGCGGCGGATCGACGGCGTGGTTGCGCAGCGCCTCCAGCGCGGCAAGCATGCCGGAAGCGAGCCGCAGCGGCGGTTCGCGCATCGTCGCATCTGCGGCGGCGACGTTCGGGTTGGGGGATCGCGACTCGTGTCGCATGCCATCCCTCGAAAGCGCGGAGCGGCCGGCGGTGCGCCTAGGATACACGCGGCTGCGCGGATCGGGATGTCGATCGGGTCAAGGATGGCGCGGCTCAGGGCCGGCGGTAGATGACGCCGCCCTTCATCACGAACGCGGCGCGGCCGGCCGCGGCGATGTCCTGCAGCGGATCGCCGCGCACGGCGACCAGGTCGGCGTCCAGCCCCGGCGCGATGCGCCCCAGCGTGTCCTGCCGGCGCAGGATGCGCGCAGCGACGCTGGTGGCGGCGCGCAGCGCCTGCGCCGGCGACATGCCGAGGCGCACCATCCAGGCCAGCTCGCGCGCGTTGTCGCCGTGCGGGAACACGCCGACGTCGCTGCCGCAGCCGATGGTCACGCCGGCGTCCAGCGCGCGGCGGAACGCCTGCGCGGCCTCCTGCATGCGCGGCGTCGGCGCGGAGCGGCCGGGCACGTAGTGTTCGAAATACTGCGCGTAGGCCTCGACCGCGGTCAGCGTCGGCTGGTAGGCGATGCCGCGCTCGCGCATCAGCTTGAAGGTCGCCGCGCTGCCGCCGTAGCCGTGCTCGATGCTGTCGACGCCGGCCTCGATGGCGAGGCGCATGCCGGCGTCGCTTTGCGCGTGCGCGGCGACCGGGCGGCCGGCGGTGTGCGCCGCGTCCACCAGCGCCTTCAGCTCGGCGAGGGTGAAGGTGGGCTGCGTGCTGCCGTCGGCGCCCCAGCGGTAGTCGGCGTAGACCTTGATCCAGTCGGCGCCGCGGCCGGCCTGTTCGCGCACGGCGGCGATCACCGCGTCGACGCCGCTGGCCTCTTCGGCACCGGTGGGCAGTTCGGCGTCCGGGCGGAAGCCGCGCGGGCCGGGTCCGTAGGCGGCGGTGGCGACGATCGCGCGGGTGGCGATGAACAACCGCGGGCCGGGAATCATGCCCTCGTCGATCGCGCGCTTCAGCGCCGCGTCGGCGTAGCCGGCGCCCTCGGTGCCGAGATCGCGCAGCGTGGTGAAGCCGGCCAGCAGGGTGGCGCGCGCGTGCTGCGCCGCCTCCAGCGTGCGGTAGGGCACCGGCTCCTTCAGCACCTGGTCGTTCCAGGAGGTCTCGTCGTACGGATGCAGGAACAGGTGCGAATGCAGGTCGATCAGGCCGGGCAGCAGGGTGGTGCCGGGCAGGTCGATGCGCTGCGCGTCCGCCGGCGCCGTCACGCGATCCTGCGGGCCGATCGCGGCGATGCGCCCGCCCGCGACGACGACGACCCAGCCGCGGTGCGCCCTGTCGCCGTCGCCGGTCCACACCGCGTCCGGGCGCAGCACGTAGCCGCCCGGCTCGGCGGCATGGGCGGCAGCCGCCAGCAGCGGCAGGCACAGCGCGGCGCGGCGCAGCAGGCGCAGGATCGCGTGCATGGTCGAACCTCCCCGGGTCGCGGCGTTCAGGCGGCGCCGCGCGCGCCACCTTGCTGGAAGTCTGCCGGCCCAGCGCGGCGGACAGCCACAGGCCGGTCTCGATCAGCTTGTCGAGATCGACGCCGGTGGCGATGCCCATGCCTTCCAGCATGTACACCACGTCCTCGCTGGCGACGTTGCCGGTGGCGCCGCGCGCGTACGGGCAGCCGCCGGTGCCGGACACCGCGCTGTCGACCACCGCCACGCCTTCTTCCAGGCAGGCGAGGATGTTCGCCAGCGCCTGCCCGTAGGTGTCGTGGAAATGCACGGCCAGCGCCGGCATCGGCACCTCGGCCGCGACCGCGCGCAGCATCGCGCGCGCCTTCGCCGGCGTGCCGACGCCGATGGTGTCGCCCAGCGAGATCTCGTAGCAGCCGAGCGCGTGCAGGCGCTTCGCCACGCGCACCACGTCGGCCAGCGGCACCGCGCCCTGGTAGGGGCAGCCGAGTACGGTGGAGACGTAGCCGCGCACGCGCACGCCGTCGGCGCGCGCGCGCTCCAGCACCGGCGCGAAGCGTTCGACCGACTCGTCGATCGAGGCGTTGACGTTCTTGCGGTTGAACGCCTCGCTGGCGGCGGTGAACACCGCCACCTCGGCGGCGCCGGCCGCGCGCGCGCGTTCGTAGCCCTTCTCGTTCGGCACCAGCACCGGATAGGCGACGCCGGGGCGTTTGGCGATGCCGGCGTAGACCTCGGCGGCGTCGGCGAGTTGCGGCACCCATTTCGGGCTGACGAAGCTGGTCGCCTCGATGGTGGCGAGGCCGGTGGCGGAGAGGCGGTCGATCAGCTCGATCTTGGTCGCCGTCGGCACGATGGCCTTCTCGTTCTGCAGGCCGTCGCGCGGGCCGACCTCGACGATGCGCACGCGGGCGGGTGCGGCGTTCATGCGGCGTCCTCGACGAAGCCGAGCGTCACGCGGCGGTTGCGCGCGCCCTTGTTCTCGATGCGCGTGACGCGCACCGCGCCGATCTCGCCGGTGCGGGCGACGTGGGTGCCGCCGCAGGGCTGCAGGTCGGCGCCCGCGATGTCGATCAGGCGGATGTCCGGCAGGTGCAGCGGCGGCGTCACCGCCATGGTGCGGATCAGCTCGGGCTGCGCGGCCAGCTCGGCGCCGCTGATGTGGCGCACGCGCACCGGCAGGTCGGCGGCGATGAGGCGCGCCAGCTCGGCGGTGATCGCCTCGGCGTCGAGTTCCATGCCGGCGGCGTCGAAGTCCAGCCGGCCGCTGCGGTCGCCGAGATTGCCGCCGGTGACGCCGGCCTTGATCACCGCGGACAGCAGGTGCAGGCAGGTGTGCATGCGCATGTGACGGTGGCGGCGTTCCCAGTCCAGCTCCAGCGTCACCGGCGCGCCGGGCGCGAGCCGCGGCGCGCCGGCGGCGGGCAGGTGCACGATCGCGCGCGTCTCGCGGTCGCGGCGGGTGTCGGCGATCGCGAGGCGCGTGCCGTCCTCGAGGATCAGCGCGCCGGTGTCGCCCGGCTGGCCGCCGCCCAGCGGATAGAACACGCTGGCGTCCAGCACCAGGCCGGCGTCGTCGTGGCGCACGACGCGCGCCTCGCAGCGGCGCAGGTAAGGATCCTCGTAGAAGCGTTCGACGGTCATGATCGGCGCTCGTGGTGTCGGGGGTTCGCGGCGGCGGACGGCGGGCCTCCCGCGCAGCATCGGGGCGCGGCCCGGCAAGCTCAAGCCTCGGCCAGGCGCACCAGCATCGCGTCCGCCTCGACGAATTCGCCGGGCGCGGCCTGCACGGCCTCGATGGTGCCGCCGCGCGGCGCGCGCAGGGTCAGTTCCATCTTCATCGCCTCCATCACCAGCAGTTCGTCGCCTTCCTGCACGGCCGCGCCGACCTCGGCCTTGACCAGCACGATGCGGCCGGGCATCGGCGCCAGCACGCGGTCGGCGGCGTCGGCGGCGCCGGCCTCGAAGGCGAAGGCGGGCGCGTGCGTGAAGCCGTGCCGCCGCGTGCCGTCGTGCACGGTCACGCGCGGGCCGTGGCGGCCGACGCGCCAGCGCCGGCCGACGCCGTCGAAGCGCGCGCTCAGCGTGTCGTCGGCCAGACGCGCGCCGTCGACCGCGCAGGCGTCGTCGCCGCAGGCGAGCGCGTAGCGGCCGGCGTGGCCGCGCGCGTCGACGGTGTGGCGGCCGCCGCGGCCGTCCAGCACCACCACGCGCCGGCCGGCGTGGCCGAGGCGCCAGCCGTCGGCCTGCGCCCACGGCGAGTGCGGGTCGCCGTCCCGCGCGGCATGCGCCTGCGCGGCGGCCTCCTCGTCGAGCAGGCAGACGACGGCGGCGGCGAACAGCGCGTCGCGGTCGGCCTCGCCGTCGGCGGGCAGGAATTCGTCGAGGTGGCGGTCGATGTAGCCGGTGTCGATGCGGCCTTCGGTCACCGCCGGATGGCGCACCAGCCGTTCGAGGAATTCGACGTTCGATTTCGGTCCGACCACCGCGCACCCCGCCAGCGCCTCGCGCATGCGCTGCAGCGCGAGATCGCGGTCGGCGTCGTGCACGATCAGCTTGGCGATCATCGGGTCGTAGAAGATGGTCACCGTGTCGCCCTCGATCACGCCGGCGTCGACGCGCACCTGCGCCGACGGCTGCGGCAGGCGCAGCCGCTCCAGCCGGCCGGAACCGGGCAGGAAGCCCTGCTGCGGATCCTCGGCGTACAGGCGCAGCTCGATGGCGTGGCCGCGCGCGCGGATGTCCTCCTGCGCCAGCGGCAGCGGCTCGCCGGCGGCGACGCGCAGCTGCCATTCGACCAGGTCGAGGCCGAGCGTCATCTCCGTCACCGGATGCTCGACCTGCAGGCGCGTGTTCATTTCCATGAAGTAGAAGCTGCCGTCCTGGCCGACGATGAACTCGACGGTGCCGGCGCCGACGTAGTCCACCGCCCGGGCGGCGGCCACCGCGGCCGCGCCCATCGCGGCGCGGCGCTCGGGCGTGAGGAACGGCGAGGGCGTTTCCTCCAGCACCTTCTGGTAGCGGCGCTGCGCCGAGCACTCGCGCTCGTTCAGGTGGATCACGCGCCCGTGCGCGTCGCCGAACACCTGGAACTCGATGTGGCGCGGATGCTCGACGTAGCGCTCGAGGATCACGCGCGCGTCGCCGAACGCGGACTGCGCCTCGCGCTGCGCGGAGGCCAGCGCCTCGGCGAAGGCGCACTCCTCGCGCACGATGCGCATGCCCTTGCCGCCGCCGCCGGCCGCGGCCTTGATCATCAGCGGGAAGCCGGTGCGGCGCGCCTGTTCGGCGAGGAACGCGCCGTCCTGGCCGTCGCCGTGGTAGCCCGGCACCAGCGGCACGCCGTGCTTCTCCATCAGCGCCTTGGCGGCGGCCTTCGAGCCCATCGCCTCGATGCTCTGCGGTCGCGGGCCGATGAAGACGATGCCGGCCTCGGCGCAGGCGCGCGCGAAGGCCACGTTCTCCGAGAGGAAGCCGTAGCCCGGATGGATCGCCTGCGCGCCGCCGGCGCGCGCGGCCTCGAGGATGGCCTCGATGCGCAGATAGCTGTCTTGCGGCCGCGGGCCGCCGATCGGGTAGGCGATGTCGGCCAGGCGCACGTGCTGCGCGTCGGCGTCGGCTTCGGAATACACCGCGATGGTGCGGATGCCGAGCCGGCGGCAGGTGCGGATCACGCGGCAGGCGATCTCGCCGCGGTTGGCGATCAGGATGGTTTCAAACGGCGCAGCCACTTATTCGCCTTCCCAGTAGTCGACGGATTCGCCGTGGCGGCCGACCACGCGGAACGGCTGCGGCTTGCCGTCGGGGCCGGGCCATTCGGCGAGGATGCCGTACTTGCCGGAGTCGGGGTAATCGCAGATTTCCGGGTATTGCCTGGTGCTGACGGCGAGGTACTTCAGCTCGGTCGTGCCGGTGTTGACGATCTGGTGCGCGGTTTC
Source organism: Mizugakiibacter sediminis (assembly GCF_000953855.2). Taxonomy (GTDB): domain Bacteria; phylum Pseudomonadota; class Gammaproteobacteria; order Xanthomonadales; family Rhodanobacteraceae; genus Mizugakiibacter; species Mizugakiibacter sediminis. The sequence goes on from NZ_DF970277.1 coordinate 35,497, forward strand.
CGGGCCGCCGGGCGGACAGGCGACGATGTCGCCGGCGCGCAGCGGCCAGGTCCTGTCGCCGATGCGCACCTCGCCGCTGCCTTCCAGCACGAAGAACATTTCCTCGTTGACGCGGTGGTTGTGGCGCGGGAAGGCGCGCTTGCCGGGCGACACCGCGGTGATGTTGTAGCCGAGCTTCTGCGCGCCGACGCGCGGGCCGATGAAGCCCATGCGCGCGTCGTAGCGCTGCGCGGCCTCGCCCTTGGCGGCGAAGGCCGGCGGCCGCGGTTGCAGCTCGACGTCGGCGATGTTCAGCACGGGGGATGGGCTGGCGTCCACGGACAGGCTCCTTCGGCAGGGGGGCTAGCCGCGCGCCCAGCGCGGCGGTCGTTTGTCGAGGAACGCGCCGAGACCTTCCTGGCCCTCGGCGGAGACGCGCAGACGGGCGATCAGCGCGGCATTCTCCTCGTCGATGCGCTGCTGCGCCTCCGGCGTCATGCCGGCGGCGCGCAGCGCGAGCTGCTTGGCCTCGCGCTGCGCCTGCGGGCCGCCCTTGGCCAGCCAGTGCAGCGCGCGGTCGACGGCGGCGTCCAGTTCGGCGGCGGGCACGACCGCGTGCAGCAGGCCGATGCGCGCGGCTTCGGCGGCGTCGAACACCTCGCCGCCGAGGAACAGGCGGCGCGCCTGGCGCACGCCGATCGCGGCGATCACATAGGGCGAGATCACCGCCGGCACCAGACCCAGCTTGACCTCGCTCAGCGCGAACTTGGCGCTCTCGACGCCGATGGCGACGTCGCAGCAGGCGACCAGGCCGACGCCGCCGCCGTAGGCCGCGCCGTTGACGCGCGCCACCGTCGGCTTGGAGAGGAAGTTGAGCGTGCGCATCAGCGCGGCGAGGCGCAGCGAGTCGGCGCGGTTCTCCGTTTCGTCGGCGGCGGCCATGCCGCGCATCCAGTTGAGATCGGCGCCGGCGGAGAAGCTGGCGCCGGAGCCGGTCAGCACCACCGCGCGCACTGCGTCGTCCCCGTCCAGGTCGCGCAGGGCCGCGGTCAGTTCGGCGATCAGCGCGTCGTCGAAGGCGTTGTGCACCTGCGGACGCTGCAGGGTGAGGGTGGCGACGCCGCCCCGGCGGGCGAGGGCGATGCTGGCGCTTTCGGTCATGCGCGGCTCCCTGGGCAAGACGCCCATGATAACGGTTGCGCCCGCGACGCCGTCGCCGCTTGCGGGCTCAAATGAGAACGATTACTATTTGTCCGTCCCCATCGGAGGCGGTTTCATGAAGTCGCTGTTGCTCGGCATCCCGATCGCGCTGGCGGCCGTCGCCGCGCAGGCCGCGGACGTGCCCGAATACAAGCTGGTCATCAAGGACCACAAGTTCCAGCCGGTCGAGCTGAAGGTGCCGGCGGACACCAAGATCAAGCTGGTGGTGACCAACCAGGATCCCACGCCGTCGGAGTTCGAGAGCAACGAGTTCAACCGCGAGAAGATCGTGCTGCCGAACAGCACGGTGACCGTGTTCGTCGGCCCGCTCGCCAAGGGCCGCTACAAGTTCTTCGACGATTTCCACCAGGACACCGGCAACGGTGTGCTCATCGTGGAGTGATCCGCCATGCTCGGCGTCGCCCTGCTGGTCTTTCGTGAGGTGCTGGAAGCCGCGTTGATCGTCACCATCGTGGCGGCGGCGACGCGCGGCGTGACGCGGCGCGGCGCCTTCATCGGCGGCGGCATCGCGCTCGGCGTGATCGGCGCGGTGCTGGTGGCGGCGTTCGCCGGCACGATCGCCGACTTGGCCAGCGGCGTCGGCCAGGAGCTGTTCAACGCCGCGGTGCTGCTGGCCGCGGTGGCGATGATCGGCTGGCACGTGATCTGGATGTCCAGGCACGGTCGCGAGCTGGCCAGGCACATGCAGCAGGTCGGGCAATCGGTGCGCGCCGGTTCCAGTTCGCTGAGCATGCTGCTGGCCGTGGTCGCGTTGGCGGTGCTGCGCGAAGGCTCCGAGGTGGTGCTGTTCCTGTACGGCATGGCGGCGGGCGGCACGGGCGCCGCCGGCATGGGCAGCGGCCTCGCGATCGGCGTCGCCGGCGGCGTCGCCGTGGGCTTCGCGCTGTACTTCGGCCTGCTGCGCATTCCGCTGAAGCACTTCTTCAGCGCCACCAACGGGCTGCTGGTGCTGCTGGCCGCCGGTCTGGCGTCGACCGCCGCGCGTTATCTCGTGCAGGCCAACCTGCTGCCGGCCTGGGGCAACCAGTTGTGGGACAGCTCCTGGCTGCTGTCCAACGGTTCGCTGCCGGGGCAGACCCTGCACGTGCTGATCGGTTACGACGCGCAGCCCTCCGGCATGCAGCTGCTGTTCTACGTCGCCATCGCCGCGCTGCTGCTGATCGGCATGCGCCTGTTCGGCGGCGCGCCGCCGCAGCGCAGCCCGGCGGCGAACGCACCCAACCCGGCGCACTAGCAGCGGCCTCCCGCAAGCCAACCACCCAGCCCGGCCGCCGGCCGGGCCAGGCGACACGCGTGCCTCGCGCACGGCCCCGACAAAAAGGAAGAGCATCGCAATGAACGTTCGCACCCGACACGCGGCCCGGCTGGCCGCGGCCGCGCTGGCGTGCGCCGGCGCGCTGGCGCCGGGTCTGGTCGCCGCCGGCCCGGCCGAGAAGGTGTACATGCCCACGGTCAGCTATCGCGAGTGGGAGGTCGAGTTCCGCGGCGGCGCGCAGGACTGGCCCGGCCACGACGGCGACAACGCGCAGCAGTACGTCGCCGACATCGGTTACGGCATCGCGCCGCGCTGGTTCACCGAGCTGGCGGTCAGCTACGCCAAGCAGCCGGGCAGCGCCGGACGCGTCGACGAGATCGAGTGGGAGAACGTGATCCAGCTCACCGAGATCGGCGCGCACTGGATGGACGTCGGTCTGTTCGCCGAGCTGGCGCGCGACCGCGAGGAAGGCAAGAACGAGATCGAGCTCGGCCCGATGTTCCAGAAGGAATTCGGCCGCGCGCAGTTCAACCTCAACCTGCTGTTCAAGCGCGAGCTCGGCATCCGCCACGCCGAAGCGGACGAGGAAGGCGACGTCGCGGACGAGGGCGGCACCGAGTTCGAGTACGCCTGGCAGTGGAAATGGCGCGGCAACCCGCTGTTCGAGCCGGGCGTCCAGGGTTTCGGCTCGCTCGGCAGGTTCGGCAGCCTGCGCAGCGAGGAGGCCAAGCTCGGCCCGGCGTTCTTCGGTCGCGCCGCGCTGGGCAGCGGCCGCGCGCTGAAGTACGACGCCGCGTTCCTCGTCGGCGCCACCCGCGGCACCCCGGACCGCACGCTGCGCTTCCAGCTCGAGTACGAGTTCTTCTGAGCGAGCCGCCCGCGGCGACGCTGCCGCGCCTTGCGGGGCGTCGTCGCGCTTACATGCGGAACACGCCGTAGCGCGTCGGCTCGACCGGCGCGTTCAGCGAGGCCGAGATCGCCAGGCCGAGCACGCGGCGGGTGTCGGCGGGATCGATGATGCCGTCGTCCCACAGCCGCGCGCTGGCGTAGTAGGGGTGGCCCTGGCGCTCGTACTGCTCGCGGATCGGCGCCTTGAACGCCTCTTCGTCTTCCGCGCTCCAGGCCTTGCCCGCGGCCTCGAGGCCGTCGCGGCGCACCGTCGCCAGCACCGACGCCGCCTGCTCGCCGCCCATCACGCTGATGCGCGCGTTCGGCCACATCCACAGGAAGCGCGCGCCGTAGGCGCGGCCGCACATGGCGTAGTTGCCGGCGCCGAAGCTGCCGCCGATGATCACGGTGAACTTCGGCACCGAGGCGCAGGCCACCGCGGTGACCATCTTGGCGCCGTCCTTGGCGATGCCGGCGTTCTCGTACTTCCTGCCGACCATGAAGCCGGTGATGTTCTGCAGGAACACCAGCGGCACGCCGCGCTGGTTGCACAGCTCGATGAAGTGCGCGCCCTTCAGCGCCGATTCCGAGAACAGGATGCCGTTGTTGGCGACGATGCCTACCGGATAGCCGTGGATGTGCGCGAAGCCGGTGACCAGGGTCTTGCCGTAGCGCGCCTTGAACTCGTGGAACTCGGAGCCGTCGACGATGCGCGCGATCACCTCGCGGATGTCGAACGGCCGGCGCGTGTCGCGCGGCACGATGCCGTACAGTTCCTCCGCCGCGTACAGCGGTTCGCGCGGCTCGCGCAGCGCCAGCGCCACCTGCTTGCGGCGGTTCAGGCTGGCGACGATGTCGCGGGCGATCGCGAGCGCGTGCGGGTCGTTCTCGGCGTAGTGGTCGGCCACGCCGGAGACCGCGGTGTGCACGTCGGCGCCGCCCAGGGCTTCCGCGTCGACCACTTCGCCGGTCGCCGCCTTCACCAGCGGCGGGCCGCCGAGGAAGATCGTGCCCTGTTCGCGCACGATGATCGTCTCGTCGCTCATCGCCGGCACGTAGGCGCCGCCGGCGGTGCACGAGCCCATCACCACGGCGATCTGCGGGATGCCCAGTGCGGACATGCGCGCCTGGTTGTAGAAGATGCGGCCGAAGTGCTCCTTGTCCGGGAACACCTCGTCCTGCAGCGGCAGGAACGCGCCGCCGGAATCGACCAGGTAGACGCAGGGCAGGCGGTTCTCCAGCGCCACTTCCTGCGCGCGCAGGTGCTTCTTCACCGTGATCGGGAAGTAGGTGCCGCCCTTGACCGTGGCGTCGTTGGCGACCACCACCGTCTCGACGCCGTGGACGCGGCCGATGCCGGTGATGATGCCGGCCGCCGGCGCGGCGTCCTCGTACATGCCGTGCGCGGCCAGCGGCGACAGCTCGAGGAACGGCGAGCCCGGATCGAGCAGGGCGCGGATGCGCTCGCGCGGCAGCAGCTTGCCGCGCGCGGTGTGCTTCTCGCGCGCCTTGACGCCGCCGCCCTCGGCGACGCGCTCGAGCTGCCGTTGCAGGTCGTCGACCAGGCCGCGCAATTGCGCGTGGTTGGCCTGGAACTCGGGCGAGCGCGGATCGATTTGCGTGGCGAGGACGCTCATGGCAGGTCGGCGGCTGGGAATCGAGCGCCGATGATAGCGGCGGGCGCGGTCTGCGCCCAGGAAGGCGTGCCGCGCCGCCGGCCGCCGGCGTCCGCTACGGCTTCGCGTCCTTGGACAAATCGCCGGCGTCCGCGCCATGGAAGTGCCGCTTGAACGGCACCTCGCCGCCGCGCGGCTCGTCCAGCTCGCGCGCGTAGCGGTGGCCGGCGTAGACCGCGTGCGCGATCAGGCCCGGCGCCTCGGCGTCGCCGATGCAGCGCAGCGTGCGGATGCCGGCGTCGGCCCATGCCGATTCGCGCCGCAACAGCTCCTGATACAGCGCGTCCTCGGGCAGGCGCGCGGTGACGGCGACCACGGCATCGCAGGCGAGCTCGCGCCGCGTGTGCTCCCAGACATGTTCGATGGTCAGCGTCGCGCCGTCGAAGCCGGCGATGTTGTGCGAGACGATCGCCTCGATGCCGAGTTCGGCGAGGCGCTTGCGGATGTGCCGGTAGTCCAGCGTGTGCTGGCTCCACGGCGCCAGCACGTCTTCTGGCGTGACGTAGACCACCTCGCAGCCGTGCCTGCGCAGCGCCTCGGCGACTACGCTGGCGTAGTAGAAGCCGTCGTCGTCGAAGACGACCACGCGGCCCTGCGGCAGGCGGCCGTCCATCACGTCGTCGGGCGTGAACACGCGCGCCGGATCGGCGAACGCGGCGATGCCGAGGCCGTTGCTGCGGCCGAAGCCGTCGCGGCGCCAGCGGCAGCCGGTGGCCAGCACCACGTGCTCGGCGCCGAAGTCGAGCACGTCCTGCGCGGCCATCGGCGATTCGAGGTAGACCGCGACGTTGGCCAGCTTGCCGATCTGGCCGACGCGCCAGTCGCGCACGCGCGCCCATTCCGCCAGCCCCGGCAGGCGCGCCTCGCGGCTGACGCGGCCGCCCAGTTCGCGGCGCGCCTCCGCCAGCGTCACCGCGTAGCCGCGCTGGCCGAGCGCGCGCG
>NZ_DF970277.1:41523-42855 GCF_000953855.2 Mizugakiibacter sediminis
CACGCGGTCGGCGCGCCTCGCCGGCGCGATGCGCTCGGGGTGCCAGCCGCGCCGCCACTCCTCGCCCATGGTCGGGTTCTGCGTGCAGCGGATCGGCGAAATCGTCATGTCGCCGGACACGCAGATGTTGCAGCCGATGCACTCGCGGATGTCCTCGACGCGGCCTTCCTCGATCTTGCGCGGCAGGAACGGGTCGGCGATCGAGGGCCGCGCGGCGCCGATCAGGTCGAGCACGCCGCGCCGGATCTGCGCGACCATGGTGTCGGGCGAGGTGAAGCGGCCGACGCCGACCACCGGCTTGGTGGTGGTCTGCTTGACGAAGTCGATGAACGGCTCCTGCGCGCCTTCGGCGGCGAAGCGCGAGGGCACGGAGTCGTTGTACCAGGCGGCGATGTTGACGTCCCACAGGTCCGGCAGCTCGGCCAGCATGGCGACGATGTCCTTCGCCTCGGCCAGCTCGACGCCGCCCGCGCCCAGCAGCTCCTCGGTGGCGAAGCGCAGCGCCACCGCGCAGGTGTCGCCGACCGCGTCCTTGGTGTCCTCCAGCACCTCGCGCAGCAGGCGCACGCGGTTCTCCAGCGAGCCGCCGTATTCGTCGTTGCGCTGGTTGCGGCGGCGCTGCAGGAAGTGCATCGGCAGCGAGAGGTCGTGCGCGGCGTAGACGTAGACGATGTCCATGCCGGCGCGCCTGGCGCGCAGCGCCGCCTCGCGGTGCCAGCGGCGGTAAGCGCGGATGTCGTCGCGGGTCATCGCCCGCGCCTGCGACGGGTAGCCGTATTTGCTCGGCTGGTGCGAGGGCGCCAGCAGCACTTCGCGCGAATACAGGTTGGAGGCGGTCGGACCGTTGTGCGAAAGCTCGATCGCCGCCAGCGCGCCGTGCGCATGCACCTTCTCGCACATCAGCGCCAGCGCCGGGATGTCGCGGTCGTCCCACAGCCGCGCCTCGACATAGGGGGTGAGGTCGCTGCTCGGGTGGATCTCGCACTCCTCGGTGGAAACCACCGCCCAGCCGCCCTCGGCCTTGACCTCGCGCATCGCCGCGTGCGCCAGCGGCATGGCGTGGCCCATGCCGTTGCAGTGCGGCACCTGGAAGAAGCGGTTCTTCGCCGTGACCGGGCCGATCTGCACCGGCGTGAACAGGATGTCGTAACGCGGATCGCGCATCGGGCGTCAGGCCTTGGCGGGTTGCGGCAGCCTGCGGCGCAGGCGCATGAACAGGTACAGCGGCAGGCCGGCCGCGCACAGGCCGAGCGCCAGCAGGAACGGCTCCTGGCCGATGCCGATGAAGGCGAACACCACGTAGGCGACGCCGGCGCACGCCCACGCCAGCGC
>NZ_DF970277.1:42958-88946 GCF_000953855.2 Mizugakiibacter sediminis
CGGTCACCACGCGGCTGATGAAGGTGAAGGCGTCGACCAGCGACTTGTTGTAGCTCATCCACGCCATCACCGACGCGGGCACCGCGGTGACGACCAGCGCCAGCGCCGGCGCGCCGTGGCGGTTGCCGCGCGCCAGCGCCGCCGGCAGCGCGCCGCTCGCGGCCATCGAGCGGGTGAGCTGGCCGATCAGCAGGGTCCAGCCGTTCAGACAGCCGAGTCCGCTGATCACCACGAACAGCGCCAGCCAGCGGCCGATGCCGGCGCCGCCGAAGCGGTCCATCACCAGCGCGAACGGCGCGCTGGAGGCGCCGAGCTCCTGCTGCGGGATCAGCAGCAGCGGCACGGCGGAGACGACGATGTAGATCAACGCGGTCAGCACGGTGCCGGCCATGGTCGCGCGCGGGATCGTGCGCGCCGGGTCGTCGACGCGCGAGGCCGGCACGCTGGCCGACTCGATGCCGAGCATGGCGAACAGCGCGATGGTCGAGGCCGCCATCACCTCGCGCAGCGCGACCGGCGTCGGCGGCGGCTGCGCGACGTACGCCTGCGGCGTGCTCAGCAACACCCAGCCGCCGAGCAGCGCGATCGCCGCCATCGGCAGCAGCTTCAGCGCGGTGGTGACGATCTGCACGCCGCCGCCCGAGCGCAGGCCGAACAGGTTGACGGCGACGAAGAGCCACAGCAGGCCGATCGCCAGCAGGTCCGGGCGCAGCGCGCCGAGCTGCGGGATCACCGCGGTCAGGTAGCCGATCGCGCCGGTCGCCAGCGCGGCGTTGGTCAGCCACACCGAGACCCAGTACGCCCACAGCGCCATGTAGGCGGTCGTCTCGCCGAGCGTGCCGCGCACGTAGGCGTAGGGACCGTCCGCCTGCGGCAGGGCGCGCGCGAGGCAGGAGAACACCCGCGCCAGCGCCACGCAGCCGAGCAGGGTGATGGTCCAGCCGATCAGCGCGTTGAAGCCGTAAGGCGCCAGCGACGACGGCAGCAGGAAGATGCCGATGCCGATCACGTTGCCCACGACCAGCGCGGTGCAGGTCCAGAAGCCGATTTTGCCGCCGTCGTTCATGTGCGCCCTCGTTCGGTCGGGGGTTGTCGGGTGCCAGCGCGTTGCATGTCGCCCCCTTTCCCCGCCGGGGAGAGGGGAAAGGCGTCACGCGCGCGGCGCGGCGTTGCTTTGCGATCGCTGACCAGACGGCAATACTCGAACAGGGCCATCAGTCGAGAGGCACCGGCCGTCCGGCCTTGATCACGCCGCGCACCTGGCGCAGGCATTCGATGTCCTGCAGCGGATCGCAGGCCACCGCGACGAGATCGGCGGCCTTGCCCGGCGCGAGCGACCCCAGTTCCCGCTCCTTGCCGAGCAGACGCGCGGCGTCGATGGTGGCCGAGCGGATCGCCTGCAGCGGCGTCATGCCCCAGCGCACCATGTAGGCGAACTGGCGCGCGTTCTCGCCGTGCGGGTAGACGCCGGCGTCGGTGCCGAAGGCGATGTGCACGCCGGCCTCGACCGCCTTGCGGAAACCTTCGCGCTGCGCCTCGGTGGTCTCCTCGTTCTTGCGCAGGATCTCCGCCGACCAGCCGTCGCGGCGGCCGACCGCCTCGATGTAGTCGCCGTCGTAGATGTCGGCGACCAGCCAGGTGCCGTGCTTGACCATCAAGGCGATGCCTTCGTCGTCGATCAGCGAGCCGTGCTCGATCGAGCGCACGCCGGCGCGCACCGCGCGCTTGATGCCCTCGGCGCCGTGCGCGTGCGCGGCGACGAACTTGCCGCGTTTCGCCGCTTCCTCCACGGCGGCGCGGATCTCGGCCTCGCTGTATTCCGGCTGGCCGGGCTCGGTGCCGGCGGTGAGCACGGCGCCGGTGGCGATCACCTTGATCAGGTCGGCGCCGTGGTCGAGGATGAAGTCGACGTGCCTGCGCACGTCGTCCACGCCTTTCGACACGCCCTGGCGGAACTCCGGCGGCACCACCGTGCCGGCCGGCATGTCGGTGATCTCGCCGCCGCCGCCGGGCACGGTGATGTAGGCGCCGGCGACGAACATGCGCGGCCCGGGGATCAGCCCGGCGTCGATCGCATCGCGCAGTTCGATGTCGGCGAAGCCGCGGTACACGCCGACGTCGCGCACGGTGGTGAAGCCGGCCTGCAGGGTCTTGCGCGCGTTCATCGCGCCGATGAAGGCCTGGCGCGCCGGGCTGGTCTTCAGCGGCGCGGCGGCGTCGGCGGTCTCGGCTTCCTCGGCGATGTGCGTGTGCATGTCCATCAGGCCGGGCACCACGGTCCAGGCCGACCAGTCGAGCACGCGCGCGCCTCCGGCGGCGTCGGCCGACCACGGCCGCACGGCGACGACCTTGCCGCGCTCGATCGTCACCGCCTGATCGGCGAGCATGCGGCCGCCGTCGACGTCGAGCAGGCGGCCGGCGCGCACCACGGTGCGCGCGTCGGCAGCGGAATCCGCGGCGGCGTGCGCGGCGGCCAGCGCCGCCAGCGCGAACAGCAGGAACGTCGAGCGCAGCTTCATGCGCGCTCTCCGGCGGCGTCGGCGTAGGCGGCGCGCAACAGGTTGTGGAAATGCCAGACGCCGCTCTCGCGCTTGGGGCAGAGCCGGCCGGCCTCGTAGGTGCCGGAGGCGAGACCCTTCTGCACGGCCTCGCAGATGGCGATGTCCTCCCGCTGCACCTCGTCGCTGAAGGAGGCGTCGGCGGCGATGCGCGCCTGCGCGGCTTCGTCCTGCGCGTAGTAGTAGTCGAACTCGACGCGGCAGCGATCGGGTCCCAGCGGCAGGATGCGGTTGGTCTGCAGCCGGCCCGGCATGATGTTGAGCATCACGTTGGGATAGACGAAGTAGTAGTAGGCCCGGCCGTCGCCGTAGATATCGCTGCTGTTGCGCAGCGGCGAGGACTGCAGCGAATGCCAGTCGAACAGCTCGGTGTCGTAGACGCGGTAGTCCAGCACCTTCGACAGCCCCGGGTGCACGTGCGGCAGGTGGTAGCCCTCCAGGAAGTTGTCGACGTAGACCTTCCAGTTGCAGGCGACCTCGTAGCTGTCGCGGCGGTGGAAGCGCATCGCCGCCAGGTCGATCGGCGCGATGCGCTCGGCGATGCCGCCGTAGACCGCCGCGAATGCCGGCACGTCCTCGCGCAGCGCGACGAACACCAGACCCTGCCATTCGTGCACGCGCAGCGGCGGCAGGCGGATGTCCTCGACGCGGAAGTCGGCCGCGCCCTGCATCTCCGGCGCGCTGCGCAACCGGCCTTCCAGCGTGTAGGTCCAGCCGTGGTATTTGCAGTGCAGGGCGCGCGCGCCCTTGCCGTTGCACAGCGCCAGCGGGCCGGCGCGGTGGCGGCAGACGTTGGGGAAAGCGCGCAGCACGCCGTCCTGGCCGCGCACCAGCAGCACCGGCGTGCCGGCGATTGCCTCGACCACGTGGTCGCCGGGCTCGGCGAGCTGGTGCCGGTGCGCGACCAGCTGCCAGCTGCGCGCGAATACCGCGCGGCGCTCCATCGCCAGCATCGCCTCGCCGACGTAGTAGCGCGCCGGCAGCGCGTGCGCGCGGTCGAGGGGTTCGATCAACGGATCGGCCTGCATGCGGGTCTCCACGAGGCAAGGCAAGGTCGGCGGCGATGCGCCGAGTCGAGCAGTATCCACGTTCCGGCGCACGGCCGCGCGCGGCACGCCGATGCGGCGGTCTTCATCGGCTGCCCTCGCCGGGTTTCAGGAAGCGGTCGTACCAGTCGAGGTTGCGCTGCATGCGGTCGCGCAGGTAACTCGGCACGGTCAGGCCGTGGTGCTGGCCGGGGTAGACCACCAGCTCGGTCGGCACGCCGCGCGAGCGCAGCGCCTGGTACATCTGCTCGGCGCCGATGCAGGGCACGTTGAAGTCGCGCTCGGCGCACTGGAACAGGCTGGGCGTGTCGATGCGGTCGGCGTGCAGGAAGGGGTAGCTGGCGCGGTCCCAGGCCTCGCGGTGGTCCCACGGCGTGCCGAGTTCGAGTTCGTACTCGCGCGCGTACTCGTCGTCGCCGTACATGCCGTACATGTTGCCCGAGCCGGCGCCGCTGATCGCGGCCTTGAAGCGCGCGTCGCGCGCGATGATCTGGTCGGTGAGGATGCCGCCGTAGCTCCAGCCGCCGAGGCCGAGGCGGTCGGGATCGGCGATGCCGAGCGCGACGGCGTGGTCGACGCCGGCCAGCACGTCCTGCGCATCCTTGTCGCCCCAGTCGGCGTAGATCGCCCGCGCGAAGTCGAAGCCGCGGCCGGAGCTGCCACGCGGGTTGACCGCCAGCACCGCGTAGCCGTGCGCCGCGTACACCTGCCAGTCGGGCATGAACTCGTGGCTGAACTGGTACACCGGGCCGCCGTGCACGCGCACGATGGTCGGATAGCGCCGGCCCGCCACGTAGTCCAGCGGCTTGACCAGCAGCGCGTGCAGCGGCGTGCCGTCGGCGCCGCGGAAGCGCAAGGTCTCGGCCGAGGCCAGGCGCTTCCCGCGCAGCCAGGCGTTGGGATCGGCCAGCGTGCGCAGGCGGCCGCGCTCGACTGCGGCCAGCGCGTGGGGATGCGTGTCGTCGCCGCCCAGCACGACGATGCGGCCGTCGCCCGCGACGTCGAGGTCGGCGTCGAAGCGTTCGCCGGACGTCAGCGCGACGATCTTGCCGCTCGCCACGTCGATGCGCGACAGGTGCGTCGTTTCCGCCTGCTCGATGAGCGCGTAGATGCTGCGACCGTCCGGCGCCCAGCGCGGCTTGGTGAAGCAGCGGTCGATCGGCGCCGGCAGCGCGGCCTTGCCGCTGGCGACGTCGACCACCGCGAGCTGCCAGGGCGCGTAGTAGATCCACTTGTCCTCGCCGCTCCGCAGGTAGGCGATGCGCTTGCCGTCCGGGCTCCATGCCGGGCGCGTCTCCCAGTACGGATCGAGGTCCGCGCCCGGGAAGGTGGTGAGCTGGTGCTCCCTGGCGCCGGCCTGCGCGGCGATCACGTAGATGTCGTAGTTCAGGTGCCGGTCCGGATCGGCGCCGCGCTTGGTGACGTAGGCGATCGACTTGCCGTCCGGCGACCACGCCGGCAACTGCTCGTCGTGCGCGCCGGGCGTCAGCAGGGTCGCCTTGCCGCCGGCGACGTCGACCAGATACAGGTGCTTGCGGCGCGCGCCCAGCCAGCCGCTGTCGTCGTCCTTGAACTGGAAGCGTTCGGTGACGATGGGCGGCGGGTTCTTCGGCTTCTTCGCGCCGGGCGGGAATTCCGGATCGAAGGCGATCGCCGCGATGCGCGTGCCGTCGGGCGACAGCGCAAAGTCCTCGACGCCGCCGGGAAGGTCGGTGACGCGCCGCGCCTCGCCGCCGTCGGCGGGCATCAGCCAGACCTGCGGCTTCGCCTCCTCGCCGTCCTGCTCCCCGCCGCGTTTGCGGTCGGACAGGAAGGCGATCCACTTGCCGTCGGCCGACCACTGCGGCCGCGATTCGTCGGCGTCCGGCGTGTGCGTCAGCTGCACCGGCGCCCCGCCGTCCCAGCGCACGCGCCACAGGTCGGATTGCGGCTGGTCGCGTTCGAGGTCGGCGGTGGTGACGGTGTAGACGACGTAGCGGCCGTCGCGCGATACCGCCGGTTCGGCCACGTCGGCCAGGCGGTCGAGATCGGCGACGCCGAAGCGCGCGTCGTCGGCGCGGGCAGGCGAGTGCGCGGCCGCCAGCAGCATTGAAACGATCATCACGAGCTTGCGTCCGCTCGCCCTGAGCGTAGCGCCACAGGCGCGGGGTCGAAGGGCGCGCGCCGAGGTGCCCGGTGCGGACGGCCAAACTTCCTGCCGCCGGACGGACGGCGGCAGCGCCAGGGCCGGGCGGGAAAGGTCGTTCATCGGGCCTCCGCGGTCGATGCGGCATCCGCGCCGCCGTCCGCCAGCGCGCGGTAGGCGTCGCGCGCGCGGCGCAGGTAATCCAGCGTGATGCGTCTCTCGTCGGCGGTGTCGTAGTCGTCGCGCGCGGCGGCGGCCTCGAGCGTGCGCGTCAGCCAGGCGGCGAACCAGGCGGCGTCCTCCCGCGCGTCCGGCGCGCGCACGCGGTCGCCGATCCACACGGGATTGGTGGTGGCGTAGGGGTAGAGGTCGAACACCTCGGGATCGGCGCCGTCGTTCCAGGCGCGCAGCAGCACCCAGCCGCCGGCGAGGTCGATGACGCCCTCGGCGTCGAGGCTGCGGCGGTCGCCGCGCAGCGCGAAGGCCTTCACGACCTTGCCGTTCTGCACCAGTTCCAGATGTTCGACCGCCACCGGCGAGCGCAGCGCGACGCGGTAGCGGTGCCTGCCGGGCGCGGCCAGCGTGTCGCCCGGCCTGGCACCGTCGATCAAGAGCCCCAGCAGCGGGCCGTTGCTGGCGAAGCCGTGGCCGGCCTTCAGCGCGGCCGTCGCCGCGGCGGCGTCGCGCCGGCCGCCGGTGTCGAGGAACACGCGGTTCAGCCCGACCGGACCGCGCAGCGAAGCGTAGTTGGCCATGGCGTCGGTGCCGGCGCCGGTGGGCAGGCGGAAACCGAGGTTCAGCAGCCGATACCACACCTGCGCCGTCGCCTTGTGGTCGGAGAAGCCCATCACCTCGATGTAGTCGACCTTGCCCGCGATCACGTCGGCGGGCAGTTCGTTGCTGAGCACGGCGTCGCGCGCGGGATCGGGCAGCACGTCGAACGGATGCACGTAGCCGACCAGCGCGCCCTGCGCGTGGGCGAGGTCGGCGACCGCGGCGTTGGTGGGATAGGGGCTGGCCATCGCCGTGTGCCGGTAGGCGGCGAAGTCCGGGGTCAGGAAATGGTCGGCGAGGTTCAGCAGGCCGAGATGGCCCCAGAAGCTGGTGTGGTACTCCTGCCCGTGCAACACCAGCGTCTGCGCGGTGCTTGCCGGATCGGCGCCGGTGCGGAACGCGGCGATGTCGGGCACGCGCTCCTCCTTGTTCACCACCAGGTCCCAGGCGATGTCGAGGTCTTCCGCGCGCGCCTGCAGGGCGAGGTGCGCCGGCGTGTTGCGGTAGTGGCCGCCGTAGTTCATGTGGATGTGCAGGTCGGCGCTGACGAAGCCGCCGAACGCGGCGGGCAGGCGCTGCGGCCGCAGTTCGGCGCGCAGCGTCGTCGCGCGGCCTGCGTCCAGGCGCACCGTCTCGCGCCACGGCGCGTAGGCGAAACCGCGCTGCACCCGGATCGCGGCCTTGCCCGCCGGCAGCTCCAGCGCGCAGGGCGGGGTGCAGTGGAAGTAGTGCGTTTCCGCCGCCTGCAGCTTGCGGTCGAAGCCGTCGTCGGCGTGCATCCAGGCGTCGTCCGGCGCATAGGCGCGGCCGTCGCCGGCCAGCACGGCCACGCGCGCCGGCGTGCGCGCGCCGTGCTCGTCGACGATGTCGAGCACCAGATGCGCCTGCGGCAGGCGGGTCGCGCGATGCTTCGCCACCACGTCGTGCGTTGCGCCGCCCGGCACGTCCATCACGCGCAGCGCGGTGTTGCCGTCGCGGTTGTCGACGTAGGCGATGCGTGCGCCGTCCGGCGACCAGCGCGCGTTGCGGCGGTCGAAGTCGCCGAAGGTCAGCGGCAGCGGCGCCGCGCCGCCGGGCGTGGTCAGCCACAGCTGCTGGTGCTGGCGGCCGTGGTAGCTGGCGTAGAGCAGGCGCTTGCCGTCCGGCGCGGGCTCGGGGCGCGCGCTCCAGTTCGTTTCTTCGCTGAGCACCCGCCGGCGCCTGGCGGGATCGTCCACCGGCACCGCCCACAGGTCGCCGGTGCCCCAGCCGATCTCCGGATTGCCGACGTAGTAGAGCGTCGTGCCGTCCGGCGACCACGCCGGATTGATCGCGTGGTCGTAGGCCGAGTAGTAGTAGCGGTCGAGCGCGCTCTTGCGTTCGCCGAGCAGCATGTGAGCCCCGTGCAGACCCCGCGCGTCGATGCCGGCGACGAACAGGTTGAAGTGGCCGCTGCCCTGCGTCGACACCCAGGCCAGCCGCGTGCCGTCCGGCGACAGCCGCGGCTCGACGTTGACCGCGCCGCCGGAGGTCAGCCGCTGCTCGCGGCCGCTGACGAGGTCCAGCCGCCACAGCTCGATGGCGTTGCCGTCGTAGCGCGCGAACACCACGCTGCGGCCGTCGCGCGCGGCATCCGGCTGGTAGTCGTAGGCGCGCGCGGCGTGGGTCAGTTCGACGGCGGTGTCGTCGCCGATCCGCTGCCGCCACAGCGAGCCGCCCATGCTGTAGACCAGCGTCTCGCCGTCGGGCAGCCAGGTCGCCGCCGAGGGGCCGGCGGTGAGCTGCGGCAGGTACAGCTCGCGCCAGTAGTAGCTGTGCGGCAGGTCGACCTGCTTCAGCACGGGCTCGCGCGCGGCCTGCGCCGCGTCCGCGAGGAGGCACAGGGCGAGCAGGGCGAGGCCGCGGCGCATCGCTCAGGCTCCGGCCAAGGCCTGGTCGAGGCTGGCGCGCAGCAGTTCGATCGCCTCGTCGACCTCGCCGATGCCGACCGTCAGCGGCGGCATGAAGCGCACCGTGCTGGCGCCGCAGGCGAGCAGCAGCAGGCCGTTGTGGAAGGCGCGCGTGATCACCGCCTCGCACAACGCGCGCGCCGGCGTGCGCTCGGCATCGTTCTCGATCAGCTCCATGCCGATCATCAGGCCGCGGCCGCGTACCTCGCCGATGCAGGGATAGTCGCGCGCCAGTTCGCCGAGGCGCTGCATGAAATGCGCGCCGACCCGCGCGGCGTTGTCGGCCAGGCCTTCGGCGACCAGATCGAGCGTGGCGTTGGCCGCGGCGCAGGCCAGCGGATTGCCGCCGTAGGTGTTGCCGTGCGCGCCGCGCTTCCACTGCGACATGATCGAGCGCTTCGCCACCACCGCGCCGATCGGAAGGCCGGAACCGAGGCCCTTCGCCAGCGTCATGATGTCGGGCGCCACGCCCCAGTGTTCGCAGGCGAACATCTTGCCGGTGCGGCCGACGCCGGCCTGCACTTCGTCGAAGATCAGCAGGATGCCGTGCTCGTCGCACAGCGCGCGCAGGCCGGCGAGGAAACCGTCCGGCGGCACCAGGTAGCCGCCTTCGCCCTGGATCGGCTCGACCAGGATCGCGGCGACCTCGGCGGCGGGCACGCTGCGCTCGAACAGCAGACGGATGTAGTCGAGCACGGCCTTGCCCTGGTCGGCGCCGGCGAACAGCGGCCGGTACGGATTGGGGAACGGCACGTGCGTCACGCCCGGCATGGTCGGCGCGAAGCCGAGCTGCTGCGTGTACTTGCTGGAGGTGAACGACAGCGAGCCCATGGTGCGGCCGTGGAAGCCGCCGAGGAAGCCGAGGTAGCGCGGCCGCCGCGTGACGTAGCGCGCCAGCTTCAGCGCGCCTTCCACCGCCTCGGTGCCGGATTGGCAGAGGAAGCTCATCGCCGGCTCGCCGGCCAGCGTGCGCATCGGCGCCAACCGCGCCAGGCGCTCGCCCAGCGCGGTCATCTCCTCGTGCCAGTAGTCGCTGGAGATGTGCAGGAAGCGGTCGGCCGCGCCCTTCACCGCGTCGACCACCTGCGGGTGCGCGTGGCCGGTCGAACACACGGCGATGCCGGCGGCGAAGTCGAGGAAGCGGTTGCCGTCGACGTCCCAGACCACGGTGCCGCGGCCGTGCGACATTGCGAACGGATAGTCGCGCGGATAGGACGGCGAGCTCACCTCGGCGTCGCGGGCGATCAGCGCCTGCGCCTTGGGGCCGGGCAGCGCGGTCTTGATGTGGACGGACTTCATGGCGGCATTCACGGCGTGGCTCCGGTTCACAGGGGAATGCGCACGGGGCGGGCATGCGCCTCGCGGGTGCGTGCGTTCAACGCGCGCAGGGTGTCGAGTTCGAGCGCGGTGGGTGCGGCGATGGTGTCGATGCGGTCGGCGACGCCGAGCGGCCAGCCGACCGCGGCGCGCGCCTCCTCGACGCTGGCGTCGGCGAACAGCGCGACGAGCTGCAGTTCCTCGCTCTGCGGATGCGGCGCCAGCATGCCGAAGTCGGTGATCACCGCGCGCGGGCCGCCGCCTGCGGCGCCGAGGCGCGCGCGCGCGCCGTGGCCGTCGAGGTAGCCGGCGCTGGTGCGGAAATCGAGGCGCTCGACGAAGCTGCGCTTCGTCGCCCGCGCCATCACGAACACCTGGCGCGCGTGCAGGGCGATCTCCGGCGCGCCGCCGGCGCCGGGCAGGCGCGTCTTCGGCGCGCCGTAGGGGCCGATCACCGTGCTGTTGAGGTTGCCGTGGCGGTCGATCTGCGCGGCGCCGAGGAAGCCGACGTCGATGCGGCCGGCCTGCAGGTAGTAGCTGAAGACCTCCGGCAGCGGCACCACGCAGGCCGCGGTCTCGGCCAGCTCGCCGTCGCCGATCGACAGCGGCAGCACCTGCGGGCGCGTGCCGATGGTGCCGGATTCGTAGATCAGCACGATCTCCGGCGCATGCGTCAGCCGCGCCAGGTTGCAGGCCGCGCTGGGCAGGCCGATGCCGACGAAGCACACGCTGCGGTCGCGCAGCAGGCGCGCCGCCGCCACCGTCATCCATTCGTCGCGCGTGCACGCGCTCATGCGGCCTCCTGCTGCAGGCGGGCGAGGAACGCGTGGTGGTCGCGCGTGCCCAGCACGTGCTCCTCCATCCAGGCGAGGAAACTGCCGCGCTCGCGGGCGATCGCGTCCCAGCGCTGGTAGAAGGCGTTGTCGCGCGCGTAGTGGCCGTGCGCGTAGGACGGATAGGCGCCGCCGCGGCAGGGCACGACCGCGCCGACCACCCAGTGCGGCAGCACGATCCCGTTCATCGCCGGCGGCAGCGCGTCGACGAGCTCCTCGACGGTGACGACCAGCGTCTTCGCCGCCAGCGCCGCCTCGCGCGCCGCGCCGACGATGCCGTCGATGGCGACGTTGCCGGCGCGGTCGGCGCGCTGCGCGTGCAGGATGGTGACGTCCGGGTTGATCGCCGGCACCGCCGCCAGCATCTCGCCGGTGAACGGGCATTCGACGCGGCGGATGTTCGGGTTGTGCGCCGGCAGGTCGGTGCCGATGTAGCCGCGCAGCATGCCGAACGGCAGCTGCGCCGCGCCGGCGCAGAACGCCGCGGCCATGCCGGCGTGGCTGTGCTCGTCCAGTTCCAGCGGCCGCGGCCAGCCGTGCTCGACCGCGTCGCGCAGCCGGTGCAGCGAGCCGACGCCGGGATTGCCGCCCCAGGAGAACGTCAGCTTGCGCGCGCAGCCCATGCCGATCATCTGGTCGTAGACCAGGTCCGGCGTCATGCGGATCAGGTGCAGCTCGCGCTTGCGCTGGCGGATGATCTCGTGGCCGGCGGCGAACGGGATCAAGTGGGTGAAGCCTTCCAGCGCGACGCTGGCGCCGTCGGCGACGTAGCGCTCGATCGCCTCGGCTAGCGACAGGATGGCTGCGCTCATTCGACCACCGTGCGCGACTGCTCGCGCAGGTACTGCGCCAGGTAGTAGAACGAGGCGATCGCCTTGCCGGTGGAGCCGGAGCCCTTCCAGCCGCCGAACGGCTGGTAGCCCGGCCAGGCGCCGGTGGTGGCGCCCTGCGGACGGTTGGCGTAGGTCACGCCGGCCTCGATGTGGTCCTGGAACCACGCCACCTCGTCGGCGCCGCCGAAGAAGCCGGCGGTCAGGCCCATCGGCGTGTCGTTGGCGAGGCGCATCGCCTCGTCGCGGTCGCGGTAACGGTGCAGCATCAGGATCGGCAGGAACATCTCGTGCTGCCACAGCGGATGCGCCAACGGCGCCTCGGCCAGCAGCGGCTCGACGTAATAGCCGCGCGCCAAGGCGGCGGGGCCGCCGCTACCCTGGCCGAGCTGCGCGCCACCGCAGAGCAGGTGCGCGCCGCCGTTGCGCAGCTCGCCTGCATAACGCGCGTAGCTGGCGTAGGCGTTGGCGTTGATCACCGGCCCGAGCCAGTGCTCGCGGCGGCGCGGATCGCCGACGCGGATCGCGGCGATCTGCTGCCGCAGGCGCTCGAGCAGGGCGTCGGCCACGCGCTCGTGCACGTACAGCCGCGACAGCGCCGAGCACTTCTGGCCGCCCATGCCGTAGGCGGAACGCACGATGCCGGCGGCGGCGCGGTCGAGGTCGGCGCGCTCGGTGACGATGCACGGATTCTTGCCGCCCATCTCGGCGATGCACGGCCGCGGCCAGGCGCCGGCGGCCATCTGCTGCATGATGTGGCGGCCGACCGCCACCGAACCGGTGAAGGTGATGCCGGCGGTCAGCGGATGCCGCACCAGCGCCTCGCCGGCCTCGCGGCCGGAGCCGGACAGGTAGTTGAACACGCCCGGCGGCAGGCCGGCGTCGCGGATGCAGTCGGCCAGCAGACGGCCGGCCCAGGGCGTGTCGCTGGCGCCCTTCAGCACCACCGTGTTGCCGGTGACCAGCGCCGCCGCCGTCGGCCCGCCGGCCAGCGCCAGCGGGAAGTTGAACGGCGCGATCACCACCCACACGCCGTACGGGCGCATCACGCTGGCGTTGTGCGAGGCGTAGCCTTCGATCGGGTCGTCGGGCAACGTGTGCGCGTAGCCGGCGTTGCGCTCGAAGTCGTCGGCGTAGTGGTGGAAGAAGTCGACCGTTTCCTGCGTCTCGCCCAGCGCCTCCATGCGGTTCTTGCCGACTTCGAGCACCATCGCCGCGGCGATGTCGTAGACGCGCTCGGCGAGCAGGTCGCCGACGCGGCGCTGCAGCCGCGCGCGCTCGGCGACCGGCGTCGCGCGCCACGCCGGGAAGGCGTCGCGCGCCGCGGCCATCGCCGCGTCGACGTCGGTGTCGTCGGCCAGCGCGAACTCGCCGAGGCGCAGTTGCGTGTCGATCGGGCTGCGGCGGTCGGCGTGTTGCGCGGCGTCGCGGTCGGCGCCGGCGATGAACAGCGGGTGGCGCGCGCCCAGCGCGGCTTCGACGCGCGCCAGCGCGGCCTCGAAGCGCTCGTGCATCGCTTCCGGCGAGTTGTGCATGGTGGCGTAGGTGAGGCGGAAGCTCATCGGCTCTCCTCAGGAAGCGGAGGGGAAGAAGCGCGCCAGCAGGCGGTCCAGCAGCGAGAGCGCGTCGGCCAGCGCCCGCTCCTCGATCACCAGCGGCGGCGCCAGCAGGATCAGGTTGCCGCGCGTGGCGAAGGACACGCCCTCGGCCATCGCCGCGTCGACGAGCGCGCGCAGCGCGGGCGCGGTCTGCGGCCACGGCGCCAGCGGCGCGCGCGTCGCGCGGTCGGCGACCAGTTCCAGCACGGCGAACAGGCCATGGCCGCCGCGCACGTCGCCGATCACCGGATGGCGCGCCTGCAGCGCCTGCAGTTCGGCGAGCAGACGCGCGCCCAGCGTGCGCGAGCGCGCGATCAGGTCCTCGTCCTCGTAGGCGCGCAGCGCGGCCAGCCCAGCCGCGCAGGACAGGGGGTGCCCGCAGTAGGTCAGGCCGGTATAGAGCATCTCGTGCTGCAGCTTCGCGGCGACCTCCGCCGACAGTACCACCGCGCCGAGCGGCAGGTGCGCGCCGGTCAGGCCTTTCGCCAGCGTCATCAGGTCGGGCCGGCCGGCCTCGCCGTGGCGCTGCCAGGCGAACCATTCGCCGCAACGGCCGAAGCCGCTCATCACCTCGTCGGCGATCAGGTAGACGCCGCGCGCGCGGGTGGCCTGGCGCAGCGCCGGCCAGTAGCTGTCCGGCGCGACGATGCCGTTGGTGCCGGCGTCCGGCTCCATCAGCACGGCGGCCACGCCGTCCGCGCCGGCGCGGTCGATCGCCTCGGCGACGGCCGCGGCCGCGCGCTCGCCGCAGTCCCGCGCATCCGCGCTGCCGAACGGGCAGCGATAGGCGTAGGGCGGCGGCACCTGCAGCACGCCGAAGGCCGCGGGGTCGGCCTGCGCGCGCGTGCGCGCATCGCCGGACAGGGCCATGCAGGCGTAGCTGGCGCCGTGGTAGGAGCGATCGCGGGTGACGATGCGCCCGCGCGGCTTGCCGCCGGCCTGACGCGCGAATTTCACCGCGTGCTCGTTGGCGTCGGCGCCGGCCAGCGTGAAGAACACGCGTCCGCCGGCGAAGCCGGATTTTTCCAGCAGCGCCGCGGCCAGCTCGGCGCGCGGCCGCGCGCCCCAGGCGGCGGTGACGAAGCAGAGCCGCTCGGCCTGGCGGCGGATCGCTTCCACCACCGCGGGGTGCTGGTGGCCGAGGTTGCTGCACTCGGCCAGGCTGCTCATGTCGAGCACGCGGCGGCCGTCCTCCAGTTCCAGCCAGGCGCCGCGGCCGCCGACCACGGTCGGCGCATGCCATTCCGCCTGCACGCACCAGCTGTGCAGGACGCTGTCGCGTTCGCTCGCCAAGCGCGCCCCCTCCCCGGGTCCGCAATGTTCGATTATCGAACAAAAATTCGTATTGCGAACCCATTGGAATCCTTCTACGCTCGGCCTGTCAATGCGCCGGCCGACACATGGCACCGAAGCCTTTCGAGGAAAGTGCGGACTACGTGCAATCGCTGGCGCGCGGCCTGATGGTGCTGCGCGCTTTCGACCGCGAGCTGCCCAGCCCCAGCCTGTCGCAGGTCGCCGAACGCAGCGGCCTGTCGCGCGCGGTGGCGCGCCGCCTGTTGCTGACCCTGCAGCACCTCGGCTACGTCGGCAGCCGCAGCCGCAGCTTCTTCCTCACGCCGCGCGTGCTGGAACTGGGCTACAGCTACCTGTCCTCGCTGGACCTGACCGAACTCGCGCAGCAGAGCATGGAGCAGCTCTCGCAGCGCGTCGGCGAGTCGTGCTCGATGGCGGTGCTGGACGGCAGCGACGTGGTCTACGTGCTGCGCGTGCCGGTGCGCCGCGTGATGAGCGTGGCGCTGGGCGTGGGCGCGCGCCTGCCGGCGTTCGCCACCTCGCTGGGCCGCGCGATCCTGGCGGACATGCCGGAAGCCGAGCTGGCGGCGTGGCTGCGCGGGCAGAGGTTCCGCGCCTATACGCCGCACACGATCCGCACGGCGAGCGCGCTGAAAGCGGAACTGCAGCGCGTGCGCGCGCAGGGCTATGCGCTGGTGGTGCGCGAACTGGAGCCCGGCCTGTGCTCGATCGCGGTGCCGATCCATGCGGCCGACGGCCGCGTCGTCGCCGCGCTGAACGTCGGCATGCCGTACGGCGAGGAGGCGCCGGCGCGCGCGGTGAAGCAGACCCTGCCGGCGATGCGCGAGACGCAGCAGGCCATCGAGCAGGCGATCCGCCGCGTCGGCTGGCTGCCGCACCTGGCGATGAAGAACGCCTATGGGTAGCGCCTACCTGGTCGACGCGACGCGCACGCCGTTCGGCCGCCACGGCGGCGCGCTGGCCGGCGTGCGCGCCGACGATCTCGCCGCGCTGCCGATCGCGGCGCTGATGGCGCGGCATCCGGCGCTGGACCGCGCGGCGCTGGACGAGGTGATCCTCGGCTGCGCCAACCAGGCCGGCGAGGACAACCGCAACGTCGCGCGCATGGCCGTGCTGCTGTCCGGGCTGCCGCGCGAGATTCCCGGCGTCACCGTCAACCGCCTGTGCGCTTCCGGCCTCGAGGCCGTCGGCCAGGCGGCGCGCGCGATCGCCTGCGGCGAGGCCGATCTGGTGATCGCCGGCGGCGTCGAGAGCATGAGCCGCGCGCCGTACGTGATGGCCAAGGCCGGCACCGCGTTCGCCCGCGACCAGCAGCTCGAGGACACCACGCTCGGCTGGCGCCTGGTCAACCCGCGCATGCAGGGCGGCTACGGCGTCGACTCGATGACGCAGACCGCGGAGAACCTCGCGCGCGAGCACCGCATCGACCGCGACAGCCAGGACGCCTACGCGCTGCGCAGCCAGCAGCGCGCGGCGCACGCGCAACGACAAGGTTGGCTGGCGGAGGAGATCACGCCGGTCGACGCGCCGCGCGGCAAGGAAACCGTGCGGGTGCAGGCCGACGAGCCGCCGCGCCCCGACAGCAGCGCGGAGAAGCTGGCCGCGCTGAAGCCGCTGCTCGGTCCCGGCACCAGCATCACCGCGGGCAACGCCTCCGGCCTCAACGACGGCGCCGCCGCGCTGCTGCTGGCCTCGGAGCGGGCGCTGGCGCGCCACCGCCTCGAGCCGCTGGCGCGCGTCGTCGGCATGGCCTCGGCCGGCGTCGCGCCGCGCGTGATGGGCATCGGCCCGGTGCCGGCGATCCGCAAGCTGCTGGCGCGCACCGGCCTCGGCCTCGCCGATTTCGACCGCATCGAGATCAACGAGGCGTTCGCCGCGCAGGTGCTGGCGTGCACGCGCGCGCTCGACCTGCCCGACGATGCCGCGCACGTCAACGCCAACGGCGGCGCGATCGCGCTCGGCCACCCGCTCGGCGCCAGCGGCGCGCGCCTGGCGATGACCGCGGCGTTCGCGCTGCGCCGCCACCGCGAGCGCCGCGCGCTGGTCAGCCTGTGCGTCGGCGTCGGCCAGGGACTGGCCATGGCATTGGAGCGTCCATCATGAACCGAACCGTTTGCCTGCATGCCCTCATCGCCGCCGCGGCGCTGCTGCCGCTGGCCGGCCGCGCCGCCGGCACGGCGCCGAAGGCCGACCGCGTGCTGGGCCGCGAACTGCTCGCCGAGCTGATCGCCGTCGACACCACTTCCGACCACGGCAGCACCACGCCGGCGGCAGAGAAACTCGCCAGGCGCTTCCTCGACGCCGGCTTTCCGCCGACGGACGTGCAGGTGGTCGGCGACGATCCGCGCCGCCGCAACCTGGTGGTGCGCCTGCGCGGCCGCGGCGAACGCCCGCCGATCCTGCTGCTGGCGCATCTCGACGTGGTGGAGGCGCGGCGCGAGGACTGGCACTACGATCCGTTCGCGCTGACCGAGCGCGACGGCTACTTCTACGGCCGCGGCACGCTGGACGTGAAGGGCGGCGGCGCCGGTCTGGTCGAGACGCTGCTGCGCCTGCACCGCGAGCGTTTCGTGCCGAGAGGCGACTACATCCTCGCCCTGACCGCGGGCGAGGAAGACGGCGTCGGCAACGGCGTGCAGTGGCTGCTGGCGCATCGGCCCGAGCTGATCCGCGCCGCCTATGCGATCAACGTCGACGGCGGCGGCCCGGAGCTGCGCGGCGGCAAGGTGGCGGTGCTGTCGGTGGAGACGGCGGAGAAGATCTATCTCAGCTACACGCTGACCGTGCGCAACCCCGGCGGCCACAGCTCGCTGCCGACCGCCGACAACGCGATCGTGAGGCTGGCGAAGGCGCTGGAGCGGCTGTCCGCGCTCGAGTTCCCGCTGCGCAGCAACGCCGCCACGCGCGGCTACTACGCCACACTGGCGAAGGACTACGCGGGCGCGACGGCGGCCGACATGCGCGCGGTCGCCCGCGAGCCGTCCGATCCCGCGGCGATGGCGCGGCTGGCGGCGTCCTCGCCGTACAACAACGCGCAGCTGCGCACCACCTGCGTGCCGACCCTGGTCGAGGGCGGGCACGCCGAGAACGCGCTGCCGCAGATGGCGCGCGCCACGATCAACTGCCGCCTCCTGCCGGACGAGGACCCCGACCGCGTCGACGCGATGCTGAAGCAGGCCATCGCCGATCCCGCCGTCGAGCTCGCCCGCGTCGCGCCGCCGCAGTCCAGCCCGCCCAGCCCGGTCGATCCGGCGCTGTTCGCGCAGATCGCCAAAGTGGCGCACGATATGTGGGGGGAGATTCCGGTGTCGCCGTACATGTCGGCGGGCGCGTCCGACAGCGTGCTCCTGCGGGCGGCCGGCATGCCGTCGTACGTGTTCAACGGCATCGCCTACGACGTCGACGACGACCGTTCCCACGGCCAGGACGAACGCATCCTGGTCGACGCGTACTACCGGTCGCTGGAATTCGACTACCGACTGCTGAAGGCGTTGTGAGGGGCTGAGGGGCCATGCAGAGCGTTACCACCGCCGCGGCTGCGACCGGCACGCTGGAGCAGGCGCTGCAGCACGCCGCGCGCCTGCTGGACGGCCGGCCCGAGCTGGCGGCCGAGCAGGCGGCGGAAATCCTCAAGACGGTACCGGGCCATCCCGCCGCGCTGCGCCTGCTGGCGTCGGCGCGCCTGGCGCAGGGCGACGCGGCGGGCGCGCTCGGCATCCTCGAGCCGCTGGCGCGCAGCCAGCCGGACTGGGCCCCCGCGCACTTCGACCTCGGCGCGGCGCTGGCGCGCGCCAGGCGCGTCGCGGAGGCGATCGAGGCGCTGCGCCGCGCGGCGGCACTGAAAGCGGACCTGCCGCAGGTCTGGCGCCTGCTCGGCGACCTGCTGCACGCGCAGGGCGATGCCGCCGGCGCCGACGCCGCCTATGCCGACCACGTGCGCCACGCCGCCCGCGACCCGCGCCTGCTGGCCGCGGCCACCGCGCTGGTCGACAACCGCATTCCCGAGGCCGAGGCGCTGCTGCGCCAGCACCTGAAAGAGGCGCCGACCGACGTCGCCGCGATCCGCATGTTCGCCGAAGTCGCCGCCCGCGTCGGCCGCAACGAGGACGCGCTGAAGCTGCTGGAGCGCTGCCTGGAGCTGGCGCCCGGCTTCCACGCCGCGCGCGAGAACTACGCGCTGGTCCTGCATCGCAGCAACCGTCCGGAACGGGCGCTGGCCGAGGTCGAGCGTCTGCTGGCGGTGGCGCCGGAAAACCCGGCCTACCGCAACCTCAAGGCGGTGGTGCTGTGCCGCATCGGCGAGTACGAGCAGGCGATCCGCATCTACGCCGCGTTGCTGCAGCAGCATCCGGACAATCCGAAGGTGTGGATGAGCTACGGCCACGCGCTGAAGACCGCCGGGCACACGGAGCGCGCCGTCGAGGCCTATCGCCGCAGCCTCGCGGCCGAACCGTCCTTCGGCGAGGTGTGGTGGAGCCTGGCCAACCTGAAGACGTTCCGCTTCGGCGCCGACGACCTCGCCGCGATGCGCGCGCAGCTCGCGCGCGGCGACCTCGGCGAGGACGACCGCCTGCACCTCGAGTTCGCCGTCGGCAAGGCGCTGGAGGACGTCGGCGAATACGAAGCCTCGTTCCGCCACTACGCGCAGGGCAACGCCATCCGCCGCGCGCAATTGCACTACAGCGCCGAGGAAACCAGCGCGCGCGTGCGCCACATCCGCCAGCGCTACACGCGCGAGTTCTTCGCTGCGCGCGCCGGCGCCGGCTGCCCGGCGCCCGACCCGATCTTCATCGTCGGCCTGCCGCGCGCCGGCTCCACGCTGATCGAGCAGATCCTGTCCAGCCACAGCCAGGTCGAGGGCACGATGGAGCTGCCCGAGGTCACCTCGATCACGCGCATGCTGCGCGAGCAGGGCGGCGCCGAGGGCGAGATGCCCTACCACGAGGCGCTCGCCGCGCTCGACGGCGACGCGCTGCGCGCGCTGGGCGAGCGCTACCTGGAACACACGCGCATCCAGCGCAAGACGGCGGCGCCGTTCTTCATCGACAAGATGCCGAACAACTTCATGCACATCGGGTTGATCCACCTGATGCTGCCGAACGCGAAGATCATCGACGCGCGCCGCCATCCGCTGGCCTGCTGCTTCTCCAATTTCAAGCAGCACTTCGCCCGTGGCCAGAGCTTCAGCTACAGCTTCGAGGATCTGGCGCACTACTATCGCGACTATGTCGCGCTGATGGCGCATTTCGACGCGGTGCTGCCGGGGCGCGTGCACCGCGTCGTCTACGAACGCATGGTCGAGGACACCGAAGGCGAGGTGCGCCGCCTGCTCGACTATTGCGGTCTGCCGTTCGAGGCGTCGTGCCTGCGCTTCTTCGAGAACGCGCGGCCGGTGCGCACGGCGAGTTCGGAACAGGTGCGCAGGCCGATCTATCGCGAAGGCGTGGATCACTGGCGGCACTACGCGCCATGGCTGGCGCCGTTGGAGTCGGCACTGGGGGCGGTATTGCAGCGCTACCCGGAAGTGCCGGAGTTCGAGGCGATGTAATCAACTTCGATTGGGGTAGTCCTTAGAGAGGGGAGGCCGATGTACATCAAGTCAATGCCATCTGGCGGAAGACCGCGGGCGAAGCTGTCCCGATTGCCGCTCGCCGCGGCGATCTGCTTCGCCATCGCCGCGCCGGCGTTCGCGCAGGACGCCGGCCAGGCGCAGGCGCCGGCGTCGACGCCGCCCAAGGAGCAGAAGGGCACGACGCTGGAGACCGTGACCGTCACCGCGCAGAAGCGCACCGAGAACCTGCAGAAGGTGCCGTTGAGCATCCAGGTGCTGGGCACGGAGAAGATCGAACATCTGCACATCAGCAACTTCGACGACTACGTGAAGTACCTGCCGAGCGTCGCCTACCAGACGTTCGGCCCGGGCTTCGCGCAGATCTACATGCGCGGCGTGGCCAGCGGCGGCGACGGCAACCATTCCGGTTCGCTGCCCAGCGTCGGCGTGTACCTGGACGAGCAACCGGTGACCACCATCCAGGGTCCGCTCGACATCCACATGTACGACATCGCCCGCGTCGAGGCGCTGTCCGGGCCGCAGGGCACGCTGTACGGCGCCAGCGCGGAATCGGGCGCGTTGCGCATCATCACCAACAAGCCCGATCCCAGCGGTTTCGCCGCCAACTACAGCGTCGGCGCCAACACGGTGAACGAAGGCGGCATCGGCTACAGCGCGGACGGCATGGTGAACATCCCGGTCGCCGGCAACTCCGCGATCCGCCTGGTCGGCTGGCACGATCACGCCGCCGGCTACATCGACAACGTGCCCGGCACGCGCACCTTCCCGACCTCCGGCATCACCGTCAGCAACGCCAAGGACTGCACGCCGGCGCCGCTGCTGGAGTGCTCGTACCTGGCGAAGAAGAACTACAACGACGTCGACACCACCGGCGCGCGCGCGGCGCTGAAGGTCAACCTCGACGACAACTGGTCGATCAGCCCGACCATCATGGGCCAGCGCTCCACCGCCAACGGCAACTTCGCCAACGACCCGGCGGTCGGCGAGCTCGGCATCACGCACTTCTACCCGGAGCGCACGGACGACCACTGGTGGCAGGCGGCGCTGACGGTGGAAGGCAAGATCGGCATCTTCGACGTCACCTACGCCGGGGCCTACCTCAAGCGCCTGACCGAGGAGCAGAACGACTACAGCGACTATTCGTTCTGGTACGACACGTTGTTCGGCTACGGCGCCTACCTCTACGACAACAGCGGCAACCTGATCAATCCCTCGCAGTTCATCAAGGGCCTGGACCGCTACACCAAGCAGAGCCACGAGCTGCGCTTCGCCTCGCCGAGCGACGAGCGCCTGCGCCTGGTGGCCGGCCTGTTCTGGGAGCACCAGAAGCACGACATCCAGCAGCGCTACATGGTGCCCAACCTGGCCGACAGCCTGTCCGTCACCGGCTGGCCGCACACGCTGTGGCTGACCAAGCAGGACCGCATCGACCGCGACGAGGCGGTGTTCGGCGAACTGTCCTACGACCTGATCCCGGAGACGCTCACCGCGACCGTCGGCGGACGCTACTTCCGCGCGCACAACAGCCTCGGCGGCTTCTTCGGCTTCAGCAAGGGCTTTGCCCCGTCGTCGAGCTACGGCGAGGCCGGCTGCATCTCGCCGGAACCGTTCCACGGCGCGCCGTGCCTGGATTTCTACAAGAACGTGAAGGAATCCGGCTCGCTGGGCAAGTTCAACCTGACCTGGCAGATCACGCCGACCAAGATGGTCTACGTGACCCGTTCGGAAGGCTACCGCCCCGGCGGCATCAACCGCCGCGGCACGCTGCCGCCGTACAAGGCCGACTTCCTGACCAGCTACGAGGCCGGCTGGAAGACCACCTGGCTCGACAACCGGCTGTCGTTCAACGGCTCGGTGTTCCGCCAGAAGTGGAAGGACTTCCAGTTCAGCATCCTCGGCGCCAACGGCCTCACCGAGATCAAGAACGCCAACCAGGCGCGCATCGACGGTCTGGAGACGGAGCTGAACTGGGCGGCGACCTACAACCTGCAGCTCGGCGGCGGATTCGCCTGGTACAACGCCAAGCTGACCGCGAACTATTGCGGCTTCACCGATCTCGCCGGCAATCCGATCACCGAGTGTCCGGCCGGCACGATCAATCCGCTCACCGGCGACGTGGTTTCCGGTCCGGAAGCGCCGAAGGGCACGCAGCTGCCGGTGACGCCGCGCTTCAAGGGCAACCTGATCGCCCGCTACACCTTCGACGTCGGCGACAAGGAAGCCTTCGTGCAGGCCGCGGTGGTGCACGTCGGCGAGCGGCAGTCCGACCTACGGCTGTTCGAGCGCGGCCTGCTCGGCCCGCTGAAGCCCTACACGCTGACGGACGTCTCCGCCGGCATCCGCAAGAACAGTTGGTCGGTGGACGTCTACGTCAACAACCTGTTCGACAAGCGCACGCAGCTCACCAAGTACACCGAATGCGCCGAGGCGGTGTGCGCGGCGCACGGCGTGGTGCCGCAGTACCCGAACGGGCAGGTGTACACGATCACCAGCCAGCCGCGGACGGTCGGCATCCGCTTCACGCAGGAGTTCTAGCCGGCCGGCGGCCTGTCGGGAGTGAGGAGGGAGCCCCGGCGCGAGCCGGGGTTTCCTTTTGCGGGACCGGCGGCGGCGCAGGCGGCGAAGACGCGCCGCGCACGGGCGATTTCGGGAGCAACGAC
The DNA here is from genome assembly GCF_000953855.2 of Mizugakiibacter sediminis. Classification (GTDB taxonomy): domain Bacteria; phylum Pseudomonadota; class Gammaproteobacteria; order Xanthomonadales; family Rhodanobacteraceae; genus Mizugakiibacter; species Mizugakiibacter sediminis. The sequence continues at coordinate 65,514 of NZ_DF970277.1, forward strand.
GCGCCGGCGGCGGTCGTCCGTGTCGGCGGCGGGCGGAAGAAAAAAAGCCGGCCGCACGGCGGCCGGCTTTTCGGCAGACTTCGGCGTTCGGCTCAGTTGCCGCCGGACGTCGAGGCCGGAGCCGGAGCGGCGGTCGACGCCGGAGCCGGAGCCTCGGCCGGAGCGGCGGCGGCGGTGGACGCCGGAGCCGGGGCCGGAGCCTGCTCGGCCGGAGCGGCGGCGGTCGCGGCCGGAGCCGGGGCCTGCTCGGCCGGGGCCTGCTCGTTGTTGCCGCCGCTGCACGCGGCCAGCAGCGCAACGAGCGCGGAGGCAAGAACGATGCGGGTCAACTTCATTGGGATTCTCCTTGTGCCGTGGATTGCCGGTGAATGGCCGCAGTATTAAAGCGCGTTCATTGTCCGGGCGCCAGATGCAATGCCGATAATCCCTTATATGCGGCCCGGTCCGTTTGGCTGGCGTTGGCTTTAGGCCAGTTCCACGGCAATCGCCGTGGCCTCGCCGCCGCCGATGCACAGCGAGGCGACGCCGCGGCGCAGGCCGCGCGCCTTCATGGCGTGCACCAGGGTCACCACCAGGCGGGCGCCGGTGGCGCCGATCGGATGGCCGAGCGCGCAGGCGCCGCCGTTGACGTTGAGTTTCTCGTGCGGAATGCCGAGTTCGCGCATGGCGGCCATCGCCACCACCGCGAACGCTTCGTTGATCTCGAAGAGATCGACGTCCGCCACCTTCCAGCCGACCTGCTTCAGCAGTTTCTCGACGGCGCCCACCGGCGCGGTGGTGAACCACTGCGGCTCCTGCGAATGCGTGGCGTGGCCGAGGATGCGCGCCAGCGGAGCGGCGCCGCGGCGCTTGGCCTCGTCCTCGCTCATCAGCACCACCGCGGCGGCGCCGTCGGAGATGCTGGAGGAGCTGGCCGCGGTGATGGTGCCGTTTTCCTTGCGGAAGGACGGCTTCAGCGCGGGGATCTTGGCGATGTCGCTGCGGCCCGGCTGCTCGTCGGCCTTCACCTCGACCTCGCCCTTGCGCGTCGCCACCTTGAGCGGAACGATCTCCGCGTCGAACGCGCCCGACTGCTGCGCCGCCTGCGCGCGCTTCACCGACTCCGTCGCGAACGCGTCCTGCTGCTCGCGGGTGAACTGGTACTTGTCGGCGCACTGCTCGCCGAACACGCCCATCGCCTTGCCGTCGTAGGGATTGGTCAGGCCGTCCCAGGCCATGTGGTCGACCGCCTCGAAGCCGCCGTAGCGGTTGCCGGTGCGCGAGTTGGGGATCATGTGCGGCGCGTTGGTCATCGACTCCATGCCGCCGGCGACGACCACCGTCGCCGAGCCCGCCTTGATCAGGTCGTGACCCAGCATGATCGCCTTCATGCCGGAGCCGCACACCTTGTTGATGGTGGTGGCGCCGGTCGCCACCGGCACGCCCGCCGCCAGCGCGGCCTGGCGCGCCGGCGCCTGGCCGAGGTTGGCCGGCAGCACGCAGCCCATGATCACTTCCGAGACGTCGGCGGGCGCGACCCGCGCCTGTTCCAATGCGGCGCGGATGGCGGTGGCGCCCAGCGTCGGCGTCGGCACGCCGGTGAACTGGCCGAGGAAGGAACCGATGGCGGTGCGCTTGGCGCCGACGATGACGATGGCGGACATGCTGCTTCTCCGGGAGGTGCGTGCGCGGCGGGCCGCGCGGACGATGGCCGGATTATCGCAGGGGATGTTGCGATGCGGCAAACACCTGCGTGCGGCAGCTTGCGGACGGGGTGCGTGCCGCGCTGCGCCGCATCACCAGACGATGGCGGCGGCCGCCGCACCGCCCGCGGCGTCGGGCGGTCGGCAGAGCGGGCTTCAGCCCGCCGCTTGCGCGTCGCGAAAGGCCCGAGGGGGGACTGGAGCCCACCCACGCTCTCCGGCGGGATGGGCCTTCCCGAGTCCCGGCCTTCCTCACGACTTGCCGTGGAACAGCTCGCGCCCGATCAGCATGCGGCGGATCTCGTTGGTGCCGGCGCCGATCTCGTAGAGCTTGGCGTCGCGCAGGATGCGGCCGGTGGGGTATTCGTTGATGTAGCCGTTGCCGCCCAGGCACTGGATCGCCTCCAGCGCCACCTGCACCGCGCTCTGCGAGGCGTGCAGCAGGCAGGACGCCGGGTCGATGCGCGAGCGCACGCCGCGGTCGAAATCCTGCGCCACCATGTAGGCATAGGCGCGCGCCGACTGCAGCGCGGTGTACATGTCGGCGATCTTCGCCTGCATGATGCCGAAGGTGCCGATCGGCGCGTTGAACTGCTTGCGCTCGCGCACGTAGGGCAGGGCGATGTCCAGCGCGGCCTGCATCAGGCCGATCGGGCCGCCGGACAGCACCAGGCGCTCGGTATCCAGCCCGCTCATCAGCACGCGCACGCCCTCGTTGACCTCGCCGACGCGGTTCTCGTCGGGGATCTCGCAGTCCTCGAACACCAGCTCGCAGGTGTTGGAGCCGCGCATGCCGAGCTTGTCGAGCTTCTGCGCGGTGGAAAAGCCCTTCATGCCCTTCTCGACGATGAAGGCGGTCATGCAGCGCGAGCCGGCCGGCTTGTGCGCGGTGCGCATGTACACCAGCAACACGTCGGCGTCCGGGCCGTTCGTGATCCACATCTTCGAGCCGTTGGCGATCCAGCGGTCGCCTTTCTTCTCGGCACGGCAGGCCATCGAGCCGACCACGTCGGAGCCGGCGCCGGGCTCGCTCATCGCCAGTGCGCCGACGTACTCGCCGGAGCACAGCTTGGGGATGTACTTGCGCCGCTGCGCCTCGTTGCCGTTGTGGAAGATGTTGTTGACGCACAGGTTGGAGTGCGCGCCGTAGGACAAGCCGACCGAGCCGGATGCGCGGGAGATCTCCTCCATCGCCACCACGTGCGCGAGGTAGCCGAGTTCGGAGCCGCCGTATTCGCCCGGCACGGTCACGCCGAGCAGGCCCATGCCGCCGAGCTTGCGCCAGAGGTCCTGCGGGAACGCGTTTTCGCGGTCGATCAGGTCGGCGCGCGGCGCGATCTCCTTCTCCGCGAAGGCGTGCACGCTCTCGCGCAGCAGGTCGAGGTCTTCTCCGAGGGGAAACGGGCGCATGTCGGTGTCCGGGCTCCTGCGATGGATGCGTCGCGCGTCCGCCCGCCGGCCCGGCGGAACGGACGCGCAACAGCGGGATTATGCCGCGTCCGGACCCGCGACGCCGCTCAGTGGGCGTTGGCGGCGTGGATCGCGTCGGCCCAGCGGCTGACCGCGGCGGCGGTCCACTGCCGGTCCTTCTCGTCGCGGTAGTGGCTGTAGGCGTACAGGTAGAGCACCTGACCGTCGATCTGCACCACGGCGCCGGACATCACGATCGACGTCGGCGCCTGGCCCTCGACGGCGACGCTGGAACGCGCGCTGAAGAACAGGCCCCACGGCTCGCGGCGGAACGTGCCGAAGTAGCCGGTGCCGGACAGCGAGGCGTTGACGTCCTTGCCGGTCAGCGCGCCGGTCTTCTCGTTGCCCTGGCGCATCAGCGCGTCGCCGAGCGTGTCGACGTGATCGAACGCGGCGCGCACGCCGGCCTCGATCTGGTCGCGGGCTTTCTCGAACTCGCCGTCCGGCACGTGCACGCCTTCGAGATTGCGCGCCACCTGCAGCTGGAAGTAGCGGTCGAGTTCCTTGTTCTCGCCCTTCGACAGCGCGTCCAGGTCGTTCGGCGTCAGGTAGGCCTCGACCAGGCGGTTGGTCTTCGGCAGGTAGCCTTCCAGCACCACGATCAGCATCGGCAGCGTGGCGGCCGAGGGCACGAAGTGTTCCGGCGTGGGTACGTTGAGCGAGCGCTTGCCGAACTGGATGTCGGCGGCGGTGGCGAGGGTGGTGCACAGCAGCAGCGCCAGCCCGAAGGCAACGGCCGTGCCCTGCATGCGCGGCAGGAAAGACGGCGGCTTCATGTCGAATGCCCCTGATGGACGGCGCGGGCGGGCGCCGGCCGGCGCGACGCGACCTCCGAAAAAACGGAACCCGGGCAAGCCCGGGTTCCGTTCGGCGCTGGCATGGCGCAGCGGAGGATCACTGCCCGCGCATGCGGCCGAGGAAGCGCGGACCGTGGTTGCCCATGGTCGGCAGCTTGATCTTGCCGATCGCGCTGATGCGCTCCTCCGCCATGCGGTCGGCGGCCTTGTAGGTCGGGATGCCGTCGCGCTTGGCGATCTGGAAGATGCGCGAGAGGTTGTAGTAGATCGTGCGCATCATGCGCATCGCACGCTCGCGGTTGTAGCCGTCGATCTCCAGCGACACGTTCATCACGCCGCCGGCGTTCACCGCGTAGTCCGGCGCGTAGAGGATGCCGCGCTTCTCCACCTCGTCGCCGATCGCGTCGTTGGCGAGCTGGTTGTTGGCGGCGCCGCAGATGATCTTCATCTTCAGGCGCGGCAGGGTCTTCTCGTTGACCGTGCCGCCCAGCGCGCACGGGCTGTAGACGTCGGCGTCGACGTCGTAGATGTCGTCCAGGCCGACCGCTTCGCAGCCCAGTTCGTCGACGCAGCGCTGCACGGCTTCCTTGTTGATGTCGGTGACGAACACCTTGGCGCCCTGCTCGCGCAGCAGCTTGACGAACTCCATGCCGACGTGGCCGACGCCCTGCACGGCGTAGCTGTACTTGCCGACGTCTTCGTTGCCGAACCTGGCGGACAGCGTGGCCATCAGGCCCTGCAGCGTACCGAACGCGGTGAACGGCGAGGGATCGCCGGAGCCGCCGTGCACCTGGTGCACGCCGGTCACGAATTCGGTCTCGCGGAACACCCATTCCATGTCGTTGACGTCGATGCCGACGTCCTCGGCGGTGATGTAGCGGCCGTTGAGCGAGTTGACGAAGCGGCCGAACGCGCGGAACAGCGCCTCGGACTTGTCCTTGGACGGATCGCCGATGATCACGGCCTTGCCGCCGCCCAGGTTCAGGCCAGCCACCGCGTTCTTGTAGGTCATGCCGCGCGACAGGCGCAGCACGTCGTTCAGCGCCTCCTGCTCGGTCTTGTACGGCCACATGCGCAGGCCGCCCAGCGCCGGGCCCAGCACCGTGTTGTGGACCGCGATGATGGCTTTCAGGCCCGCGTCCTTGTTGTGGCAGAAGACGACTTCCTCGTGACCCGAGGTGGCGATGGTTTCAAAAATCATCGAAAGCGAACTCCCGGAATGGCGGCTGCAGGTGGCGCGCGTGGAGGCGTGCACGAGAGGGCACCTGAGCTCTCGCGGACAAATGGCTGATTGTCCAAGGAAAGGGAACGTCCCGGCGGACCGGGGCCTGCCTCGTGCGGCGCGCATTCTAGCCCCTGACGGGGTTGAGCGACAGTTCGGATGGTCGTGGCGGCGTGCGCGGACGCAGCGCGGATGTTGCGCGCTCGGCCCGCCGGCAGCCGGCGTGGAAGCGCCACATCGGGCCTTCGCGTACCCAGCGCGTCGGCACAGCGGTAGCCGGGACGCGCGCAGGGCGCGCGTTGCCCTGCTCGCTGCGAGATGCGGCCGTCCTGCGGGCGGCGCCTGCTCCCCCCCATCCTCTCCCCGCCGGCGCGAGAGCTCGGCCAACGATGGCCGATGGGCGCGGTTACGGCGAACAGCGCGGTGCGTTGCCGGCGGCGCGCGCGCGCTCGTAAACCGGCATCAGCTTCGGCGCCTGTTCGGACAGCGTCCTGATGCGGTTGCCCGGCGCGGGGTGCGTGGACAGGAACGCGGGCACGCCGCCGCTGCCGGCGTTCTTCTGCATGTTCTGCCACAGCGTCACCGCCTTGCGCGGATCGAAGCCGGCGGCGGCCATGTAGCGCTGGCCGAGCACGTCGGCCTCGCTTTCCTGCGCGCGCGACCACGGCAGCAGCAGGCCGACCTCGGCGCCGACGCCGAGCAGCGCCATGGTGCGGCCGGCGTCGTTGCCGCGGCTGGCGCCGTACACGGTCAGCGCGGCGATGCCGGCCTGCGCCGCCATCCGGTCGGAGAAGCGTTCCGCCGAATGCCGCGCGACCACGTGCGACAGCTCGTGGCCGAGCACGGCGGCGAGCTGGTCCTGGTCGGTCGCCACCTTGAACATGCCCTCGTTGACGCCGATGCGCCCGCCCGGGAGGGCGAAGGCGTTGGCGCTGCCGTCCTTGACGATCTGCACGTCCCACTCCTGGCGGTCGTACGGCGCCGGCAGCACGCGGATCAGCGCGTCGGCCACGCAGGCGGCGTAGGCGCGCTCGCGCGGCGCGTCGGCGAACTTGCCCTGCTGCTTGAGCTGGCTGAATGCGGCCAGGCCCATCTGGTTCATCTGCGCGTCCGACACCAGCATCAACTGGCTGCGCCCGGTGGGGCTGGTGGCGCAGCCGCCGAGCAGCGCGGCGGCGAGGCCGGCGAGTATCCAGATGCGCTTCATGGCGAATCCTCCTTGGACGGCGGGTGTCCAGCATAGGCCGGCGCGGGCGCGGTGCAATCGGCTCCCGCGCGAACTTGGCGCGCCGCTGGACAAGAACGAACGGTCGTGCTATTTCTCGCCGCCATGACTGCCGCTGCCACCAGCAAGGGTGCCGCCACCCGCGAGGCCATCGTCGACCGCGCGCTGCACATCGCGCGCACCGACGGCTTCGAGGGCCTGTCGATCGGCGGCGTCGCGCAGGCGGTCGGCATGTCGAAGAGCGGCGTGTTCGCGCATTTCGGTTCGCGCGAGGAGCTGCAGCTCGCCGTGCTGGACGCCGCCGCGCAGCGCTTCACCGAGGAGGTGTTCCTGCCGGCGATCCGCGAGCGCCGCGGCCTGCCGCGTTTGCGCGCGATCCTGCGCCGCTGGATCGACTGGCTGCACGCCGGGCAGGGCGGCTGCCCGATGGTCAGCGCCGCCATCGAGTACGACGACCGGCCGGGCCCGATCCGCGATCGCGTCGTCGAGTACCAGACGCGCCTGCGCCGCGAGCTGGCGCGCGCGATCCGGATGGCGATCGACAGCGGCGAGCTGCGCGCCGACTGCGATCCCGTCCAGCTCGCCTTCGAACTGTTCGGCATCGAGCTGGCCCTGCACCACGACGCCCGCCTGTTCGGCCTGCAGGACGCGATCGCGCGCGCGGATCGCGCCATGCACCGCCTGATCGAGAGCTACCGGGCATAAATCCCCTGCGAGGTATCCGTCATGAACGCCGTCGTCCGGAAAAAAAGCACGATCGTTCGAAAATCCATCGCGCTGACCGCGCTGCGCGCCGGCTTCGCGCTCGGCGGCCGGCTGGCGCCGCGCAGCACGGTGAACCGCGCCGCGCGCCTGTTCGCCACGCCGTTCGCCGGCAGCCGCAGCCGCGCGCGGGCGGCGCAGGCGGATGCGGACATGCGGCCCGGCGAGCTGCGCGTCGACGGCGAGACGCTGGCGACCTACACCTGGGGCGATCCCGCCGCGCAGCCCTACGCGCTGCTGGTGCACGGCTGGTCGAGCTACGGCCTGCGCTTCCTGCCGTGGGTGACGCGGTTGCGCGAACGCGGCTACGCGGTGGTGACGTTCGACCAGCCCGGCCACGGCCGCAGCACGGGACGCCTCAGTTCGCTGCCGGAATTCGTCGACGCCGTGCGTGCGGTCGGCGGCCGCCACGGCCGCGCCGCGCTGGCCTTCGGGCATTCGCTCGGCGGCGCCGCGCTGGCGCTGGCGCAGGGCGAAGCCTGGCGCGCCGAGCGGCTGGCGCTGTTCGCGCCCCCCGCGGACATGATCGCCGCGGCGCAGCGCTTCATGCGCTTCGTGGGCCTCGGCCCGCACCTGCGCGAGCCGTTCATCGACTGGCTGAAGCGCCGCACCGGCGTCGACCCGCGCGACCTGCAGGTGCACCGCCACGTGCCCGTCTTCGGCCAGCCCGGGCTGATCGTGCACGACATCGACGACGCCGAAGTGCCGTGGGAGGAGGGCGAACGCTACGCGCGCTACTGGCCGCACGCGCGCCTGCTCACCACCCGCGGCCTCGGTCACAACCGCGTCGTCGACGACCCCGTCGTGGTCGACGCAGTGCTGCGCTTCCTCGACGGCGAGGCGGTCGGCGAGCGTGTGGTGTCCACGCCGGAACTGCCGTTCGGCGTGGCGTGAGCTAAGCAGCGCCGCGGCTGCTGCGCGGGGAGTGCGGCAGCGCGGCGTCCAGCGGCTGCCAGGCGAGCGCGTGCTCGGTCCAGATCTCTTTCGTCGGCGCGAAGCGCGAGGCGTCGTCCAGCGTGGCGGTGGTGACGTCGATCGCGTCGGGGCGATCCGCGCTGCGGTAGGTCAGCGAGGTGCCGCAGATCGCGCAGAACGTGCGCTCGACGCCGGGCGAGGAAGCGAAGCGGGTGGGTCTGCCGGTGACCAGTACGAAATCTTCGGCGCGGAAGATCGCCCACGCCAGCGACGGTGCGCCGCTGGCAAGGCGGCACGAACGGCAGTGGCAGCGTGTCAGCGCCAGCGGTTCGCCGACGACGCGGTAGCGCACCGCGCCGCACAGGCAGCCGCCTTCGTGCGCCGCGGTGTCGTCGTGCCCCGGCATGTTCATGCGGCCTTGTCGGTACGATGCAGCGCCACGCCGGCGATCACCAGCGCGATGCCCATGAACTCGGTCGGGCCGGGAATCTGCCGCAGCACGATCGCGCCGATGACGCAGGCGGTCGCCGGCAGCAGCGCCAGCATCAGCGCGAACGTCGAACGCGGCAGCCGCGCCATCGCCAGCTGGTCGCAGACGTAGGGGATCACCGACGAGCAGATGCCGACGCCGACGGCCGCCGCCAGCAGGCGCGGATCGCCGAACGCCGGCAGCGCGTCGCGGATGCCGATCGGCAGCGCCGCCGCCATCGCCACCAGCATCGCCGCGCCGAGGCGGTCGATGCCGGAGGCGCCGCCGTCGCGCGCCAGCGCGTGGCCCGCGACGATGTAGCCCGCGAACAACGCGCAGTTGGCGAACGCGAACACGTAGGCCAGCGGATCGCCGCCGAAGTTCACCTCGGTCAGGCGCACGACGCCGGCGACGGCGACGCCGAGCGCGGCGAAGTTGCGCACGTCGCGCAGGCCGATCGCCGCCAGCGCGATCGGCGCCAGGAATTCGATAGCGCCAACTGTCGCCAGCGGCAGCCGCGCGATCGCCAGGTAGAACAGCGAATTCATCGCCGCCAGGATCGCGCCCATCGCCAGCAGCAGGCGGCGCTGCACCGGCGTCGCCGCAAACAGCACGCGCCACGGCCGCCGCCACAGTGCGAACACCAGCGCCGCAGTGGCGATGCGCAGCCAGGCGACGCCGAGTGCGCCGACGTAGCGGAACAGCAGCACGGCGAACGCCGGGCCGAGGTAATGGAACACCGCGCTGACCAGGAAGAACGCATGCGGCGGGATCGCGTCCGTGCGCGGAGCGGCGAGGGCATCGTATTTCATCGGCGGCTCCACATCGACTACGTTGTGCTATTTTCCGAGGTGATAGCGCGGCATTGAATGGCGAGATCAAGGGTTGGTCGGCGGGGTGCCTTCACATGGCAAAGAAAATCAGGCGAAACACCTTTGCCGACGCAAGCGCGCTCCTCGATGCCACCAATCTCGGCATCCTGCGCCACCTGCTGGACGAGCCGCGGCTGACGATGAGCGAGCTGGCGCGTCGCGTCGGCATGTCGGCGCCGGCGGTCACCGAGCGCGTGCAGCGCCTGTACGACGCCGGCGTGATCCGCGGCGCGCGCCTCGAGCTCGATCAGGCCGCGCTCGGCCTCGGCGTCACCGCGTTCGTGCGCGTGCGACCGATGCCCGGGCAATTGCAGGCGGTCGCCGCGCTGGCGAAGCAGATCCCGGAGATCGTCGAATGCCACCGCGTCACCGGCGAGGACTGCTTCGTGATGAAGGTGCTGGTCGGCCGCGTCGAGCAATTGGAGGCCGTGCTCGACGAGATGCTGAAGTACGGCAACACCACCTCGTCGATCGTGCAGTCGACGCCGGTGCCGCTGCGCGCGCCGCCGCTGCCGGAAGCGCCGGAGCGATAGCGACCTGGCGCGCGACGGCGACGATCATGCAGCCAGCATGAGCGGCGCGTGGTGAAGCGCTTCCCCTCTCCCCTGCGGGAAGAGGGAAGGGTCAGGGGGACGCGCGCAGCGCGCGCATCGTCGTTGCGGAAGCGAAAGGCGGCCGTCCTGCGGACGGCCCCCTTCACCCCGACCCTCTCCCCGCCGGGGAGAGGGGGTCGAGTCCCGCGCGCGTGGTCCGCGCAGTCGCGAGGGGCCGCGCAGTCGTGTGGCCTGTGCAGTCGAGCAGGCCGCCGTGTCGCCACACGGCATGGCTCCGCTGCTGGCGACGCGCGCTTCGCCTGGGATTGCGCAACGGTTCGACGGTGGCCGCGTGGGCGCGTGCCATCGGTCAGCCGCGACCGCGGGCCCGCGCGCGCTACAATCCGCAGGTTCCACGCAGACGGATGGCGCAGCCCCCCATGAGCACCCCCGCAAAGCACGTACCCGCGAACGAAGCGCAACCCGAAGCAACGCCGCTGCGCTTCGTCACCGCCGCCAGCCTGTTCGACGGCCACGACGCGGCGATCAACATCATGCGCCGGCTGATCCAGTCGCAGGGTGCGGAGGTGATCCATCTCGGCCACAACCGCAGCGTCGAGGACGTGGTGCGCGCCGCGCTGCAGGAGGACGCCGACGCCATCGCCGTGTCGTCCTACCAGGGAGGGCACGTCGAGTACTTCAAGTACATGGTCGACATGCTGCGCGAACGCGGCGCTGCGCACATCCGCGTGTTCGGCGGCGGTGGCGGCACCATCACGCCCGAGGAAATCGCCGAGCTGCAGGCCTACGGCGTCGAGCGCATCTACCACCCGAACGACGGCATGCACATGGGCCTCGTCGCCATGATCGAGGACGTGGTGCGGCGCGCTTCGCACGCGCGGGACGCGGGCGCCGGAACCAGGGACGCGGCCAAGCTGGTGGCGAGTACCCGCATCGATGACGAAATCTCGATCGGGCGCGTTCTGAGCGCTATCGAGGACGGCGGTTTTTCGGAGTCCGAACTGACGCTGCTGCGCAAGCAGTGGGCGCGCGGCTCTTCCGAGTCCCGAGCCCCGGGGCCCGAGTCCCGCACTCCCGTGATCGGCATCACCGGCACCGGCGGCGCCGGCAAGTCGAGCGTGGTCGACGAGCTGCTGCTGCGCTTCCTGCACGCCTTCCCGCAGATGCGCATCGCCGTGCTGGCGGTCGATCCGACCCGCCGCCGCACCGGCGGCGCGCTGCTCGGCGACCGCATCCGCATGAACGCGCTGCGCAGCAAGCGCGTCTACATGCGCTCGATGGCCACGCGCCGCCAGCACGCCGCCACCAGCGCGATGCTGAAGGACTGCGTCGCCTTCCTGCGCGGCCAGGGTTACGACCTGGTGATCGTCGAGACCGCCGGCATCGGCCAGAGCGACTCCGAGATCGTCGACCTGGTCGACTTCCCGATGTACGTGATGACCAGCGACTACGGTGCCGCCAGCCAGCTCGAGAAGATCGACATGTTGGACTTCGCCGAGCTGATCGTGCTGAACAAGTACGACCGCCGCGGCGCCGAGGACGCGCTGCGCGACGTGCGCAAGCAGTGGAAGCGCAACCACGCCGCGTTCAAGACGCCGGACGAGGACGTGCCGGTCTACCCGACCATCGCCAGCCAGTTCAACGATCCGGGCGTCACCTGGATGTTCGTCAACCTGTGCCGGTTGCTGCGCGAGAAGCTGGGCGGCGCGCGCGGGGGGGGCGGGAGACAAGCCCGCGCTGGGCAGCGAGCGCTGCGACTTCGATCCGCAGGTGGACGTGTCGATCAAGGAGCCGCGCGCCACCGTGCTGATCCCCGGCGCGCGCGTCCGCTACCTCGCCGAGATCGCCGAGCAGGGCCGCGGCATCAACGCCGCCATCGAGCGCCAGGCCGAGGCCGCCAGCAAGGCGCAGCACTACTACGAGGCGCTGAAGGAACTCGAGGATCCGTGCCTGCCGCCGCCGCTCGAAGGCTACGCCGCCGAGGACGTGCACCCCGCCGCCGGCGCGCACCCGGTGCGCGACAGCGACGGCGAGGTCGCCTACTGGGAAACCGCCAACGGCACGCCGAAGGGCGTCGACCGCAGCCTGCTGGTGCTGCGCCAGCGCTACAACGCCGCGCTGAAAGAGCTGTCCACCGAGGCGGTGCACCTGCTGCGCGAGTGGCCGGCGCGCCTGAAGTCGGTCACCGACGAGGTGAACGAATACAAGGTGCGCGACAAGACCATCCGCGTCGAGAACTACCGCGAATCGCTCAGCCACCAGAAGATTCCCAAGGTGGCGCCGCCGAAATACCGCGACTGGGGCGACCTGCTCAAGTTCCTGATGCGCGAGAACCTGCCGGGCCACTACCCGTACACCGGCGGCGTGTACCCGTACCGCCGCACCGGCGAGGACCCGACGCGCATGTTCGCGGGCGAGGGCACGCCCGAGCGCACCAACCGCCGCTTCCATTACCTCAGCCTCGGCCAGCCGGCCGCGCGCCTGTCCACCGCGTTCGACTCGGTCACGCTGTACGGCGAGGACCCCGCCGAGCGTCCGGACATCTACGGCAAGATCGGCAACTCCGGCGTCAGCATCGCCACGCTGGACGACATGAAGAAGCTGTACTCCGGCTTCGACCTGTCGGCGCCGACCACCTCCGTGTCGATGACGATCAACGGCCCGGCGCCGATGATCCTCGCCATGTTCATGAACACCGCCATCGACCAGGCGGTGGAGAAGTACCTGCGCGAGGACGGCAAGCGCTGGGACGCCGCGCGCGAGAAGATCGACGCGCTGTATGCCGGCCGCCCGCGCCCGCGCTACGAGGGCACGTTGCCCGAGGGCAACGACGGCCTGGGTCTGGGCCTGCTCGGCGTCAGCGGCGACCAGGTGGTGGATGCCGATACCTACGCGCGCATCAAGGAAGCCACGCTGAAGGTGGTGCGCGGCACGGTGCAGGCCGACATCCTCAAGGAGGACCAGGCGCAGAACACCTGCATCTTCAGCACCGAGTTCGCGCTGCGCATGATGGGCGACATCCAGCAGTACTTCGTCGACCACGGCGTGCGCAACTTCTACTCGGTGTCGATCTCCGGCTACCACATCGCCGAAGCCGGCGCCAACCCGATCAGCCAGCTCGCCTTCACGCTCGCCAACGGCTTCACCATCGTCGAGTACTACCTGGCGCGCGGCATGAAGGTGGACGACTTCGCACCCAACCTGTCGTTCTTCTTCAGTAACGGCATGGACCCGGAGTACACCGTGATCGGCCGCGTCGCGCGGCGCATCTGGGCGCGCGCCATGCGCGAGCGCTACGGCGCCAGCGCGCGCAGCCAGATGCTGAAGTACCACATCCAGACCTCCGGCCGCTCGCTGCACGCGCAGGAGATCCAGTTCAACGACATCCGCACCACGCTGCAGGCGCTGTACGCACTGTTCGACAACTGCAACAGCCTGCACACCAACGCCTACGACGAGGCCATCACCACGCCCACCGAGGAATCGGTGCGCCGCGCGGTGGCGATCCAGCTGATCATCAACCGCGAGCTCGGCCTCAACTTCAACGAGAACCCGTGGCAGGGCAGCTTCGTGGTCGAGACGCTCACCGACCTGGTCGAGGAGGCCGTGTACAAGGAGTTCGAGGCGATCAGCGAGCGCGGCGGCGTGCTCGGCGCGATGGACACCATGTACCAGCGCGGCAAGATCCAGGAAGAGAGCCTGTACTACGAGCACAAGAAGCACGACGGCTCGCTGCCGATCATCGGCGTCAACACCTTCCTGCCGAAAGAACACGCCGGCGACATCACCACCACCATCGAGCTGATCCGCTCCACCGAGGCGGAGAAGCGGCAGCAGATCGCCAACGTGCAGGCCTATGCCGCCGCCCGCAACCCGCTGGCCCCCGACAGCCTGCGCCGCCTGCAGACCACCGCCCGCGACCGCCGCAACGTGTTCGAGGCGCTGATGGAAGCGGTGAAGTACAACTCGCTGGGGCAGATCAGCCACGCGCTGTACGAGGTGGGCGGCGAATACCGGCGCAACATGTAATGCCGCCCGCCCGGCGTCGCCCGTCGGGCGACTGCGCCCTTCCCATCGCCGGCACGGCAAGGGATGATGGCCGCGATGACCGGCCCGCACGCCCCCGCCCATCACCTCCGCGACCTCGCGCGCCTGCGCCGCGTGCGCGACCGCATCGACCGCGAGTACGCGCAGCCGCTGGATCTCGAGACGCTGGCCCGCGGCGTGCACATGTCGGCGGGGCATCTGAGCCGGCAGTTCAAGCGGGCGTTCGGCGAGTCGCCTTACAGCTATCTGATGACGCGGCGCATCGAGCGCGCGATGGCGCTGCTGCGGCGCGGCGACCTCAGCGTGACCGAGGTGTGCTTCGCGGTCGGCTGCGCGTCGCTGGGCACCTTCGGCACGCGCTTCGCCGAGCTGGTCGGCGTGCCGCCGGGCGTCTACCGGCGCGAGGCGGCGCAGGCGACGGCGGGGATGCCGGCCTGCGTGGCGCGGCAGGTGACGCGACCGATCAGGAATCGAGAAGCGCCGGCCCCCGAGCCGGACCTAGCATGACGGCTCGACCTTTACCGAACAGGACCGCCATGGACATCAGCATTCACGCCAGCTTCCTCCCGCACGCCGACCCCGACGCCTCGCTGGCGTTCTACCGCGACACGCTCGGCTTCGAGGTGCGCAACGACGTCGGCTACCAGGGCCTGCGCTGGATCACGGTCGGCCCGCCCGGCCAGCCCGGCACGTCCATCGTGTTGTTCCCGCCGGCCGCCAGCCCCGGCGTCACCGACGCCGAGAAACGCACCATCGCCGAGATGATGGCCAAGGGCACCTACGCGATGCTGCTGCTGGCCACGGCCGACCTCGACGCCGCCTACGCGCGCATCCAGGCCAGCGGCGCCGAGATCGTCGAGGAGCCGACCATGCAGCCCTACGGCGTGCGCGACTGCGCGGTGCGCGATCCCGCCGGCAATCTGCTGCGCGTGCAGGAGCGGCGGTGAGCCGCCGCCGCAAACCCACCAAGAAGGAGCACACGATGGCCGAGAAGAAACCCGTGAAGACCGGCGCGAAACCGGCGGGCCGCAGCGGCGTCGGCAAGACGTCGAAGGGATTCACCGCCGAAGAGCGCGAGGCGATGCGCGAGCGCACGCGGGAGATGAAGGCCGCGCGCAGCGGCGCGGACGGCGAGGCGGAAGTGCTGGCGAAGATCGCCGCGATGCCGGAGCCGGACCGCGCGATGGCGACGCGGCTGCACGCCATCATCAAGGCCAGCGCGCCGTCGCTGTCGGCGCGCACCTGGTACGGCATGCCCGCGTACACGAAGAACGACAAGGTGGTGTGCTTCTTCCGTCCGGGGCACAAGTTCAAGGACCGCTACGCGACGTTCGGCTTCAACGACACGGCCAAGCTCGACGACGGCGCCATGTGGCCGACCGCGTTCGCGCTGAAGCAACTCACCGCCGCCGAAGAGGCGCGCATCGCCGCGCTGGTGAAGAAGGCGGTGGGTTGAGCGCGATCGAGCGCCGCTTGCGACGAGCCTGTGGCAAGGCTTCGGATGGCCGGATCGGCAACACGCGAGCGGCCGCGGCCGGACGCCGCGGGTCCAAGCCGGCGGGAGCGCGGGCATCGGCTCGCGGGAGGCGGCGTAGAATCCGGTCCGCCTCGCTGCGAGGCCCATCGAGGGGGATCGATCATGATGTCGCTTGCCCAGCTCTGGCTTCCCGTCGCGCTATCCGCGGTGGGGGTGTTCGTCGCCAGCAGCATCCTGCACATGCTGCTCAAGTTCTGGCACACGCCCGATTACCGCGCGCTCGCCAACGAGGACGAGGTCCGCTCCGCGATCCGCAACGGCCATCCCGCGCCGGGCATGTACGTCGTGCCCTATTGCCGCATGGAAGAGATGAAGAAGCCGGAGTCCGTGCAGAAATACGAGACGGGTCCGGTGGGCTTCTTCTTCCTGCTGCCGAACGGCATGCCCAACATGGGCAAGAGCCTCTCGCTCTGGTTCCTGCTGTGCCTGGCGGTGTCGTTTTTCTGCGCGCTGATCGCCGCCGCCGCGTTTGCGGCGGGCGCGGACGGCCACCGCGTGTTCCACGTGACCGCGCTGGTCGCCTTCGCGTCCTATGCGACGGGATCGTTTTCCATGGGGATCTGGTGGGGGCAGCCGTGGCGCGCGGTTTTCAAGTACGCCGTCGATAGCTTGATCTACGCGCTGGTGACGGGCGCGGTCTTCATGGGGCTGTGGCCGCAGCCCTGATCGGGAAGACGACCGCCGACGCGGGCGCCGGCATGCGCGTCCGCGTGCGCTTCGGGGCGCGGATTCCTGCGCGCGCCGTCGCTCCCGGCGCGGCGGTGTGGCGAACCTCGTGCAGCGTGTGGGTCACGCCGGGGCGCGGACCGGGCCGCCGGGCCCGACCCGCGCGGGATCGACTCAGCGGCTCTTCGTGAACGTGAGGCCGTGCCCCTCGCGCCGGGAGACGAAGCCGATCACCTGGCCGCGGCCGTCGCGCTCGAACACCTTGCGCACGCGCGGCTGGCCGGGCGTGAACAGCACGTCGCGCACCTCCGCCAGCAGCGGCAGCGGCTTGCCGCCGTTGGTGGCGCCGAAGAGACGGTCGCCCTGGCGCGTGATGACCACCGTGAAGGCGGGGGCGGCGCGGTAAGTGCCGACGTACTGGTCCAGATCGGCAGGCGCGAGCGCGACCGCCGGTGGGTCGTCGGAGAGCGCGACGGTCTGGCTGGAAATCATGCGCCAGTCGCCGTTCTCGTCCAGCCACACCTCGGTGGAGCGGAAGCGCGGCCGCAGGGTTTGTTCGCCGACGCGCACGGTGGCGTTGTCGGTGAAGCTCGTCACCGCTACGTTGCCGTGGATCTCGACGTGGAAGTCGGTCTGCACCAGCTTGTTGCTGACGCCGACGGGGCCCGCCGGGCCGGGCGCGACGATGTCCGCCTTGGTGGCGATGTCGCCGTTCTCGTTGATGAAAACCACGCGGTCGTCGAGGTAGCGCGCGAGCGTCTTGACGTCGTTCGACGCCGAGGCGTCGGAGAAGGCTTGCGACTGGCGCTGGATCAGCGCGGCGACGTCCTCGCCCGCGGGCGCGGCGCCGGCGGCGGCAAGGGCGAGTGCGATCAGCGCGTGCGGCAGGATGCGTGGCATGGTGGTTTCCTCGTGGGCGACCCAATTTAGCCGGCGCGCCTGTCGCCGCATGTGCCGTTCGGGGGGGGCGCGGGCGCGATGCGGGGCACCGCAACGGGATGATTCGTGGGTGATGTCCCGGTTTCTGTTGACGAGCGCGGCGGACTCGTCCGACCAGACTTCCGTCATTCCCGCACGCGGGCGCAATGGTGCTAAGTTCCGCGGATTCTTGGTCCACTGCGGGAGCCCTCCATGTCCGTCGTTTCCCTCGCCGCGCCGGCCGGCGCGCGCCGAACCGCTGCACGTCTCGTTCTCGCCGCGTCGATCGTGTCGGCGGCGGGCGCGGCGGCCGCGCAGGACGCGCGAAGCGCCCAGGTGCCGGCGCCGCTGGACACGCCGTATGCGGGCACGATCGCCATCCACGTCGACGCCAGCGACACGGCGCAGGGCATCTTCCGCGTGCGCGAAACGATCCCGGTGCAGCCGGGCGCGCTGACGCTGCTGTATCCGCAGTGGATCCCCGGCGACCACTCGCCGACCGGCCCGATCGCCATGCTCGCCGGGCTTAGGCTCGGCGCCGGCGGCAAGCCGCTGGCATGGAAGCGCGACAAATACGACGTCTACGCCTTCCATGTCGACGTGCCCGCGGGCGTGTCCACGCTCGACGCCGAGTTCCAGTACCTGTCGCCGCGCGACGACGGCTTCGAGATGACCGACCTGATGCTGGATCTGGCGTGGAGCAAGATGGCGCTGTATCCGGCCGGCCATTTCGCGCGCGACATCGTCTTCCAGCCCAGCCTGACGCTGCCGCACGGCTGGCAGTTCGGCAGCGCGCTGGAGACCGCCGCGCAGGCGGGCGACACCACCACCTTCAAGCCGGTGCCGTTCGACACGCTGGTCGATTCGCCGGTCTACGCCGGCCGCTACTTCAAGCGCGTCGACCTCGCGCCCGGCGCCAAGGTGCCGGTGCACCTCGACATCGTCGCCGACGCGCCGAAGTACCTGGAGATCACGCCGGAACAGCTGGCCGCGCACCGCGCGCTGGTGGCGCAGGCGAACGCGCTGTTCGGCTCGCACCACTACGACCACTACGACTTCCTGTTCTCGCTGTCGGACCAGCTCGCCGGCAACGGCCTGGAGCACCACCAGTCCAGCGAGAACGGCCTGGGCGCCGACTATTTCACCGCCTGGAAGGATGCCGCGCCCGGCCGCGACCTGCTGGCGCACGAGTACACGCATTCGTGGAACGGCAAGTTCCGCCGTCCGGCCGACCTGTGGACGCCGAACTTCAACGTGCCGATGGGCGACTCGCTGCTGTGGGTATACGAAGGGCAGACGCAGTACTGGGGCTTCGTGCTGACCGCGCGTTCCGGGCTGTGGACGCCCGAGCAGTTCCGCGACGCGCTGGCGATGGTCGCCGCCAACTACGACCGCAACCGCCTCGGCTTCGACTGGCGCACGCTGGAGGACACCACCAACGATCCGACCGCCGCGCGTCGCGCGGGCCTGCCGTTCCGCAGCTGGCAGATGAGCGAGGAGTACTACAGCGCCGGGCAGATGCTGTGGCTGGCGGTGGATGCCAAGCTGCGCGCGCTCACCCACGACCGCAAGTCGCTGGACGATTTCGCCAGGGCGTTCTTCGGCGTCGACGACGGCAGTTTCGTGACGAAGACCTACACCTTCGACGACGTGGTCGCGACGTTGAACGGCGTGGCGAAGTACGATTGGGCGGACTTCCTGCGCGCCCGCGTCGACACGGTGCGCCCGCCGCTGCTGGACGGCCTCGAAGCCGCCGGCTGGAAGCTGGTCTACACCGACCGCAAGAGCGCGTACGAACAGCAGTACGACAGCCGCTCGCAGTCGCCGCGCCACCTCTACAACTACGCCTGGTCGATCGGCATCACCCTGGGCAAGGACGGCGTGATCAACGACGTGCGCTGGAACGGCCCGGCGTTCAAGGCCGGCGTCAGCACCGGCGCGACGCTGGTCGCGGTGAACGGGCAGGATTACACGGACGACGTGCTCAAGGACGCGATCGCCGCGGCCAAGGGCGGTTCCGCGCCGATCCGGTTGCTGCTGAAGTACCAGGGCGGCTACCGCACGGTGGCGGTGGACTATCACGACGGCCTGCAGTATCCGCACCTGGTGCGCATCGAGGGCAAGCCGGATTACCTCGGCGAGATCATCGCCCCGCGCAAGCCGTAGGGCGGGTTGCGCGCGCGCGATTCCGCGACGATGCCTTGGCAGGGCGGGTTGCGCGCAGCGCAACCCGCCGCCCGCCCGACGACAACATCGCAACACAGGTGCCTCGATGCCTTCCCGAACGAGCGACCCGACGACCCCGACCTATCCGATCGGCACGCCCGGACGCCCTTGGGGCGCCGCGGAGAAAGCCCTGTGGCTGTCGCGCCAGAGCCGCAAGCGCAGCTACGAGGAAGACGTGTCGAGCCGGATCGAGCCGCTGCGCGCGCGCTTCGACGTCGAGGCGTACGGCCGCCTCGACTATCATCCGGACGTCTATCCGCTGTTCGCGATCCGCAGCCGCGATTGGCGCGACGAACTGCCGGTCGCGTTGGTGACGGGCGGCGTGCACGGCTACGAGACCAGCGGCGTGCACGGCGCGCTGCGCTTCGTCGAGGCGCACGCGGCGGATTATGCGGGCCGCGTCAACCTGCTGGTCGCGCCGTGCGTCAGCCCGTGGGCGTACGAACGCATCCACCGCTGGAACATGCACGCGATCGACCCGAACCGTTCGTTCCGCGAGGACAGTCCGGCGGCGGAGTCGGCCGCGCTGATGCGCCTGGTCACGCCGGTTCGCGAGCGCGTGCTGGTGCACATCGATCTGCACGAGACCACCGACAGCGACGAATCCGAGTTCCGTCCGGCGCTGGCCGCGCGCGACGGCAAACCGTTCGAGCCGGGCGAGATCCCCGACGGCTTCTACCTGGTCGACGACGCCGAGCATCCGCAGCCGGAATTCCAGCAGGCGGTGATCGCGGCGGTGGCGAAGGTCACCCATATCGCGGCGCCGGACGCCGACGGCCGGATCATCGGCGCGCCGGTGGTGGCGCCGGGCGTGATCCGCTACCCGTTGCGCGAGTTGGGCCTGTGCGCCGGCATCACCCGCGCGCCCTACCGGACCACCACCGAGGTCTACCCCGACAGCCCGCGCGCCACCCCCGAGCAGTGCAACGCCGCGCAGGCGACGGCGGTGTGCGCGGCGATCGAGTTTGCGCTGGCGCGCGGCGCGCCGCGCTGAGCGGGCGACGCCGGCCATCCCGGGGCGGCGCCGGTTCCCTCCGCGAAGGAGCGGGCGGCGCGCGCCACCTTGCCGCCGCCATCCCGGAGCCCATGCGAACCGTGCCGACGCGGCGCTCCGCTCCGGCGCTCAGCGGGAACCGCCGGGGTGCCAGAAGTTCGTGGTCACCACGCCGAGCTTCTCGGCGTCGCTCTGGATGTACGGCAGCGCGAGCGATCCGTCGGGCGGCGCGAGGTGGCTGACCACCGTGTGCAGGGTGCGGCCGCCATGGCCCAGCACCAGCATCAGGCTGATCTTGGCCGGCCCTATCGGTGTCTGCAGAGCGATCTCGGCGCGACCGGCGCAGTCCGCGTACACCGTGTACGTGCCGGTCTCGTTGATGTGGAAGCCGGTCACCGTATCGGCGGCGCCAGGCAGCGGCGTGCCGTTGGCCATCACGAAGTCGACCTGCGAGAGGTGGCCGTAGCCATCGAAGTGCGTCATCGCCACGCCGTCGCGGGTTTCCACTTGCGTGCCCGGCGGGCGGCCCGGGTACACGATCTGGCCGGACACGCGGAAAGCGTAATCTCCATACAGCGAGGCATGGCTGCAGAGATCGTTGTCGGTGGACTGGGCGCGGGCGGCGAGCGGGGCCGCGAGCGCGGTCGCCGGCAGGGTAGGGATACGAGCCGTTTCATGGTCGCCTCCATCGTCGAAACGCCGGCCACGGTGCGGCCGGTCGCGTGAAACCCGTTCTAGCCATCGCCCCGCGGGCGGACAATGGAGAGCGCCTGTAGACTGGCTGTAGGCGTCGGCACGGTGCGACGGCTCGGCGGAGAGAGAAGCAGGGGCGGGCGCTACAGATGGCGGGCGGCTGCCGCCGCGGCAGGGGCCTGCGCCAGCGTGCCGTCGGCCACCACCACGCGATTGCGCCGCGGCGCTTGGCCTCGTAGAGCGCCGCATCGGCGCGCGCGAACAGCGCGTCGGCCGAATAGCCGGTGTCGGCGTCGGTCTCGGCCACGCCCATGCTCAGGGTGAGGCCGGGCAGGGCGGGCGAGTGCACGGGCGCGGCGGCCTCGACGGCGGCACGGATGGTCTCCGCGAGCAGTGCGGCCGAGGCCGGCGTCTGGTCGGCGCACGCGATCAGGAATTCGTCGCCGCCGAAGCGGCCGAACAGGTCGGCGCTGACCAGGTGCTCGCGCACGATACCGACGACCAGCTTGAGCGCGCTGTCGCCGGCGAGGTGACCGAGGCGGTCGTTGATCGTCTTGAAGTGGTCGAGGTCGAAGACGATCAGGCTGACCGGCCGATCGTAATGAGCGAGATGCTCCACCAGTTCGCGCAGTCCGGCGGCGAAGGCCTGACGGTTGAGCACGCCGGTCAGCGGATCGTTGGTCGCCCGCTGCCGCAGTTGCTGCGATTCGTTCTGCAGGCGGCTGTTGGCCGACTGCAGCGCGCGGTGCTGGCGCGCGAGGCGCCGCGTTTCCTGCGCCAGTAGCCGGCTGCGCCGCCACGACAGCCACCAGACGCCGACGACGAGCAGCAAGGCCAGCGCCCACCAGCGCGTCGTCGATGGCGGGGTGTCGGGTGCGGCCGACGTCGCCGGTGCGATCACGGGCGTGGCGGACGCGGCGACGTGCGTGACCGGTACCGCGATCGGCGCTGCAGCAGTGGCGGGGGCAGGGACGATTGGCGCCGGCGCCGCGGCGTCGGCAGGGACCACGGGTGCCGGCGCCGCGGCGTCGGCTTCTGTCGTGTCGCGGACGGTCGCCACCGACGTTGACGACGCTCCGCTGTCCGCGAAGGGAGACGATGTCGAAGGACTCGGGTCTGCAGCGATCGCCGGCGCCGGCTCCGGCGGTGGAAGTCTTGGCGGTGGCAGCGGATCGCCTGGCCTCCATCCCGGCGGCGGCGGCGCACCGAATGGCGGCGGCGGCGCGCCGGGTGGCGGAGGCGGCGCGCCGGGTGGCGGAGGCGGCGGCCGATCGAAGGGCCGCGGTTGCTGCGCCCATGCATGCGGCGACGCCCATCCGACGCACAGCGCCAGCAGCGTTACCCGCGTGAATACCTGGCACAACGAAGCGTTCAACCCCCGACCCCCCGGCCGCCGCGCGAAGCCTAACCCAAGCGCGGCCGCGGGGTGCACCGTGGCAGGGATCGTACGTTCCCGTCCAAGGGGCGACGGGCGCGACAGTCCGCTCGGCCAACACGAACCGCAGATTGCGGAATCCCAGCGGGCCGCTCTCGATCACCCGCAGGCCGGCATCGCGGACGAGCGCGACGAGGTCGTCGGGCGCGACGTGGCCGTGCGGGTGGAAGTGCTGCAACGGGCTTCTGGATGCGGACGGGGGCGCATCGAAATCGACGACCGGCACGCGACCGCCCGGTTGGGCACGCGCCGGATCTCGCGCGCGCACTGCTCGCGTTCGGCGCGGGGCAGGTGGTGCAGCATCAAGGTGCTCGGCGCGCGATCGAAGCACGCGTCGGCGAAAGGCAGCGTCTGCGCGGCCGCCTGCCGGAATTCCGCCGCAAGCCCGGCGTCGCGCGCCTTCTGCGTTGCACATTCGATCATCTCCGGCGACGCGTCGATGCCGTGCACGCTTCCTCCGATGCCTACGCGGCGTCGGGCCTCGAGCGCCAGGCTGCCCGTGCCGCAGCCGACGTCGAGCACGGCCTCGCCCGGCGCGATGCGCGCGCGACCGACCGGCAGTCGGCGGCGGCGCGGCGGACGCGGCTTGAGGTGCCGCCGTGGATGCGGTCGGCGAACGGCGCGAGCGCGCGCCTTCACGGCCGCGCCGTGCTGAACGTATCGCACCGCCCCACGTCGCCGCTCTCGAAGCCGGCGCGGAACCAGCGCACGCGCTGTTCGGAGGTGCCGTGGGTGAAGGAGTCGGGGATCACGGTGCCCTGGCTCTGCCGCTGCAGGCGGTCGTCGCCGATGGCGCTGGCGGTGGCGAGCGCTTCCTCGACGTCGCCGGCTTCCAGCCATTGGTACTGCTGCTGCGCGCGGTTGGCCCAGACGCCGGCGTAGCAGTCGGCCTGCAGTTCCCGGCGCACCGAGATGCCGTTGTCGCCTTCCATCGGCTCGCCGCGCGCGC
>NZ_DF970277.1:89009-89862 GCF_000953855.2 Mizugakiibacter sediminis
CTGCACGTGATGGCCGACTTCGTGGGCGATCACGTAGGCATCGGCGAAATCGCCGCCGCCGCCGAGGCGCGCGGACATCTCGTCGAAGAAGCTGGTGTCCAGATAGACCTGATGGTCGCCCGGGCAGTAGAACGGGCCGACCGCCGCCGTGGCGCGCCCGCAGGTCGAGGCGACGGCGCCGGAGAACAGCACCAGCTTCGGCGGCGCGTAGGCGCCGCCGCTTTGTCGGAACAGCGCGCCCCATACGTCCTCGGTGGAGCCGAGGATGGCGGCGACGAACTGCGCGGTCTGGTCGTTGGCCGGCGGCGCGCCAGTCGTCGATGGCGTCTGGGTGACGCCGCCGTCGCCCTGCTGTGCCAGCAGGCCGAGCAGCTCCAGCGGGTTCTTGCCGAGCAGCAGCGCCAGCACGACGACGATCGCGACGCCGCCCAGGCCCAGCCGGCCGACGCCGCCGCCGAGACCCATGCCGCGGCGGTCCTCCACGTTCTCGCTCTGTCGCGCACGCTGCCATTTCATGGGCCGGACTCCGCGGTGGGACCGCGGCATTGTGCGCCCAGTGCGGCGCGGATTCACCGCCCCCGCGGCGCAGGCGGATCAGCGGATCAGCGATTGCTGCAGCGCCTGCAAGGCCGGCAGCAACGCCGCCGGTTCGCGCAGCGCCTTGCGCGCCGCGCCGAGCGCGCGGCGTACGTCGGCGGGTGCTTCGCCGCGCTCGATCAGCGCGACCGCGGCGTCCCGGCACGCCAGCAGCGCGTCCGCCCAGTCGGCCGGTTGCGGCGCGCGGACGTGCCGCGTGACGAGGCGGGTCGCGCGGAAGGCGGGTGCCATCTGCTCGACGCGGGCGGCGGCGGCG
>NZ_DF970277.1:89938-115668 GCF_000953855.2 Mizugakiibacter sediminis
GATCCAGCGCGTCGGCGAGGGCGGCCAGTGCGTCGGCCAGGCGCCGGCGCAGCGCGTCGGTGGAGCGCACCGGCAGCACGCACCAGGCGACGGCGATGCCGACGATCGCGCCGATCGCGATCTCTTCCAACCGCGGCCACAGGATGCGCGTCGGCGGCAGGTCGGCGAAGCCCTGCAGCAGGGCCAGCGCGATCGTCACGAACAGTGCCCACCATGCGTAGCCCAGCGGACGCAGCCACACGCCGAGAAAGACCGCGGCGAGGATCAGCGCCGCGGCGGCGACGCCGTGGCTGCCGGCGAGCGGCGCCAGCAGCAACGCCAGCAGTGTCCCCGCCGCCGCGCCCAGCACGCGCTGCACGCTCTTGTAGGCGACCTCCAGCCGGCCGCGGTTGCCGCTGAGGACGATGAAGGTGGTCAGCACGATCCACGCCCAGCGCTGGGCGAAGAACACGTAGCCGACGACGAAGGCTACGGCCAGCGCGACGGCCATCTGGATGGCCATGCGCGTGCTCGCGATCGGCCGCAGCGCGCTCTCGCGCGGCGCTTCCGCGCGGGCGCGTTCGCCTGCGGGCCGCGGCGGCAGGAAGCCGGTGCGGCGCGCGAGCGCCTGCAGCGCGTTCACCCACGACAGGGCCAGCAGCGCGATCAGCACCGGCAGCAGCGGCGCCGGCACGGCGCTGGCCTGCGAGGCGGGGCCATGCGGCGTGACCAGCAGCGCCACGAACGGCAGCGCGATCAGCGAGCCGGCGCTCTGTGCGATGGCGCCGAAGCGACGCAACCAGATCGACACGAACATGCCGGCGACGAACACCGCCGCGCCCAGCCACGGCGCGGCGTGCAGCAGGAAGCCGACGCCGGTCGCGGCCAGGCCGACCAGGGGCAGGGCAACGATCGCTTCGATGCGTTCGCGACGGCTGCGCTCGAGCTGGCCGCGCGACAGCGACAGGCACAGCACCACCGCCAGCACCGCCGGGCCGCGGGCGGGCGCGAGCGCCAGCGCGCATGCGAGGCAGCCGAGCGCGGCCGCCATCGTCACCACCGCTTCGCGCAACGCGTCGGCGAGGCTGGCGCCTGTGGCCGCGACGGACGTTCGGTTGATCGCAGCGACGGACGCCATCCGCGGGATCCCGGTCAACGAGAGGCTGCCATGGTAGCGGCAAGCGGCGACAAGCCCGCGACGGTCGGCGCGATCTCGGTCGCACGGGCGCGCCTGCGCACAGCGATCGAGCGGGCGTCCCGGCGTCGGCGCGGTGCCGTTGCCGGGGCGGGCGGTGCTAGTCCCCGGTCTGCGGCAGCGGCGCGGACGGTTCGGCCACGGCTGCGGCGGGCGCCGCCGCGCGTGCCTGCGGTGTCGCCAGGGTCTTCGGCACCAGCAGCGCGATGATCGCCGTCGCCGTCAGCATCAGCGTGCCGGCGACGAGGAAGGCCGCGCCGTCGAAATCGTGGCGGCTGCCCCAGGCCAGCGACTGCGAGGCGATCAGCGGACCGAGCACGGCCGCCACCGAGTTCATGCTGCCGATGCCGCCCTGCAGGGCACCCTGCCGCGTCGCATCCACCATGCGCGAGAGCAGGCCGTTCATCGACGGGTAGCCGAGCGCACCCAGCGCGCCGACCAGGAAGAAGGCATAGACCTGCCAGGGATGCGACGTGAACGCATAGGCGAGCAGGCAGGCGCCGGCGGCGGTCAGGCCGGTGATCGCCGCGCGGCGCTCGCCGATCCTGCCGACGATGCGGCGGGTGAGGAAGATCTGCACGAGCACGGTGAGCAGGCCGACCCAGGCCAGGCTCCAGCCGATCTGCGCGGCGTTCCAGCCGAAACGGATCGTGGCCCAGAACGCCCAGGTCGACGGATAGACCACGCCGCCAAGCTGCCACAGGAACCAGGCGAGCAGCAGCGGCGCGGCGTTGCCGGCATGGAACAGCGGACGGAACGCGCCGATCACGTGCGCGTCGCGCAAGCGGAACGGGCGGCGGTGCTCCGGTGCCAGCGTCTCCGGCAGGAACAGCGCCATCGACACCGTGTTGATCGCCGCCAGCGCGGCGGCCACCACGAACGGCGCACGCGGGCCCAGCGCGGCGACCACGCCACCCAGCGCCGGACCGATGATGAAGCCGATGCCGAACGCCGCGCCGAGCAGGCCGAAGGTCGCGGCACGCCGCTCGGGCGGCGTGACGTCGGCGATCACCGCGCCGGCGGGGCCGAACGTCGCGCCGGCGATACCGGCAATGGCGCGGCCGACGAACAGCCAGCCCAGCGTCGGCGCGGCCGCCATCAGCAGGTAGTCGAGGCTGAAGCCGACCATCGCCGCGATCAGCACCGGCCGGCGACCGTAGCGGTCGCCGAGGTGGCCGATCACCGGCCCGGCGAAGAACTGCGCGGTCGCGAACACGGCGAGCATCCAGCCGGCGACGCGCGTCGCCGCGGCGAGGTCGAGGCCGCCGAGGTAGGTGATCAGCTGTGGCAGCACTGGCATGACGATGCCGAAACCGATCACATCGATGACCACGGCGGCGAGCACGATGGGGACGGCGCGATGGTCGAAGCGGGGCGGTTGGGAGGACATGGCGGGCTCGGGGGCGTGCGCCGCGAACGTGCGCGGCGCGAGGGGGGCGGCATGGTAGCGGAAAGCGGGGCGGCAGGGGAAAGGCCGGCGAGCGCATCATTCAGCCCGGATCCGGCGATCGCGCGGCGTGTCGAAATGCCGTGCGGCCATTCGTCGTGGATTCGAAAGGCCAACTTCTCTTGCCCCCGAGGAGGTCGACACATGAGCACCATCACGCTGCACCGCGTGCTGCGCACCACGCCCGAGCGCCTGTACCGCGCGTTCCTCGACGCCGACGCCATGGCCAAGTGGCTGCCGCCCAACGGCTTCATCGGCAAGGTCCACCACCTCGATGCGCGCGAGGGCGGCGGCTACCGCATGTCGTTCACCAACTTCGCGACCGGCACCACCCACGCTTTCGGCGGCACCTATCTCGAGCTTCGGCCGGGCGAGCGGATCCGCTACAACGACCGGTTCGACGACCCGAACCTGCCCGGCGAGATGGTGACGACGGTGACGCTGGCGAAAGTGTCCTGCGGCACCGAATTGAAGGTGGTGCAGGAAGGCATACCCGACGCGATTCCGCCGGAAGCCTGCTACCTCGGCTGGCAGGAGTCGCTGACGCTGCTGGCCAAGCTGGTCGAGGCGGAGATTCCGGATTGAGCCGGCCGCGCGCGGACGGCGACGCCTGCGCGATGTCGATCCGGGCGCGCCCCGTGCGTCGCGACGGCGCGAAAACGCTACGCACGGCGGAAGCCTGCGGCGCGTGCGGCAAAACCCAGCCATGAGGAGAACGACCTTGCGTTACCTGTCGATGATCCGCATCCAGGAGAACACCGGGAAGGTGCCCAGCGAGTCGCTGATGACCGACATGGGCAGGCTGATCGAGGAAATGAGGCGGGAAGGCACGCTGATCGACACCGCCGGCCTGCGGCCGACGGCCGAGGGCAAGCGCGTGCGGCTGCGCGGCGGCCGGCTGTCGGTGATGGATGGCCCGTTCACCGAGGCCAAGGAAGTGATCGGCGGCTACGCCGTCCTGCAGGCCGACTCGATGGCGCACGCGGTCGAGCTGACCAAGCGCTTCCTCGCGCTGCACGGCGACGGCTGGGATCTCGAATGCGAAGTGCGCGAGATGGAGTATCACGAGGTCGACCAGACGGGCTGCATGCCGGCGGCGTGACGCGGCGGCAGCGCGAGACGCCGTGCCCGCCTCAGGTTTCCGCGACGACGACGTGCGCCTTGAGCCGGCCCTCGACGGGCCCGTCGCCGAGGCGCTCGGCGATGAGCGCCTCGACGGCGTCGACGGCGGCCTCGAGGCCGGACGGCTTGCGCATCTCGATTTCGGCGCGCAGCGGCGTGCCGAGGCAATAGGCGAGGGCGGGGATGCGCGGCGAGGCGGCGGCGCTGCGCGCCGTCACCGTCTCGAACTGCGGCCTGGCGTTGAAGCCGCCGGCGGCCAGGTCGCGCCGGATCGCGGCGATGTCGGAATAGCCGTGCGGCACGCGCGGCAGGAAGCGCGGCGGATCCGCCGGAAACATCGCGGCGAGCGCGGCCGTCACCGCGTCGGCGAAGTCGTTTTCCTCGATCCGGTCCCAGACGTTGAAGATCAGCGCGCCGCCGGGCCGCAGCACGCGGCGCGCCTCGGCGAACGCGCGCGCCTTGTCGGGGAAGAACATCACGCCGAACTGGCACGCCACCACGTCGAAGGTGCGGCTGGCGAACGGCAACTGCAGCGCGTCGGCCTGCCGCCACTCGATGGGGCGCCCGGTGCCGACGCGCATGGCGAAATCCAGCATCGGCTGCTGCAGGTCGGTGGCGACGATCGTCGTGCCGGTGGGCAGCCGTGCGGCCAGCTCGCGCGTGACCGCGCCGGTGCCGGCGGCGATTTCCAGCACGCTCGTCGCCGGCCGCGCCGCCACCCGCTGCGCCAGGTCGGCGGCGTAGGCCGCGAAGATCAGCGGCACGAGTTGCTCGTCGTACAGCCTCGGAACGAACAGCGTGTCGCGCGCGAGCCCGTTCACGCGACGGCTTCCCGTTCGCTGCCGCGGACCAGGGCGGTCGGAAGCCGCGGCGGTGCAGCGGACGGGTTCCGGGTTCGATCGGATCTCACGGGCCGGGCCGGCATTCAGGAGGAAGCGGACGCGGCGCGCGCCGGCTGCGCCGTCGCCGGCCGCTTCTGCAGCGAGCGGACGTAGGCGGCGACGTCTTGCTTGGACACCAGTCCGCGGTGCGCGCGGTCGATCGCGTCGAAATGGGCGCGGATGAAGGGCACCGGCCCTTGCTCCGCCTCCTCGCGGCTCAGCAGGCCGTCGCCGTTCTTGTCGGCGATGTCGAAGTTCTTCTGTGCGCGCTCGATGGTGCGCACCACGCTGCCGAGGCCGTGCTGCGCGAACGCGGCCTGCCCGGGAACCACGGCTGCGCAGACGCCGAGCAGGGCGAGGAGACGGGCAATGCGCATCGGGGCACTCCGCGATCGGCGATGCGCCCAGTATGGCATCGCCCGCCGCCGGGCGGCAGGCCCGCGCGGAGTCCGGCGGCGCGGCGCCCCTCGGCGCGCCGCGGTATTCTTGGCCTTCCTAGCGCACCCGTGGAGACCGCACATGGCCACCGGCTGGGCCGGCGACGGCGCCGTGCACGACCAGATCGACGCGACCGTCAACGACGCGGTCGCGCGCGCGCGCAGCAAGCTCGGGCGCGGTCCGAGCCGTTCGCAATGCGAGGAGTGCAACGCCCCGATCCCGGAGGCGCGGCGCAAGGCCGTGCCCGGCGTGCGCCTGTGCGTGCGCTGCCAGCAGGCCGCCGACAAGGCGGACGTGGTGCACAGCGGCTACAACCGCCGCGGCAGCAAGGACAGCCAGCTGCGCTGAACGCGTCAGGCGACGCGCCGCCGCGGTTTCGCCGCCGCCTCGCCGAGCAGGTGACCGAAGAGATCCTTCGGATCGGCGAGCCGCGGGATCAGGCCGATCGGCTCGCCGAGGCCGAGCTCGCGCGCGCAGTCGCGCAGCAGGCGCAGCGCGGCGTAGTCCTCCAGCGCGAAGCCGACCGAGTCGAACACGGTGATCTCTTCTGCGCTGCGGCGGCCCGCGGCGTCGCCGGCCAGCACGCGCCACAGCTCGGTCACCGGGAAATCGGCCGGCATCTGCTGAATGTCGCCCTCGATGCGCGTCTGCGGCTCGAACTCGACGAACACCGAGGCGCGCGCGAGCACGTCCGGATGCAACTCGGTCTTGCCCGGGCAGTCGCCGCCGACGCCGTTGACGTGCATGCCCGGCTCCAGCATCGCCGGGGTGAGGATGGTGGCGTTGGTCTTGTCGGCGGTGACGGTGGTGACGATGTCGGCGCCGCGCACCGCCTCGGCGGTGGAGGCGCAGCGCCGCACGCGCAGGTCCGGCGCGGCGGCGGCGAGATGCGCGGCCAGCTTGGCGGTGGCCTGCGCATCGACGTCGTACAGGCGCACCTCGTCGACGCCGAGGAGGTGGTGGAAGGCCAGCGCCTGGAACTCGCTCTGCGCGCCGTTGCCGATCAGCGCCATGCGCCGGGCGTCCTTGCGCGCCAGCGCGCGCGCCGCCAGCGCCGAGGTGGCGGCGGTGCGGATCGCGGTGGTCAGGGTCAGCTCGGCCAGCAGGGTGGGCATGCCGGTGGCGACATCGGCCAGCACGCCGAACGCCATCACCGTCGGCAATCCTTCGCGGGTGTTCTTCGGGTGGCCGTTGACGTACTTGAAGCTGTACTCGCGCGCGTCGGACACCGGCATCAGCTCGATCACGCCGACCGCGGAATGCGAGGCGAGGCGCGCACACTTCTCGAACTCGGGCCAGCGGCGGAAATCGGCCTCGAGGTAGTCGGTCATGCGCGCCAGCACCTGCGGCAGGCCGAGCGCGGCGACGATGCGGGCGATGTCGCGGGTGGTGAGCAGGGTGGTCATGGCGGTCTCCGGAAGCAGGGTGCGCGCGGCCTGCGGCGCGGTCGAAGCCATTGTCCGCAGGCCGGCGTCAGCGCAAAACCGCAAAAATGCGCATGAATCGCCAGAAAACTGGCATTTCGTCAGCCAACGGTGACATCATGCGCACATGGACGCCCTCGACCAGCAATTGATCGCCAGGCTGCGCCACAACGCGCGCGCTTCCATCGCCGAACTCGCCAAGGCCCTGAAGGTGTCGCGCGGCACCGTCACCAACCGCATCGCCAAGCTGGAACGCGCGGGCGTGATCGTCGGCTACACCGTCAAGCTGCGCCCGGACGCCTCGCCGCACGAGATCCGCGCCTGGACCGGCATCGCCGTCGAGGGCCACCAGCAGGCGGTGATCCGCGCGCTGCTCGGCGAGCCCGGCGTCGCCGCCTTGCACGACACCAACGGCCGCTGGGACCTGCTGGCCGAGCTGCGCGTCGGCAATCTGGCCGATCTCGCCGCCACGCTCGAGCGCATCCGCAGGATCAAGGGCATCAGCGCCACCGAGACCAGCATCCACCTGCAGAGCTTCCGCGGCTGAAGCGTGCGAGCACGGCCGCGCCGCGATGCGCATCTCGGTGTCGAACTGGGCGACCACGGAGGAGGACGCGACGCGCAGCGCCGCGGCGATCCTGCGCGTCTTCCGGGCCGTCGCCGGCGCGCGGGGCTGATGCCGCCGTCGAGCCCGCCGGCGACCGGCCCTGCGCTCGTGTCCCGCGGCTGCGAAAACGCGGCGCCCCGAGCCTCGGCGGCCGGAAAGACGCCATCGGGGCGCCGATGACGGTGTATGCTGGCGGCCGCGCCGCCTGCGCCGATCGCGACTGCTCGAGGCGGGGCGCCCGGCGCCATGCCCGGCGATCGGCCGTTTTCGATGACCCTCCGGATTGCGCACGCGATGCACGCCGCGACTACGCCTGTCCGTGTCGTCCTCGACACCAACGTGTGCCTGGACCTGTTCGTGTTCCGCGACCCGCGCGTGGCGGCGCTGGAGGCGGCGCTGCGGACCGGCGCCATCGCCGCCGTCACCCGCGCGGACTGCCGCGGGGAGTGGCAGCGCGTGCTGCGTTATCCGCAATTCCGGCTGGACGACGAAGGGTGGGCGAGTGCATGCGCCGCCTTCGACGCGCTGATCCCGTGCGCCGCCGCCGCGCCGCCCGCGGACCCCGACCCGGCGCTGCCCCGCTGCCGCGATCCCGACGACCAGAAGTTCCTCGAACTCGCCTGGGAAACGGGCGCCAGGGCCTTGATCACCAAGGACAAGGCACTGCTGGCGCTGCGCCGCAGACTGGGCCGGCTGGGCTTGTTCGAAGTGCTGCCGCCCGAGGCTTGGACGGCGGCTCGCGCCGCCGCCTGAGCGCCGCCGTCGATATCCGGCGATCCCGCCGCCTGCATCACAAATCCGCGAGCAAACCCGGCAGCGCGACTCAAGTCCGGCTAGGCTTATGCCGATAGGACGGCATCGCGCGCGGCAGGGATCATCGGCGTGTCCGCGATGCCGACGGTCCCGCGACCCCATGGATGAAGCGCGTGCCGATCCAGGGGTGCCCGTGTCGAGTCCGCTGCGGTCCATGTCGAAGGCCCTTTTCGCGGCTGCCGTGATGGCGGTCGCGGCGGGCGGGCGTGCCGAAACGCGCGATCCGGCGGCCGGCTTCGACCGGCTCGCCGACCGCCTCGACAACCACGAGCTCGCGGTGTCCGGCGAAGCGCAGACGCAGCGCGTCCTCGCCGAACTGCGCGCGATGCTGCCGCCCGGCGACGCCCGGCGCGAACTGCGCTACCGCTACCTCTACTGCGTGCTCGGCTTCGGCAACGACGTGCGCGCCGGCTTCGATTACGCGGCGCAGGGCCTGGCCGATGCGCGCAAGGCCGGCGACGCCTACGCCGAGGCCAATTTCCAGCTCTGCCGCGGCCAGTATCACGAGCTGGCCACCACCTCGAGCGACGCGCTGGCCGACTACGACGCCGGCATCGCCATCGCCGGCAAGCTGGGCGATGCGCGCCTGCTCGGCGACGCGCTGAGCCTGCGCGGCGGCGTGGAGTCGCTGCTCGGCGAGCACGCCAAGGCGCTCGCCGACTTCATCGAGGCGCAGCGGCTGTACGAAGGCGCGCACCGCGACGCGGCGGCGGAATCCAACCTGCTCAACATCGCCATCGTCTACCGCCGCATGGGCGACTACGCGAAGGCGCACGACTTCCTGCGCCAGGCGCGCGATTCCGCGGTGCGGCGCCACGACATCCGCGACCAGTATTTCGCCGCGCTGCAACTCGCCTTCCTGT
The DNA here is from genome assembly GCF_000953855.2 of Mizugakiibacter sediminis. GTDB lineage: Bacteria > Pseudomonadota > Gammaproteobacteria > Xanthomonadales > Rhodanobacteraceae > Mizugakiibacter > Mizugakiibacter sediminis. Next base: position 98,708 of record NZ_DF970277.1, read on the forward strand.
ACGTGGAAGAGGAGCGGGCGGATGCCGCGGTCGACTCGGCGCGCGCCGCCGTGGATCTGGCGCAACGGCTCGGCGAGCGCGGCAGCACGGGGCTGGCGCGGCTGGGGCTGGCGTACGCGCTGAACGCGCAGCGCGGCTATGCGCAGGCGCTCGCCGTGCTGAAGCAGGCCGAGGCGGATTTCGCCGCCGTCTCCGACCGATCCGAAGGCGACATGCTCGATCTCAACTACGGCATCGCCTACGCCGGCCTCGGCCAGTACGAGCGCGCGATCAAAATGCTGGACGCCGCCGAAGGCAAGCTGCGCAACACCAACAACATGCGCTATCGCGAGATGCTCTACGCGACGCGCGCGTCCGTGTACGAGGCGATGCACAAGCCGGCGGCCGCGCTGGCCGACTACAAGCGCGCGATGACGATGCGCGAGACCATGCACCGCATGGGCCGCACGCAGTACGGCACCTGGATGAGCTACCAGTTCGACAGCCAGCGGCGCGAACTCGAGAACCGCCGCCTGATCGCCGAGGCGGCGCTGAAGGAACAGCGGGTGAAGGCGCTGGAACGCGTGCGCAACTGGCAGGCGGCCACGCTGCTGTTCGCCACGCTGCTGGTGGCGCTGCTGGTGGTGTTCGTCTGGCGCCAGCACCGGCAATCGCGCCGGCTGCGCCGCATGGCCCTCACCGACGCGCTGACCGGCATCGCCAACCGCCGCCAGATCGAGAACACGCTGCACGAACACGTCGCCGCGGCGCGCCAGAACCGCCGGCCGCTGGCGGTGCTGACGCTCGACGTCGACCACTTCAAGCGCATCAACGACACCTGGGGCCACCAGATCGGCGACGACGTGCTGTGCTGCATCGTGCACGCCTGCCAGCAGGCGCTGCGCAAGGACGATGCGCTCGGCCGCATCGGCGGCGAGGAATTCATGGTGGTGCTGCCGGGAACCTCGCCGGACGCCGCGGCGCACGTCGCCGAACGCCTGCGCGCCAGCGTCGAGGCGCTGGATCTGGGCGACATCGCGCGCGGCCTGAAGGCCACCGTCAGCATCGGCGTCGCCGACCTCCTGCCCGACGACGACGTGGAAATGCTGATCCTGCGCGCCGACGCCGCGCTCTATCGCGCCAAGCGCGAGGGCCGCAACCGCGTCGAGATCGACGCCGGCGCCGACGACGCTGCCGGATCGCAGGCGCACGCCGCCGCCGCTCCGGTCGCGCTGTTCGGCAACGGTCCGAGGTAGCTCCGGAACAGGCGCTCCGCCTGCCGTGCCGACGCTCCCGCGGGCCGGATCCGTGCGCCGGCGAACGAGGGCCGGACGTTCAACCTGCCGCGACGCCTTCGTCCAGCGCCCGCAGATGGCGCTCGATGGCGAACACGTGCGGATCGTCGGCGCCGAGTTCGCGCAGCGCCGCGGCGAGGTGCAGCAGGTAGTCGCGGTTGGGTCCGCTCGGGCCTTCGGAGGCGGCGATGTGCCGTGCGATCTCGTGCTCGGGCGCTGGACCGAGGAAGGCCGCGTTGTCCGTGGTGGCGATGTAGACCAGGCCTTCCGCGCCGCCGCCGTCCTCGAAGCACAGTTCGGTGACGAAGCGCAGGTAGCCGTTCTTCTCGCGGTAGTCGAGATGGTCGAACACGTCGGGCGTGACGCGGTAGGCCATGCCGACGCAGACCGCGCCTCGCTCGCGCACCAGGGTGACCACGCGACCGGGCGCCTGCGGCGTGCCGCGATGGTCGTGCGAGCCCTGCCAGAAGCGCCGTGTCCAGCCGTGGATGCGCGCCGGCCTGCGTTCGAGGTAGGGGAAATCCGCCTTGTAGATCAGCGAGCCGTAGCCGAACACCCACACTTCGGCGTGGCCGTCGAAGCGAGCCAGGCGGCGGTTGGCGGCGAGGGTATCGGCGGACACGGCGGTGCGCATGCGGCGGCGGGCCGCCCATGGTACGCGATGCGCCGCGCGCGCCGCACGCGCGCAAGCTTGCCGGCCCGCCTCCTGGCGCTATGCTTGCCGCCGGGGACCGGGAACAGGCAGTCATGGGACAGTCCGCTGCAGACGGGGGCGTGCCCTCCGCGCGCTTCGCGCGCCGGCGGAAGGCGGCCGCGCTGGCGATGCCGCTGCTCGCCGCGGCGCTGGGAAGTTGCGGCGAGTCGACCGGCACGGACGCAACGGCGTCGCGGCAGGCCGGCCAGCCGGCGAAGACGCACGCGCCGATCCCGCGCGCCGCGCCGCCGGTGACGACGACCAGTGCCGGGTCGGCGCCAGCGATCGACCCCGAGACCGCACGCGCGGCCGTGCGACGGCTGCCCGGCGTGCGCGCGGTGGTGTGGCTGCACCGCGATCGTCTGCTGGTGATGGTCGGCGGCCAGCGCTACCGCCGCGCCGACACCATCGATCGCATCTGCCGATCGCTCGAAGCGCTGGGCGACGCCCGCGCCGTGGTCGTCGACGTGCAGGACATCACCGCCCGCGACAGCGACGAAGCGGTTGCGCTCTCGCGCGGCTGCGCGCCTGCGGAAGACGGGCGCGCGGCGGAGTAGCCGCGGCCGCATCGCGGGCCGCGATCGGCGCCCGCGATGGCAGGCGCTGCACAGGGCCACGTCCGCGGAACCAGCCGACGAGCAGCGAAGAAGATCCGAGGCCAACCCCGCCCGAGCCGCCCTTGCCGGGCGACTGCGGCGGCGGCGGCTGCTCGCGCTGCGTGTTCGACGTCTGCGAGGACGCGCGCGCCCGTTTCGAAACCGCCCTGACGGCATGGCGCGGCCGTCATCCGCGAGCCGGGTAGCGCGGCGGCGACACCGCGGCGTCTTCTGCCGCAGGTCAGGCACGAACGCCCTTGGCGTTGACATCGATCAAGCCGCGGCAGGCCGCGCTCTCCCAGCATCGATGGCGCTGGACGACGTTGGGCGAGAGCACGGCGCATGGGCGGCCAAACGTCCGTTCTTGCCGGTGCAACAGAGGGGCGAGAGGTGGAACAGACGGCGGCTTGGCGCGACGCGAGTCTGCTGGCACGCCAGTCGCGCTGGCTGCTGGTCCTCGGCTTCATCGCCGCGGCGGCGGTGCCGGTCGGCATCGCCACGGTCGGCGTGCTGGTCGTCGATGCGCAGTTCCGCGCGCAGGCCGGCGCGGTGCGGCTGTCGCTGGCGCGCAAGGCGGCGGCGGACGTGGATTTCGCGGTGAGCGTGGCACAGGCCCGCCTGCGCACGATGGCGGCGCGGTTCGCCGGCGACGCGCGGCTGCGCGGCGACCGCGCCGCGTTGATCGCGGAGCTGGCGCTAGTGCAGCAGAACGCGGTGAACCTGCGCTCGCTGGCGGTGACCGGCGCCGACGGCGCCGTCGTCGCGGCCTATCCCGAGGGATCGCCCGCGTCGGCGCTGGCGGCGCGGGCGGATGCCGCGGCGCGGCTTGCGGTGGCGCCCGACGGCGAAATGCAGATCCTGATGCGCATACCGATCCGCGCCGCCGACGGCAGCGAACTCGGCGCGGTGATCGGCGCGGCGCCGCTGGCGCGCGTGTTCGCCACCCTGCGCACGATGCCGTTCGCCGTCACGGACGCGATCTCGGTGCTCGCGCGCGACGGCCGCACGCTGGCCAGTTCCGTTGCTGCGCGCAACGGCAAGCCCGGCGTGGCCGGGGCCCTGTACGAAGCCTTGCGGCAAGGCCGCGAGGAAGTGGGCGAGTACCGCTCGGCGATCGACGGTCGGCAGGAGTTCGGCGCGCTGGCGCAGGCGCAGAGCGTGCCGGTGGCGCTGCTGGTCAGCCAGTCCAGCGCCGAAGGTTTCGGCGTGCTGCGCACCATCCGCGGCGTGCAGGTCTTCGCCACCGGCAGCCTGCTGCTGCTGGGTCTGGGGCTGCTCGCGCTGTCGCTGCGGGCGCACCACGCGTTCCAGCAGCGCATGCACGACGCAGGCGCGATGCTGCACGCGGTGATCGAGGGCACCACCGACGTGATCCTCGTGCACGACCGCGAGGGCCGCGTGCTGCTGGCCAACTCGGCCGGGCTGGCGTTCACGGGCCGCAGCCGGGAAGAGGTCGTCGGGCATCCGTCGGCCGAATGGCTGGACGCGGCGACCGCCGAGGCCATGGCGGCGCGGCGACGCGAGGTGATCGAGCGCGGCTGCGCGATCGCCACCGAGGAAGTGTTCCGCGTCGGCAAGGAGTTGCGCGAGTATTCGGTGGTGCGCGTGCCCATCGACGACACTCGCGGCCACGTGCACGGCGTGCTCAGCGTGCTGCGCGACATCACCGATACCAAGCGCGCGCTGCGCGCGCTGCGCCGCAGCGAACGGCGTTTCCGCGACCTGTTCGAGCAGAGCCCGAGCTTCATCTGGACGCACGACGCCGGCGGCCGCCTGCTGGCGGCGAATCCGGCGATCGCCCAGGCGCTCGGCAGCAGCGTGGAAGCGCTGATCGGCCGCAACCTGGTGGAGTTCATCCCGCAGGCCGAGCGGCAGGCATTCGTCGACTACCTGCGCACGGTGGCGAGGCAGGGCAACGCTTCCGGCACGTTTTGCGTGCGCCACGCCGACGGCACGTTGCATACCTGGCATTACGCCAACCGCTGGTACGAGCAGGACGAAGGCACGCCCTACGTGCTGGGCTATGCGCAGGACATCACCGAGCGCGAGGATTACGAACGGCAACTGATCGAGCTGAGCCGGCTCGATCCGCTGACACGCTGCTGGAACCGCCGTTACCTCGAGGAGTTCGAGGCGCGCGCCGGCCCGCACGGGCGCTGGGGCTGCGTGGTCGTCGACCTCGACCACTTCAAATCCATCAACGACACCTACGGCCACAAGCAGGGCGACGCCACCCTCGTGGCCATGGGCCGGTTCCTCGCCGACGTCGGGCGCAGCGGCGACGCGGTGGTGCGACTGGGCGGCGACGAATTCGCGCTGATCGTCGACGGCGCCTCGGAAGCGGATCTGGCCGGCCTGGTCGCGCGCATCGAGCGCGAGGCGGCGGCGCAGACGCAGCTGGCGTTTTCCTACGGTTGGGCGCTGCACCAGGACGGCGAGCCGCTGGAACGCACGATCGCGCGCGCCGACGAGCACCTGTATCAGCGCCGGCGCGCGCAGCGCGCCGGCTTGCCGGCCGGCGACAGCGGCCACGGACGAGCCGAGGCGTCGTGAGTCCGGAGGGGGCGACGCGGCATCCTGCCGCGGCGGGAGGCGGGGCATGGCGAACGCGACGGTGACGAAGGCGGCGGGCGAGGGGGCGGCGGTGCGCTTGCGCGAACGCCTCGCGGCGGGCATCCGCACGCTCTACCCCGGCTATTTCGCGCTGGTGATGGCTACCGGCATCATTTCCAACACCGCCTACCTGCTCGGCTTCGAGTTGCTCTCGCACGCGCTGCTGGCGATCAACCTGGTGGCGTTCGCCTGGTTGACGCTGGCGCTGACGCTGCGCACGCTGCGCTTTCCGCGCGCGCTGTGGGCCGACCTGGTGAACCCGCGCCTGGTGTTCTCCTTCTTCACCATCGTCGCCGCCGCCGACGTGCTCGGCGTCCAGTTGCTGATCCGCGGCCAGGTGGCGGCGGCGCTGGCGCTGTGGCTGTATGCGTTCGCGGTGTGGGTGACGCTGGCCTATCTCAGCTTCGGCGTGCTGACCTTCCTCAACGCCGGCGGCGCCGACGTGGTCCACGGCGGCTGGCTGATCGCCATCGTCGGCACCGAGTCGCTGGCGATCCTCGGCGCGCTGCTGGCGCCGGCGCTGGGCGCGTGGAAGGCGCCGATGTTCGTCGCCGCGCACATGCTGTGGGGCGTCGGCATCGTCCACTACGGCATCTTCATCACCCTGTTCAGCTACCGGCTGTTCTTCCTGCGCGTGGAGGCTTCCGACATGACGCCGCTGTTCTGGGTGGTGATGGGCGCGGCGGCGATCAGCGCCAACGCCGGTTCGACGCTGATCATGTCCGACACCGGCATTCCGTTCCTGATCGCGCTGCGGCCGTTCGCCGACGGCACCACGCTGATCCTGTGGGCATGGGCGACGTGGTGGATCCCGCTGCTGGCGGTGTTCGGCTTCTGGAAATACTTCGTGCGCGGCGAGCGTCTGAGCTATCACCCGAGCTTCTGGAGCCTGGTGTTCCCGCTCGGCATGTACGCGCTGGCCACCTGGCGGCTGTCGCTCGCCACCGACTTCACGCCGCTGCAGTGGGTGCCGCGCGTGATGCTGTGGGTGGCGTTCGCGGCCTGGGCGCCGACGATGGCCGGCGCGCTGCGGTCGGTCGGGCGCGGCTTGCGTCAGGGCTGCTGACTTCGGTCCAGTGCAGCCGGTATCTCTGCGGCCAGCGCGTCGATCGCGGCGCGCGTCTTCGCCGGCAGGTGGTGCGCGTGCGGCCACACGGCGTGGATGTCGGTGCGCAGCACGTGTTCGCGGTCGGTGAGCAGCTTCAGCCGGCCGGCCTGCGCCTGCGGCGCGGCCAGCCAGCGCGGCAGCCGGGCGATGCCGAACCCGGCCACGGCGGCGTCGGCGATCGCCTGCACGTCGTCGTAACGCAGGCGCGTGACGATGCCGAGCGCATGCACGCGGCCGTCGCCGTCCGACCATTGCCAGGGCGTCTCGCGTCCGGCGCGCGCGTAGGCGATGCCGGCCAGGCCCGCCATGCCGTCGAGACGGCCGTTCCAGCCGGCCGCGGCGAGGAACGCGGGCGCCGCGCACAGCACGAAATCCTGCGTCGCCAGCCGCCGCGCCGCGAGCGAGGCGCTGTCGGGCAACGTGCCGATGCGCACGGCGAGGTCGAAGCCTTCCTCGATCAGGTCGACCACGCGGTCGCTGAAGGCGATCTCCAGCGCCAGCGCGGGATGGCGCTGCGCCAGCCGCGCCAGCACGGGCGCCACGCAGTGGCGGCCGAACAGCACCGGCACGCTGACGCGCAGGCGGCCGCGCGGCTCGCTGCGGCCGCTGGCGAGCGCCGCCGCGCCCGCCTCCAGCTCGTCCAGCGCGCGGCGGCAGCGTTCGTAATAGACCTGGCCGCTCTCGGTGAGGCTCTGCCGGCGCGTGGTGCGCTGGAACAGGCGCGCGCCGAGACGCCGCTCCATGGCGGCGATGCTCTTGCTGACCGCCGAGCGGGTCACGCGCAGCCGCGCCGCGGCCTGCGCGAAGCTGCCGGACTCGGCCGCCTGCACGAACGCGGCGATACCGTCGAGGGGGTCGTCGATGGCCACGATTGAATAATTTCTGGAATCAATCCGCGGACGAATTTACACCACCGGAGCGCAGCACGCTTCGATATCGTGGCCGTCGGTGCCGCCGCGGCGGCGTACATCTCCCGGGAGGGCTCATGCAGACGTATCGGATCGTGCGTGGCGGCGGCATCGGCACGCTGGCGCGGGTGGAGCAGGCCTCGCCGCCGCTGGCCGCGCGCCAGGTGCGCGTGCGCATGCGCGCGGTGGCGTTGAACAACCGCGACCTGCAGGTGGCCGAGGGCGGCGGGCGCGCCGCTGCCGGCGCGGCGGTGGTGCCCGCCTCGGACGGCGCGGGCGAGGTGGTCGAGGTCGGCGCCGGCGTCACCCGCTTCCGCGTCGGCGACCGCGTGCTGGCGGCCTATTTCCCCGACTGGATCGACGGCCTACCGACGCCGGAAACCACGGTCAGCGGGCTGGGCGGGGCGATCGACGGCGTGCTCGCCGAGGAGATCGTCGCCGCCGAGCATGCGCTGGTGGCGCTGCCGCCCGGGCTGGACTTCGTCGAGGCGGCCACGGTGCCGTGCGCCGGCGTCACCGCCTGGCATGCGCTGTTCGTCGCCGCCTCGCTGCCGCCCGGGTCCGACGTGCTGCTGCTCGGCACCGGCGGCGTTTCGGTGTGGGCGCTGCAGCTCGCGGCGGCGGCCGGACTGCGCGCGATCGTGACGTCCTCGGACGACGCCAAGCTGGAGCGCGCCCGCGCGCTGGGCGCGGTGGAGACGGTCAACTACCGGCGCGCGCCGGAATGGCAGGACGAGGTGCGCCGGCTGACCGGTGGCCGCGGCGTCGACCTGGTGGTCGAGGTCGGCGGCCGGGACACGCTGCGGCGTTCGATCGCGGCGACGCGCAACGGCGGCACCATCGCCATGGTCGGCGGCGTCGGCGGCGGTTTCGGCGTCGAGCTCGGGCCGTTCGCGCTGATCGGCGGCGTGCATCGTCTCGTCGGCGTGCTGGTCGGCAGCCGGGCGATGGCCGAGCGGCTGCTGCGGTTCGTCGCGCACGCCCGCATCCGCCCGGTGATCGACCGCGTGTTCGCGTTCGGGCGCGCGCACGAGGCCTACGCGCATCTGGCCTCGGGCCGGCACTTCGGCAAGGTGGTGGTCGCGCTGGACTGACCCCGGCGGGCCGGCATGCGCGCCGGGCATCCCTTTCGGCACATCGCGCCGTCGTCGCGGGCGGCTACGCTGCGGCGCTCCCGTTCCAGGGCTGCTGGGGGTTCCGCATGTTCAAGCGCTCGATCGCCGCCGTGCTGGCGGCATGCCTGACCATCGGCGCGTTCGCGCCGGCGACGGCGTTCGCGGCCGACGCGCCGGCGAAAGACGCCAAGGCCGCCCACGCCGACGAAGGCATGGATCTGCCGCCGTTCCCCGCCGACCGGACCGTGCAGCAGAGCGTCGAAGTCGGCGGCAGGACGCTGCGCTACGAGGCCACCGTCGGCTCGCTGCCGGTGCGCGACGAGAAGGGCAAGGTGATCGCCGACGTGATGTACGTCGCCTACGTCGTGCCCGGCCGCGACCGCCCGGTGACGTTCGCGCTGAACGGCGGTCCGGGCGCCTCCTCGGTGTACCTGAACCTCGGCGCGATCGGACCGAAGCACGTGCAGTTCGGCGCCGAGGGCGACAGCCCCTCGGATCCGGCGACGCTGCGCGACAACCCCGGCACCTGGCTCGATTTCACCGACCTCGTGTTCATCGATCCGGTCGGCACCGGCTTCAGCCGCGCGCGCGTGCCGGAGGACGAGGCGAAGAAGCAGTTCTACGCCACCGACGCCGACATCCACTACCTGTCGCGGATCATCTACGACTGGCTGGTGAAGAACGGCCGCATGACCTCGCGCAAGTACCTGGTCGGCGAGAGCTACGGCGGCTTCCGCGGCCCGCGCATCACGCACTACCTGCAGACGCGCCTCGGCGTGGCGATGAACGGCCTGGTGCTGGTTTCGCCGTACCTCGATCCGGGCGCCTCCGACGACGGCGACCTGTCGCCGCTGCCGTGGATGCTGACCCTGCCCAGCATCGCCGCCGCCAACCTCGAGCGCCAGGGCCGGCTGACCGACGCCGCGATGGCCAAGGTGATCGACTACACGCGCGGCGACTACGTCACCGATCTGCTGAAGGGCCGCTCCGATCCGCAGGCGCTGGAGCGCATCGTCAAGCGCGTGACGGAACTGTCCGGCCTCGATCCGACCTTCGTGCGCCGCTCCGGCGGCCGCCTGGAGACGCAGGCCTACCTGCGCGAGGTCTACCGCGCCGAAGGCAAGTTGGGCAGCCGCTACGACTCCAACGTGACCGCCTGGGATCCGTTCCCGTTCGATCCGCAGCAGCGCACCAACGATCCGCTGCTCGACAGCATCGTCGCGCCGACCACCACGGCGATGGTCGACTTCATCACCCGCACCGTGGGCTGGAAGTACGACGGCCGCTACAACGCGCTCAGCTACGAGGTGAACCGCATGTGGGACCGCAAGGGCTCCGAGCGCGGCTCGGTGCAGGAGCTGCGCCAGGCGGTGGCGATCGATCCTAAGCTGCAGGTGCTGATCGCGCACGGCTGGGGCGACCTGTCGTGCCCGTTCATGGCCTCGGTGCTGATCGTCGACCAGATGCCGGTGATGGGCGACGCCGACCGCGTGCAGGTGAAGGAGTATCCGGGCGGCCACATGTTCTACAGCCGCGGCGCCAGCCAGGCGGCGCTGCGCCGCGACGTGATGGCGCTGTACCAGCGGCACTGACGCCGTCGCGGCAAACCTTGCGGGGCCGGTGCGCGCCGCGCGCCGGCCCCGCGTCCTTGGGCGCGGGCGCCGCCTCCGGCCGCGCCTGACGTGGCCATAACGCCGGGCCGCTACACTCGTGACGGGATTCCCTGCGGATACCGGTGGCGATGGGCACGGACGACATCACGATCCGTTCCGGCGAACTGACCGCGCTGCGCCTGTTCGATGTCGCCTACGCGATCGACCTGGCGCGCGCCGAGGCGCTGTGGGCGGCCGGCGCGAGCAGCCGCACGCGCCTGACCAGCACGCCGTCCAAGGCGTTGGCCTTCGGCGTGCCGCCGCTGCGGCTGGCGCTGGGCGAGGTGGAGATCGAACTGGACGGCAAGCGCGTGACCGGGCAGGCCAGCGCGCGCCTGTACGACTTCGGCGTCGCCGCGCTGGCGGTGCGCGTGGCCGTGACCGACACGCCGTGGCCGGCGTTCGTGGCGCGTTTCGACGCGCTCGACCGCGCGGTCGGCCCGAACGCGCAGCAGGCGTTCTGGACCGCGCTGCTCGACCGCGTGCGCGAGCGCGCCGGGCCGGCGCTGGAGCGTCCCGCCGTCGCCGCCGACCTGCAGGAGGACTACCTGATCGGCACGGTGCACGCGCTGGACGAGCCGCTCGACGCCGCCGCCCTGCGCGCGCGGCTGGACATCGCCGGGCTGCTGTCGGGCGAATCGCGACCGCTGTCGGAGGCGGCGCGGCGCGACCTCTTGGCGCGCAGCTTTTCCTACTACGCCGACGACCTGGTGGTGCTGGCCTGGGACCGCGCCTTCGTCTACGAGCCGCGCCGCGACTCCGACGTCGCCGACGTGATCGAGGTGGCGAACGCGCAGCTGGTGGAGTTCCGCTACTACGACGCGCTGCTCGACGACGAGCTGCCGCGCATGTACGCGCGCGTCGAGGAGGCGCGTGGCGCGACGGCGCTGCTGGCCGCGCGCCGCTTCGCCCACCTGGCGCGGCGGCTGTACCGGCTGGTCGCCGAGGTCACCGAGCTGACCGAGCGCGCCGACAACGCGCTGCAGGTCACCGAGGACGTCTACCTGGCGCGCGTCTACACCGCGGCGCTGGAGCTGTTCCGCGTGCCGACGCTGAGCGCGTCGGTGGATCGGAAATTGGCGATCATCCGCGATACCTACGCGGCGCTTTACGAGGAAGCCTCCAGTCGCCGCGCCGAATTGCTGGAAATCGCCATCGTTCTGCTGATCGCGCTGGAGATCGTGCTGGCGCTGGCGCGGCACTGACGCGCGCCGGTGGCGCACCGTGCCGTCGGTCATGGTTCAGCTGCCGTGGCCGGCGCGGTAAAAATCGCCGACTCCGCCCTCGGGCGCTGCGCGAAGGAAACGGAATCATGGGCAAGCTCATGGCTGCATGCATCGCCGCCGCTGCCGCGATGCTGCCGCAGGCGCCGGCACGTGCCGGCGCCGCGGCGGTGCCGGTCGAGCGCGTCGTCGAAACCGCGCCGCAGGTGCGCCTGCGCGTGGTCGACACCGGCCCGGCCGGCGACGCGCCGGCGCTGGTGCTGGTGCCCGGCTGGGGCATGAGCGCCGAGATCTGGCGCGAACAGATCGCCGCGTTCCGCGGGCAGCGCCGTGTGGTCAGCTTCGACCCGCGCTCGCAGGGCGACTCCAGCAAGGTGACGGAAGGCAACACGCCGGAGGCGCGGGCGCGCGACCTGCACGCGCTGCTGGCGGCGCTCGGGCTGGAGCGCATCGTGCTGGTGGGCTGGTCGCAGGGCGTGCAGGACGTGGCCGCCTACGTCGAGCAGTTCGGCACCGCCGCGCTCGCCGGCGTGGTGCTGGTCGACGCGCCGGTGTCGGCGGGCGCGCAGTCGGTGCAGGCGCGGCCGCAGGCGGCGGCGCAGGAGCTCGAGCGGCTGGCGATCTACGGCGCGCACCCGCAGGCGTATGCGCGCGGCATGCTGCGGGCGATCATCCGGCGGCCGCTGCCGCAGCCGGAATTCGATCGCCTGGTCGCCAGCCTGCTGAAGACGCCGACTTCGATCGGCCAGGCGATGCTGCTGGCGGACCTGTTCGGCGTCGACCGCACGCCCGCCCTGGCGAAGCTGGACCGGCCGACGCTGGTGATCGCCGCGGCGTCTTCGCCGGAACTCGAGGCGCAGAAGGCGATGGCGGCGAAACTGCCGCACGGACGCATCGAGACGATCGAGGACGCCGGTCACGCCGTGTTCGTCGACCAGCCGCAGCGTTTCAACGCGATGTTGGCGCGCTTCCTGGCGGAGCTGGGGGAGGCCTGAACGAATCGGCGGACGTCGTGCCCGCGGCCGCCGCAGGCGGCCCGCAGGACGAGCGCCGCGAAGGCGCGAGTCGCGCGGGCGGCCGGGGAAAACCGCAAGCGGGGCGACCCCGATGCCCCCACCGCCCCCGGGCGTTCATTCCGGCTTCCCGCATGCGCGGGAATGACGGACCGGCCGGAGGGTCGCCGACGCCGCGCGCCCGGCGCGGCGCCGGTCGCGCTCAGTAGATGCCGACCTGCAGCGCGTAGGGCGAGTCCTCGCCCGACTTGGTGGTCTCCGGCAGCGTGTACACCTCGACGGTGTACTCGCCGTCGGCCTGCATCGGCGCCGACCAGGTGGTCTCGCCGGTCTTGATGGTGTCGACCAGCGGCTTCTTGCCGTCGGGGCCCATCACCTTGAGGTAGATGTTGGGGTTCTTCGAGAACAGCCGCAGCGCCAGCGTCTTGCCGGCGTGGCCGGCGACGGTGTAGTCCTGCCTGTAGTCGTCGTGGCTGAGGCTGCCGCGCAACTGCGTCCACGGATTGTTCGCTTCGAACGTGACCTGCGTGGCGGCCGCGGCGGCCGCCGCGGCGCCGAGGGCGAGGCCGAGCACCGCGGCGCGGACGAGGGTGGTGAAGGGTCGGAAGGTACGCATGGGCTTGTCCCTGTGGGTGTCGGTGAGCGAGGCCGGGACGCGCCGTCGCGTGTCCGGGAAACTCGTCCAGCCTCCTAGCATAAGCCCGGCGGTGGCGCGGGGCGAATGCGGGGAGCGGACAAGCCGTCCGCGGGCGCGGCGATGTGCCCGCGCGGCGTCAGGACGCCTGCGCCAGCGCGCGGTCCAGCCACAGCCGCAGCGTGCGCCCGTCCATCGCGCCGGCCTGGCGCGCCACTTCGCGGCCGCGGCGGAACAGGGCGAGGGTGGGAATGCTGCGGATGCCGAAGCGCGCCGCGAGCTGCGGTTCGGCCTCGGTGTCGATCTTGGCCAGGCGCACGTGCGGCTCCAGCGTGCGCGCGGCATCGGCGAACACGGGGGCGAAGGCGAGGCAGGGGCCGCACCACGGCGCCCAGAAATCGACCAGCACCGGCAGGTCGCCGCGCCCGGCGATCGCGTCGAAGGAGCCGGCGCTGAGCTCGACCGGATGACCGCCGAACAGCGGCTGCTTGCAGCGCCCGCACACCGGGCCTTCGCCGAGGCGCGCGCCGGGCACGCGGTTCAGCGTGGTGCAGTGCGGGCAGGGGACTTCCACGGGCGTCGTCACGACATGCTCCGTCAGCAGGGATGGCGCGTAGATGGGGACGGGCCCCGCGCCGCGCAATGCGCCGGGCCGTGCCGGCGGGGGCGATCGCTATACTGCCGCCGCGGTCGGCCCTGCCGTCCGATCACGCCCGGGGAAATCGCATGTCCGAACCAGCGACGCCACGACGCGCCGGCATCGCCGCGCGGTGGATCGACCTGAACCTCGTCCGTCTGCCGCTGATGGCGGCGATCCTGATCGCCGTCTACATCGGCCTGCAGTTCTTGCGCCTGGGCGTCATGCGGCTGTGGCCGCAGGCGCCGGCGGACGCGCTGGCGATCGTCGCCGCGCTGCTGCTGGCGGCGGCGATGCTGGCGCTTTATGCGCGCATGGTGCGCAGGTTCGAACGCCGGCCGGTCGGCGAACTCGCCGCCGAAGGCGCGGCGGCGCGCGTGCTGGGCGGCGCCGCCATCGGCGCGTCGCTGTTCGTGCTGGTCTATGCGGCGCTGGCGCTGCTGGGCGTGGCGCGCTGGCACGGTCTCGATGCGTCGACGCACCTAGGGACGGCGCTCGGCGCTTCGCTGGCCGCGGCGGTCGGCGAGGAGCTGGTCTTCCGCGGCGTCGTCTTCCGCCTGCTCGAGGACAGCTTCGGCACCACCGTGGCGCTGATCGCTTCCGCCGGCCTGTTCGGCCTCGCGCATGCCGGCAATCCCGGCGCCACCTGGACCAGCACCGTCGCCATCATGCTGGAAGCCGGCGCGCTGCTCGGCCTCGCCTACGCCTGGAGCCGCAGCCTGTGGCTGCCGATCGGCCTGCACTTCGGCTGGAACTTCACCGAGGGCGGCGTGTTCGGCGTGGCCGTGTCGGGCGGTCCGGCGCACGGCGGTCTGCTGCGCGTGTCGCTCGAAGGCCGCGATCTGCTGACCGGCGGCGCTTTCGGCCCGGAAGCCTCGGTGGCGGCGGTGGGCGCGAGCCTGGCGGCGGCCGCGGTCTTCGGCGTGGCCGCGGTGCGCGCCGGCCGCTGGCAGTGGCTGCGCCGGCGCATGCGCTACGCGGGCTGACGGGGGCGGCCGACGCGGCGTCGTTTCCTCCGCCGCGACGGACGTGACACCATCGCATCGCCCCGTCACGGCCGCCAGCGGTCGTGTGTTCATGTCGTTTCGAGCCGCCTGGCGCCGGGATTCCACGACGATGCCGCATGCCTCCGCCATCCTCGCCGTACGCGATCTCGGCAAGCGCTACGGCACGACGCGCGCCGTCGACGGCGTGTCGTTCGAGGTGCGCCGCAACGAGATCGTCGGCCTGCTCGGTCCGAACGGCGCCGGCAAGACCACCACCATCAACATGATCCTCGGCGTGCTGGCGCCGAGCGCGGGCGAGATCCGCATCGAGGGCGTCGACCTCGCCCGCGAGCGCGAGCGCGCGCTGGCCAGCACCAACTTCGCCGCCGTCTACGCGCCGCTGCCGGGCAACCTGACCGTGCAGCAGAACCTGCGCTGCTTCGGCCTGCTGTACGGCGTGCGCGACCTCGCCGCGCGCATCGAGGAGGTGCTGGCGGAATTCGACCTCATGCGCTTCCGCCACACGCGCTGCGGCCTGCTGTCGTCCGGCGAGCAGACGCGCGTAGCGCTGGCCAAGGCGATGCTGAACCGGCCGCGCCTGCTGCTGCTGGACGAGCCGACCGCGTCGCTGGATCCCTCCGCCGCGCAGCACATCCGCCACGCCATCCGCGCGATCGCCAGCCGCGACACGCTGGGCATCCTGTGGACCTCGCACAACATGTACGAGGTGGAGGCGGTGTGCGACCGCGTGCTGTTCCTGTCGCAGGGGCGTCTGCTGCTGGAAGGCGATCCGAAGACGCTGCCGCGCGAGCATGGCGCTCCGTCGCTGGAGGCGCTGTTCATCCGCGTGGCGCGCGAGCCGCTGACCTTCGCGGAGCCGATGGCATGAATCCGCGCCACGTCGCCGCGATCGCGCTGCGCCAGTACTACCTGCTGCGCAGCAGCCCGACCCGGCTGGTGCCGTTGTTCGCCTGGGTGGCGATCGACATCGTGCTGTGGGGCTTCATCGCCCGCTACCTCGACCGCATCGCGCCGCACGGCCCGGATTTCCTGCTGACCCTGCTGGGCGCGGCGCTGCTGTGGGATTTCTTCACCCGCATCATGCACGGCGTCACCACCGCCTTCCTCGAGGACGTGTGGTCGCGCAACTTCCTCAACCTGTTCGCCACGCCGCTGTCGGTGTCGGAGTACGTGTTGGGCCTGGTGCTGACCAGCATCGCCACCAGCCTGGTCGGTCTCGCCGTGATGCTGGCGCTGGCGTCGCTGGCGTTCGGCTTTCCGTTCCTCGCCTACGGCGCGCAGTTCGTGCCGTTCGTCGTCGTGCTGTTCCTGTTCGGCATCGCGCTCGGCATCCTCGCCAGCGCGATGGTGCTGCGCCTCGGCCCCGCCTCGGAGTGGCTGGTGTGGCCGATCCCGGCGCTGCTGTCGCCGTTCGCCTCGGTGTTCTATCCGCTGGCGGTGCTGCCGGCGTGGATGCAGGCGATCGCGCGCGCGCTGCCGCCGTCGTACGTGTTCGAGGGCTTGCGCGCGCTGGTCGCCGGAAAGCCGTTCCCGCTGCGGGAGCTGGCTTGGGCGGCCGGGCTGGCCGCCGCGCAGATCGTGCTCGCTTACGCCTGCTTCGTCGCCGTGTTCCGCGCCACCGTGCGCAGCGGCCTGCTGGCGCGCTACAGCGCGGAGAGCACCGCCTAGCCGGGAAGTCTTGCGGATGATGGTTTGCGGACGCGGATCTGCGCGGATGAACGCGGATGGATCGTCGCGAGGCTTTCGGGCATGACGCCGGTCGGTTTGTCCGGGCCTCGTGCTCTATCCGCATCGATCGGCGCAAATCCGCGTCCGAAAGCGTGCATGCCGTTCCACGCCATGGTGCCGCGTCACGGCGTCAGAACAGGAAGCGTCCGCAGCCGCGGTAGTGCGCGCCGTCGACGGCGAGGTCGGCGCTGGCGTTGAAGGTCTCGCCGCTCATCGCGTCGGTGCAGACCGCGCGGCGGATGCGCAGTTCCACCGGCGCGCCACCGGCGTCGCCGCGGAAGCCGACCTCGCCGGTGGCGGGATCCCCGAACGGTTGCGTGGCGGGGAGGTCGTACCGGCGCTGGCCGTAATCGAGGACGACGCGCATCGCCGGCGCGTCGCCGCGGTCGACCTCGACCGACCAGCCGGGTTCGTTGCCGACCGCGCGGAAGCCGACGCCGCGCGCCTTGGCGTCCGCCCAGGGCGAGCCGGCGTCGGTCAGCGTGCACGTCTGCGGCTTGCCGCCGTCCAGCGTCAGGCGCGCCGAGGCGCCCTTGCTCCAGAACTCGTTGCCTTCGCCGTCGGCGTAGCGCGCGCCGCCGGCCGACACCTGCCGCGGCAGGCGCAGCGCGCGCTCGGGCAGCGCCAGGGCGATCGCATCGTCGTCCGCCTGCGCCTCGATGCGACGGTCGCCGCACTGGTAGACCAGGCGGCGCGGCGCGGCCGGGGCGGCAGCGGGCGGCGGCGCCGGCGGTGGGGCGGGCGCGGCAGGCGGCGGTG
>NZ_DF970278.1 GCF_000953855.2 Mizugakiibacter sediminis
ACGTGATGCTGGTGCTGCTGATCATCTTCATGATCACGGCGCCGATGCTGTCGCACAACATCCGCATCGACTTGCCGCAGCCGAACCCGAACGTCCAGCAGGAAAATCCGCTGGAGCCGATCAGCCTGGTGATCAAGGAAGACGGCTCGCTGTACTGGAACGACAGCCCGATCTCGGACCTGGAACTGGCGGCGCAGCTGGCGGTGGTGGGGGCCAAACCTGAAGATGCGCAGCCGGAGCTGCGCATCAAGGCGACCGACACCACGCGGTACGAGATCCTGGCGACGGTGATGGCCGAAGCCAAGAGCAAGAACGTCAAGAAGATCGGCTTCGAGAAGTGAGGTAAGACGCCATGGCGTTCAGTACCAACAGCGGCGGCGGCGGCCCGATGTCGGAAATCAACGTCACGCCCCTCGTGGACGTGATGCTGGTGCTGCTGAT
>NZ_DF970279.1 GCF_000953855.2 Mizugakiibacter sediminis
GACCCGGAGACGGGGCGGTGGACGGCGAAAGACCCAATAGGTTTCCATGGGGGAAGCGGGAACCTATATGGCTATGTAACGGATGAGCCCCTGAGCAGGGTAGATTTCTCTGGCTACCAGGAGGCAACTGAACCCGCAGAGGAAGAACCTAACAGAGAGTGGGAGGATCCGTTCCTTGAAAACCGACCACTCGGCATTAATGAGGTGCTTCCCCCCGCGACAGAAACCGAACAGGAGATATCTGAGGGGTATTGCCCAGTAAATCCACAGAGTTGGAGTGCCGCGAGGCGTGCGTACTGGCAGAATAGGGCGCGTCATGCCGTGCCTGGTGAGTTTTCTAGCACGAATCTTGATCGCATGTATCGTGGGCTCGCCCCATTACACGACGAATTGAATATCCCCATGGAGTTGCATCATGTGATTCCGCGCTCACAGGGTGGAACTCATGATCCCAGCAATCTGCAAGAAGCATGGCCTTGGGAACATTCTGCGATCGATCCGTTTAGACATTACAATGGGCCGATGCCAAGTGGGGGATAGTGGTTTATGTCCAGTTTCGATAGGCATACTGCAAAATTGCCGAGTGCACCGCTGCGGAGTAAAGCATTTGCGGATATGGGGGATCCATATGTAATTAAATGGGACGTAATTGACATTAATGACATGGATAGATTCGTTATCAGATTTGAGCGAGTTCACTCTCAATGGAGGCAAGGAGTATGGCTTTCCACCGATGGTGGAATAGAAATAAAAGGCAATATATATCCAAGTATATATATATGGAGTGACGCCGAACCCAAAGAAACAGAATTTTTATGCCACACTGCGCTAGGCAAGCTGCACGTATATAATGTCTGGGACCGTGGTCGCGGGGTAAATTCACAGGCGTATAGTTCTGGTATGAAAATTGAAAAGACAAAAAAAGGTTTGCGTTATGCGTGTAATGATATAGGTTTCGATACTTCTTTCGATAAACTTGTATTTGTTCTTGAAAAGATTAACTAGCGGCCTGACCTGCGCAGAAACCGCTGGGTCATTACACAATTTTAACTGACATAACTGCAACGAGACCCGAGGTTTGGCTCGGCGTCTGGTGCGAGGCAGAGAAGATGAAGAGAGAACATGTCTGGGTCCTCCTGCGGGTGGCAGTGATATGTTCTTCTGCGCTCTTTTATCGATATTTTTACACGCAGATGCATGTAGAGTTTGATGCTAGCCAATTCTCCATTATCTCGGCGGCGGAGTCTGTAATTTGAACTGTGTAACTGCCCTTTGAGACGAT